>JASBSU010000044.1 GCA_030148725.1 Hyphomicrobium sp.
CCGCATGATGAACGAGCACGTGATGCATCTCGCCTCGCTCGCCGACGTCGGCACTGAGGTGGTCGTCGTCAAGCGTCTGCCCAACCAGACCGTCGCCGCGCGGACAACCGCACCCCGCCTCGCGCCTGCAGTCGAAACGGAGCCATATGCTGACGACGCGGAGGACAATGCTTTTGAGAACGAGCCAGCTGATGAGCCGCGCGACTACGGCCGCTATGACAGCTACCAGCGCTACAATCCCTACGGCCGTTATCAACGCTACGACCGTTGGGGCAATCCGCTCTAAGCGCTAGAAGCCCTCGAGAAATCCGACCGGCGCGCCGTGCGCCGGTCCGATGATCTCGCCGTCCCACATCACGCGTCGCCCGCGCACGATCGTGCCGACCGGCCAGCCCGTCACGCGCTTGCCGTGATAGGGCGTCCAGCCCGCGCGGCTCGCCACCTGCTCGTCCGTGATCGTTTCCTGGCGCTTCAGATCGACGATCGTGAAGTCGGCGTCGTATCCGACTGCGATGCGTCCCTTGCCGCGAATGCCGAAAAGCCGCTGCGGGCCGTGGCTCGTCAGATCGACGAACCGCTCGATCGACAGCCGCCCGTTAGCGACATGATCGAGCATCACGGGCACCAGCGTCTGCACACCGGTCATGCCCGAGTGCGAAGCCGGATACGCGTGATCCTTCTCCTCGCGCGTATGCGGCGCGTGATCCGACCCGAGCACGTCGACAACGCCCGCGGCCAGCCCTTCCCATATCGCCTGCCGATGCCGCTCATCGCGCACCGGCGGATTCATCTGTGCATAGGTGCCGAGCGTCTCGTAGCATTCGGGTGCCACGAGCGTCAGATGATGGGGCGTAACTTCCACACTCGCCCAGTCCTTGTGCTCGGCGAGAAACGCCATCTCGGCAGCGGTCGAGACATGCAGCACATGCACGCGCCGCCTATGCTTTTCAGCGAGACGCACGAGACGCCGCGTCGAGATCATGGCGGCTTCTTCGTCGCGCCATTCAGGGTGCGACGCAGGATCGCCCGCACGCCGCACATGCATGCGCTCAATAAGCCGCGCCTCGTCTTCGGAATGGAACGCCGCGCGACGGCTGATCGCCCCTATGATGCGGTCGAGTGAACTTTCGTCGTCGACCAGGAGATCACCCGTCGACGATCCCATAAACACTTTGATGCCCGCCGAGCCCTCGAGCTTCTCCAACATCGGAATGTCGTCGATGTTCTCGCGCGTACCGCCGACATAGAACGCGAAGTCACAGAACATGCGGTTGCGCGCCCTCGCCACTTTGTCGGCAAGCCGCTCAGCCGTGGTCGTCAGCGGTTTCGTGTTCGGCATCTCGAACACCGCCGTCACGCCACCCAGCACCGCGCCGCGCGATCCGCTTTCCAGGTCTTCCTTGTGCTCGAGCCCCGGCTCGCGGAAATGCACTTGGCTGTCGATGACACCCGGCAGCACGTGCAGCCCCTTGGCATCGATAACCGCGCCGCCTTGCGCAGCCGCGAGAGTGCCGATCGCAGCAATGCGTCCGCCGGAAATACCGACGTCACGAACGCCGACGCCGTCATGGTTGACGACCGTGCCACCCTTGATGACGAGATCGAACGTGGTGCTCATGCTGGCTCCCGGGGACCTGCTGCGACTTGCCTACGGCCCGCGCCCCGCATACGTAAATCCAACGCCGGTTGCAACCGGAGCGGGGAAATCATGGCCGATACGAAAATAGCGTTGCTGCCGGACCGGAGCGTCGTCACCGTCAACGGCACCGACGCACGTGCATTTCTGCAGGGTCTCGTTACCAACGACATGGATCTCATCGACACCCAGCCGGCGCTGCATGCCGGGCTCCTGAGCCCACAAGGCAAGATCCTGTTCGATTTCTTCATTGCGGCGACGCCTGAAGGTTACTGTCTGGAGGTTGCTCGCGCCAAGGCGGCCGAACTCGCCGAGCGCCTCAAGATGTATAAGCTGCGCTCCAAAGTCGAGATCGCCGACGCTTCGGCAGATTATACCGTCGCAGCAATCTGGGGCGGCGCCTACGCACCGCGCGGCGAAGGCAAGCCGCCGGTGTGGTTTGCCGACCCGCGCTTGCCGAACATGGGCTACCGCGAGCTGGCAACACTGCGGTCGGACTGGGCGCTCGGCGGCGATGCGTCCGACAGTGCAACACAGGACGATTATCACGCGCACCGTATTGCACTCGGCGTGCCCGAAGGCGGCAGGGACTATTCCTTCGGCGATGCCTTCCCCCATGAAGCAATGTTCGACCAGCTGAACGGCGTATCGTTCACGAAGGGCTGCTACGTCGGCCAGGAAGTGGTCTCGCGCATGCACAACCGCGGAACGGCGCGCCGCCGCATCGTCCCCGTCGTTGCGAAAGCCATGCTCCCCGAAAGCGGCACGCCGATTACCGCGGCGACCGTCGAGATCGGCACACTCGGATCGACCGCCGGCGAGCGTGGCCTCGCAGAAGTACGCATCGACCGCGCAGCCGAATTTGCCGCCAAGGGCGAAGCCCTGCGCGCTGGCGACGTCGAAGTGGCAATCGAGCTGCCGCCCTGGGCAACCTTCACGCTCGACGCCAAACCTGCCGGATCGCCCGCATGAGCGCAGCAAAAGAAGTTGTCCGCTGTCCTTGGGCCGGCAATGACGCCGACTACCAGCGCTATCATGATACCGAGTGGGGCGTTCCGCTGAAGACGGACCGTGCCATCTTCGAGAAGCTCGTGCTCGAAGGCTTCCAGGCGGGCCTTTCGTGGATCACCATTCTGCGAAAGCGCGAGAACTTCCGCCGCGCGTTCGAAAAGTTTGATCCTGAAAGCATCGCCAGGTTCACCAGCAAGGACGTCGCAAGGTTGATGACGGATGCCGGGATCGTCCGCAACCGCGCCAAGATCGAAGCGACGATCGACAACGCCAAGGCGTACCTGAAACTCCGCGAGCGCACGACGCTGAAGAAGCTGCTTTGGAATGAGCTCGGCGAAAGCGGGCCGCTGCAGCGCGGTGCCCGCACGATCGGCGACATCCCTGCCGAGAACGAAACCTCCAAGCGCATCTCCAAACTGCTCAAAGCGGAAGGCTTCCGCTTTGTCGGACCGACGACGGTCTATGCCTTCATGCAGTCGGCTGGCCTGGTGAACGACCATCTGGTCGGCTGCTTCCGCTATGATGATTGCTCAAAGCTGCAACAAGCGGTCCACAGCAAGTGACGACAGCCAACGAAACGAAGATTTCGACACGCGCCTGGCAGCGAATGCTGTCCGGACGCCGCCTCGACCTGCTGGATCCCTCGCCCGACGACATCGAGATCGAGGACATCGCGCACGGGCTTGCACGCGTCGCGCGATGGAACGGACAGACCGTCGGCGAGCACGCGTTCTCAGTTGCCCAGCACACGCTCATCGTCGAAGACATCGCGTTCGCGCTCAATCCGGACTGGGAGCCGCGATGGAGGCTCGCCGCCCTGTTGCACGACGCTCCCGAATACGTCGTCGGTGACTTGATCAGCCCGTTCAAGAACGCCATCGGCCTCGATTATAAATCGCTCGAGTTGCGGCTACTCGCCGCAATTCATCGGCGCTTCGGCGTGCCCGAAATGCTGCCGAGCGACGTTCAACAACAGATCAAATCTGCCGATCGCATCGCCGCCTATTTCGAAGCCACCCGCCTCGCAGGCTTCGCCGCCGACGAGGCCACGACCTATTTCGGGGACCCTGACGCGCTGCCGCCACCCCTCGCAGCCGCGCTGTCGGCGCTCGAACCACTGCCCGCCAAGGCCGCCCAACTGAATTTTCTCACCCGATTCCGAGAATTGATTGAACGTTTCTGAGTATTGCGCGTTGTGCCTCCCTGACCCGCTCCGGCCGTTGACGCGTTCGGAAAAGTGCCACGTTCGGACTTCAAGCCTCCCGGGGGTCTCCACGTCATTGGAGGAAAGTGATGTCATACGGACAGCTCAGGGAAGCAGGCCAAGCCATCAAAGGCGAACCTGCAGACCGTGATGCAGAAGCCGCAAAGGCAAGCGTCGAGATCGGATTGAATGCCGCGATCGTCGCCGTAACTGACAACGAGCCCGTTGCGCTCATCATCCGCAACGAGGCCGACTCGGCTGGCGCAACCGACGGTTTGCCGTTCGGACCGTTCTCGCCGTTGCAGCATCGAACTTTGGAAAGCGGATTGCGCGCCTGGGTGCACCGCCAGACAGGGCTCGAACTCGGATACGCGGAGCAGCTCTACACATTCGGCGACCGCGGACGCCATGCACAACCGGACGACCTTGCCCCGCATGTCGTCTCGATCGGCTACTTGGCATTGACCCAAGCGAAACCGTCTCTGGATATGCAAAACGGCGCGTGGCGCAGTTGGTACCATTACTTCCCGTGGGAGGATTGGCGCCGCGGCCGGCCGGAAATTCTCGAAGACACCATCGAACCTCGCCTTCGCGAGTGGGCCGCGCAGCGCAACGCCCCCGCGCAGCCGATCAGCCGCCAGGAGCGGGCACGCATCTGCTTTGGCATCGAGGGCGCCGCCTGGGACGAAGAGAAGGTTCTTGAGCGCTACGAGCTTCTCTACGAGGCCGGCCTGGTCGAAGAAGCGGTGCGCGACGGTCGCGAAGCCTCACGCCAGTGGGGCCAGAGGCCGCGCCTTGGCGTCCCCATGCAGTTCGACCATCGCCGCATCCTCGCCACCGCGATCGGCCGCGTGCGCGCCAAGATCAAATATCGTCCGGTCATCTTCGAGCTGATGCCGGACGACTTCACGCTTTTCGAGCTCCAGCGCACCGTGGAGGCGATCCTCGGCCCGCATCTCCACAAGCAGAACGTCCGCCGTCTGGTGGAAGGAGCCGGCCTCGTCGAGCCGACGGGCGAAGTCAAAATGCGTACCGGTGGCCGGCCTGCGAAGCTCTATCGCTTCCGTCGCGAGGTGCTGCTCGAACGCCCCGCGCCTGGTGTCCGCGTGAAACCCGGCAAAGTCTGACCGCGCGCAAGGCGTCGCACACAACGAAACCGGCTCGCATGCAGACGAGAGTTGCGAGCCGGGTCGCCCTAAAGTTGGCGCCGCCCCTACTCTTTCGGTAGCGATGAAAGTCAGGATGAAGTAATCTTCTCGTCTCCCTTGGAGTGCTCAAATAGAGCATTATATGGAATAGCATCCGGCCAAAGAGTGCCGGCCCTTTAGACGGCCCGTTTATGCTCAAACTGAGCAATATTGGCCTGAGGAGATGCGATGGACACGCTTGAAATCCGCCCTGCTGTTGCCCGCCGCCCGCGCCCCGCGCAGGCTCCGGAAGCTCAGCCGCTGCCGGAGTTCACGCCGGAGATGGCTGCCGAGATGGCGCCTCTCTATGCGCGCGTGCAGCACGTCATCACGCCGATGGAGTGGCCGGCCTATGCGCCGCTCATCAAGGCGATCAACGAGCTGAAGAAAGAGCGCAACGCCGTCATCCTCGCGCACAACTACATGACGCCCGAGATCTTCAACTGCGTGGGCGACTTTCGCGGCGACAGCCTCCAGCTGGCGCGTGAGGCAGCACGCACCAAGGCGAAGGTGATCGTGCAGGCCGGCGTGCACTTCATGGCTGAAACCTCCAAACTCCTGAGCCCCGACAAGACGGTTCTCATCCCCGACGAGAAGGCCGGCTGCTCACTCGCCGAGTCGATCACCGCCGCGGACGTCCGCATGTTGCGCGAGGCCTACCCTGGCGTGCCGATCGTCACCTACGTAAACACGTCGGCCGCGGTGAAAGCCGAGTGCGACATCACCTGCACCTCGTCCAACGCGGTGAAGATCGTCGAGAGCCTCGGCGCGCCGCGCGTGCTGCTCATCCCCGACGAGTATCTCGCCCGCTACGTGCAGACGAAGACGAAGGTCGAGATCATCGCCTGGAAAGGCCATTGCGAGGTCCACGAGCGCTTTACTGTCGAGGACATCGAGGCCATGCGCGCCGCCGATCCCGGCATGAAGGTCATCGCGCACCCCGAGTGCCCGCCCGACGTCATCGCCGCATCGGATTTCACCGGCTCGACTGCGGCCATGATCAACTACGTGACGAGCAATCGTCCGCGCAAAGTCGCGCTGATCACCGAATGCTCGATGGCTTCTAACGTTGCCGTCGAAGCGCCGGATGTCGAGTTCATCCGGCCGTGCAACCTCTGCCCGCACATGAAGCGCATCAGCCTCCAGAACATCTATGAAGCGCTGCGCGACATGAAACACGAAGTCACGGTCGATCCCGCGATCGCCGCGAAGGCGCGTCGCGCCGTCGAGCGGATGATCAACCTCACCAACTGATGCAGCGGCCGGCGGACAAGCTCCGCCGGCACCACAGGGTGAACCCCAAAGACAATGCCTCTCAGCTTCAAATTTCCCGATGGGTCGCGCAGCTTCCGCGCCGCTGCCGATGAACCGCTCGGCACCGCCGGCGACGTCGTCATCGTCGGCGCCGGTCTCGCGGGCCTCTTCACTGCGCTGCAGCTCGCACCAATGCCCATCACGGTGTTGGCGGCCGCACGGCTCGGCGAGGGCGCGTCCACGGGCTGGGCGCAGGGCGGCGTCGCTGCAGCCGTTGGCAGCAATGACGCGGCTGAACTGCATGCGGCCGACACGCTGGCGGCAGGTGCCGGCACGGTAGATCCGAAAATCGCGCACATCGTCGCCAACGAGGGGCCGGCACGCATCGCCGATCTCGTCCGCTACGGTGTCCCGTTCGACCGCAACGCCGATGGAGGTTTTGCACTCAGCCAGGAAGCCGCGCATTCGCGTCGCCGCGTGGTTCACGCGTCCGGCGACCGCACCGGCAGCGCGATCCTCGATGCGCTCATTGCCAAGGTGCGCGCCACGCCATCGATCCGCGTCCTTGAAGGCTACGAGGCCGACGAACTCATCGTCGTCGACGGCCGCGTCGAAGGCGTGCGCCTCGTCCGCGCCGGCGACGGTGGCAAGGAAGTCTATGAATACTTTCCCGCCTGCGCAGTCGTGCTGGCGACGGGCGGCATCGGCGCGCTCTACGCCGTCACTACCAATCCGGCGTACGCCCGCGGTGAATCGATCGCCATGGCGGCGCGCGCCGGGGCCGTCATCGCCGATCCCGAATTCGTGCAGTTCCACCCGACGGCCATCGACGTCGGCATCGATCCGGCACCGCTCGCAACGGAAGCGCTGCGCGGTGAAGGCGCGACGCTCCTCAACAAGCTCGGCCAGCGTTTCATGCTCGATCATGATGCGCGCGCAGAGCTGGCGCCGCGCGACGTCGTCGCCCGCGCCGTGTTCACCGAGCTCGCATCCGGACGCGGCGCCTTCCTCGACTGCCGCACCGCGCTCGGCGAGCGTTTCCCCGCGAGCTTTCCGAACGTCTACACGCTCTGCAAAAAGGCCGGCATCGACCCCTCGCGCGAGCTGATCCCCGTTGCCCCCGCCGCGCACTATCACATGGGCGGCATCGCGACCGACGCACGCGGCCGCTCCAGCGTCCCTGGCCTCTGGGCTGTCGGCGAGGTGGCTTCCACCGGTCTGCACGGCGCCAACCGCCTCGCTTCCAACTCACTGCTCGAGGCGGTCGTCTTCGCCGATCGGGTCGCTGCCGACATCCGTCACATGGGCACGAATGCGCACCACGTCGCACGCACTGATTTGCAGCATGTCGGCAGCATCTCGTCCGATCACGCCGCGTACCGCGGTGCGCTCGTTGCCCGCTTGCGGCGCGTGATGAATGAGAACGTCGGCGTCGTCCGCGACGCTCAGGGCCTCAAGAAGGCCATCGCCGCGCTGCGCGATATCGAGCGGCAGGCGGGGAGCGATCGCGTGCTTGCGAACATGGCGCTCACCGCGCGCTTCGTTGCTTCCGGCGCCCTGGTGCGCGAGGAAAGCCGCGGCGCCCACGCCCGTAGCGATTTCCCGAACCTCGCTCCCGCACTCGCGAAGCGAACCTTCCTCACGCTCGATGACATCGACGAGCTTGGCGTTCAGCGCGAACTCGAAAGCCCGAGCGCCTGGCAATGGCAGTCCGGAGCGGCCCGATGAGCGGGGCCGGACACGGCCCGCATTTGCCGGCTTCGATCGTCGAGAAAGCTGTCGCCGATGCGTTGGCCGAGGACTTGGGCCTGAGCGGTGACATCACCACGCACGCCACCATCCGAGCCGGCACGCGCGCCTCCGGCGTCATCGCTGCGCGCAAAGCGGGCACTGTCGCCGGCATCCAGCTCGCCGAGACAGCATTCAAGACCATCGATCCTTTCGCGCAGTTTGAAATTGTCATCGGCGACGGCGGAGCAGTCGAAGCCGGAGGCATCATCGCCCGTGTCGCGGGTGATGCGCGCGCATTGCTGATCGCCGAGCGCACGGCGCTCAACTTCCTAGGTCACATGAGCGGCATAGCCACGCTGACGGCCCGCTACGTCGCCGCGGTCGCCGGAACGAAGGCACGCATCATCGACACTCGCAAAACGACACCCGGGTTGCGCGCACTCGAGAAATTCGCCGTGCGCTGCGGCGGCGGAGTTAACCACCGCTTCGGATTGTTCGACGCCGTCCTCATCAAGGACAATCACATCATCGCGGCCGGCGGCATTGGCGATGCGCTCGACCGCGCCCGCGCCTACGCCGGACACATGGTGAAGGTCGAGATCGAGGTGACGAACCTCGACGAAGTCGACGAGGCACTGAAGTTCGCACCGGACGCTCTGCTGCTCGACAATATGTCCCCTGACCTTTTGAAAGCCGCCGTTGCAGAAGTCGCCGGGCGCGCCGTCACAGAAGCATCTGGCGGTGTGACGCTCGAAACCGTACGCGCGATTGCAGAAACCGGTGTCGATTTGATCTCGGTCGGCGCGCTGACACACTCCGCTCCGGTGCTGGACATCGGCCTCGACTTTAACGCACAGTCGTGAAAGCCCAACGCGGCGCTTGATTTCGCCATAGTTGCTGCGCACATCAGCGATTGGGCAGGCGCTGTCCTCGAAGGGAGGACCACATGGATTCATTAGGCGGCATCGTAATCTGGGGCGGAGTTGCACTCGCGTCCGGCATCGCTGGCGCCGTCCTGGCTGGCGTCAAGAATCGCGACCTTTCCGCGTGGACCGCTTGGTCTTTTATCCTGCCACCGATGGTGCTCGTGCTGTTGCTGTTGCCAAAACGCCAAGGGCCGCGACCACGTCAGCCGCGTCTTGATGCCGGGGAAGAGACCGGGTTCTGACGACCGGTCATTCCCGCACCGTGACCGCCTTGTTTCCCGCCTTCGCCTTGATCGCCGCCTGCGCCGCTGCAAGCCGCGCGATCGGAATGCGGTACGGCGAGCATGAAACGTAGTCGAGCCCGATGCTGTCGAAGAAATCGACAGATTTCGCATCGCCCCCGTGCTCGCCGCAGATGCCGACCTTCAGGCCTGGCTTGACGGCCCGCCCGCGCTCCACGCCGATGCGGATCAATTCGCCCACACCATCGATGTCGAGCGACACGAACGGATCGACGGTAAAAATCTTCTTCGCCGTATATTCCTCGAGGGTGGAGCCAGCATCGTCGCGGCTGAGGCCGAGCGTCGTCTGCGTCAGGTCGTTGGTGCCGAACGAGAAGAATGCCGCGCCAGTCTCGCCCTCCGCAACCTCGCCCGCCCGCAGCGCCGCTCGCGGCAGCTCGATCATCGTTCCGACGAGATAATCGAGCTTCGCGCCGCTTTCTTTTTCGACCGCTTTGCCAGTGCGTTCGATGACGTCGCGCAGAATCTCGAATTCACCGCGGAAGGCTACCAGCGGCACCATCACCTCGAGCTTGACCGGCTCGCCGGATTTCTTCTCGACGTTGATTGCGGCCTCGAATATCGCGCGCGCCTGCATCTCCGCGATTTCGGGATAGGCAATTGCCAGGCGGCAGCCGCGAAAACCCAACATCGGATTGAACTCGGCCAGCTGCGCCACCCGGTGCTGGAGCTTCGCCGGCGTGATACCGAGTTCGGCTGCCACGGCCTGAATGTCCTCAGCGTGGCTCGGCAGGAACTCATGCAGCGGCGGGTCGAGCAGGCGGATCGTGACCGGCAGCCCCGCCATGATCTCGAAAATCTGCTCGAAGTCGCCGCGCTGCATCGGCAGAATCTTCGCCAGCGCCGTGCGCCGACCGGCCGTATCCTCCGCGATGATCATCTCGCGCACCGCGAGAATACGATCCGCGTCGAAGAACATGTGCTCGGTGCGGCAGAGGCCGATGCCCTCCGCACCGAACTCGCGCGCCTGACGCGCATCGCGCGGCGTATCGGCATTGGCCCTGACACCGAGCCGCCGCTCGCTGTCGGCCCATCCCATCAGCGTCGCGAATGCGCCGGAGAGCTCGGGCTCGCGCATTTTTGCGCGTCCCGCCAGCACCTGCCCCGTGCTGCCATCGATGGTGATGATGTCGCCCTTGCGCAGCGTGCGGTTTCCAACCTGCAGCGTCCCAGCGTTCGCATCGATGCGCAGCGCCCCCGCACCCGAAACGCAAGGCCGACCCATGCCGCGCGCAACGACGGCCGCATGGCTCGTCATGCCGCCGCGCGCCGTCAGGATGCCGACCGCCGCGTGCATGCCGTGGATGTCTTCCGGGCTTGTTTCGAGGCGCACCAGGATGACATCGCGCCTTTGCGCGCGTTCCACCTCGGCGTCATCCGCCGTGAATACGATCTCACCAGAAGCCGCACCCGGAGAGGCAGGCAGGCCGGTCGTCAGCACATCGCGCTTTGCGTCCGGATCGAGGGTTGGATGCAGCAGTTGATCGAGCGCGCCAGCGTTGATCCGCATCACCGCGTCGGCCTTGGAGATCACGCCCTCTTCCGCAAGGTCCACCGCAATCCGCAGCGAAGCCTCTGCCGTGCGCTTGCCGGAGCGCGTCTGCAGAATCCACAGCTTGCCGTTCTCGATCGTGAACTCGACGTCCTGCATGTCGAGATAGTGCTTCTCCAGCCGCGCGAATACCGAGACGAGATTGTCGTAGAGCTTCGGCATCAGCTCTTGCAGCGACGGGCTGTCTTCGCGCGCTTCCCGACGCGCGCGCTCCGTGAGAGGCTGCGGTGTACGAATGCCCGCCACCACATCTTCGCCCTGCGCATTCAGCAGGAACTCGCCGTATATCTCCTTGGCGCCCGTCGAAGGATTGCGCGTGAAGGCAACGCCGGTCGCGCTGTTTTCACCGAGATTGCCGAACACCATCGCTTGCACGGTGACTGCCGTGCCCCACGCATCCGGGATGTCGTGCAGCCGCCGGTATGTGATGGCGCGCGCGTTCTGCCAGGAGCCGAACACCGCCGCGATGGCTCCGTAGAGCTGCTCGTTGATGTCCTGCGGAAACGGCCGACCAAGATTGTCGACAACGGCCTGCTTGTATTCCTCGATGATCTGCGCCCAGTCCTCAGCGGACAGCTCCGTATCAGAGCCCAGCGCGTTGAGGTTCTTGAAGCTCTCAAGGATATCCTCGAACACACCGTGGTCGACACCCAGCACCACGTCCGAATACATCTGGATGAAGCGCCGGTAGCTGTCGTACGCGAACCGCCGGTCATCCGAGCGTTTGGCGAGACCTTCCACCGTTTCGTCGTTGAGGCCGAGGTTGAGGATCGTGTCCATCATGCCCGGCATCGAAGCCCGCGCGCCTGACCGCACCGACACCAGCAGCGGCCGCTCGACGTCACCGAACGTCGCACCGACCGCCTTTCCGACCAGCTCGATGGCCTTCTCGACTTGCGGTTTCAGCGCCTCCGGCAGCTTGCGGCCGAGCGCATAGTATTCGTCGCAGACCTTGGTCGTGATGGTGAAGCCTGGCGGCACCGGCAGCCCAAGGCTCGCCATCTCTGCGAGATTGGCTCCCTTGCCTCCCAGCAGCTCCGTCATATTGGCGCGGCCGTCGACGTATCCCGCGGCAAACGCGTAGACGAGTTTCTGCTCGCTCTTGGCAGACCTGTCTGACATCCTCTGCGCTCCCCGCGACGTTTCCGCTTGCATCCGAGCGAGTGGGCCCTCGTTGCGTGCTGGCATATCAGCCTCTTGCCCTGCCTTAAAGGTGCGCGGCATTTGCCGCAGTAGAAACCCGCCTCGCGAACCGGGCGTTCCGCCCGCCTTTGACGCAGCCGGCACGCTGATACACTGTGGCGCCGCGCCGAACCGGAGACGACTTTATGAGCGAGCAGCTAAACCAAGTCCTGACAACGCTGGATGAAACGAGCGATGCAGCGCTCGCGCGGCTGTTCCAGCTTCTGCGCATAGAAAGCATCTCGACAGACCCGGCCTACAAGGCCAGCTGCCGCGAAGCCGCCGACTGGTGTGCCAGCGAGCTGCGCGACCTCGGCTTCGACTCACGCGTTGTGCCCACCACTGGCCACCCTATGGTCGTCGCTCATGACCCGGCCGGCCGCACGCCGGGCGTGCCCCATGTGCTTTTCTACGGCCATTACGACGTGCAGCCCGCCGATCCGATCAACCTCTGGAACTCCCCGCCGTTCGAGCCCGTCGTCGTCCCCGACGATCCCGTCAACGGCCCGGTGATCGTCGCGCGCGGTGCCGAGGACAACAAAGGCCAGCTCATGACCTTCTTCGAGGCCGTGCGCGCCTGGAAAGCTGTGGCCGGCAAGCTCCCCGTTTCAGTGTCGATTCTGCTGGAGGGCGAGGAAGAGTGCGGCTCTGCCTCGCTGCCGGCTTTCCTCGCTGAGTACGGCGACGAGCTGAAGGCCGACCACATCCTCGTCTGCGACACCGGTCAGTGGGACAAGGACACGCCGGCCATCACCACCATGCTGCGCGGCCTCGCCGCCATCGAGGTGACGCTGACCAGCCCGGCGCGCGATCTCCACTCCGGCATCTACGGTGGCCCGGCACTCAACCCGATCCGCACCCTCGCCCGTATCGTCGCCGCGATGCACGACGACAACGGCCGCGTGACGATCCCCGGCTTCTACGACGGCGTTTCGGAGCTAGCAGCAGCGCAAAAAGAGCAGTGGGCGAAGCTCGGCTTCCGTGGCGAGGATTTCCTCAGCGCGGTCGGCCTGAAGCAGCCTGCCGGCGAGAACGATCGCTCCGTCCTCGAACAGCTCTGGTCGCGCCCGACGCTGGAGTTCAACGGCATCACCGGCGGCTATCAGGGCGCCGGCACCAAGACGGTGATTCCTTCAAAAGCGTCGGTGAAGATCACCTGCCGCCTCGTCGCCGGTCAGAACCCCGAGAAGATCCTGGGCGCGATCGAAGAATTTGTGCGCCAGCGACTTCCGCAGGATTGCAGCGCAGAGTTCTCCCACAAGCAGGCCGGTACGGCGATTGCGTTTCCAACCGATACGGCGGCCATGCAGGCCTCCGCTGCCGCGCTCGCCGACGAGTGGGGCCGCCCCGCGGTCCTCATGGGCTCCGGCGCTTCGATACCGATCGTCACCTCCTTCAAGGAGGTTCTGGGCTCCGATAGCCTCATGATCGGTTTCGGCCTCGACGACGACCGCATCCACAGCCCGAACGAAAAGTACAACCTGTCGAGCTTCAAGAAAGGCGCGCGCAGCTGGGCGCGCATTCTCGACAATCTGGCGCGAACGGCAACAGCATAAGGTTTGCGGCCTGCGGGGCACAAACGCACATTTGCTGGTCCCGAGCACGGGGAATGCGCACGCGTCACATTCACGGCCGACATAGCTGGCACGCTTCCCACCGTCGGCGCGGCAGATCATACGACGACGGGGCCAAACCGATCGCCGATGCCAGGACATAAGGACTGAAGAAACGAGGCTGCACGCCAATGTCAAAGCAACGAACCCTGCCGCTGAAGGGCCTGCTCGCCGCGGCCGCCCTGGCGCTGCTCGGCGTGGCAACGTGCGCGCAGGACCTTCACCGCGCTCCCTGGCCGAGCGAAGTGTTCAACGCCAAACCGCGCGAGCGCGTCGCCGGAAATTTTGACTACTACACGATGGTGATGTCCTGGAGCCCGACCCACTGCGTCTCCGCTGAAGAAGGGCGCGACGAGGAGCAGTGCGCGCGGCTGGACGGTCTGCGCTACGGATTCGTCCTTCACGGTCTCTGGCCGCAATACGAGAAGGGCTACCCGGAAGCCTGCCCCATCGGCAAGAAGCCGTTCGTACCAAATGACGTGATCGGGCGCATGCTCGACATCATGCCCTCACGCGGTCTCGTCATCCACGAGTACAAGCTGCACGGCACCTGCTCGGGCCTCGATCCGGCCGGCTACTACGATGTCTCGCGCCGGTTGTTCAAATCGGTCCGCATCCCCGATCGCTTCAACAACCCGTTTGAAACCCAGTTCATGTCGCCGGCCGAGGTCGAGGCCGAGTTCCTGCGCGCCAACCCCTGGCTGCGCCCCGACATGATCGCTGTCGGCTGCAGCGGCCCCGGCAACCGCCTGCGTGACGTCCGCTTTTGCCTGTCGCGCGATGGTCGCGGACGCGCCTGCGGCGACAACGAGAACCAGCGCAAGCTCTGCCGCGCCGACCAGTTGCACGTGCCGCCGGTGCGCTCCACGCGCCGCGATGACATCATGTCGACGAAGCCGATCCAGCCGCAGCGCGACCGCGGCCTGCCTCGGCCACGCGTGATCGAGGCGCCCGCAGCGATCAGATAGCAGCGGCTGCCGCTGCGCCACGCCTGTGGAAATCGACATCCGCGCAACGCCTCGCTCGCCCCGCGTCCTTGTCGCATCAGCCCCTCGTCCGCAGACTTGTCGAGTGATTCACTCTGACGGCGCGGGGGACTATGCGGACACCAACGGCGAATGCGGCACGGGCGCAAGCGACGCTCGCTCCCGCCGTTGCAGCCGCCCGAAATGGCCGGCGACAGCGACCGGTGCGCGGTGCCGCGCTCTGGGCCACCATCGGCTTCGTCGGCGGCGCGGTGTTCTGGCATGCCGTCGGCTTCTGGACGTTCATGTCGGACCTGGTGTTCGACAGCGCGGAAGCCGTCGCGGCTTCTGACGTCACGTCGGGCGTCAATGACATCGTGACCGGAAGCTTGCCGACGATCCTGCATGTCGACCCGGCAAACTGCATCAGCTTGAAGCTTGACCGTCTCGCGGGTCAGACGGCAGCGCATCCTTGCCCGCCAGAGGGGCTGGCTTTGCGTCACGACGAAAGCGGCGAACGCGGAGATCTGGCTCTACTCGCAACAGATGCCGCGGAGTAGGCGCCAACCTGTCGGTCCCCGAGAATGATCTACGCTGCGCGTCGCGCGCGCTCGGAGCGCCAGCCATGCGGCGCAACCGCAATGTAACCGAGGCCGGCTGGCGCGTGTCCCTCGTTGAGGGTCGTCGGATCGATGCTCCAGCGGCTGGCAAGACGCAACACGTGATCCTCCGTCGGGTGCAGGATCATCTCTCCGCCCGCATCACCCTTCCGGCCGCGCACACCGCGCAGTTCAAATAGCTTCAACCCAAGGGCGCGCTCCTCGCGACTGGGACGCCCCTTGTTCCAGACGATGCCCTCGTCGCTGACGGCGAACGCCCGCACGAGGCGCCCATCTCTGACTTTCGCCCACGCGTAGTAATCGATCAGCGGATAGGTGAAGAAATATTGCGCCTCGGCGAACCTGCCCCCCAGATCGACGAGCATGGGCGTGCACTTGTCGGCAAACCCGGCACCCAGCGGATGTGGCAGGGCGAGCCCGACCGCGAACACCCAGCCATCGACGGCCGGCGATACGAACACGCGGGAAGCGCCGAGCCAGTCGTCGTAGACAGCGCCGATTCCCGAATTCCAATTGCAATGTTCGGCCTGCTCGAGCCCCAATGCATCGACCAGTTCCGCCGGATCGTCAGTGCGCACAGCGAGCCACGCCATGCCGCAGCCGAAGGCGACAGGGCCGTCCGGCACCTGCGCAAACACAACGCGCGTTTCGCCACCGGCACGGGCAAGCCAGTAAGCCCCCGCAACGGTCAATGCGATCATGCCGAGGATGATGACGACCACGCCAGACCCGCGCTTGTTATGTTCTTATCGTTTTATGGTGCCGCTCAGCGCCGGCAGGCAAGCCGCAGAACATATTCTGGCTGGGGAAAAAGGCTGATGCTGGCGCGCGCGACGCCAAAATGCCAACGAGGCCAGCTTGCGCCGCCGCCGGCAGCGGGTATCTCCGGCGAACGCCGCAAAGCTGGCCTCTGGCCTCGCGGAACCCGCCATTTGAGGGCCTCTGGCGTGCTCTGCGCTGTGGCTGCCGAGGCCACCGCTGGATAAGCCAGCGGACCGGCCGGCGGCCAACCCTTGCAATGCACGCGTACGGATAGCCGAGGTCTGTGACACGCCTGTGTCGGATAGGTGACAGACGCCGACGCCCTGTTTTGGCCTCAAACGAAACAGGCGGCGCGCCGGGCACGCCGCCTGTCGAGTAAACTGGAGTGATCCGAGAGGATCAGGGAACCACGACCTTCGCCGAGAACACGAACCGCTCGTCGCACAGCGTCGCCGCAGCGCAGATGTTGCCGGCATCGCCACCGATGTTGGTGTCCCAGTAGCGGAAGTCGAACGTCATGCCCTCGACGCCGAGCGCAAGACCCGCGTTCCAGTAGTAGTATTCGTCGTCCGTGCCGATCTGGTTCACGAAGTAGCCGTCGTTGGCATCACCCTTCTGCCAGCCGACCACACCGTTGATGACCGGCGTGAAGACGCTCACCTTCGGCAGCGTCCATGCGGCCATCGTCTCGATCGTCCACACAGAGCCGGTCTCCGCGAAGTAATCCGGCGACCAGTAGACGGTCGTGCCCGTCACGAGGCTCGGATGCAGCGCCGACCAGCTGTAGCCGGCCTTCAGCTCCCAGTAGTTCGGATCGGCCATCGGTACCGCGTCCGGATTGGAGCCCGGATACGAGTAGTAGATGAACCCGAAGTCCATGTTCACCGTGCCGAGCGGAGAGTTCCACGTCGGCTTGATGCCGGCGTACCAGTCCACCTCGGCATTGGCCGGCGGCACGCCGCCAAAATCCACCATCGACGACCAGATGCCGGCGTAGATGATGCCCCAGGCGACATCGACACCGCCCTGCAGCGCCGGATCGTTATCGGACTGCGAGATACCGCGGAACACGTAGTCCGAGGTTGCGCCGATGTTGAAGGAGTAGGTGAACTTCCGGCCTTCTTCGACGGCTGCCGGCGCAGCCACCTCGTAGCCGTCGGCAAGCGCAACCGTCGACGTCGCGATCGCCGCGCCGAAGAGTCCGCAGAATGCAATGAGTTTGCGAGATATGGTCATGTGGTCCATCCCATCGTGGCATAGACGCGCCATCACCAACCGCACAGCGGCTTTGTCTCAGAAGGCCTGATACGCGCGACGCGCACAAGATCGATTTCGTGCAAGCGCGGCGCTTGCTGTGCCTGTGTGGCGGCACCGCAACAACCTCTGAACAAAGTGTTAATTATTGATCACACTGGCTCGGTTGGCACTCCAAGCACCGCTTTGAAATCGGCCACGAAAAAAGGGCCGAGCAAACGCTCGGCCCCATCTCGTCGTCTAGCTGAGAGAGCAGCTTAAGGAAGCACGACCTTGGCACTGAAGACGAACTTGTCGTCGCAGTAATTGTTGATGCAGCCCAGGTTCGCAGAGACCGAGTTGTCGGCGTTCGTACCCCAGTAGCGGAAGTCGAAGGTCAGCTTCTCGACGGCGAGAGCCAGACCCGCATTCCAGTACCAGTAGTCGCCGAAACCGTTTGCGGCCAGGAAGTCGCTGTCGTTACCGGTCAGGTAGCCAAGCGTACCGCTGATCGTCGGCACGAACGGTCCAACTTGATGGAACGTGTAACCAGTGACGCCCTCGAAGGTCCAGACGTTGCCGGTCTCGCCAAAGTAGTTCGGCGAGAAGTACGTGGTGAAGCCAGCCGTCCAGTTCTTGTAGAGCTCGCCGCTCACGCCGGCCTTGAGTTCGACGTAGTTGATCTCAGGGAACGCCGTTGCGGCGCCATTATATCCGTTGCCCGGATACGTGTAGTAGAGCACGCCGAAATCGAAGGTCGCCGGACCCCAGGTCGGACGAATGCCACCGTACCAGTCGATCTCGATGTCAGCGTCGTTGACGGCAGCGTCGCCGCCGAAGTTGACGCCCGATGCCCAGATGCCGGCGTAGATGATGCCGTAGCTGACATCGATGCCGCCCTGCATGGTGGGGTCGTTATCGTTCTGGGAGATACCGCGGAAGATGTAGTCCGAGGTCACGCCGAGATTGAAGGAGTATGTGAATTTGCGGCCTTCGTCGGCAGCAGCCGGAGCCGCAACCTCGTACCCGTCGGCGGCGGCGGTTCCGGAGATCGCGAAGAGCGCAATTCCCGCCACCCCGCACAGGGCAGCAAGCTTTGTAGTGTTCGTCATGATAAGCAAATTCCCTCTTGCTCTAAGGGCAAGAACGCACCCAACCGCCAAAAACGATCCGCGGTGCGCTTTACGGGAATCCACGGTCTGGATCGAAGAAACGACCCAAATCACCGCTGTTCACAAGCTATAATCAGGTTATCCTCACGTTCTCCACCAAAAGCGTTGCATCCTTGCAACTTAAGCTGCAATTCCAGTCCTTTATATGACTGCAAAATGAGCATCTGACGCAAAACGGGGCCGATTGCTCGGCCCCGTCTGCAGGGTTTCGTCTCGGGGCGTGCCTGATTAGGGCAGCGCGAGGGTCACAGAGAACACGAAGCGCTCACCGCAGGCCGACTGATTGCTCGCCATGGGCGGGCAGACCGACGAAGCGAAGTCCGTATCCCAGTAACGGAAGTCGAAGGTCAGCTTGTCGACGGCAAGAGCCAGACCAGCGTTCCAGTAGGTGTAGTCCGTACCACCAACATCCCAGTCGTAATGGCCAACCTGGCCGCTGAGGGTCGGCGTGAAGATATGGAACGTCGGCAGCGTGTAGGCGAGACCGCCTTCATACACGAAGTACTCTCTGCCGTTGTAGTCCGGGTGATAGTACAGGGTTGCGGTGGCGCTCAGGCTCTTCCAGATCTCGCCCGAAACACTCGCCTTCAACTCGAGGTATTCGTTGTTGACGACGTTGTAGCCCGGATAATCGTAGTAGAGGACGCCGAAGTCGAACGTCGCCGGACCCCACGTCGGCTTGATGCCAGCGTAGTAGTCGGCCTCGATCTGGGCATCGTCCTTGAAGTCAACGCTCGACATCCAGATGCCGGCATAGAAGATGCCGTAACCGACGTTGGCCGAGCCCTGGATCGCGGGATCGTTGTCGCTCTGCGAAACACCGCGGAACACGTAGTCCGAGGTTCCCGTCAGGGTGAAGGAATAGGTGAACTCGCGCTCTGGCTTGGCAGCGGGCGCATCCTTGATGCTGCCGGCATAACCGTCGGCGAGGGCGACGCCGGTCATCGCGACGAGCGCGAGGGCCGAAACGCCAAACAACTTAACTACACTACGAGACTCGGCCATGATGGAACTTACCCCCGTACACTAC
>JASBSU010000047.1 GCA_030148725.1 Hyphomicrobium sp.
CCGACACACCGCGCCAGCCGCTCAGCCCCACCCCCCCGCCCCCCAGAACCAGCTCCATGACGACCTGCGCGACCGCCACCTCCGCAACCACAACGAGATCCCGCCGCCGCCCGCGCCGGGCATCCTTCAGCGCCTCAAGGCCAAGAGCGGCGGACGCGGCGTCAAATCGCTGATTGCCATCGCCGTCGCCCTGGCGCTCGGCTGGATTCCATTGCAGCGACTGCTCGCCACCACCAGCGCCGAGGCAACCGTCAATGCACGGCTCATCAATGTCCGGGCGCCGATCGACGGAAAGGTGACTCTCGTCGCGCCGACCATCGCCATCGGCACCGAGGTGCAGCCGGGCGAAATGCTTCTGCACATCGAGAACATCCGCGCCGACCGCGGCCGGCTCGACGATCTTCGCCGCACCATCAACGGCGTCACCTCCGATATGCACGCCGCCGAAGCGCGCGTCGCACAGCTCAAATCCATCGAGGCGAACCTTCTTGCTCAGCGCAATGCGTTCCAGGAGGGGCGTATTCGCCAGCTCGAAGCGCGCGCCGCCGAGCTGCAAGTGCTGATAACCTCTGCCGAAGCGACGCACGAGGATGCGCGTCAGACGATGGAGCGTGCCAAGAAGCTCAATCAGACCGGTTCGCAAACCATCGCGACGCTGCTGCATGCCGAACGTGATTTCAAGACGTCTCAGTTGGCGATTGAGGCTGCAAAAATTCGCGTCGAGGGCAACAAGGTCGAGCTGGATGCGGCCAGGAAGGGCCTCTTCGTCGGCGACAGCTACAACGACCTCCCGCGTTCCGCGCAGCGACTGGACGAGGTGCGCCAGCAGATCCTCGATGGTTCGGCGCGTGTCGAGGAGAACAAGGGGCGTCTCGCTTACCTGGAGCACGAACTCGCTGACGAGATGCAGCAGTTTAAAGCGCATTCCACCGCCGAGGTGACAGCGCCGGTGCTCGGACGAATTTGGGCGACCCTCACCGCGCCCGGAGAAGAGGTTCGTACGGGTCAGGAGCTTCTTCGCATTCTCGACTGCGCGGGTGCCGTCGTCACCGCGACCGTCAGCGAGTCCGTCTACAATAAGCTCTGGGTCGGCCAGCCGGCTCAGTTCCGGCTGCGCGGCGAGCGTCAGCAATACGCCGGCCGCGTCGTCGGTCTCACCGGTCTCGCCGCCGCGGGGTCGAACTTCGCCATCGAGCAGACGGCGCTGACACGCGAGCCTTACCACGTCACCATCGCTTTTCCCGGGCTGGCCGCACGCGAGGAATGCAACGTGGGGCGCACCGGCCAGGTGACGTTCGACACCTCGGCGAGTGCCGAGCGCGCGGTTCGTATCAAAACGGCGAGCGCAGCCGAGTAGGGGCCCCGAATGCTGGTTGCCTCGAACGCGATAGTCGCCTCAGGCATGAGCTACTGGGACGCACTGCTGCCCGGCATCGTGCTCGGCCTGTGCGCCATCGGGATGCTGCCGTGGCTCGACCGCAAGAACACCATCGTGCGCACGGTGGCGATAACGATCTGCCTCGCGCTCGCCTGGCGCTACATGATTTGGCGGATCACGGAGACCCTGCCGCCTCCCGGCCTCTCCTTGGACTTCGCGTTTGGCGTCGGGTTCACGTTCATCGAGTTCATGTCGCTCGTCGGATCCTCGCTGGCGATGTTCTTTCTGACGCGCACGATCAATCGCTCGCCGCAGGCCGACGCCAACATGCCCTGGCTGAAGTCGCTTCCCGAGCCGCCGCTCGTCGACGTCCTCATCTGCACCTATAATGAGGAAGAGGCCATCCTGGAGCGCACCATCATAGGGGCGCTCGGCATCGACTATCCGAACTATCGCGTCTGGGTCTGCGACGATGGCCGCCGCGAATGGTTGAAGGCGATCTGCGAACGCGAGGGATGTCGGTACCTGACGCGGCCCGACAACCGCCACGCAAAGGCAGGCAACATAAACAACGCGCTGCTGCACCTGTCGAGCCTCGACGAGCAGCCGGATTTCATCGCAATCTTCGATGCAGATTTCGTCGCCAAGGCGGAGTTCCTCAACCGCACGCTTGCTCTCACGCGCGATCCAAGCGTCGGCGTCGTGCAGACGCCGCAACACTTCTTCAACCCCGATCCCATCCAGAGCAATCTGTCGCTCGCGCGCGTGTGGCCAGACGAGCAGCGCTTCTTCTTCGACATCGTCATGCCGTCGAAGGATGCCTGGGGCGGCGCGTTCTGCTGCGGCACGTCGTCGATCCTGCGCTTCGAGCCCTTGATGCGGGTCGGCGGATTTCCAACCGACTCGGTGACCGAGGATTACCTCGTCTCATTGCGCCTCAACGAGATTGGCTATCACACGGTCTACCTCAACGAGGTCCTGTCGCTCGGTCTCGCGCCGGAAGGACTGAAGGAATACATTTCGCAGCGCAGTCGTTGGGCGTTGGGTTTCATGCAGATCTGTCGCGGGCCAAGCGGGCCGCTCAGCACGCAGGTCTCGACGCCGCTCATTCCGCGTCTGATGCTGATCGACACCTTCCTCCATTGGTCGGCGACACACGCGTTTCGTCTCGCGGCCCTCGTCATTCCGGCGGTCTATCTCCTGTTCTACATCCAGGCCGTCTACGCCTACGTGCCCGACGCCGTATCGCACCTCTTCCCATTCCTCGTCGTGCAGACGGCGGTTATCGCCTGGCTGACGAGGGGACGCGTGCTGCCGATCATGAACGACCTCAGCCAGCTGCTCGTCGCCAACGATATTGCAAAGTCGGTGATCGTTGGCCTGTTCAAGCCCCAAGGTCACAAGTTCGAGGTCACGGCAAAGGGTGGCGATCGCACCAAGGGTTTCGTGCAGTGGCGGATGCTGCGCGTCTTCCTGGCCTACCTCGCGATCACCGTTGGCGGCGTGATCTGGGCATTCGGCTTCGATGACTCCCGCTCGCTCTCGGACGCCAGCGCCATCGCGCTGTTCTGGAGCTGGTACAATATCGTCATTCTCACCCTCGCCTGCTTCGTGTGCTTCGAGGCATCGCAGATGCGTCAGGGCGACCGCTTCCGTGGCGTCGGCTGGGCGACGGTCGTCGTCGGAACGCAAAAGACCCCGGCGCCGATTGCCGACATCTCGGTGACGGGCATGCGCCTCTATGGTCCCGCGCCTGCGCCACCCGGCACCGAAGTCACCGTCGATTTTGACGGCATGCAGGTGAAGGCGAGCATCGTCCGCATCGCGAGCGGCGACTTCGCGGTCGAGTTCGCGCCGTCGAAGGAGATGCGGCCGAGGCTGGTCCGCCACATCTACGGCGGGCGGTATTCCGGCGGCCCCGGCAGGATCAAGCCAGCCAAGGTCGTCGGCGCGCTGTTCGACCGCGTGTTCCGGTAGTGGGCACCCCTCGTCTGCGGCTACGCGGCGGATGCGCCGTGCACGATCGGCTTCAGCTGCTGCCCGGCGCGGTCGGTGACTGCTCATTGAGCAACCCTTCGACTTGACCTTTGCTCGCCGCCATCCGAGCTATACGCTGCCGCACGACGGTCGGCTTCATCCACAGAGCACGGGAATCCACATGGTACAGTCTGCCATCCAGACGCGTCATCACCAGGCGTTCCCGACCCTGCTGCCCGAAGAGATCGAGCGTGTGCGGCGCTTCGGCGAGCTGCGTCACTTCTCGGCGGGCGAACATCTTGCCCGCGTGGGAGAGCACGCAGAAGGTCTCATGTTCCTGCTCTCGGGCGCCGTCGACGTCTTCCAGTCGCATGGCGGCGAGCGATCGCTGATCGTGACGCACGAGACAGGCGGGTTCATGGGAGAGCTCGCGCAGCTTGGTGGGCGCCCCGCGCTCGTAGATGCCATAGCGCGCGAGCCGACCGACGTCATCGTCATACCGACACCACGGCTGCCGACGCTCTTGATCGCCGAGGCCGAGCTCGGAGAGCGGATCATGCGCGCGCTCATTCTGCGACGCGTTGGACTTATCGAAACAGGTGCCGGTGGTCCGATCATCGTTGGCAGCTCCGACAATCGCGACGTGCTGCGCCTCGAGGGGTTCCTGTCGCGAAATGGTCATCCGCATCTGCGGCTCGATCCGGAATCTGACCCATGCGGCAAGGTGCTGATCGAGAAATTCAAGGTCTCGCCGGAAGAGCTTCCGATCGTGGTCTGCCCGCGCGGCGACATGCTGCGCAACCCCACCGAAACCGAGCTTGCCCGATGCGTCGGCCTTATTTCGCCGCTTGATCCCAATCAGGTTCACGACGTCGCGGTGATCGGCGCAGGACCCGCCGGGCTCGCCACGGCTGTCTATGCGGCGTCCGAGGGACTTTCTGTTCTCGTGCTCGACTGCCGCGCTTTCGGCGGACAGGCGGGCGCCTCGGCACGTATCGAGAACTACATGGGCTTTCCCACCGGAATTTCCGGAATGGCCCTGATGGCCCGCGCCTATAATCAGGCCATGAAGTTCGGCGCTGAAATCGTCATCCCGTGCGATACCAAGAGCCTGGAACCCGACAACGCCGGCTGCGGGGCATTCGTGTTGCGTCTCGGCGAGGACCAGCGCGTGAAAGCGCGCACCGTCGTGATCGCCAGCGGCGCCCGCTATCGTCGCCTCGACGTGCCGAACCTCGACGAGTTCGAGATGTCGAGCGTCCACTATTGGGCGTCGCCGCTGGAAGGAAACCTTTGCGCCGAGCAGGAGGTGGCGCTGGTCGGCGCCGGAAACTCCGCCGGTCAGGCGGTCGTGTACCTTGCAAGCCGCGCCAAGAAAGTCTGGTTGCTGGCGCGCGGCGGCAGCCTCGAGGCATCGATGTCTCAATACCTCGTCGACCGCATCCGCAACCTCTCCAACGTCGAGATATTGCTCAATACGGAAGTCACCGCGCTCGACGGCGCAGATGGCCGGCTGGAATCGATACGCTGGCGGCGCGCCGGCGGACCGGAGGAGACGCATGCGATCCACCACCTCTTCCTGTTCATCGGCGCCGATCCCAACACCGACTGGCTGAAGGACTCTGGAGTGGAGCTTGATGGTAAAGGCTTCGTCCTCACCGGATCAGGACTCTGCGATTCCGCTGGCAAGCTGCTGGAAACCAGTCGCACGGGTATCTTCGCCATTGGCGATGTTCGCGCCGGATCGGTGAAGCGCGTCGCAGCGTCCGTTGGCGAAGGGGCCCAGGTGGTTGCGGCCTTGCACGCGTATCTGGCGAGACAGGCAGAACCGACTGTTGCGGCACGAGCGTGAGCGGCCATTCCTCTTGCAACAGAGCTGTGCGGGTGCGATCAAATCGTCATGACAAAAAAATCGCCGCACCCGCGCGTCGTCTCGCTCATCGCAAGCTCAACCGAGATCCTCAATGCGCTCGGTGCGGGAGACCTTCAGGTCGCCCGCTCGCATGAGTGCGATTTTCCGCCTTCGGTAAAATCGCTGCCGGCGATCACTCGGCCGAAGTTCAACGTCGAAGGCTCCAGCGCCGAGATCGACCAGCGTGTGAAGTCGCTCGTCGAGCGCGGCCTCTCCGTCTACGAGGTCGACGCCGATGCGCTCGACAAGGCGCACGCCGATGTCATCCTCACCCAGGATCAGTGTCAGGTCTGTGCGGTCTCTCTCGCGGACGTCGAGCGTGCCGTGTGCGAGATCACCGACAGCGATCCCCGCATCGTCTCGCTGCACCCGCACACCATGGCCGACATCTATCGCGACATCGCGCGCGTCGCCGATGCCATCGGGCGTCCGGCTGCGGGAGAGGATCTCATCGCGGCGATGAAAGGTCGTCTAGCGGCCGTGGCGGCGCTCGTCGCGCGTCAGCCGAAAAAGCGGCTTGCCTTCATCGAGTGGGTCGATCCCCCGATGTCGGGCGGCCACTGGATGCCCGAACTGATCGACACCGCCGGCGGGATCAGCCTTTTTGGAACCACCGGCCAGCCCTCCCCCTGGATCACCTGGAAAGACGTCGCAAAAGCGGATCCCGATGTGATCGTCGTCGCACCCTGCGGTTACGACATCGAGGTGACGCGTCGCGAGGTCCGGCCGCTCGTCGCTTATGAGACATGGCAGGAACTGCGCGCCGTCCGCACTGGGCAGGTCTATCTCGCCGACGGCAACGCCTACTTCAACCGGCCGGGCCCCCGCCTAGTCGACAGCGCTGAGATCCTCGCCGAAATCATGCACCCCGGCGTTGCCGACTTCCGCCTGCGCGGCAAAGCCTACGTCGACTACAAGATGATCCCGCCCGGCGTCATTGCCTCCAAGGCCGGGTGATCGCCCCGAGTGGACCTACAGATTCTCGTTCATCCGCCTCAGGCGGCGCGCCAGCCGCCGCATGAGATCGAGCGCGAAGCCCGGGTTTCGTTCCACCAGATAGTTGAAGGCGCGCTCGTCGATCACCGCCACTTCGGTTTCCTCGCGAGCGATCGCATTGGCCCCGCGGGGGGATCCGTCGATCAGGCTGAGTTCGCCGAACGTCTCGCCGGGGCGTACCGTCTCCAGGACTTCGCCCGCCGACAGGATGCTCACCGAGCCCGAGCGGACGGCATACATCACGCTCCCCTCGTCCCCGGAAACGAAGATGCGCTCGCCCGGCTCGAAGCGCTTCAGCGGGTAGCCCGCGCGGACTAATCCTTCAAAATCAAAGCCATCGCTCGCCATAGCCACCGTCCGAGTGAGGCAGTAATCAGTCGAAAGACTATGCCGTATGCTTCGCACCGGCAACCTCGCGCGTCGAGGCCGCCGGCGATCCGCCGCGACCAGCGGCGCCGCGATCTCGTCGGGGAGAATGCAACCCGGGCGACAAACGCGCGTTTTTCCTATATCGGCCTATACAAGGTGGGACACACGGGGGACTGACATGGCATCGACGAGGCCGGCATCGACCTCTCAGCTGGGGCGTGCGCTCGACTATCTTCTGGGGCGCAATACCCTCATCGGCATCTCCTCGATGATGCTGCTGCTGATCTCCGGGTTCGCCACCTGGCACGGCATGCGCGACTTCATCATCGGCGTGTCGACTTCGCCCACCGGGAACACCCAGGAGCTGCCGGGCGGGATGTCGTTCTCCAACGACTTCCTCGTCATCATCGTAGTGGTGGCTCTGACCTTCCTGATGTGGCTCGCGCTGCGCGAGAGCTTCGGCATCGGCCGCCGCTGGACCGACCGCCTCGTCACCTTCCCTCTCTATGTATTCTTGGCGATCTGGTCGATCGGCTTCGGCTACGGCTTCTGGTGGAGCCTCATCGCCGGTGAGGAGGCAACCCGTACCGGACTGTCGGGCCTGCAGCAGGATGCAGGCGATGCGGCGAGCGCCGTCGCGGCGCGTCTCGACGCCGTTAAGGTCGGCCTCGATGGCGTTGTGACGTGGTCCGAGACACAGATGGCCCGCGAGGAATCGAGCGGCGGCTCGTGCGGAACCTCCTCGGGGGCCGGCCGCGGACCGCTGTACGCCGCGCGCGTCGGCGTGCGCGACCAGATCACATCGCTGCGCGATGGTGTCCAGAACTCCTGGATCAAGCCGGTGCAGACCGACGTTGCATCGCTGCAGCAGAGCGTCGCCCAGCTCCAGGGCTCGACGGTTGCCGAGCGCCAGGCAAGCTTCAATGCCATGGCGTCGAACATTCGCTCGCGTGCGCGCGACATCGCTGCCCGTTCCAATGAGCTGGGCAAGTCGACGGCGACCGAGATGCGCGCCATCGCAGCGGCCGTGTCCGTCGCTCCGGGACAAAGCGGCTTCTCCTGCTACGACCCGACCCTCGCGCAGCGCCTGACGCAGGCTGCGGTGCAGGCAGATCAGCCCGCCGTGCTCAGCCTGCGCGAAGCGTCCTTCAACGAGGGACCGGCCGGTGTCGCCAACGCCATCAAGCGCCTCTGGGAGAACATCGGGTCATATTTGTCGAGCCTCTTCGGCTATATCGCTGGTGAGCCGCCGTCCGGCGCCACCAAGAGCGGCGACCCGATCACTGGCCGCGATATGATCGCGTTGCTCGCGACGATCGGCATCGATCTCGGCCTGCTTGCGCTGGCGATCCTCAACCCTCCGCCGGCCGAGAGCCGCCGTCCTTCTTCTCAGGTGATCCGCCAGATACGTGCCGCCATCAATACCGCGATGGAACGCGCTCGCGGGGCCAGCATCGAGTGGGTGCGGCGGCACTTCATCTATCACAAGGGCGCTTCCTATCTGGTGATACCAAACCTCTACAGTTGCGACCCGAGCAACGAGGAAGAATGCGCCAAGGCGTTGGCCATGAACCAACTTGCAGGCGTGTTGGACGACCTCGACCTCGTCCGTTGGCCCCAGCGTGCGAAATGGTGGCGATTCCAGAAGGGCGAATTGGACAGGCTCAAGCACGAGGAAAGTCTCGGAAGCGACACGGACCTCAGCCAGATCCGGAAGGACTGGATCAAGCACAAGGAAAATAGTGGCGTCCAGAAAACCGAGGAGGACGCCCTGTTCGAGAAGGCACAGCCGATCCGCAACCACGGACTGTTCTCGAAGGCCGAGAAGGCGCTGACGTTCGCCGGCTGGAGCGAGCGCGCACGGCGCGACATCGAGATCTTCCCGCTGGAGGACATCGAGGGCCTGACGCCGATCCTCATGGTGCTGGCCGACGACGGCAGCATCGAGGAAGCCGAGGCCGAGGAGGCCAAGGCTGCGGCAGCGAAAAAAGGCTGGTGGCCGTTCGGCAGCCGCGAGGCAAAGCCCGCATGACACAAACCGCTTCGGACCTGTCGGTCCGAAGCATCAATCTGCCGTCTCACCAATCAAAACAATGCGCGCCGAACTATCGGCGCCACAGCCAGACAGTGGCGGCGGCCCCGGCAACCGCGAGCAGATACATGATGAGCGGCGACAGCAGGCCGAGAATGCCCGCGATGTGGAAGCCCATGAACGACCCCGCGATACCAACCAGCGCGTAGGTGACATCGCCCACGCCCGTCGCGCCGGATACCTGCCGCCCGAGCCAAGTGCGCCCGTAGCGGTTCATCGCGAAGCCAACGCAAGCGCCGAAGATGACGAGCAGAAGGAAGGTTCCAAGCGGACCCATGTGCGCACCCCTCTTATGATGATGCTCAAAGCGAATCGCAGCACGTCTGCGGCGAGCTTGGCCTCAATGCGGCTGGGTGCAAGGCCGTTCCGGCAGTGGGCGGAGGAAAACGGCTAGGCAAGGATCGAGAAAGTAACGATGGCGGCCGCGGCCACGACGGCGCCGGCTGCGAAGCCGAGCAGCAGGGCGGAGAAGAACGAGGACGGCTCAGTGCCGTTCCGCGACCAGGCGATCTGGTTGATCGCGTCGTCCAGCGCCTGGCGCAGCTCTGTCGTTGAGAGACTGTCGATCGAGCGGTTACGCCACGTGACCATGGGAGCCGGGCTCCTTCTTACGCCAACTTACTTCACCCCTCCCTCAGCAATGACCGTGCCACCCTCGGGCGACTTGAAATGAGATGGGGACCGAGCCGGACAGGCTCAATGCCGGCCGCGTTTAGAAATTCGCGCGGTAGAAGTCTTGGCATCCGGCGCTCGACAGCACCGGATAGGGTTTGATGTCCTGGACCGTCTGGTTATTGACCAGGACCGCCGTGTAATACCGCGCATATCGGCCTTCATCGCGCCCATAGAAGTCGCGGCAGTACTGCCAGACCTCGTTGGTGCCGTTTGATCTGACGTAGTCAGGACCGCCCGCGATGGCGACGAGGTCCGCGGTGGCCATGC
Source organism: Hyphomicrobium sp. (assembly GCA_030148725.1). GTDB lineage: Bacteria > Pseudomonadota > Alphaproteobacteria > Rhizobiales > Hyphomicrobiaceae > Hyphomicrobium_A. The sequence continues at coordinate 9,667 of JASBSU010000047.1, forward strand.
CGGGGCGCACGGCAGCCCACGCCTCCGGCGGAACACCGCCGCAACCCGTGAAGCCGATGGTTGATAGAATGACCATCGACAGTCCCAGAATGGGGCGCGCGAAACGTCTGCTCTCCTGCAACACCTGCGCCCATGCAGATGCAACATCAGACGACAGCCGGCGATGCCAGCTCTCTTCCCGCGCCACGGGAGCATCGAGAGTAACCGCGCGCCACTCCGGCGATGCGTGCACTTCGGCGAGTGTCAGCTGCCAGAGCTGCGCATCGAGCGTGTCGCGTTTCTGCATGCGCTGGCGCGTAAGGCGCTTCGCATCCGAATCGGAAACCGATCCGAGCCATACGAGGACGGCGATCGGCCCGCCGATCATCAGCGCGAAGGCGCACACAACTGCAGCGACAACGCTGCCGCCGACCAGTGTCGACGCATAAAGCAACAAGAGCGCGGCGGCCGCTGCAAGCACGAGCAATGATCTTCTTCGCAGCATCCGCCGATCTCGGTTTCATCTGGCTGTCGTTCTAGTTTGGTCAGCCTGCGCCAAGCTTGCGCCGCTACGAATCGTGTCTCGTTTTGAAAGTCGCTTGCACAACAAATAGATGCAAAGCCGCATCACCAGCGGCTGCAATCAGTTGGAGTACGAAGGTTCGCCTACGTACGTTATTGTGCATAACTTGAAGAATGACATTCTGATCATCGAGCGATTCGGGGGAGCTGCGGATGATCATCATCGTCGATGACCGTGAGGCGTTGGCGGAAGTAGATGCACTTGGTTTCGGCCGTGAGGGCATCTCCACCGAGGGGCTCGCTGCATCGGACTTCCACGACTGGGTGAGGACAGCTCCGGAGCCGGAATTGGCTGCCGTCGAAGCGTTCGTGCTCGGCGAGTGCAGCGATCGCCGCATCTTTCCAAAGATGATCAAGCAACGCTCGCGCGCGCCCGTTCTTGCACTCAATGGCGCGCGCTCGCTGCAGGAGACGCTCGATCTTTTTGCGTCCGGCGTCGATGACGTGATCGTCAATGCAACGCACATCCACGAGATCCTGGCGCGCATCAAGGCCATCAAGCGGCGCGACGTCGCCGAGATGGAAGGAACTGTCAGCGGCGACATCCGCGTGTTCGGAGACGGGCGCGACCCGGAGGTGCGTGGCGAACAGCTTCACCTTCCCCGCCGCGAGCGCCGCATCCTTGAATATCTCGTGAGCAACAAGGGTCGTCGCGTGACGAAGACCCAGATATTCAACTTCGTCTACGGCCTCTTCTCCGAAGAGATCGACGAGAACGTGATCGAGAGCCACATCAGCAAGCTGCGCAAGCGTCTGCGCCATCGCCTTGGGCACGATCCGATCGATTCGCAGCGGTATCTCGGTTATCGGCTCATCGACGTCTGATTATCGAAGCGAGACCCACCAGCTTCGCGCAAGCCGGAAATGTTCCAATGCACCATGCAGTTGCATTGACGGGGAGCATAGCTGATGGGTCTTTACAGTACGATGCGAACGAGCGCGTCCGGCATGGCTGGCCAGGCCAACCGGCTTGGCGCAGTGGCCGATAACATCGCCAATTCGACGACCACCGGCTACAAGCGCGCATCGATCGAGTTCTCATCGCTCGTTCTGGATTCCGGCGGCACCGAATACGTCTCGGGCAGCGTCGAATCCCACACCCGTTATGCGATCAGCGAAGAAGGCGCGCGCAAGTCGACGACCTCCGCGACCGATCTCGCTGTAAAAGGCTCCGGCTTTTTCATCGTCTCTGGAGACAACGGCCAGACGTACATGACGCGAGCTGGCTCGTTCATTCCCGACGGCAACGGCGATCTCGTCAACGCCGCCGGCTTCAAGCTGATGGGCTACAGTCTCGCCAATGGCGCGCCGTCCGTAGTGGCGAATGGCACCGCGGGACTTGAGCCCGTGAACATCGGCGCAGTCGCGCTGCAGGCGACGCCATCAACCGCAGCGGCGTTCAAGGTCAACCTGCCCTACAACTCGACGCCGGTTGCGGCAGGCAATTTGCCTTCGGCCAACGCCGCGACCGCTGAATACACCGCCAAGACGTCGCTGACCGCATACGACAACCTCGGCAACAAAATCACGCTCGACGTCTATTCGACCAACATGGGCGGCGGCAATTGGCAGGTCAGCGTGTTCAATCAGGCCGACGCCGGCCCCGGTGGCGGCTTCCCATACGCCGCTGGCCCGTTGTCGACACAGACTCTGGCGTTCGACAACACCACCGGCAAGCTCACCGCCGCCAGCCCGACATCGGTCAACGTGCCCATTCCCAATGGCGCGACACTCGTCATCGACATGGCCGGCAGCACGCAGCTCGGCGCCGGTTACACGCTCCTCGATGCCACCGTCGTCAATGGCAATGCACCAAGTCCTGTCGATCGCATCGAGATCGCCGAGGACGGCACGCTGTACACCGTCTTCGAGAGTGGCACGCGTATCGCAACCTACAAGATCCCGCTCGGCAGCGTCGCCAGCCCCGACAATCTGCAGCCGCTCGCCGGCAACATTTTCGTGCCGACGTCCAATTCCGGCGAGATGCAGATCGGCTTCCCTGGCGACAGCGGGTTCGGAAAGATGATTTCCGGCGCGCTGGAGCAGTCGACGGTCGATCTCGCCTCGGAACTCACCACGATGATCGAGGCCGAACGTAACTACACCGCCAATTCCAAAGTCTTCCAGACTGGTTCCGAGTTGATGGAAGTTCTCGTCAACCTCAAGCGCTAAAGGGAGCGCTTGCAGCCTGCTTCGGATAGATAGATGGCGCTTTCGGCCAGTCTGAATACGGCCATATCGAGCCTGGCTACCACGGCGGAGCAGACATCTGTTCTCTCGCGCAACGTTGCGCGCGCGGGAGACCCGACGGCCTCGCGCAAGAGCGCTGAGATCATCACCAATCCGGGCAATGGGGTGCGCCTTGCCTCTATAACCCGGGTCACGAACGTTGCGCTTTTCAACAATGTGCTGGATTCGACATCCAGTTCCGCCGGTCAGCGCGCGATTGCGACAGCGCTGCAGCGTCTTGAGCAGACGGTGAACGACACCGAGCTCGACGCGTCGCCTGCCGCGATGCTGCAGAAGTTCAACGACGCGCTTCAGCGCTACTCTGCGGCGCCTGACAGCCTTGCCACTGGGCAGGCCGCGGTTGCCGCCGCGCGCGACGTCGTGACATCGCTTCACAACGCCAGCGACCTGATCCAGAACGTCCGCACGCAAGCCGACAGGGACATCGCCGGAGCGGTCGACAATCTCAATTCGCTCCTTTCCCGCTTCGAGAAGGTCAACACCGAGATCGTGAAAGGCTCACGGTCCGGTGCCGACGTCACCGATTACCTCGACCAGCGCGACCAGCTCTTGCGGCAGATTTCCGAGGAGATCGGCATCAAGACCGTGACGCGCGGCGACAACGATATGTCGATCTACACCGACAGCGGCGTCACGCTGTTCGATGTGAGCCCGCGCAAGGTCACGTTCCAGCCCGTCGCGAGCTACGGAGCCGGCATCACCGGAAACGCCGTCTACGCTGATGGCGTCCCTGTTGCCGGCAGCGGGGCGACGATGAGCGTTGGTGCGGGCCGCATCACCGGGCTCGTCAAGGTGCGCGACGACATTGCCGTCACCTATCAGAGCCAGCTCGACGAGGTCGCACGCGGGCTCATCACGGCTTTCGCCGAATCCGACCAGAGCGTCGTCCCCGTGCTGCCCGACGTGCCCGGCCTCTTCACCTGGAGCGGCGCTCCGGCAATTCCGCCGAGCGGCACGATCTCGGCGGGGCTGGCCGCCTCGATCACGCTCAGTGCATCGGTCGATCCGGACCAGGGCGGCGATGCACGGCGCCTGCGCGATGGCGGTATCGGCGGCGTGTCTTACACCTACAACGCAAGCGGCGTCGCTGGTTACACCGGACGGCTCGATCAGCTCGTCGACAAGCTGAACGGCGCGCAGGCGTTCGACCCTGCATCAAAGCTCTCCAGTTCCGCGACCCTGACCAGCTTCGCGTCGGGATCGGCTGCCTGGCTGGAGCAGACCCGCAAGACGGCGAGCGAAGACGCCGATTATCGCGACACCTTGCTCGTGCGCACGTCTGACGCGCTGAACAAAGTCACAGGCGTCAATCTCGACGAGGAGATGACGCTGATGCTGGAGCTCGAAAGAACCTTTCAGGCGTCGAGCAAGCTGATCTCTACGGTCAACTCCATGCTGCAGACGCTGATGAACTCGGTGGGATGATGAAATGAAAACCACCTTCATCTCGACCAGCTCCATCTCGGCGGCGACGCGCCAGTCGCTGATGAAGGTGCAGCAGGAAATTGCCGACGCCTTGAAGGAGATGGATACCGGACGGCTTGCCGACGTGGGCAAGACGCTGGGCTATCGCACGGGCGAGACGATTTCCTTGCGTCAGGAGCACGCGCGTCTCTCGACGATCATAGAGACCAACTCGCTTGTCTCGACGCGCCTCAAGACCTCGCAGACCACCATCGACAACTTGGTCAAGAACGCGCAGGACTTCTCCAAGCAGCTTCTCGGCTACCGCATCGGTGGCACGAACGCGCTCGGCGCTGCGACGGATGCCCAGAGCCGCCTCGACGGATTCCTCGATCAGATGAACCGCGCATTCGGCAGCGGCTTTCTGTTCGCTGGCGTCAATTCCGACGTGAAGCCGCTCAACGACTATTACGACACGCCAGCGCCGGCGAACCGCCAGGCCGTGGCCAACGCGTTCCTCACCGATTTCGGCATGACGCAGTCGGATCCAGCGGTGTCCAACATCAGCGCCGGCGACATGCAGACGTTCCTCGACACGACGTTCGCCACCCTCTTCGACGATCCGGCATGGGGCAACGACTGGTCGTCCGCGTCGAGCCAGAACATGCGCAGCCGCATCTCCAACAGCGAACTCATCGAGACTTCGACGAACGCCAACGAGACGGCGTTCCGCAAGCTCGCAATGGCCTACACCATGGTCGCCGACCTCGGAACCGCGAACCTCGGACAGCCCGCCTACGAGGTGGTGATCGACCAGGCCACCAGGCTCGCGAACGAAGCGATCCAGGGACTTGGCGACATCCAGTCGAAGCTCGGCATTTCCGAGCAGCGCGTAAAGGATGCCAGCGAGCGCATGTCCGTGCAGATCGACATTCTGGAAACCCACGTGAATTCGCTCGAAGCCGTCGACCCCAACGAGGCGGCGACGCGAGTGAGCCAACTGATGACGCAGATCGAGACCTCGTACGCGCTCACCGCGCGCATCATGGGTCTCAGCATCCTGAACTATCTCTGACCTGACGACCGCAACGCATAACCATTCTGAAGCCGGGACCCGAAATGTACCAATTCCCATACGCTGATGTGCTCGAGAACAGCCCGAAAGCGGCTCGTGAGCGCGAGCGGCAGGTGTTCGAGCGATGCCTTGAATTGCTGCGGGCCGCGAGTGAAAAGGGCCCGACATCGATGCAGTCCATCGAGGCGCTCACCTTCGCCCGCCGTATGTGGGCGACCCTGCTCGAAGATTTGGCGAGCCCGGAGAACGCGCTTCCCAAAGAGCTGCGGGCCGAGATCATCTCCATCGGTCTCTGGGTGATCCGCGAGGCCGAAGATATCCGCCTCGGCAACAAGACGGACTTCAAACCCATGATAGAGGTGACGACCGCCCTCTACGAAGGACTGCAATGAAAAAGCTGCAGATATCCCTGAAGCCGGGTGAGCGGATCTACGTCAACGGGGCCGTTCTCAAGGTCGACCGCAAGGTTTCGATCGAGTTCCTGAACGACGTGACGTTCCTGCTGGAGCACCACGTGATCCAGCCGGACGATACGCGCACCCCACTGCGGCAGCTCTACTTCCTCGTGCAGACGACGCTCATCGATCCGGCCAATGCGCCGCGCGCCCGCACGATGTTCTACGACGCCCACGCCTCGCTGGCGCAGTCATTCGAAAATCCCGCCATCCGCCAGAATCTGGCGGAGGTGCGTGACTTCTTCGACCGCGGTCGGCTCTTCGATGCGCTGAAGCTGCTGCGGTCGCTGTTTCCCATCGAGGATGCGATCCTGAGCCAAGGCGCTCGCACGGATACCACTGGCCTGACCCACTGTGAGGTGCGCTGATGCAGATCCCGTCCACGACGACGACCACGACACTCCGGAACGAGACGCAAACCGCGCAGACGGAGGGCACCAGCAAGCAGACGTCGCTTGATTACACCGCCTTTCTGCGCCTGCTGATTGCGCAGATGCAGAACCAGGATCCGACCAATCCCACCGATCCCGCTCAATGGATGGGCCAGATTGCATCGTTCTCCAATGTCGAGCAGGGCATCCAAACCAACGCCAAGCTGGATTCTCTGATGACCTCGATGGCACTTTCGCAGGTCGACGGTCTGATTGGCCGCACGATCACCTCCGACGACGGCAGCATCAACGGGAAGGTGGCATCGGTCCGCATCGTATCGGGTGGTACCGTGGCCGTTCTCGAGAATGGCGACCAAGTGCTGCTCGGCGCCGGCCTGAAGATAACCTGATGAATCAGGCGGACGCCCTCGATATCGTCCAGGCCGCGATCTGGACCATCATCGTCGCCTCAAGCCCGGCGGTTGTTGCCGCTATGGCCGTGGGCATCATCATTGCGCTCCTGCAGGCTCTGACACAGATCCAGGAAATCACGCTGACCTTCATCCCGAAGATCATCGCGACGCTGCTGGTGACGTCACTCATGGCGCCCTTCATCGGCACGGTGATCTACGCCTTTGCCGAGCAGATTTACGGCCGCATTCAGAACGGATTCTGATGCCGCGACGGCTGCGAGGGCACCTTCGCGCAAGCTTCGCCGGCTAACGCTATCCTCCTCTATTCTGGGGGAGCAATGAGCGAATCCGTCGTGACCGCCGCCTCGTCGCTGAAGCGGGCCGGCAATCAGGATGTCAGTCTTGCGATCGGCATCGTCTTCATTCTGGCGGTGCTGTTCCTTCCGCTGCCGCCGGTGATGATCGACATCGGCCTTGCCTTCTCCATCGCGCTCGCCGTGCTCGTGCTGATGGTCGCGCTCTGGATCCAGCGCCCGCTCGATTTCTCGGCCTTCCCGACCGTATTGCTGATCGCGACGATCCTACGTCTGGCGCTCAATATCGCAACGACGCGCCTCATCCTCTCACACGGAGCCGATGGGACGGACGCCGCGGGCCACGTCATCGCGGGCTTCTCCAGCTTCGTCATGAGCGGCGACTTCGTGATCGGCACGATCGTATTCGTCATCCTGATCACCGTGAACTTTCTCGTCATCACCAAGGGTGCAACGCGTATCGCCGAGGTCGGCGCACGCTTCACCCTCGATGCCATCCCCGGCAAGCAGATGGCCATCGACGCCGACCTGTCCGCCGGCATCATCGACGAGAAGGAGGCGATGCTGCGTCGCCGTGAGCTCGAAGAGGAAAGCTCCTTTTTCGGCTCGATGGACGGTGCTTCGAAGTTCGTACGCGGCGACGCCATCGCCGGCCTCATCATCACGGCCATCAATATCTTCGGCGGTATCGTCATCGGCGTGACCCGCCATGAGCTGTCGTTTTCCGAATCGGTCGACGTCTTCACCAAGCTCTCGGTCGGCGACGGCCTCGTCACTCAGATTCCGGCACTCATCATTTCACTCGCCGCTGGTCTCCTCGTCTCCAAGGGCGGCACCCGCGGCAGCGCCGAAAAGGCGGTCTTCGGCCAGCTCGGCAATCACCCCCGCGCGCTCATGCTCGCTGCGGGCGTGATGTTCGTGCTCGCCCTCTCGCCCGGCCTGCCGTTCCTGCCGTTTGCGGTACTCGGCGGGACGATGGGCTTCATCGCCTATGCCATCCCCCGCCGCCATGCCGCCGCCAAGGCCGCCGAGGAGGCGTTGGCACAGGAAGCGCGAGAGAAGGCCGAGGAGGAAGTGCGCCAGTCGGTCAAGGAGTCGCTGAAAACGGTCGAGCTGGAGCTCTGCCTCGGCAAGCAGATTTCCGGCACGTTGATGTCGGCGCACAATGAACTCGCACAGCGCGTCGGCAAGATGCGCCACAAGTTTGCGCGTCAGTATGGGTTCGTGGTGCCCGAGATCCGTCTGACCGACGACCTTTCGATCCCGCCCAAGAGCTACCAGATCAAGATCCACGGCACGGTTGTGGCGACCGAGGAGCTCCGTATCGGCGACGTCCTCGTCATCGTTGGCGACGGAGCGCCGCCCAACGTTCCGGGCGATGAGACCCGCGAGCCGGCATTCGGCATGAAGGCGATGTGGGTCTCGGAGATGTTCGCGAATGCCTTGCAACGCGACGGCTTCACCGCGGTCGACAACCTCTCCGTTCTTCTGACGCACCTCGGTGAGGTCATTCGCAACAATCTGGCGCAGCTCCTGTCGTACAAGGACATGCGTTCGCTGCTCGATCGCCTCGAGCCGGAATACCGCCGACTGATCGAGGAGATCATTCCCTCGCGCATCTCCTATTCGGGCCTGCAGGCGGTGCTCAAGCTGCTGCTCGCCGAGCGCATTTCGATACGCAATCTCCACCTCATCCTCGAGGCTATAGCCGAAATCGCTCCGCACGCCGGTCGCGCCGAGCAGATCGCCGAGCACGTGCGCCTGCGCATGGCGCAGCAGATTTGCGGCGAGATGTCTGATGACGGCGTCCTCAAGGTGCTGCGACTGGGCAGCCGCTGGGAGGCGACGTTCCACCAGAGCCTGAAGCGCGACGTCAAAGGCGAGGTCGTCGAGTTCGACATCGATCCCAAGCTCATCGAGCAGTTCAGCACCGATGCGACGGGCGTCATCCGGCGCCTGATGGATCAGCGCCACAAGTTCGTTCTGGTCGCTGCCCCGGATGCCCGTCCATACGTCCGCATGATCACCGAGCGGCTGTTCGCAACCCTGCCGGTGCTCTCGCATCTCGAGATCGCGCGCGGCGTTCAGATAAAGTCGCTCGGGACGATTTCGTGACCGACCTGGGCCCCCAGGCTGTCCTCGCGACCTTCCTCATATTTTGTCGCGTCGGCACCTGCCTCATGCTCATGCCCGGCTTCGGATCGCCCCGCGTGCCGATGCAAGTCCGTCTGTTTCTCGTTCTCGCGGTCACTTTGGCTTTGGCTCCTCTGCTCGTGGCCGGCGTCAAAGCGTCCATTCCAAACGAAGCGCCCGTGACGGTGTTCGGGCTGATCGCGTCGGAGGTGATCATCGGCGCGGTCATCGGACTGATGGGCCGCATGTTCTTCGTCGCGTTGCAGTTTGCCGGGTCCGCAATCGCCATGCTCATCGGGCTCTCGAACACGCCCGACGCGCATATCGAAGAGGACGAGCCCCAGGCGGCGGTTACGAGCCTCATCACGCTGACGGCAACGGTGCTGATATTCGTCCTCGACCTTCACTGGGAGGTGCTGCACGCCGTCGTCGATTCCTACGCGGCGGTCCCTGTGGCCAAGGAGATGGCCGCCAACTTCGGTCTCATAAAAATCGTCGATGCCGCAACGGATGCATTCATGCTCGCACTGCGGATCACCGCGCCGTTCATCGTCTACTCGCTGATGATCAACCTCATGTTTGGCATTCTCGGCAAGCTGACGCCTCAGATTCCCGTCTACTTCATCTCCATTCCGTTCGTTCTCGCTGGCGGCGGCCTGATCCTCTACTTCACCTCCAGCGAGATCCTGCAGATCTTCATGACCGGTTTCACCGAATGGCTGGTGAGGATATGAGCCGATGATCGAGGCGCGCCTGCGAAAAGCCAAGCGTCTACTGGATGTACAAATGGATATGCAGCGTTTGGAGGAAGAGCACATCGCCGGCCTGAAGCGACGCCGCGACGAGCTTGCCGCTGAGCAGCAGGAGACGCTGGACGCGCTCGGCAGCGACGGCGGCCTGCAAGGTCTTTTTATGTCGGTCATCGTCAAGCGGTTCAAGACGCTCGGCGAGGAAGCCACACGCGTCGATAGCGAACTGCTGGCGCGGTCGGACGCGTTGCGCGAACTCGCCACACGCACCAAGTTCGCCGAACGTCTCGTTCGCAATTATGAACAGCAGCACGGTCGGATCGTTGCGGAAAAAGAGCTTATGGACATCATCGAGCGCACGCTACGCAGCGGCGACGCAAGCCTCCCATAAGCTATTTCGGCGAACTTAAGCGCATCGACGCCTCGGGCTCTCGGGACTTATCCATCGGCATGACAACCGGCTCCGACATCATTCTGGGTGTTGCCCGTGCGGCCGATGCGGTAAAGCAGCGCGACGCCGCTGCGCGTCTCGCAAGAATGGGTCGCCAGGCGATTGGCGATGTCGTCGCGAGCACCACTTCAGGCGACGCGGTCGCCGATTGGTCGACCGAGCTCAAACGCGCGGCATCGGCTGTGAGTACAAACGCCGGCCACGCTGCACCAGCAGCTGTGTCGTCGTCCTCCGCCATCAATGGTAGCCCCGAGCGCAAGTCGGACGTCTACGTGCAGTTCGAGGCTGTGCTGTTGCAGAACATGGTCGATTCCATGATGCCGAAGGACACCGAAGCCATGTTCGGCAAAGGGACGGCCGGCGAGATGTGGCGATCCATGCTCTCCGAGAAGATTGCGGCCGAGATTGCGCGGTCTGGCGTGACAGGAATCGCCAAGCACATCTCCGCGGGCGAGGAAGCCCGCACCGCCGCAGCTGCCAAAATGACAACCAAGGTTGGTGACGTATGACGGCGCAGGGTCATAGTGAGCGCGGCTCAGCAACGCGCAGCGCGATTGAAAGAACGGTGTTGCGCATCGAGATGGTCCTCGATCGCGAGACCGAGGCGTTGCAGACGCGTGCTCCTATCGATTTGAAGGAATCGAACAACTGTAAAAGCCAGGCGCTGTTCGAGCTGGGGATGGCGACCAAAACGCTCGACGGAGTTCCGCTCGACCCTGATCTCATTCACCGCCTCAAGCTCCTGCGCTCCAAGCTCGAGACGAACCAGATTGTGCTGCGTCGCCATCTCGCCGCTGTTCGCGAGGTTGCAAGCGTCGTTGCCGAAACCATCCAGGACCGCGAGTGGGACGGTACGTATTCGCAGCACGCAGGCGCGGCGAAAGGCTATGGCGGCTTCTGATGATCAGGCTGATCGCGACCGGCATCTGGATCTGCATCGTTACGGTTCTGTCGAGCTATGCGGCCGCCCTGCTGCACGCGCCTGCAACACCGGTCGCAGACGGCAGCAAGGTGCTGGGTGGACTTGAGTCCATGCAGACCAGCATCATAAGCGTACCCGTGGTCGCGAATGGCGCCGTTCAGGGATACGTGCTCGCGCAGTTCACCTTCACGATGAAGTCGGACGCGTTGAAGAAAATGTCCGTCAAGCCGGACATCTACCTCGTCGATGCAGCATTTCGATCGATCTACAGTGGCGAGGCGGCCGCGTTGCGTGGCGCCAAGAAGCAGGATCTGCAGGCGCTCACGACAACTATAAAATCGCGGGTGAACGAGCGGTTCGGAGATGCCTTCGTCGAGGACGTGCTCATCGAGAAGCTGACATTCGTGCCCAAGGAAGAGGTGCGCAACGGCGCCAACCTCGTCAAGATGCGCTCCGACCTTTCGCGCTGAGCCACGACGTAAGCGTCGAGATTCCGCAGCATCGACCTAGGACTGCAGCGCCCGCGCCATTTCCTGGAACGCATCGACGCTCGCCGGATCGCGCGGGCTTTGCTTCATGGCTTCGAACAGCTTCGGCACGATCTCCACCGCCTTGTCGAGCTCGGGATCTGCGCCGCTGCGATAGCCGCCCATGAGGCGAAGGTCGCGCGTATCCTCGAAGCGCGCGATCAATGCCCGCAGCTTTGAAACGAGATTGCGCTGCTCGGCCGTCCACCCGTGCTGCGACAGTCGAGAAATCGACGACAGCACATTCACGGCCGGATAGCGTGCCTGATCCGCAATCGCGCGATCGAGAACGATATGGCCGTCGAGCGTGCCGCGAATGCTGTCGGCAATCGGATCGTTGTGGTCATCGCCGTCGACGAGCACGGAATAGATGCCGGTGATGGAGCCGGCCCCCTCGATGCCCGGGCCAGCACGCTCCAGAAGATTGGGCAGGCCGGAAAACACGCTTGGCGTATAGCCGCGCGCCACGGGAGGCTCCCCGGCTGCGAGGGCGACCTCGCGCGCCGCATGCGCAAAGCGCGTGATCGAATCGACGATGAGCAGCACCCGCTCGCCGCGATCGCGAAAATACTCGGCAATGCAGGTCGCCGTTTTCGGAGCGAGCCGCCGCATCATCGGGCTTTCGTCACCCGTCGACACAACAGCGATCACATTCTCACGATTGTGCCCGAGCGTGTCTTCAAGGAATTCGCGCACCTCACGGCCACGTTCGCCAACCAGCGCGATGACCACCGTATCGAAGCCTTTGGCGCGCGCCAGCATGGCGAGCAGCGTCGATTTGCCGACACCGGAGCCGGCAAAGATGCCGATGCGCTGGCCATAGCAGAGAGGCGTGAAGAGATCGATCAGCCGCACGCCGGACTTGAAAGGCGTGCTAATTCTCTGCCGTTGCAGCGCAGCGGGAGCATTGCGGTCCGGAAAGACGGGCTGGTGGCCATAGCTGACCCCGGCACCATCGCTGATCGGACTGCCGAGCGCGTTGAAGATGTGCCCCTTCCAAGAGGGATCGGGATTGATCGTGCCCGGACCGATCTGCCAAGCACGCGCGCCAAGACCCGCCGTTATCGGTTCATCGAACGTCTTGATCGTGACTTGGCTTTCGTCGAGGCGAATGACCTCGCCGAGCTGCGAGCGACCGCCGCTGGCGAGATTGATGCGGTCTCCAAGCCGCACAAACGGCGAGAGGCCCGACACGCTGCAGAACGCCGGCGTCACCTGGCTGACCGTGCCGCCCACCTGCACGAGTGGCTGATTGGCGGCAGCCGCCGACACGCGCTCTGCGAGATCAGAAAGGGATTTTATGCCCGGCGCCGCGCGCGTATCCGTTGTCACGAGCTGGGCGCCAGCGCCTTGATGGCTTCACTCAGCGAATCTTCGGACTTGTTGATCGAGCTCGAAACGGCGTCGTATCCGCGCGATGCCATGATGAGCTGCGTCATTTCCCACATCGGGTTGACGTTCGAGCCTTCGATATGGCCCTGAATGACGCCGACGCGATTGAAGTCGAGCGCCGGCACGGCCGGTTTGTCGGGAATGACGCCGGAGTTGTCATATCGCGACAACTTGGCGTCCGGTTCGATTGAGAAGAGCCCGATGGCGCCCATCTGTAGGTCGTTCTGGGTGATCATCCCGTCGGCAGCGATCTTGATCGGTCCGCCGTTGGGGTTGACCTGAATTGGCGCGCCACCGACGTCGAGCATCGCGTAGCCGGCGATGGACCGTAGCTCACCCTCGGCCGTCATCTGCATACGGCCATCGCGCGTATAGGCGACGCCGCCGGGCGTTTGGATTGCGAACCAGGCATCGCCCTGCACCGCAACGTCGAGTGGATTTCCTGTGCGCGTCGTCTGTCCGGGATCGCGCTTGATGAATGTGTCTCCCGAAGACGCAAATGAAACCGGCTCGCTCGCCGACTTGTTCAGCATCTCCTCGAACTTGATCTCCTCGCGTCGGAAGCCGGGTGTCGTTGCGTTCGCCACGTTGTTGGCGATCGTTTCCAGCCGCCGTTGAAGGGCCATCTGCGAGGAAAGTGCGACGTAGAGGCTGGATTGCATGCTGCCTAGGTCCCACCGAGCTTGAGATTCTGCAGGCTGCTGAGGAGATCGTAGCTGATGTTCGCCTCCAGCGGCTGCATGAGCTGCACCGCTGGGCTTGTCTGGGCGACGTTGGAATTTTCGACGTCATAAGCCGCAGCGAAATGGATCAGCATCTTCTGAACTTTCGCCGGGTCCTTGAAATCTTCGATCTTCATGCGCTTCGAGAGCATTTCGGCCTGCTTGTCGATGTCGAGCAGCGACATCGTGGCGGGCAGCCCGTACATCGTCTGCGCCACCTTGAGCAGCGCCTTGTCAGCAAGGATCGAGAACGGGCTGGTGATGCTGGATGCCTTGCGCTCGAAGTATAGCGCCAGACGCACGCCTTCATTCTGGCTACCGGCATCCTGCTCGACCTGCTGGCGCATATAGCGGTCGACGGTGCCCTGCTTTGCGTCCGTCCACTTGGTGGTGGTTTCGCCGTAGAGCTTGAAGTTGAACGCTTTGGCGAATTCCTTGTAGCGAGAATCGGCAAGCGTATTTGCGAACGCCTTGTTGGAATCGATGCCTTCCGTCAGCACCTTTCGCATGAACGCCTTCGCGTAGTTCATGTCCTCGAGGCCCCACGCCTTCATGGCGTAGCGGAACAGCCGGTCGTTGCCGAGGAAGTCGTCGATCGACTTCACGCTCTCGATGTTGTCGAGATAATACTCGGTCTCACGTGCAACCAATGGCTGCTTGGCCGTGCTGGCCAGCGTCCGGTCGAGGTTGCCGCTGACGAGGCGGTAGTTGGCGAGTGTCGTGAGCACGGCTGCGCTTCCGATTGAATGGTTGCCGAAAGGTTGCACGCCTTGCCTTTCGTGAAGCTGGAGCCCTGCAGGCATGACCTGGCCTGCCGCAGACAGCTTCACGCAAGGAAGTGATGCTTCAACTCATGGAAGGATAAAATCACTTCGGATTCCCTGACGTGACCATCGCGATTGGCCTCATTGTCACTCTGGCCTGCATGCTCGGCGGCTTCGTCGCCATGGGCGGGCACGTCGGCGTGATCTGGCAACCCTGGGAGTTCGTCGTCATCGGCGGCTCCGCGCTTGGCACGTTCATCGTCGCCAACCCCATGAAAACCATCAAGGATACGGGCGCCGGCATCAAAGAAGCCGTCACCGGCGATGCGCCCGGCCGCCAGCAGTACCTTGAGGTCCTCGGCATCCTCTACTTCCTGATGCGCGAGTTGCGGTCCAAGCCGCGCAACGAGGTCGAGGAGCATATCGACAGCCCCGACCAGTCGCCCCTCTTCCAGAGATTTCCCTCGATCGCCGCCAACGGCGATCTTACGACGTTCATCTGCGACTACTGCCGCCTCATCATCATCGGCAACGCCCGCACGCATGAGATCGAGTCGCTGATGGACGAAGAGATCAACACCATCCGGACGGACAAGACGAAGCCCTACCACGCGCTCGTCGCCGTCGGTGAAGGCCTCCCCGCTCTCGGCATCGTCGCGGCCGTTCTGGGCATCGTGAAAGCCATGGGCTCTCTCGACGAATCGCCCGAGGTCCTGGGCCATCTCATCGGCGCCGCCCTCGTCGGCACATTTGCCGGCATCTTCCTCGCCTACGCGGTGTTCACGCCTCTATCCACCAAGATCAAAACGCTGCGCGAAAAGCAGATGCGCTCCTACGTCATCGTCAAGCAGACGCTGCTGGCCTTCATGAACGGTGCAATGCCTCAGGTTGCGCTGGAGCACGGACGCAAGACGATCTCGGTCTACGAGCGCCCTTCCATCGACGACGTCGAGCAGATCGCGCTCAGCTCGAGCGGTGCCAGCGGGGAGCCGGCTGCCGCGGAGGCGGCCTGACGCATGGCCGAACCAGCCGCCTCGCGCAGGAGCCTCGAAGGTCTGTTTGCCGGTCCCCAGGACCTGGTCGAGCGGCTGCCGATGCTGCGTACCATCCTGCAGAAGACGGCGAGTTCCTGGTCCGAGCAGCTGCGCAATATCTCCGCCACCGCGCCCGAGGTGGTGCTGGTCGGCGTCGAGAGCGGCGCCCCCGAGGCCATGATCGCCTCGACAGCGAACCAGGCCATCGCTTGCGTCATAGAAGCGCCGAACTGGAACGCCCGCCTCATCATCTGCGCCGAGTACGAGTTCGTCTTCACCGTCGTCGAGATGCTGCTCGGCGGCGACGGTTCGGAGATGGTGCCAAACGCCGATCGTCCGCTGACCCGCACCGAGCTTGGTCTCGCCCAGCTGGCGTTCGAGCAATTTGCCAGCGCCCTGGAGCAGGGGTTCTCGCTTGTTGCTCCGACGAGTTTTCAGGCCGGCCAAGCTGCCGCGCGGGTGAGTTTCGATGTCCTTGGGCGCCTGACGGTCCCGATCGTCGCCGCCAAGTTCCACATGTTCGCGCTCGGCATGGGCGGCGGCATCACCGTGATGATGTCGCAATCGGTGCTGAGCCCGATGCGAAACGAGCTTTCGCGCACCGCTGGACCCGAATCGGTCAGGCCCGATCCAGCTTGGAGCCAGAAGATACAAAGCGAGGTTTCGCGCGCCAATGTCGACCTGGTGGCCGTGCTGGACGAGCAGGAACTGCCGCTTGCCGACGTGGCCCGCTTCGCTGTTGGTCAGGTCTTGCGGCTGAGCGCGGCGCCGGACGGTGTGCTTCGCGTGGAATGCAACGACGAGCCGCTGATCAATTGTGAGATCGGCAAGTCGAATGGAGTTTACGCACTGCGCGTACGTGATTTCGTCGACAAGGAACGAGAGTTCATGGACGACATCCTCGCCGGATAGGCAGGAAGCCCGTCACGCTCCATCGCCAAGGAAAGCCAATGCCGAACTTCGACCCTTTGAATCTGCAGTCCGAGGCCGGGCCTGGCGACACGCTCGCCGACCACGGATATGGCAAGCCGGCATCTGCGCCATCATACGCGTCATCGCCTCCCGCCGGAGCTGAAGGTCTGAGCCTGGACACCATCATGCGCATCCCGGTGACGGTGAAGATCGTCCTCGGGTCCGCATCGATGCCCGTCGCCGCCCTCTTGAAGCTCGGTCGAGGCGCGTTGATTCCGCTCGATCGCAAGCTCGGCGAGCCGGTCGACGTCATCGTCAACGGCCGCGTCGTCGCTCGTGGCGAAGTGGTCGTCATGGACGACGATCCCTCGCGGCTGGGCATTTCATTGACCGAGGTTGTCGGACCGTCCGCAGCCGGAAACCTCCCCTGATTATCGCCAGATGGCCCACCCTCAATCCCGCGGCAGCTCCAAGCGCAATGCGCTGACCGGACCCGAAAAGGTCGGAATACTGCTGCTCGCGCTCGGCAAGTCGAAAGCAGCCCAGCTGCTGAAGCGACTTGACCCCGAGGAGCTGCGCCTTCTGACACGTCACAGCGCCAAGATGCGCCCCGTGAGCGCCGAGGAAGTCGAGGAGCTGGTCGAGGAGTTTGCCGACGGCTTCACCGGCGGCATGAGCTTTGCGGGCACCGCCGATGAGGTGAAGAGCCTTCTCGCCGATGTGATGAGCCAGGACGAGATCGCGCAGTACATGCGCGACCAGCCGGCCGAAGGTCAGCCGGTGTGGGAAAAGCTCGTCCCGCTGCGCGACAATGTCCTCCAGTCGCTCATCATGAAGGAGCATCCGCAAACCATCGCGGTCATTCTCTCGCGCATTGATTCGAATGTCGGCGCGCGCCTCTTGCGCACCCTGGAGCCGGAGTTTCGACACTCCCTGCTGCGCCGCATGCTTGGCCTCAAGGGCGTGTCCGAGCGCGCCATGTCCGCCATCGAGAACGGCCTGCGCGAAGATCTTCTGGCGACGATGCTGGCGGCGCCTAACCCTGAAACGCGCAAGACCATCGCCGGTATCCTGAATAAGCTGGACGGCTCGCAGGCGAACGAAATCCTCAAGAGCATCGCCGCCACGCGTCCTGAAGACGCGAACGAGCTGAAAAGCATGCTGTTCTCGTTCGCCGATCTTGCGAACCTCAAGCCGCGCGCCCGTTCGCTCATTCTCGAGAAGGTGCCGACCGAGCAGGTGGTGCTCGCCCTCAACGGCTCCGATCCCGATTTGCAGGAAGCTGTTCTGGCGACGCTCACCGCGCGCGTCCGGCGCATGGTCGAGGCCGAGCTGGAAGCGGCTCCGCCAGCCCGTTCCCGCGACGTCGAGGAGGCACGCCGCGGCATCGTCGCGGTCGTGCTGAGCCTCATGGCCCGGGGCGAGATCACGCTGGAGGACCGTGCGTCCGAAGGCGACGAATTCGATTGATGGGCTGAATGTCGAACCAGGATCAGGACAAGGAAAGCAAAACCGAGGAGGCAACCGAAAAGAAAATTCGGGATGCCGTCGAGAAGGGCAATGTTCCCTTCTCCAAGGAGCTTCCCGCCTTTGCCTCGCTCGTCGGCCTGATTGCCATCACCAGCTTCTTCATCGTCGGCGGATCTATCGAGCTCGCATCTTCGATGAAGAGTTTCCTCGATGACCCCGGACACTGGCAGCTCGAAAACACCGCCGACGTCGTGCAGGTGTTCAGCGTCGTCAATCTGGATGCTGCGCGACTGATCGGACCTGCGGTGCTCGTGCTGGCGTTCGCCGGTGTCGCCAGTTCGCTCGCGCAGAACTCGCCAAGCATCGTTTTCGAGCGCATCCGCCCTCAGCTGTCGCGGATATCGCTGAGTGCAGGGTGGAAGCGTCTGTTCGGCGCACAAGGATGGGTTGAGTTTCTGAAGGGCGCCTTCAAGCTCGCGGCCCTCGCTATCCTCGCCTGTCTGCTCGTCAGAGCGGCGCGCTACGACGTTTTCAATTCCATGTTCATGTCGCCGTACGCGCTTCCCGAGCTGCTGCAGACCATGACCGTTCGCCTGTTCCTCGCGGTGGTTGCCGCGATCATGGTGATGGTTGCTGCCGATCTCGTGTGGTCACGCTTCCATTGGCGCCGCGAGCTGCGGATGACGCGGCAGGAGATCAAGGACGAGCATAAGCAATCGGACGGCGACCCGATTGTGAAGGCGCGTATGCGCTCTCTGGCAAGAGACCGCGCCCGCAAGCGCATGATCGCGCGCGTGCCACAGGCGACGGTCGTTGTCGTGAACCCGACGCACTATGCGATCGCGATGCGCTATGTCCGCTCCGAAAACCAGGCACCCATCGTCGTTGCCAAAGGCCTCGATCTCCTCGCATTGCGAATCCGCTCCGTCGCCGAGCAACACGGCATTCCTGTTGTCGAAGACAAGCTTCTCGCAAGGTCGCTGTACGATAAGGTCGAGGTGGATCAGCTCATTCCCCCCGAATTCTACAGGGCTGTTGCAAACGTGATTCTCTACATCATGTCCCGCGGACGACCGATGCCGGCGGGTGGACCGCAGCGATGATGAAGCCGGCGAACCGATTTACGTTCGAGCGTGAGAAAGCGCTCGGTCAGGGCATCCGTGAGCTCGCATCCGACCTGCGTCTCGTCGAGCCGGCGGACTACATCAACTTCGTCCGCACCGAGCGGTTTGCGAACATCGCCAATCTCATTTCATCGTCGGCCGAGCTGTTCTTCAAGCCCGGCACCATCTTCTTCGGTCATTCCGGCGACGTCGAGGTGACCTGGGACCAGCCGCCGACGGTCGCGCTCGACATGGAATTCCGCCATATGCAGGTGAGCGTCTATTTCCGCCTGGTGCTGGAGGATCGAAAGGCCGGCGTCGAAATCACCTATGTCGCGTTCGACGGCGCCTCTGGAGAGCCTGACGAGAACACGCGCCGCCTCGTAGCGGCGATCGCCGACGCCCGCCTCACCCCGCTCGCCCAGTTCGACGACACCGAGCACGACGGCATCGGGTATACTGACCTGGAGCCCCGCCTGCCGGACAGCCCCGCGACAAGCCTCGGACAAGCTTAAGCCTTTATTAAGCTACGCAGGCATCAACGCGCAGCTTGTGGCATGAGCTCCATTTATCTCTTCGACATCGCCTCGCAGCGGAATCAATGGCTTTCGCTGCGCCAGGAAACCATCACGTCGAACATCGCCCACGCGAACACGCCGGGCTATGCGGCGCGTGATGTGCAACCTTTCGAGGCCGTGCTGCAGTCCGAACAGCTCGCCATGTCGACCAGCGATCCCTCCCACGTCGCCCAGTCCACGCGCCCGCTCAATGACGCGACCGAGACGAGCGAGGACAGCTGGCAGGTCTACGGCTCCGGCAATTCCGTCAGCATCGAGAAGGAGCTCGTCAAGGCAGGCGAGATCAACAACGCGTTCTCGTTGAGCAACGGCGTCATCAAGGCATTCCACCGCATGCTTCTGACCAGCGCGAAAGGCTGACGATGTCCGATCCGCTCAAGATTTCGCAATCGGTTGCGGCCGCTGGCTTGGATGCCCAGTCGCACCGTATGCGCATCATCGCCGAGAATATGGCCAACGCGCAGTCGACCTCGACGCAGCCCGGCGGCGATCCGTATACGCGCAAAACCATCGTCTTCTCGAACGACTTCGACGAGGCGCTTGGCGCCAACGTGATCGGCGTCGAGCAGATCGGCACCGACAAAAGCCCGTATCGCATCGAGCGCAATCCAGGGCATCCGGCGGCGGACGCGGACGGCAACGTCAAATACCCGAACGTCAACATGCTCGTCGAGATGGCCGACATGCGCGAGGCCAATCGCTCCTATGAGGCGAACCTACAGATGATGAAGCAGTCGCGCGCGATGGTCATGATGACCGTCGATCTTCTGAGGAGCAGCTGATGATCGAGCAGCTCGTCCCAGCACTTTCGAGCATCGGCAAAAGCGCGCCGGTCCAGAGCGACGCCAACATCCGCCAGAGCGCCAAGGTCGCCGAGCCGGGGGCGGACTTCGGCAGCATGCTTGCGCGTATGGCCGGCGATACGGTCGACAGTCTGAAATCAGCTGAGGCCGTCTCCGTCGCCGGTATGCGCGACAAAGCTTCGGTTCAGCAGGTGGTTGAAGCGGTGATGTCCGCGGAGCAGTCGCTGCAGACGGCGATCGCAGTCCGCGACAAGGTTGTGTCGGCGTACATGGAAATAAGCCGAATGGCCATCTGAGGAACGTTTCATGAGAGCGCTCGCCATCGCCGCGACAGGAATGAACGCGCAGCAGCTGAACGTCGAGGTGATCGCGAACAACATCGCGAATATCAACACGACGGGTTTCAAGCGCGCGCGTGCTGAGTTCACGGACCTTCTCTACCAGCCCGAACGTCCGGCAGGCGTGCCCAATCGCGGCAATCAGAATCCGGTTCCGGAAGGCGCCAACGTCGGTCTCGGCGTCCGCAATGCAGCGATCCGCAACCTGCACATTCAGGGCGCCCTGACGAGCACGGGCAACAAGCTCGACCTCGCCATCAACGGACGCGGCTGGTTCCAGATCGAAGGCGTGAACGGAGAAACGTTTTACACGCGCGCCGGCGCCTTCAATAAAAACGCCACCGGCCAGCTCGTGACGATCGACGGCAACCTCCTGCAGCCGGGCATCACCATTCCGAACGACGCGAGCAACGTCGTCATAAACGAAAGCGGCGAAGTCTTTGCGCAGGTGGGCACGCAGGCGGATATGCAGTCGCTCGGCCAGCTTACGCTCGCGAATTTCGCCAACGACGCGGGCCTCGAGCCGATGGGCGGCAACCTCTATCGCCAGACGCTCGCATCGGGCGCGCCGGTTGTCGGCGTCCCTGGCGACCCGAGCTTCGGCACGACCCAGCAGGGATATCTGGAGCTCTCGAACGTCGATCCGGTGAAGGAAATCACCGAGCTCATCACCGCGCAGCGTTCGTACGAGATGAACTCCAAGGTGATCCAGGCCGTCGACGACATGTACAGCACGATCTCGCGAGGCTAGCCATGATGCTGCGTTGGATTGGAACCCGACTGGTGGAGTTTGTCGCCGCCGCCGTCCTGTCCTTCGGCGGCGCTCATGCCGTGCATGCAGGTCAGGTCAGTCTGCCCGTGCCGCGCATGACGATCTACCCCGGCCAGGTTATCGACAAGGCGATGCTCGTCGATCGCGCGTTCCGCACCAACGGCAACGACCCGGTGGCAGCTGTCGCCACCAGCGAGGCCATCGTCGGGAAGGTGTCGAAGCAAACGCTGCTGCCCGGCAAGCCCATTTACATGGATGCCGTGCGCGAGCCGCACGCCGTGACGCAAGGACAGGCCGCGTTGCTCGTCTTCCAGAGCGGCGCCCTCACCATAACGGCCAACGCCATCGCACTGCAGTCCGGCGGCACGGGCGAAATGGTGTCCGTTCGCAACGTGGACAGCGGCCGCATCATCAAGGGAACCGTCGGTGCCGATGGCGCGGTGCACGTGGGCGATCAATGAAGCGCATACTGGGGCTCATCAGCATTCTCTGCATCTGCATGGTCGCGGCACCGGACGCCTCGCGTTCCGGTGACGTCGGCCGTTTGGATAGCGGCGACATGGGCCCGTCGAACTTCCCTTCGCTCGGCGCGCCGACGCGCATCAAGAACATCGTATCCGTGCAGGGCGTGCGTCCCAACCAGCTCGTTGGCTACGGTCTGGTGATTGGCCTCAACGGAACGGGCGATAGCCTGCGCAACTCGCCATTCACCGAGCAGTCCTTGCAGGCCATGCTCGATCGCATGGGCGTCAACGTCCGCAAGCTCAACACCCGCACCAAGAACTCGGCCGCCGTCATCGTGACCGCCGAGCTGCCGCCCTTCGCGCAGACCGGTACGACCATCGACGTGACGGTGTCCTCTCTCGGCGATTCGACGTCGCTGCTCGGTGGTACACTGATCATGACGCCGCTCTACGGCGCCGATAATCTCGTTTACGGCGTCGCCCAGGGTGGCGTGACCGTCTCCGGTTATCAGATCACCGGTGCCGCCCAGACGCTGACGCAGAACGTCCCGACGTCGGGCCGCATCCCGAACGGTGCTCTCATCGAGCGCGAGGCGCCCGGCCAGTTCATGGACGTAGAGTTCCTGGGCCTCGAACTGCGTAACCCGGATTTCTCCACGGCGGTCCGCATCGCCGATGCCATTAATGCTTACGGGCTCGACCGCTTCGGTGTGCAGCTGGCGCGCGCCGCCGACCTGCGCAGCGTTGCAGTGAAGCGCCCGCCCGGAATTACGCCGACGCGCCTCATGGCCGAAGTCGGCGAGCTTATCGTCGAGCCCGACGTTCCCGCGCGCGTCGTCGTCGACGAGCGCACCGGAACGATCGTCATCGGACGCGACGTGCAGATTTCGACCGTTGCCGTCAGCCACGGCAACCTGACCGTGACCGTCACCGAAACGCCGCAGGTCTCGCAGCCGCTGCCGTTCTCCGAGGGGCAGACGGTGGTCACGCCTGAGACGGACATCTCTTCTTACGAGCAAAGCGGCGCTCTGAGGATCATTCGCGGCACGAGCCTCCAGGTGCTGGTCCGCGGTCTCAATCGCATGGGTCTCAAGCCACAGGGCATTATCGCAGTCTTGCAGGCAATCAAGACGTCCGGCGCCATGCAAGCCGACCTCGTGGTGCAATGATGGACAATGACCCTGTGAGCGTCCGTCTTCGCGCCGCCCTTCCGCTGCTGCTGCTCTGCCTGCTTGTACCGGTTGCGGCGCACGCTGAGCAGGGATGGTCGACCGTCGTCGAGAAGAAGTCAGAGGCGATGGCGCGTCACTTGCGCGAGCTGCCGAACGCGCCCGCTCGCCCGAGACAGGCCGCAAAGCCACAGCCTCCGAAGCAGAAGCCGCAGCCAGCGCCCGTCGCGAGCGCCAAGGTCGACGTTCCCGCACTCGTGCCCGTCGACGAGGCTGAAATCACCACGGGAACGGTCGAGCCTCCCAAGTCCGCCCGCATCCTGTCGCCAGGCGATTCAGCCCGTCTCTTTGCTGACGACGGCGACGCTCCCACCAGCGAGATGACGACCGGCGCCGTTGACGGCCAGCCGTCCGATCTCGCGCGCGGCTATTGCGTCAGTATTTCCGGGTCGGCCTCCGACGCGCGCACCGCGCAGCAGATGACGAAGCTTGCCGACATGGAAAAGCAGATCGGCCGCCGC
>JASBSU010000048.1 GCA_030148725.1 Hyphomicrobium sp.
TCGGGAGCGCAGGTCGACCAGCGCTCCTAACCACAAGAGAACGATCAGAAATAGGATCGAGATCGTCGCCAGGAAAGCGGCAAAGCACAGCTCAAGCGTTCGCCGCGGAATACGGTGCGCCAGCCGCACGCCGAAAGGTGCTGCCCACACGCTGAGCGGTGCCACGATCACCGCCGCAAGCAGGTTCACGTAGCCGATCGAGAACGGCGGCAGGCCGCCAGCATCCCAGCCAGCCCACGCGTAGCCGATGACGCCGGGTATCGCGATCAGCGGCCCGACGCCAGCCGCAGTCGAAACCGCCTGCAGGATCGGCTTGCCGAACAGCGTCAGCAGCGGCACGACGAACGTCGCACCGCCGATGCTCATCAGCATGGAAATGAACCCGACGAGCAGTCCGCCAACTTGCGGCCACGGCGAAGCCGGCAGATGATCCGATATCCGCCAGTCCTCGCGGCCCAGCGCCATCTTGAGCGCAATGACCGTCGCCGACACCACCCACACCCACTTCAGGACTTCGCCGCTGGCCCACTTCGCGACGATCGCGCCGAGCACCACACCCGTAACGACGAACACGGCGACACGCCGCAACAGCGCCATGTCAACGGAGCCACGCGCCCGATGCCCGGCAAACGACTTGAGTGACGTCGGCACGATGATGGCGAGACACGTCCCGAGCACGAGATGCATGCGGATCGAAGGATCGACATCGAGCGCGCGAAACACTTCATACAACACCGGGACCAATACCCCGCCGCCACCAATTCCGAGCAGCCCCGCCAGAAAACCCGCGATTACTCCTGCCGCGAGCAGACCGACCACGAGCATCGCAAGCTCGCTTGCCTCCAGGCCGAATGGCATTTTGCCCAGCTCCTATTCGGCCGCCGCAATGTGGTCCGAGGACGACTCGACCAGCGCCAGCGCTTCGAGCAGAACCGAGACCTCTGCGCTTGCCCGCGGTGCGTTCTCGCTGAGGTGACGCCGGAAGAGACGCGCCCGCGGTTCGCCGTGATAGATGCCAAGCATGTGCCGCACGACGTTGTTGAGGCGTCCACCACCGGCCAGATGACGCTCGATGTATGGGATCATCGCCTCGATGACATCGCGACGCGACAGCACGGCTGCAGGCGCATCGAAAATGCGACGGTCCACCTCCGCAAGCAGATACGGCGTCTGGTACGCCGCACGCCCGAGCATCACCCCATCGACATGCTGCAGGTGTCCCAGCGCCTGCTCGAGATCAGCGATCCCGCCGTTCAGCGAGATCGTCAACTCGGGATGCTTCTCCTTGAGACGATAGACCCGCGCATAATCGAGCGGAGGTATCTCGCGGTTCTCCTTGGGCGACAGGCCCTTCAGCCATGCCTTACGCGCGTGCACGATGAACGTCCGGCAGCCCGCGTCGGCAACCGTGTCGATGAAGCGTTGAAAATCGCTCTCGCTATCCTGGTCGTCGATACCGATGCGACACTTCACGGTGACCGGAACGCGGACCTGCCGTTGCATCGCGACGAAACAGGCCGCAACGAGGTCGGGCTCAGCCATGAGGCAGGCGCCGAAGCGGCCTTCCTGCACTCGATCCGACGGACAGCCGACGTTGAGATTGATCTCGCCGTAGCCAAAGGTGGCCCCGACGGCCGCAGCGTCAGCCAGGGCCTCGGGGTCCGAACCCCCAAGTTGCAGCGCCACCGGACCATCCACATCGCCGGTCCCGAGCAGCCGTCCGCGATCACCGCGCAGGATCGCCGGCGCCGTCACCATCTCGGTGTAGAGCAAGGCATGGCGCGTCAACCGACGGTGGAACGTCCGGCAATGCCGGTCCGTCCAATCCATCATAGGAGCGACACAGAACCTATGCGGCTGATAAAACACAGATTTTCCTGTTCTCTCAGTGTGCACGGACGAGAACATGCACAATTTTGTTCGCATCTGTTCTCATCTCTAACCACCTTTTCTCACCTTCTGTGTGCACGGTTTGTGCACGCCGGAGAGCACCCATATGGGCGCCATGGCAACCTTCGATAAGCTACCCTCGGGCCGTTGGCGAGCGCAGGTCCGTCGCAAGGGTCAAACGGCCTCGCGCAGCTTCCGGCTGAAGTCGGACGCCGATGCCTGGGCCAGGGAGGCCGAGGACCAGATTGGGCGTGGCAAGAGCATCGATGCCGTGCACGTCGATGCGACTACGACGTTCGCGGAAATCATCGACTTGCATATCCGAGACTTGGCCGAGGTCGGCAAGGCGCTGCTGACCGGGCTCACGCGGGAGCGGATCATCGCCGGGCCCGAAGCGGACTTGGGTGCAGACCTTGAGCCCGTGCGCCGGCCGATCAGCGATTCACTCAGCGTCGAGGTGTTGAACTAGCCGACGTTCTGAATACCGAGCGGCTCGAGCCGCGGCAGCGCGTTGCTCTCGTTGCGCGTGTGCAGCAACGACAGACAGCGGCGCTTCAATTCGCCGAACTCAGGCGTAATCGAGACTTCAGCGCTTCGCGGTCGTGCGAACGGCACCTTCAGCTCCTCGATGATCCGGCCGGGCCGTTGGCTCATAACGAGCACGCGATCCGCGAGAAAAAGCGCCTCGTCGATGTCGTGCGTGACGAAAACGATCGTCGTGCGCACCTTCGACCAAATATCGAGCAGCAACTCTTGCATATTCATGCGTGTCAGTGCGTCGAGCGCCCCGAAGGGCTCGTCCATCAGCAGCAAGCGCGGCTTGTTCACGAGCACTCGAGCGATCTCGACGCGCTGCTGCATGCCCCCGGATAGCTGCTTGGGGTACCGATGCAAAAAATCCTGCAGTCCCACGAGATTCAGAATGCCCTCCGCCTGCTCTTTCCTCAGATTGCGCTTCACGCCGCGCATCTTCGGACCAAAGGTCACATTGGAGAGAATGCTCTTCCACGGAAAGAGCGTGTGGTGCTGAAAAACTATGCCGCGCTCGGGATGGGGACCCTGCACCGGCTCGCCGTCCACGTTCAGTTCGCCGCCGGCCACGCCGATGTGTCCGGCAAGCGCGCCCAGCAGCGTTGACTTACCGCAACCCGATGGACCGATGAGGCAAACGAACTCCCCCGGCTCGACCGACAACGTTAGATCTTTGACGGCTTCGAAGGCCGTGTCGCCACGGCCAAGTCTCACGGACACTTTGCGCGCATCTATTCGGCCCGTATCGGAAAGCGACATTCTTTCGCGCCCGCTCATCGTCCGTCCTCGCTGTGCCAGGGAGTGAGCCAGCGACCGATCTGGCGCAGCAAAAAGCTCGAGCCCATCCCTAGAATGCCTATTGCGACCATGCCCACGACGATGTCGGCATAGCGCTGAATGACGTAGGACTCCCAGGTGTAGTAGCCGATGCCGTATTGTCCCGAGATCATCTCGGCAGTCACGAGGCAGAACCACGATGTGCCCATGCCGATCGCGAGCCCGGTGACGATCGCGGGAGCCGCCCCTGGCAGAATTACTTCGCGAAGGATTGCTGCGCGCGTACCTCCGAGGCTCTTGGCCGACGCGATTAGGCGTGGATCGACATGCTCGACCCCATGAATGGTCGAAAGCAAGATTGGAAACAAAGCACCGATGAAGGTGATGTAGATCATCGACCCTTCGGACGATGGAAACATCAGAACCGCGAGCGGAATCCAGGCGACGGCCGGAATGGGACGCAACAACTCGAGCGGCGGCAACAGCACGTCACCGATGCGCCGTGACCTTCCGATCGCAAGCCCCAATAAGATGCCGAGAACAGCGGCGATGGCAAACCCAACGGCTACCCGGCGAAGACTGCTGGTGACATGGCTCAGCGTCTTCGACGATTGCGCGAGATCGACGGCTGCCGCAGCGACCTCGGTCGGGGGAGGAACGTTGGCGAAGGTAATGAGCCCGAGATTCGCATGATAGGTCGACGCCGTCTGCCACGCGAGGAGGCAGACGGCGATCGATGCGGCTCTCAAGATCCAGCGGCTCACGCCGGCGTCATGATTGGCTCGCAAGGCTCCGACCTCAATTGGATGCCAGGACGGCTGCGCGCGCACCCGGCAAGTCCAGCACCTTGCCGCCGTTGGCCTTGGCCCAAGCCTCGGCCTGATCGTTCAGCAGGAAGGCGTTGATCTGCCCATCGTCACTACGAACGAACCAGGCCTGCGCGCCGAGAAGCTTGATGCCGCTGTTGTGGTCCTGCGCGTAGAAGGCACGCGAAACCTTCCCCTCGGTGTCGAGTGTCTTCAAGGCCTTCAGCGCAGCCTCGACGGAAGCGTAGTGGCGAACTTTGTCTTCGCCCTTCACCCATATCTGGGAGACGCGCTTCGGATCCTTGATATCCTGGCCCGAGCCAGCATCTTTGGCGACGAGTGTAAGCTGGTCGTAGTTCTTCAGTGCAGCATCATAGTCGAGGCCCGAGGCCTTGAAGGCGGCCTTGATATATTTGTCGTCCACGAAGGTATCGACGTCGAGGCCCTGATCGGCTTTCTTCAAAAGCTTGAGCGTATCGATGGCCGTTCCAACAGCCTGGCGCCATTCGGGCTTCCAGGTGAGATCGCGCGTCTGTAGGCCGAGCGGACCGTGGAACAGGTAGTCGACCTCGGCTTCGATCCCCGACACCTTCTCGATCAGCTCGCTGTACTTCTCGGGGTCTTCACGGAACAGCTTGTCCGCTTCGATGACGGCCTGGAGATAGGCCGTGACGACCTCAGGGTATTTCTCTGCGTAGGCTTTATCCACCAGCACGCCGTGGAACGTAGGTCCGTTTGCCTGCGAGCCGTCGTAGATCTTCCGCGCAAAGCCGCGCCATGGGAAGAGCTCGGCGAAGGGCACGAAGTCGGCATGCGCCTCGATCTGGTTTGAGCGCAGCGCCGTGCCGGCCACCTCGGGCGCCTGTGTGATGATCGTCACGTCCTTCTCGGGATCCCAGCCCTGGGCCTTGACGGCGCGCAGCAGCAGGCCATGCGCGGTAGAGGCAAATGGAACCGAGATCGTCTTGCCCTTGAGGTCGGCGAGTGACTGTACCTGGGAAATCGACGGTACGACGATGCCATTGCCCGAGCCTTTCACGCTCCCCGAGACGGGGGCGATGAAGATGCTCTTGCGGCCGGCTTTTTCGTGCGCGACGCCGTTAAACGAACCAGGGAAGTCCGCCATGATACCGAAGTCGAGCTTACCGGCGATCTGGTCGTTGGTGATCGGCGCGCCGCTCGTGAAGTTCTTCCACTCGATCTCGTAGGTCGCATCCTTGTACTTACCGTCTTTCGGCAGGTACTTGTCGAGCAGCTTCAGCTCGCGCACGAGCAGGCCGGCCGTTGCGGTATTGATGGTCGTGTCCTGCGTGCCGATGGCGACGCGGATCGTCTCGGCTTGCGCCAGCGAGAATGCACTCGCCGCGAACACGCTGCCGACAAGCAATGATTTGATGCGCATGGTCCCTCCTGAATCGGGTCTGGCTCTCCGGAGCAGCATGCGTTCGCAACGCGCCCGGATCTGCACCCCTGAGGAGGATGTCGGTTGCCCTAACCATCTAGCAACCAAGTTATTCTGAGCTTCTTATGAGCAAAAACCGCTGCAATTAATTGCTCGACGCTCATTTGCAGGCGTTTAGCACTCTGACCGCAGTGTATCCGGCTGGACGATGACGATGCGGTCGTCGGAAATTTTTATGATGCCACGCCGCTGGTAGCGCGCAAGAGTCGCCGTCACCCATTGGCGCGTCGACCCGATGATGCCGGCGAGCTGCTCGTGCGTGATCTTGCGATCGATGCGACGGCTAGCGCCATCGGTGTCCGAGAGAATAAGCAGAAGCTGTGCGAGCCGCGCAGTGACGGAGCGTGTGCCAAGCATTTGAGCGAGCGCCGAGTAGAACTTGCCTTTGGCGACCAGCGCATCGATGAGCGCTAGAGCAAACGCGGGAATGGTTTCGGCAAGGTGGCGGACGGCGGAGCCAGGAAGGTGCGCGAGCCGTGTCGTATCCACTGTTACGGCAGACCACATGTGCGTGCCGCGGCCAAAAACTTCAGGACCGCCGACGAAGTGCCCCGGCGTCCAGTAGGCGAGGGTTAGCTCCTTGCCGGACGGGCCGACATAGTACGTGCGCACGCGTCCCTCTTCGATGAGGAAGATGCCGTTGTGACTAGCTCCTTGCACAAAGACGTCCTCCCCAGGACCGGCGGTGAACACGCGCGAGGCGAGGCGCACGGCCGCCAAGTCGCTGGCCGACAGCCGATCGAGCATGCCGCGCTGGCCTTGCTCGAGATCGAGCTCGCTCAAGTAGATTGCCGATTGAAGCTTCTCTCGCGGCAGCACCAACGCCGACGTGGCCCCACCCATCACACCCTCGCTGCTTGACCCTGAACGCAGCAGCCTAGCGATGCGGATCGGACCACCAACGAAGAAATAGCGATAAGTAAAGTCCGGCGAGCACTGGCTCGGCTGCTTCATTCCGTCAGTCGTGACAATGCCCAACGCGCGGTCTTGCGCACATCCGGATCAGGATCATTAAGAGCCGGTTCAAGGAAAGGTACAACGCTGGCGTCACCGATCTCACCAAGAGCAGTAGCGGATTCCTTGCGCAGGTTCGCCTCTGCGTGGTCCAGCTGCGAGGCGATTTTGCGCAAGCTCGCCCGAACCTTCAGGCGGCCCAGACCGCGCGTGGCCTTCAGGCGGACTTGCCAGTATTCATCATCGAGCGCAGCAATGAGCGCCGCGCCCACCGCGGGTTGCTCCGATAGGAACGAGGCCGCTTCTGCGGCTGCCTCGCGCACGCTCCAGTCAGCGTCCGACAGCCGCTGGAGCACTGTCGCGACGACCGCCTCGTCGCGCACAAAGGTCAATGCTCCCACCGAAGCGCGGCGGACGCGCGGCTCGGCATCCGCGGCCGCGGCAATGAGCGCGGCTAACGAGGTCCTGTCCTTGAGATAGCCCACGGTACCGACTGCCTCGACGCGCACGTCTGGATCCTTGTCGGCAAGCGCTGCCAATGCCGGCTTCAGCGACGCCTCGTTGCGCAGCTCTCGCAGCGCCCGCAGCGCTGATGCGCGCACGAACGGGCGCTCGTGACTGACGAGCGGCAGCAGCGGAGCTGCAGCGTCGACGTCCTTCAGCTCTGCTGCACTGTCGGCAGCAGCTGCTGCCACCCCCGAATCAACGTCAAGCAGGGCGATGGCCAGAGCCGATGCCGCCTCCAGGCCATCGAACTCGCCAAGCGCTACCGCCGCTTGCCGGCGCACGCCTGCGTCAGGGTCGGCCATCGCCGCAGCGAGCAGCCTGACCGCGCCCGGATCGCCGCTGTCGGCCAGCTCGAGGATCGCGACGCGCCGTTCCCCGGCGTCGCCCTCGGCCAAGCGTTGCGCGACATCGTCAAGATCGGTGTAGCGCTCGAACAGGTCGACCATGATGGATTGATCACTTCAGGAGGTAGGGAATGTTGACGGTAACGGCTCCGGTCGGGCAATCCGCGGCGCACGGCATGCAATACCAGCACTCATCGTATGCCATGTAGGCCTTGCCGGTCTGCTCGCTGATGCGCAACACGTCGAGCGGGCACACGTCCACACATACCGTGCAGCCTTTGTCGGCGATGCATTTTTCGTTATCGACGATGACCGGAACGCTCGTTGATGTATTCGCTAATGGCATTGCTTGTCCCAGTTCAGACCGCCGCGCGCGCACCGACGCGCTGCTTGTCGTAAAGCTTCTTCTCGTCGTCGGCGATGGGAACGACGTAGGGAGCGATGGCGCGCTTCTCGCTGGTCATGCGCCCGGCACGCTTGGAAAGCAGCGTATGGCAGAACCAGTCATTGTCGTTCTTTTCCGGGAAGTCCGTCCGCAGGTGATAGAGACCCCAACGGCTCTCGGCGCGATACAGCGAGGCGTGGGCTGCCATGTCCGCGCAATCTAGGATCGAGCTGGCCTCGAGTGCGCGCAGCAGCTCGTGAGCGTTACGTGCGATCATGGTGCGTTCCATGTCCTCACGCACCTCGGCGAACCTCTGCTGTGCCAGCTCGTATTTGCGTGCGACTTTCGGCGGTTGCAGGTAGTCGTTGACCAGCCGCCGCGTCTTGTACTCGATCTGGTTAGGCGGAATGCCGTCGTCGCGCCTTGTCGGCGCAAGAACACGCTCGCGCTCGCGCTCGACGTCGCCTCGATCGAACGCGGCCAGCTCATAACCGCTCGCGAACTCGGCGGCGTCCTTCCCGGCGACCGAGCCGTTGGTGAATGCCCCCAGCATGTAGTTGTGCGGGACGCTCGCCATGTCGCCGGCAGCATAAAGGCCGGGGATTGTCGTTCGGGCGTACTCGTCGACGAAGACTCCCGACGCACTATGACCGCTGCAGAATCCGATCTCGGAAATGTGCATCTCGATCATCTGCCGCCGATAATCCGTGTGACGCCCGGCGTGAAACGCGCTGCGGCTCGGGCGCTCGACCCTATGCAGAATGTCCTCGATTTCGCCAACCGTATCCGCGTGCAGATGGTCGAGCTTAAGGAACACGGGGCCGTTGCCGGACTGAAGCTCGTTATAGAACTCCAGCATCATCTGGCCCGACCAGTAGTCGCATTCGATGAAGCGCTGGCCCTTGTTGTTGGCGGTATAAGCTCCGAAGGGACCCGCGACGTAGGCGCACGCGGGGCCGTTGTAGTCCTTGATCAGCGGATTGATCTGGAAGCATTCGAGGTTCGCGAGCGCGGCGCCAGCATGATACGCCATCGCATAGCCGTCGCCTGAGTTCGCTGCATTCTCGTAGGTGCCGAACATATAGCCGGACGTCGGCAGCCCAAGCCTGCCCGCCGCGCCCATGCACAGGACGACGGCCTTGGCACGAACGACCAGCAGCTCTCCCGATCTGGTGTTCACGGCGATCGCTCCGGCGATCCGGCCATCTCCAACCAGCAGACGCGTCGCCATGAAGCGATTGGAAATCAGCAGGCGCGCCCGCCGGAGCTGACGGTAGAGCGCCTTCTTGACCGTCTCTCCGTTCGGCATCGGCAGCACGTAAGTGCCGATGTGGTGCACTTTCTTGACCGCAAAGTCGCCGTTCGCCGTCTTCTGGAACCGGATACCGTAGCTGTCGAGCTCCTCGATGATCGAGTAGCAGGTCTGGGCGTATTTCAGCACCGGCTTCTGGTCGACGATGCCGTCGTTGGCGATCGTGATTTCCTTGGTGTACTGCTCCGGAGTTGCATACCCCGGCACGACGGCGTTGTTGAGCCCATCCATGCCCATGGAGATGGCGCCCGAGCGCTTCACATTCGCCTTTTCGAGCAGGATCACTGTCGACTTTGGATTTGCGAGCTTGGCTTTGAGCGCGGCCATCGGACCGGCTGTACCGCCACCGATGACCAGCACGTCACAACTGACCTCGGTCTGGTTGTCGAGAATATCGTCCATGCAGGCTTTCAGATTACCTCGTCGGCATCGGATGCGATGAAGTCCGCCATCTGCGGCCGCATGCAAAGCTCGAGCAGCATCGGCCATGGAAAGACGCCGCCATGCGCGTCATGAGAAAACGCGACGTGCAGCCCATAACCGACGTCGGCGAGCCCCGTGACCGCCAGACCGGCGGGATGCGGGGCAGCGCCATCGAGGCGGCGCCGCTTGGCTTTTGCTCCCGGGCATGCATCCCAAAGCGTTTCGGCGGCAATGGTGCGCTTTCGCCCGTCAGCCAGCGAGATGGTCGCGGCTCTGCCTCCGGGCGTGAGATGGATCGTTGGCTTGGTCATGTGGCTCTTTAAGCTGCGGTGCGATCCAAGATCGCTCCATAGCGGCGGTCGCCCTAGCAATTAATTGCAGCGCGATAGCGCAACGGCTCATGCGTGACGTAGCTAGCTGAAATCACAAAAAGCGCGAAGCAAATCACGATCTAATATTTGCCCGGGGCTTGGCGAGTCGGCACATCAGGTGCGAGTTGCACCCTGGGGACATCATGAGCCTGCAATCCGCCGACGCCGTTGACGCGGCCGAAACCTTTCATTTGTGGGTCTTTTCCGACGCTCACGTTGCCACTGACCGTGCAGTATCAGCCGCGATCCGCAACGGCATGGGGTTCATTCCGCCCGCCGGATATCCCGAGAGCCTCGCGAATGCGCTACGCCATTCAGAGGAGGGTGGAGAACTGGGTGGACCAGCGTTCCGTTGGGATATCGCGCTCGACCTCGGCGACAATGCTGGTCTTTGGGATCTTCCGAACGACGAGCAGGGCAGAGAGGTGGTGCGCCAGCTCGGCGTTCTGAAGCAGCACGGGCGGGAGCATATCTATCCGATTGCCGGCAATCATGATGCCTCGCCCGGAGATGCGGCGTCGAGCCTCGGCAAGCCCGCAAACTGGTGGTTCCGCAAATGGGTCGATCCGGTCGGCGAGCACCCGGAAACGTCCGGCGTCGAGCCGGCGCGCCGCCCCTATCCGATAGAAGGCACGTGGGAGCGATACGTCTTCAAGGTCGGCAACATCCGCTTCCTTATGATGAGCGACCGCAACGACCTGCCGTATCCAGTTGGCAGGCAGGAATCGGGCGGGGGATCGCCGGCAGGTGCGGTGACCGGCGAGACATGGGAATGGTGGCAGCGGCAGGTCGAGGAAGCGCGCGAAAGCAACGAGATCGTCGTCAGCGCGCATCACCACATGCTGCGCGAGACAACCGTGGCGTCAGGCGATTACGAGGGCGTTTCACGCTATCCGGACGGCCGCTACCGGCATGGGCGGTATCACGGTGTCGACGGCGTGCCGGAAGGCGCATCATACCTCTATTTCGTAGACGATGAGCCCAAGGCGCAGCGTTTCGAGCGCTACCTCGCTGAAAACCCCGGTGCGGTCGACATCTGGCTTGGCGGTCACACGCACACCTATCCGGACGACATCGTAAGCGGCCGCAGCCATATCGAGCGCAAGTGGGGAACGAGCTTCGTCAATTGCGCGCAACTCTCAAAGTACCATTCATTCGTCACCTGCCCGCCGATGAGCCGGCATTTCACCTTCACCGCTGGGTCACCGCTCGTGCGCGTCCGGTGCTACCTGCACGACGACAGTTATGCACAACAAGGCTGGTACGCGCCGGCAGAACGCGTGCTCGAGCTTGGAAAGCCATTCAAACCGGCGTGAGCGCAATTCGAGTTCGCTATGTTAGGCATCACTCGTACACCAACGCAGCGCTTAGCGAGCGGGCTGCAATGGTTCCCACGATTTCTTCGTTCACGTGCTGGTTAACCGATCGTAGTGATCAGATGATCAACTTCGACGGCGGGCACACCAGTGGCGCGAGGCACTTCGCCAAATACGTTTCGCGCGGCACAGCGACCCGCAGGCACGCCGCTCGGTCATGCACCTCATCTGCACGTGGTCGGGGCTGAAGCCAGATCGCAAGCCGAGTCGGCGCCCCGCCTGCATCTCGACAACGTCACGGTACGCTTCAGTTCGCGTGCCGTCCCGGCAGTCGAGGATATTTCTCTCTCCATAGGCCGCGGAGAGTTCGTCGCGCTCCTCGGCCCGAGCGGCTGCGGAAAGTCGACGCTGCTCAACGTCTTGGCCGGCTTCTGCTCGCCCACACAGGGACACGTGCACCTCGACGGGGAGCCGCTGACGGCGCCGTCGGCAAAGTGCGGCGTCGTTTTTCAGAAGCACTCGCTTTTTCCCTGGATGACGGCGCTTGACAATGTTGCGTTCGGACCGCGGCGGCTCGGCATGCCCGATCCCCGGCGCATCGCCCAGGAACTGCTCGATACCGTCGGGCTCGGCCATGTCGCCAACTCGTGGCCGTCGAGCCTTTCCGGCGGGATGCAGCAACGCGTAGGCATTGCGCGGGCGCTGGCGACGCGACCACCGGTTCTGTTGATGGACGAGCCGTTCGGCGCGCTCGACGCGCAGACGCGTTCGCTGATGCAGGAAGAGCTGCTGTCGATCTGGGACAAGCTGCGCCCGACGGTCGTCTTCGTTACGCATGACATCGAGGAAGCGATCTTCCTTGCCGATCGCGTGGTCGTCATGCAGGCATTCCCCGGCAGGATTGCGCAGGAGTTCGCAATTCCTTTCATGCGTCCGCGCTCGGCCGAGATTATGGACAGTGCGAAGTTCATCGAGAGTCGGCGCGAGATCGCCGACATCATTCGCATCGAGGCACGGAAATCATTCCGATGAGGGGCGTATTGCGCCAGTATGCATCGACGGGATCTGCGCTGTTACTCGGGACGGCCGGTCTGACGATCTTCACCGGCGTCTGGGCCTTGGCCGCGGCCAATCTCAACAACGAGGTCCTGCTGCCCTCACCGCTGTCGGTCGTCTATACCTACGCCGAGCTGCTCACCGACGGCTCGCTTCTAGGCGATGTGCGTGCCAGCATCGTCCGCGTCTTCGCCGGCTTCTTCATAGCATCCAGCATCGCGGTGCCGCTGGCCTTGATCCTCGCTTACTCGCGCGTCCTGCGCGGTCTCGTGATGCCACTGATCGCCCTCATACGGCCGATTCCGCCTATCGCGTGGATCCCGCTTGCCATCCTCTGGATGGGCCTCGGCGATCCGCCGAGCTACTTCATCACCTCGATCGCAGCGTTCTTCCCGATCTTCCTCAACTCTTTCGCGGGTGGCACGTCGCTGCAGCAGGAGCACGTCAACGCCGCGCGCTCGCTCGGCGCGGGGCCCGTGGCGTTGCTCGGAACGGTGATGCTGCCTTCGGCGCTGCCGATGATCGTCACCGGCCTGCGCATCGGACTTGGACAAGCGTGGATGGCTGTGGTTACGGCCGAGCTCATCGCTGCCCAATCGGGCCTCGGCTACATGATCCAGATCAGTCGCCTCAGCCTCGAGACTTCTCGCGTTCTCGTCGGCATGACGGTCATCGGCCTTCTCGGCGCGGTGATGATCGGCGCCCTCGGCGTCCTTGAACGGCGCGTCATCGTGCCTTGGAACAACCCACGCTAACAAAGGAAAAACTGAAAATGTCACGACTACGCGTATTCGCTTTGCGTGCCGCTATAGCGGGTGTCTTCGGTGTGCTGGCATTCGGTGCGGCGAAGGCTGAGGATACGAAGATCCGCATCGGCTACCCGTCCGGCATGAACGGTCAGGTGCCGGTCGTTCTGGAGAAGGCGGGCATTGCGCCCAAGCATCAGCTGGCTGCCGAGTTCACCGGCTTCCAGTATGGCCCGCCGATGATGGAGGGACTCGTCTCCGGCCAGCTCGACGCGGTCGTGACGAGCTTCCTGCCGCCGCTCAACCTATCTGCAAAAGCTCCCGGAACGATCAAGTTCGTGGCGACACTGGGTCAGTCGAGCCACTCGCTGCTGGTGCCCAAGGACAGCCCGGCAAAGACGCTGACGGATCTCAAGGGAAAGAAGATCGGTGTATCGGTGGGTTCTGAATCGCATCTCGATCTGATCCTATCTCTGAAGAAGGCCAATATCGATCCGAAGACAGATGTCGAACTCGTAAACCTGCAGCCGAACGAACTTCCAGCCGCGTTGGAGAAGGGGCTCGTCGACTCAGCGCTGATCCGTCAGCCGCAGGTGCTGCGCCTCGAGGAGAGCCTCGGCGCCAAGAAGATCGAGACCTGGCCATTCCGCTTCACCTCAATCGTGCGCACGGAGTATCTCAACGCCAATCCGGACGCCGTGAAGCGCTATGTCGAGGCGCTGAAGGACGCAGTATTGTACATCGCCACCAATCCCGACCAGTCGGCGACCTGGTTCGCCGAGGCGCAGCGGCTCAATCCTGAGGTCGTGAAGAAGCTCGCAGACGAGAACCCGCTATACGCGGCCAAGGCGCGCGAGGACATCAAGATCGAGATCGACGAAAACTTTAAGACGCTGCTTGCCGAACGCCTCCAGGCCGCTATCGACAACGGCCTCGTGAAGGCGAAGGTCGATCCGTCGACCCTCACGCAGTAATTGCGATCATCGGCCGCTGTCGCTGGGCGGCGGCCGATTTCCCGCTAATCCACGAAGGTGATGAACAGCGGCGACGTCCATACCTTCTCGTCGTCGATCTGCCGGCCATGAATGTAGACGGGCCGAAAGCCGCGAGGCCCGTTGCCCGGTTCGATCTCGATATCGCCCTCGACCTCCAACGGCAACGGCGCGTCGCTCAAGCGCTCCAGCGCAAGAAACAGCCCTTCACCTCCGAGGTCGCGGCGAAGCTGTCCGGCGCTCAGAAGCTGTGCTCCCGTGACGTCCCAGTGAAAGAGCGGGTGATGTGAAAACGGGGTTTGGGCAAGCGCATCGCCGACTTTCTGATATTCGCCGATGGTGCCTTCGACGCTGATCGCGGTGTCGGGCAGGCCACTGACGTCCAGCTCGATGGTATCAGCATCCCCATAAGTCTCGGAGTTAAACACGACCTCGGTAGCACCGCGGCGCCAGGCGGCCTCCTCGCGGTGCTCGAAGCCGTACGTCGTAACGGAATGAATGACGCCGTTGGTGATCCTGAGTATCCCCGACCACTTCGCCGCTCGGTAGCGATCTCTGATGCGCGCGCCGCCCCAACGCAGCCGGATGCGGCGAGTGCTGTAGCCAGCTTCTGCTTGCATGTTGCGTTCCCAGATAATGCCTGAGTGGTCATACGCGGCGAGATAGTCCCAAGCCGCATTGCCGAGCAGTCGGTAGCGGAGCCGGATCGGCCCCCGCGTCGTAAGCTCATCTCCCTGGATCGCCCGGTCGGTTGAAAGCAGGCCGACAATGCGCTCGCCCGTGGTTGCCCATGTGTGGCGGGCGCGCAGAGCCCGTGCAATGTCCGATCGCGTCAATGCATGTGCGATCACGCCGGTGAGGCCGCCGCGAACGCCGAATACCTGCGCGCCGGGCGCGCCGCCGCCGCATCGGCCGCGATGCTCATCGCCCGCCGCCGAGGCGCCGAGCTTATAACCGCGGGCGATGGCCTCCTGGTAGAACCAGCCGAAGTGTCCCCATATCGAGCCGATCTCGATAAGCCGTTCGAGCGCTGGATCATGCCAATCGAGGTTGGCGCGCCTGCCGCCGACATGCGGGATGAGGAGATGGCCTTCAGGGTCGTGGCCGTAGAGCTCCCAAAGATCATTCAGCGGCCATATGCCCGGCTCGATGGTGCTGCCTTGCATCTGCGCATTCCACTCGAATGATCGCGCCGAGCGTCCGTTCCGGTCGAAGGGAAACTCCGGGATGCGGCCGTGCAGGAAGACGACGTTATGGTCGCCCCCCGCACAGGAGTTTCCGCACCATTCGGTACCGGGGAAAGCGACGAAGGCGCCGTCCTTATGCAGCCCGTGGATCAGGTCCACCGACTGTTGCCAGTTAGCCTCCGTGATGTTGAAGTCATTGGCGGTGTAACCCAACACATCCAGCCCGGCGACGTCACGGGCATACGTGAGATTGTATTCGGTGCTGTTGATGCCGACCGTGTCATCGGAGTGGACGTGCAGGTCGGCAAACCACGCGCGCGGCTCGTTGATAGCAGGATCTACCCTGATCAATGCCCGTGCAGGGGAGACCCGAGGCAAATTGGGAATGTGTGCGGTGATTGCAATCTCGCCGTCTGCATGGCCCGTGTCGAGATCGCGCTGGATCACGGCCCAGCCGAGTTCGGGAAAGGCAATGGCTTCACGGCGCTCGCCATCGGCTGAGGTGAAGCTAAGGACGATGCTATGTCCGAGTGCCGAGCAAACGTTCCCCCAGACGTCGAACGCCCGGACGCGGACCGGCACCGTCTGTCCTGTGCGGGCAAGCCGCGGTGCGGCAATCGACAGCACTGCTGGCGCTCCAGCGACGAAGGAGATCTTCACATCTCCCGGCACTGCCGCGAACTTTGAAGTCCCGAGGGGATCGACGAACGCCCGGAACGTGAAGGCCTTCTCTTCGAACGTTTGTACGCGGGTTCCGGGTCCGCCGGCACGCCGATCGCCGAGCCGGACGGTAATGCGATCGCCTGGGTTGAGGTAGCCGTCGACGATGTCGATGAGCAGCGCCTTCTGAAAGGGCCGCTCGTGCCCCTTCTGGTCGAAGGCGATCTTCAGCGCCTGTACGGTTGCCGGGCTCTGACCCTCGACGAGGGCACCCGCCGCATACTCTGCCGAGACAAAGTTTGCAGCCTTAGGATCGCTGGTCTGGAACAGCGCCCAGTCGGTGGAGAACTTAAACGCAATCTTCAGACGCGCGCCATCGGCAATGCCGCTCGCACCGACAATGTAGTCGAGGATGATCTCATCCCACGTGCCGGCAACGAGCTGGTCGTGCGAGCAACTGAGCTTGCCGAGGAAGGGGAGCGCCTCAACTCGCCGCTGCAGGGTGCGCGGGAAGACTTGTGCGCTCGCTGCAGGGCTGTTGCCTTGGCTCCAAGCTGAGTTGTCGTGCATCGGCTCCCTCGCGCATCTGTGGTCGGTGGGAGCTATAGGCGGGCGGCGAAGCGCCGAATATCAACTTATCCTGCTTTCCTTATTCCTTTTTCAGGATGGCACCATGCGCGCAGAACGAGCACACGCTTCGCCCAGGGGGCGCGCAACAATCAAAGGCCTCCGTGCCCCGAGTTACGGTCAACGTAAAGTCGTTTGTGCGGCACAGGCGGCCCAGCAGATCAGTGCATGAAGCCCCTATTAGGGGGCAGCGTTGCGCCAGTGCTTTATCGCAACGTCCCAGTGCTGCTCGATATGGCGAAGTGACTATCGATGTCGATCCCGAAATCCAATGCAGTTCTTATTGTTTCTCACGCTCGCGAGCGCCGCCTAACGTCTCGGTCGCCGGCTCTCGATCGCGTTGTGCGGCAATCGAGGGTGGCACGGACAGGGGACTTCCAATTTTGTCTTTTGCGCAGTCCGAGCGGGACAATTGACAACGCATTGAGCCTCGACGTCGGCGGCGAGGCGACGGCGGCCATCACCCTCGCATCGTGGCGCTGAGCAGACATTGCCTTCCCCAAAACGAGGAGAGTGAACTGATGCATACCCCAAGCCTTCTGAAGGCCCTGGTCATTATCGCGAGCGCGGCCATCGCGCCGACGGCTTTCGCAGAGCCCGCCAAGGAGCCTCTCGTCAATTACGAGTGGCTCCAGAAAAATCTCGACAATCCAAACGTCCGCATCGTCGAGGTCAGCGTCGATCCCGGCGTCTATGAGCGCGGCCATATCCCTGGGGCCGTCAACTTCCGCTGGCACACCGATCTCGTCGACAAGGTCTCGCGCGACATCGCTTCTCGCGACAGCTTCGAAAAGCTCATTCAGAGCGCAGGGATCGACAAGGACACAACGGTCGTCCTCTACGGTGACAATAACAACTGGTTCGCCGCCTGGGGCGCTTGGGTATTCCACGTCCATGGCCTCGGCGATAAGGTGAAGCTGCTCGACGGTGGCCGCAAGATCTGGGAGCTGAAGCAGCTTCCGCTTGACACGAAGGAAGCCTCTGTCACGGCGACCTCCTTCAAACTTCCTGCAGGAAAGCCCGGTCTGCGCGCACGTCTCAGTGACGTTCTCTCGGTTGCCGAGAAGAAGGCCGACGTGCATCTCCTCGACATCCGCTCGGCCGACGAGTTCTCTGGCAAGATTTTCGCACCGGAAGGGTCCAAGGAGCTGTCAGTGCGTGCCGGTCATGTTCCCGGCGCCGTCAATGTCCCCTGGGGTAAGGCGGTCAACGCCGAGGACGGCACGTTCAAGTCGCCGGCCGAACTCAAGAAGGTCTACGCCGACGTCGGCATCGACGGCTCCAAGCCAATCATCACGTACTGCCGCATCGGGGAGCGCTCCAGCCACTCCTGGTATCTGCTCAGCCAGATCCTCGGCTACGACGTGAAGAACTATGACGGTTCGTGGACCGAGTACGGCAACTCCGTGGGTGTGCCGGTGGCCAATGCTGCCGGCACCGTCTGGCTCGGCAAGTAAGCAACCGTCTTTGTGAGTGTTTCGGCTGGCGCGGCGAAAGCTGCGCCAGCTCTCTGCGCATGGGGGACCAAGTGGCAATCCGTATCGTCGCTGCACTAGGCGTGCTGGCGCTGCTGCCCGCGTTCTACGTCCTGTTGCATAGCGGCGGTGGCGACGTCCGCAAGCTCACCCAGTCACTTGTGCTGGGAGCGCTGTTCGGGGTCGTCCTCCAAAGGTCGCGGTTCTGCTTCTTTTGCCATTGGCGCGATTTCATCGAAAGCCGCGACCCGCGCGGCTTCGCGGCGATCCTGCTCGCGCTCGGCGTCGGCACCCTCGGCTATGTCGTGCTGTTCGGCGCCTGGCTTCCTGATCCTGCCAGCGGGCGCCTGCCGCCGGACGCGCACATAGGTCCGGCCGGTCCCGTCCTGGCGTTTGCCTCGCTCGTCTTCGGCGTCGGAATGGCGATATCGGGCTCGTGCGTGTCCGGCCATCTTTATAGGCTTGGTGAGGGCTCGCCCACCGCGCCGTTCGCGCTGCTCGGCGTCATCGTCGGGTTCGCTGTGGGCTTCACGACATGGAACTGGCTCTACGTGACATCCATCGCCACGACGCCGGTCACATGGCTGCCTGCGGAACTCGGTTACCGCGGGTGGCTCCTAGTCCAGCTCGTGGTGCTTGCAGGAACCGCGGCGCTCATCGCCGCTTTCGCGTGCCTTCCCGACCGCGCCTCGCAACCCGCAGAATCCCGGTCAGTCCTGCAGCGCGCACTCCATCGCATTTTCGTCGAGCGCTGGCCGGCGACGGCCGGGGGCGCTGCAGTAGGAGTGATCGCCACGGTCGCTTACTTCCAGGTGCAACCGCTCGGCGTCACCAGCGCTCTCGGCAGTTACGGCCGCTGGCTTGCCGATTCGGCGCAGCTGCTGCCTGAGACGCTGCATGGATTGGATGGATTTTCTGGCTGTCGCACGGCCGCCGCGACGTTCCTCACGCCAAACTTTGCCTTCGTCGTCGCTCTGGTCATCGCGAGCTTCGCGTCGGCCATCACCGCCAACCAATTCAAGCCGGCGTGGCCGACCGGTAATCAGGTGCTCCGAGGCCTCACCGGCGGCGTGCTGCTCGGCTGGGGCTCCATGACGGCGCTCGGCTGCACCGTCGGCACGCTGTTTTCGGGGACAATCGCAGGCGCATTGTCGGGCTGGATCTTCTTCGCCGCGAGCCTCCTCGGTGTGTTCGCAACGCTGCGCTTGATGCGCGCACAGGCGCAATCTTAGCCAAGCGTCCGCTGTAACGGTTATCGCCCGCTCAAGCTGCGCACAGTGGATCAGGTCCTTTGATCATCCGCCGCACCTCATCGGGATGGTACGGCTTGCCGGCATTGTTGAAATGGCCCTGCTGCGCCAGCATCGCGCTCATCTCGCGCAGCGAGGTGCGCACGCCATCCCGCAGGCTTCTCTCGTGAATGCTCTTGGCGAGGCTCACCGCTTCGGGGAACATCTCGACGTAATTCTTGCGCCGTTGCGGGCCGAACTTCAGGCGGCGCCGCGCTTCCATGCGCGCCAGATGCGCCTCGAAACGCTCGCGCAGTTCGAACACATGGTCGACGATCTGCTCCGGCGACGTCGTAATCGCTTGAGCATCCGAGGTCTCGGCGGCAATCAGCGAAATGCCGTGCCTGCGGAACTGAGCTGCACCGACCGACTGAACCAGCGGGTCCAGGGAGAATGTCGTGTCGCTGGCGACGATCACCGTTGCGGCGCTCTTCGCACCGATGCACTCGAGCATGGCGTTGAATGCCTCGCTATCGAACAGCGCCTCATCGCTCGCACCGGCGTAGACAAACTCGAAGGTAACTGTGAAGCCATGCAGCGCCGCGAAGCTCTCGACCGAAGCGCGCTCGCTCGGCAAAGCTGCCGGCGTGCCGCCACCGCGACGGCGATAGAAAGCAACTGCCGGCTTCAACTTGCCGCTGCTCATACCCATGGCACGCGCCCCGACTGTTTGAGTTCCGATCTCCGAGAAAGACCTCGATCGACCGGCGTTGCGTTGACCGGCCGATCGAGGAGGAAACCCGCCGCAGTCGTAGGATCCCGCGACGGGTATTGAGTTGCCGGGAGACAATCAGAAGCTGATCTTGGCGCCCGAGAACACGGTGTCGAAGTTCTCAACGTTGAGGGCCGTGCCCTT
Organism: Hyphomicrobium sp.; assembly: GCA_030148725.1. Lineage (GTDB taxonomy): Bacteria > Pseudomonadota > Alphaproteobacteria > Rhizobiales > Hyphomicrobiaceae > Hyphomicrobium_A. Next base: position 19,967 of record JASBSU010000048.1, read on the forward strand.
CAGGTCCGCTTCGTAGTGGCGGTAGGCGATGTAGACCTCGAGGGCAGCGGCATCGATCGCCTGGACTGCAGCAAGACCCCAGACATCGACTTCCGATCCAGCGACACTGAATCCATTCGTCGTGCTCGAGCGGCCGAAGTCACCCTGGTAGTACTCGCCGTAAAGGGTCGTGTTGCCGAGCGGGTGCCACTTGCGCTGGATACCGGCCTGGATGTTCCAGTTCGAGTAGTTCCGGTCATTACCGGCTCCGACGACCTTCTGTGCCAGCTCTGTCTCACCATACGCGAAGGTCGCGAAGAGGCCCGTTCCGGTATGCAGGACGCTCGCAGAGCCACCCAGCGTGGTTCCCTCGTCATTACCTTCATTGCTGGAACCACCGAAGCCCTGCGTGGTGTCGGTGATCTCGCCGTAGCTGATACCGGCAGCCAGCTTGAAGCCGTGCACTTCGCCGGAGTACTTCAACGCCACCGCCCAGAAGTCGTCCTGACCCCAGTTGGCAGACGCGACGAAGCCGGCAAACTCAGGCGAATCGTAACGCACGAGATTGTAGCGATCGCCTTCACCGACGCCGGTCGTCTGTCCGCGCGTGAGACCACCCCACGTCAGGTCGGCAAGGGCGCCATTGGCGCTGTTGCGCAGCCTGAATGCGCTGTTCGGCGTAAAGATCGTAATCGGCTTCTCGACGAGGATGGTCTTCGCGAGCGTCAGCTCGGTGATACCGTCGTTGACAGCCGACGTCTGGCCGACCGTCACTTTACCTAGGCTCTTGCTCTCCAGGTACCAGGCGCTGTGGCGCAAGGTGAAGGAACTCGCCGCAAGGCCCGCTTGGTCGTTGCTTGCCTGAGCGGCAGAAGCGACGCCGATTTCAAGGATGTAACCAGCCGACCAATCCTTGTCGATCTTGGCCTTGCCGACGAACCGGAAGCGCGACGGATCGCTGCCGTTCGTGACAACGTATGTGTTGCTCTCGCCGCCGTCGTCCCACCACTGGACCGCCTGGTTCACCCAGCCGGAGATGGTCAGCGAGACCTTCCGGTTACCCTTGCGGGCCGTTGTTGCCTCAAGCTCGGCGATGCGCTCTTCGAGATCCGCAACTCCGTCCGACCCCAGGTCGGCTGCATATGCCGGCGCACCCGCCAGAAACACGCCTGCTCCAAGAACCAACGCAAGGTTGGTCCTACCCCGTACTCCCCCGTACATCACGTACTCCTAACGCTACTGTTACGCCACAACGCGACGCGTTTAACGAATCACCGGAAATCGAATTGTTCCTCCGGCGAATGTCGTCAGGACTAATGTTTGGGTTTTTCGAATCAAACGAAGAAGAAATGCACATGTTATGCAACGGCGTTGCATTAGACGCGCAAAGTAAACAATCAAATTGCGCTTAGACCTTGAATTGGATGGCCTTTTTGAGGGCGCGAACCAGAGGAAACGAGTGTCGCAATAAAGACACTTCAGGCGCGGTCTATTTGTCTACAAAAACGCCATTCGAAACATGGCGCATAATAATAAAATATCAAATCAATTTAACGACGCACTCCGCTGCGGCCTATTTAATGGAACGCAAGCCCAGCATAACGAAGAATCGCGGAAACCCACGCTAAATCGCACTATTTATGTAGGCTAATGGTCACTACAGCAGATGTCGCGGCAACGAAACGGCGGCGCCCCGAGCGCCTCGACAACACCATCTGCATTCCCGAAACAATACAGCAAACGCCGCCACCAATTTATTGGCCGTTGATCCATCTGACATCTGTCGCCGAACTGAAATGCTCCGACCCGAGGGCAAAGAAGCGAAATACCAGAGCAATAAAATGAAGCAAAGCACCATCGTCCCGATCGAGAACAGGAACTTTACGAGTGGAGGCATTGAAAGAGTGGAGACGAGTACCGGAATGGCCGCCGACGACAGCTCCCGGGCGCAATTAAGCGAACAATGGACTGGGAGTGACTATCTCCGCAGACGGAGCCATCAATTTAGCGACGAAACTTTATCCGGAAGCGAGGCACCTTTTTTAACCGCGCGGGCGTAAGCGGCCCTCGATCACCCGTGCGCCGATCGCTATGCACGATCCATCAGGATTCGCACGTTGCATATGACTGTTTCTTCGTTCTCAGGCGCCCGGCGTTGCCGTAAGCGCTCAGACCAGAGCCGAGCGACTCGACGCCGACTGCGCCCGAGGCTAGGCCGCCGTCGGTCGGGCCTTCATGAGCGGGACAGAAATGGCGACGACACGCGTGACCATCATCGGCGGCGGTGCAAGCGGCGTGCTGCTGGCGGCGCACCTGCTCCGCAGCCCGCATGACGGGCTTCACGTCACGCTGATCGAGCAACGCGCCGAGCTCGGCGCCGGCGTCGCCTACGGGACCAACGATCGCAGCCATCTCCTTAACGTCCGCGCCACCAACATGAGTGCATTCCCGGACGATGACGACCACTTCGCCCGCTGGCTGCAACAGCACGCGGACGAGGCCCCGCAGATCCCAAGTCCATTCTACTTCGCTCCCCGGCAGCTCTATCGCGACTATCTCGCGAGCATCCTGGCACCACATTTCGCGAGCGGCCGGCTGGAGCGGATACGAGGCACCGCCGTAGCGCTTTCCGAGGACGTTGCATCGGTGACTGTCAGGCTCGCCGACGGCCGTATCATCTCCTCGGACCGGGTGATCATCGCCACTGGCAACGAAGGTGCGCGGCTCGAGGCCGCCGCATGGCGCTACGATGGATGGCAATCCGCCGACCCGCCCAGGATCGACACGACTGCCCCCGTCGTGATGATTGGCACCGGTCTCACGATGATCGACTGGGCACTTTCCCTGCTCAACGCCGGCCACCAGGGCACAATCACCGCCATCTCGCCGCACGGCCTCCTTGCCCATTCGCATCTGCCCGCCCGACCACTGACGATCAGCGCCGCCGACGTTCCACTCGGCCAGCCGCTGCACGCGGTCACGCGCTGGATCCGAGGCGAAGTCCGCAAGGCCGAAGCATTGGGCGGCGACTGGCGCGGCGTCATCGACGCCCTTCGCCCGCACACGCAACGGCTTTGGCAATCGTTCTCGGTGGAAACCAAGCGGCAATTTCTCCGCCACGCGCGCCCCTGGTGGGATCAGCATAGGCACCGCATCGCGCCGGCAGCCGCAGAGACGATCGCGTTAGCGCGCAAGCGCGGGCAACTCCGTGTTATCGCGGCGCGCCTCAAAGCATTTAAAGAGTGTGGCAATGGCGTCGACGTGCTCATCGAGCCGGCCAGTACAGCGGGTGGCCAGCCGACACAACTTTACGCCGAGGCCGTTTTTGAGTGCCGCGGCCGGTCGAGCGACGTCACGCGGACCGAGAATCCTCTGTTGCGTTCGCTGTTGGAGAGCGGAGAAGCGCGTCCCGACCCCCTGCTTTTGGGTCTCGACGTGACGCCGGAATGCGCGGTTATCGATGCCCAAGGCGTGCCGTCGCAGCGTTTGTTCGCCATCGGCCCACTTACCTCCGGCGTATTCTGGGAATCGGTGGCAGTACCTGATATTCGCCTTCAGGCAGCCCGCATCGCCGGGCAACTCCTGCCTGATCGCTGACGCGTTGGATTGGCCTCGTTCGTGGCGCCGATAGGCTGGTCAGGCGCGCGATGTATCCGGCGAAAGCGTCACGTAGAGTATCGCTTCCTGGTCGCCGACGTTGTGATACCCGTGCACGGCATCGGCCGGAAATTCGATCGCATCCCTTGCCGCGAGGGTCGTGGGCTGCTCGCCGGCCACCGTGATCACCACAATCCCGCTAGCCACCACCACATGCGCTCGCACACCGTCGCCGTGGCGCTCGCCTTCCTCAAAGTGCCCGCGCGCAATAGAAACCTCGAAGAAGGCGGTGCCGTCGTGCCGAGGTCGCGACAGCGGACGCGTCACGAACTTGCCGCCGCTCGTCTCGATCCTGGTGGAGCGCCCATGACGCAGAACGCTCGGCGTCGCCGCGGGCTTTTCCGCAATCAGGCTGATGAGTTGTACGTCAAGCGCGTCCGCGAGACGCGAGAGAAGGCCGATTGTCGGGGCGCTGCGCCCCATCTCGATGCGGCCGATCATGCCGCGGCTAACGCCTGAGAGGCTGGCGAGCTTCTCCAAGGATAGCCCGCTACGGCCGCGCAGTTTGCGCAGGTTCGATCCAACCGTCGCCGAGAAGTCGAGCCGCTGACCAACGCCGTCGGTGTCGAAGCGTGGGGTGCGTCCGCCTGCTCCGACCTCGATCTCGTGCCCCAATCCGTGATCAGCCATCGCTCAATCCCCCGCCGGCGACAATCGCGTCCCACGAGAAACAGCGCGCGCCGGTACGTACGCAGGCAACGTCTCACTATAGATCCGCGATGACACTGGACTTCGATAGCCGCTGTCTGCAGCCATTCCCCAACACGGCGCTTCGCAGCGCCATCACCCCATGCGTCAAATATCGATCCGCGCATGCACGCACTCAACCAAGAAGAAGTGCTTTCGATATACCGGCGAAGATGCGTCCGCTTAGCGCATTGCGTCCTGATTGATGCGCACGGCGCACGTTCTCCAGTGAAGCTGCGACTACGCATTCGTGCTGCAGTATTGCATGCAGCGCAGACGACCCATGCGCGCAGTCTATGACAGTCTGTGACAAGCTTCGCGCGGTGCGCATCCGATCCATGCCACGGCGATATAAGCTATCCGCAAACGCGCATTTCAAACTGCTGCGGCCGCAGCCTACGCTCGCTCAACTGCTTCGGGGGAGCTCATGCGCGATCGCTGCAGACCTGAGACTGACGTCGAGGTGCGCGTTGCATGAATTTTCGACAGCTGCGCATCATACGCGAGACCGTGCGTTCCAATTTCAACCTCACCGAGGTCGCCAACAGGCTGCTGACTGCGCAATCCGGCGTCAGCAAGCATGTCAAGGATCTCGAGGAAGAGATCGGAGCGGAGCTGTTCATTCGTCGCGGCAAGCGGCTGCTCGGGCTCACGGATGCGGGCAAGGAAGCCTTGCAGATCATCGAGCGGATGCTGATCGACGCGCAGAACCTGACACAGATCTCCAGCGGCCTGATGGACAGGGACCGGGGTTCCTTGCGCATCGTCACAACGCACACGCAGGCGCGCTACACCCTTCCGCCCATCATAGCGCGGTTCAAGGAGCTTTTCCCGAATGTCCGCCTCGCCATAAGCCAGGCCAGTCCGCGCGATATCGCTGCAGTGCTGCTGGAGGGAGACACCGACGTCGGGATCTCTACCTGTACAATGGAGCAGGTGGCGGGCCTTGTAAGCTTTCCCTACCTCACGTGGCGTCACGCCGCGATCGTCCCGAAAGGCCATCCCCTGGAGCGGGTCCCACGGCCGACGCTGGCCGACATCGCGAAGTGGCCGCTCGTCACCTACGACGAAGAGCTGACAGGCCGCGAAAAAATTGACGAAGCGTTCGCTGCTGCGGGCGTCGAGCCGGACATCGTGGTCTCTGCCCTCGATGCCGACGTCATAAAATCGTGCGTGGAGCAGGGATTCGGTATCGGCATCATCGCCGAGATGGCGTTCGACCCGGAGCGAGACCGACAGCTGCGTCGCATTCCGGTGCCGAAACTCTTCGCGGCAAGTACATCCAGCATCGCCGTCAGGCGCGGCCGGCACCTGCGTCAGTACGTCTACCGGTTCATGGAGCTGTGTTCGCCCGCCCTCACCGAGGCAGTCGTTCGCGAATCCATCTGACGCAGGTGGGGCGCCAGCGTGCCGCGCTTCGCCCTCAGGCAGTCAGCCGGCCTCTGGTCACCGTTTCACTTTGCTCGACAGGGCAGCTCTGATCATGCGCCCAGTCGGAAAAGCTCGGATAGTAGACGTGAACATCCGTGAAGCCAGCGCGCACTGCGGCAGCGGCGGCTAGCGCTGCGCGTCCGCCTGCGTCGCACAGCGTCACGAGTTGCGAGCCGTCCTCGATACCGGCGTCGGCCAGAAGCTTTCTCAGCTCGGCTGCTGCGCGGAAACGTCCGCCCTCAAGCAGTTGTGCGTGTGGCAATGCGTGTGATCCAGGCAAATGTCCCCCGCGCGGGTTCTGACGAAGGTCCTTGCCATCGAACTCCGCGGGCGTGCGCACGTCGAGAATGCCCACTTCGCTGTCGAGCTTCGCCTTCAACTTAGCGCGGTCGATGAGATGGACCGGGCCCGCATTCTTGCCGGCTCGAAAGTCAGCGGTTGCGGCAAGCGGCTCGGCCTGCAGCGCAGGGCGCTCTCCTTCAATCGCCGGCCATCCTCCGTTCAGGATGCGCGCGTCCACTCCGAGATATTGCAGGATCAGCCACGCGCGGGAGGCTTCGATCATTCGTCCATCGTCATAGACCACGACCTGGTCAGCGCCGCCAATGCCGAGCGCCGCGATCTCGCGCTGCCAATACGGCGTGTCGTCGAACGCCGTCGCACTCGATCGCGCTTTCGGCTCCCACTGCTCGATCGGGATGCGCACCGCTCCAGCGGCGTGGCCCGCATCGAATGCACGCTGATTACGGGCATCCAGCAACCGTATGGCTCCCGCTCCCGGCAGTTCGGTCGGCTCAACGATCGGATCGAGTGACATTCCTTTTACTCCGCGTATCTGGCTGACTTTCGAGACCACACGGCTAGCCTGGCCCTAATGCGCCTATAGGCCGTCGGATCCTCCTCTCTAATGAAGAAAAACTGCGTTGCTTATTCCAATGCCGCAAAGCAAGGCCCTTTGGGACGGGAGCGATTTGGTTATGAGAAATGCTTCGTTGCAATGGCGATGTCCGCTGCTAGCGTCGAAGCGCGACAACGATCGTGCGCGAGGCCGAGCCGGCGACGCCGGAGGGTCTGATGCGCACGAGCCAGTGTTGCGATGGCGTTCCACCATTCCAAGTCTTCCTTCCCAGACAAATCCTCTGAGCCCCATTTGCGAGTGGGGCTCTTTTTTTGGGGCGGCGGCATGACCTGCGATCCCGCGCTCGCTCGGCTCGATCACCGGCTGATGCATGCGCGGAAGGCGGAGCGCCTGGTGCCGTATGCGATCCGGGCTACCAGCGACTGGAAGCCAACCCCTCAGCTCTGTCATGAGAACGTTCGCTGGTGGGTGGCGCGGCATGAGGGATGTTCCATTGCCGCAGGATGGCTCGTCTTTGACTTCTCCCGCGCCTCGAACGGCGTGATCGACATCGTTCGCTTTGTCGCTCATTCCGCACTTTACGACCCGCAAGACGGACTCATCGACATCACGCCCTCACGCGGCGCAGGACGTTATCCCTTCGTTCTGCATCCCGGGCCTGCCGGGGAGTTTGCAGAGCTTGTATCGGCGGGCACGACCTTTCTCGACTGCCGAGCGGCAAGCTGACCCGAAAATGCAATTCTCAATTTCGTATTGGTCACGCCGAGACTTTCGGCGCACGAGTCAGCGCGGGATAGGCCGCACTTTCAGCAGAGTCTCCGCGGTTGTAATGCCATGCTCACGGCAACGGACTACTGGATCAGCTGGTCGATCATAGGAGCCCTTTCGGGCGTCCTGTCTTACCTTGGGCGGCGGCCGCTTGCGGATGCGCTGTTCACCCGCATGTTTGACGGCATTCTCGGGGCGTGCGTCGGCGGAGAGATCGTCCGGCGATGGGATGCGACGCAGGCCGTCGCTGCCACAGGATTGCTTGGTGCCGCGTTTGGCAGCGTCCTCTTCCTCTACGTCTTAAATCGAATGCGGCCCGCCTAGCTCGCAAGCCGCGATCGATTTCGCTGCAGGACTTGCGTCAGACGTGCGCAATGCTGTCGGATGTCGGGGATTCCGACCGCCTCCCAGAACTGCCCGCGTGTCAGTGGGCCTATTGCGTACAGATCATCGGCCTCCCGCCCGGCCGCATCGATCAGGGCGCCGGATGCTGAAACCCTTAGCCCGAAACCGTGCGGGCCCGGTTGCGCGATCCCGTTGCGGAGTATGCCCGTCAACAGAGGACTGCGCGCGGTACGCGGGTCGAGTTCGAACCCCGTGCATTCGATGATGGCGTCGACGCGTAGCATTGCCGCTTCCTGGGTACCCCGGCGTCGATAGATGACATCAGCCGGACCGGCTGCTGCCTCTTGGATCGACAGCACGCGCCCGGCGATGACATCCAACTGGTCGCGGCTCCTCAATTCCTCCAGCGCCGCGGCGATCGACGGCGCAAGACGATGCCTGCGCACGTCGTACCACGCGCGTGCATGCCTTATGAACCGTCGTTGCTCCTCGTTCCCTAGGCTCTGCCACAACGCTTGAGCATGTGGCCGTATGCCGTCGAGAACAGAACGCCAGTCTTGGCCATCCTGCTCGGCTACTGCGACACGCTCGCGGAACCAGCGCCAGACATGGCTGAACGGAGCTCCGAACGGGATCTCGGTCCGGTCGATGGGGAGCGGCTCGACCGGCCTGTGGACGGCTGGAAGAAATCCATGCCGGGACATCATCGTTATTTTCCCGCCGTAGCGTGCGGCAACCAACAGCTGCACGTGATCTAGGGCCGAATGTCCCGTGCCAAGGATCAGCACATGCCCGATCCCTGCAAGCGCGGCGGCCGAGAACTCTCCCCATGCCGGAAGTGTGTTCGACCGCTCCGCAGGCTCCTTGAGCGCGTAGCCCGACGCTAGCACGGCGACATCGGCCTCGAGCAAGCGGCCATCCGTCAGCATGACGCGGACGCCGCCTTGTTCACTTCGTTCCAGGCCAACCGCCACGGCGCGCACGTGAAAAGCGCCGAGAGCACCGACCTGCTCTGCGAGGTAGGCTCCAAATGCTCGCCGCGGCACGAAGCGGAAGCTCCCCTCGCCGGTGACGCCTGCCGCCACATCGTTTCGGTCGAGCCAGTCTAAAAAGTGACCGGGATCGTCCTGGTAGGCGCTCATATTTGCGGCGTGGACGTTGAGCAGATGAAAAGGCGCCGCCTCACCATAGGCAAATCCGCGTCCCAGTTCCGATCGCGGCTCTATGATCGTCACGGACGCCGCCCGCTGCTGCAATAAACCGATTGCGAGCAGGGCACCGCTCGCTCCCCCGCCGATGATCACGACGTGCTGGCTCGCCTCGCTCATGGAATGACCGTCGATCCTCAGACCTGATCCAGGATCTTCGATTGCAGAGCGACGGTGAGAGGATCGATGCGGCGTCGCGGGCGCGGCAGATCCACATCTACATCGTACGTGACACGGCCATCTCTGATCACGACGACCCTGTCGGCCAGCGCGACGGCCTCCGCGACATCATGCGTGATGAGCAGCGTCGTGAAACGATGTCGGAGCCACAGCCGCTCCAGGAGTGCGTGCATTTCGCTGCGCGTCAGAGCATCGAGCGCCCCAAACGGCTCGTCCAGAAGTAGCACCGCTGGATGCCCGACAAGGACGCGGGCCAGCGCCACACGTTGCCGCTGACCACCCGAAAGGACCGCCGGCCAGTCGTTCTGCCGATCCTCGAGGCCGACGTCGCGAAGCGCCGTAAGCGCCGTTTCCTTCCAGCCAGGCATGCGCGCGATGCCGACGTTGCTCAGTACAGTCTGCCAGGGAAGCAGCCGCGCATCCTGGAACAACAGTCGGACGGACTTCTGCAGGCTCGTCACCTCGTTGCCGTCGATCAGCACCCGGCCATCGTTCGGACGATCGAGTCCGACGATCAGGCGCATGAGCGTCGACTTGCCGACACCGGAGCGACCGACGACGGCAACGAACTGTCGCGCCGGGATATCGAGCGTGAGGCCCTGCAGAACTTTGCGCGCGCCGAATGCGACATGCAGGTTGTCGAGCTCCAACGGGACGCCGAGGAGCTTCTGCCCTGCCGCATCGGCATCCTCGCCATCAACCACGCCATCAGCCGCCACCGCACCAGCTTGCTCGATTTTCCTAACAATCGGCGACATGTCACTCCGAATCCCGACTACGCGGCATTGCCCGCGGCGTGGTAGGCGGGATGCCAGGCTAGAACGCGGTGCTCGATGAGCTTGGTCGCAACGTCCGCCGCCTTGCCCAGCAGCGCGTAGATGATGATGCCGAGCACCACGACGTCCGTATGCAGGAACTCGCGCGCGTTCATGGTCATGTATCCGATGCCCGATGATGCGGCGATGGTTTCGGCAACGATGAGCGTCAGCCACATGATGCCAAGAGCATAGCGCAGGCCGACCAGCACCGACGGCAAGGCACCGGGCAGCACCACGCGCCAAAAGATGGCAAAAGGTCCGAGCCCGTTAACGCGCGCCATCTCGATCAGGCCGCGATCCACCGTCCGGATGCCGTGGAATGTGTTGAGATAGATCGGGAACAGCGTGCCGATCGCTACCAGGAACACCTTCGCCATCTCGTCGATCCCGAACCAGAGGATCACCATCGGTATGACGGCGAGATGCGGAACGTTGCGGAACATCTGCAGCGCTGAATCCAGTAGTAACTCCGCGTGCCGCGATGTCCCGTTTATCACGCCCAGCAAGAAGCCGAGTCCGCCGCCCAGCAGCAAGCCGAGAAACGCTCGATTGGAACTGATCGCGACGTGATGCAGCAGCGCGCCGCTTCGGAGCGTATCCCAGAATGCCATCGCCACTTGGCTCGGCGCCGGCAAGAGGCGCGCCTCGACGAAGCCGCCTCGCGCTGCCAGCTCCCAGATGGCCAACACCGCGATCGGCACAAGCCATGGGACGATGCCGCCGGCCCCGCGGAGTACGCTGCGGGAGGCCATTACGACTGACCCAAGTGCCGCACAGCCGGCAGTTGGTCATTGGCAATGGCCTCGCCAATCGGTCCCCCGCGATCGGAGCGCAGCACCGGTGAGGCATGCGCAAGCGGCAGCAGCGGGAACACCAGCTCGGCGAACCGATAAGCTTCCTCGAGGTGCGGGTATCCCGAGAAAATGAACGTCCCGACGCCGACCCGCATGTACTCCTTGATGCGCTCCGCCACAGTCCTTGGATCGCCGACGAGCGCAGTGCCCGCACCGCCACGCACGAGACCTACTCCAGCCCAAAGATTGGGGCTGACCTCCAGCTTGTCCCGATTGCCGCCATGCAGCGCCAGCATCCGCTTCTGGCCAATCGAATCCATGCGCTCGAAAGTCTTCTGCGCCTTGACCAGGGTTTCCTCGTCGAGGTGTTTCAGGAGATCGTTGGCTGCCCGCCATGCGGCATCATTCGTCTCGCGCACGATCACGTGCAGGCGGATGCCATAGTCGAGCCGGCGCCCGCGCGCGTCGGCTGCCTTCTGGACCGCTTCCAGCTTCTTGCCCACTTCCGTCGGCGGCTCGCCCCAGGTCAGATAGGTGTCGACGGCGTCGGCTGCGACGGCGATCCCCGCGTCGGACGATCCACCGAAATACAGTGGCGGATGCGGCTTCTGGAGTGGCGGAAACAGCAGGTGTCCGTCCTCGATCTTTATGTGCCGGCCCTCGTAGTTGACGTGCGCTCCGGCAAGCAGCTGCTTGTAGACTTCCAGAAATTCCTTCGTGACGACGTAGCGCTCGTCATGCGGCAGGAAAATACCGTCACCCTTATTCTCGACCGGATCTCCGCCCGTGACGACATTGATGATGAGCCGACCATCGGTTATCCGGTCCAGCGTCGCCGTCATCCGAGCAGCAACTGCCGGCGACAACAGGCCCGGTCGCACGGCCACGATGAAACGCAGCGACTTCGTGTGTGGCGCCACGGCCGACGCGACGACCCAGGAATCCTCACAGCTCCGGCCCGTCGGCAGCAGCACGCCGTAATAGCCGAGCTTGTCGGACGCCTCCGCCACCTGGCGCAGATAGGAAAGATCGACTTGCCGGCCGCCGATTGCCGAGCCGAGATATCGCCCGTCACCGTGCGTCGGCAGAAACCAATGGACGTTCGCCTTCTGCGCAGGTGCGACCGGCACGTTGTATCTCCGCTCGTTCATCGATGACGCAATGCGTGCCAACGTTCTCCGTTCGCGTGAACGGGAAGTCGGCACAGCATCACCAGTGTCGAACTTATCGGGCGCCGTCGGCTATCGAAGCAAACAAGAAGTTGCGAATTGCTTTTCTGATTTTCGTATTGGATCGCCGCTCAGCCTTGGCCGCATCAGTGACGCTTGCCGGGGCACTCCGCCTCGACAGCGATTTGCATTCAGGATCTCAAATGAAGCGACACACCTTCTCGCTTGGACTCGCCGCACTCGGCGCGCTCCTCGCGTTCTCCACAGGCGTCAGCGCCGCCGACGAACTCAAGAAGCTGCGCATCGGACACCAGAAATCTTCCACGCTCGTCACCGTGCTGAAGACGAACGGCGCGCTAGAGAAGGAACTCAACAAGCTCGGCTTCACTGTCGTGTGGTCCGAGTTTCCGAGCGGGCTTCCTCTGCTCGAAGCGCTCAATGTCGGCGCCGTCGATCTGTCCGGCGACGTTGCTGATACGGTCCCCGTATTCGCCCAAGCCGCCGGCGCAAAGCTGACCTATGTCGCGACCGAGGCTCCCTCGCCGGAAGCGCAGGCATTGATCGTCAAGGCGGACTCCCCGATCAAGTCCATCGCCGACCTCAAGGGCAAGAAGGTCGCCGTCACCAAGGCGGCCGGCGTGCATTATCTCCTGATCAAGCAGCTGAACGGTGCCGGCCTCAAGTTCTCGGACATCGAGCCGGCGTTCCTCACCCCAGCAGATGGCCGCGCGGCCTTCGAGAAGGGTGCTGTCGACGCCTGGATCGTTTGGGACCCATTCGTGTCTGCGGCCCAGAAGCAATCGAACGTCCGCATTCTCGCTGACAGCAAAGGCTACGCCGACTACGCGCGCTACTATCTTGCCTCCTCCGCCTTCGCCGCCGAGCATCCGGACGTTCTTCGCCTCTTCTTCGACAAGCTGCAGGAGACGGGCAAATGGGTGAAGGCCAATCCGGCCGATGCCGCCAAGATCCTCGCGCCCGTGTGGGGTCTCAAAGAAGACGTTGTCGAACTCGCCAATGGCCGCCGCAGCTATGATGTGCGCGCCGTGACCGTCGACAACCTCGGCGAAGTGCAGAAGATCGCCGACACGTTCCTGGCTGAAGGCGCGCTGCCGAAGGCGATCAAGGCCAGCGACGCTCAGATCTGGTCTCCCGACAAGCAGGCCTCAGCCAAGTAAGAAATGCCGCGGCAGCCCGGGGACATCGCAACCCCGGGCTTTCGCATGCCGCCCGTACTGGAGGCGATTGAGCGCAGGAGCCCGACCAGCGCCTATGTCGGGATGCGAAGGCGAAACAGCTGTGCCGCAAACAGGCAGCCACCCTGTACGCGCCCACACGGGTCCTGCATTGGCTCTGACTGCTTCCGCTTTTCTTCCTCCTCGGGACACGGTCGTCGCAGTGCGGGCCCGGAGAGCCGTTCGCATAAGCCGGAATCGAGGGGCTAATTCCCAGTTTCACCCGTACTAGCCCTGCGAGAAAACTCAGGCAGATCGAGCCGCGCTTTGAGGCCGCCGAGGCCTGAGTGCCCGAGGCTGATCTTGCCGCCGTAGAGCTGCACCAGGTCGCGAACGATAGCCAGACCGAGGCCGGATCCCCCGCCCTCATTCCTCCACCGCTCTCCGACATTGAAGACGACATCCCATGCCTCGGGCGGCAAACCAGGACCGTCGTCCTCGACGACAATCCGGATAACGCCGGCTGCAACCTCGGTGTCGAGCCGCACTGAGACAGCAGTTCTGGCGTGCTTGCAGGCGTTGTCGATGAGGTTGCCCAAAATCTCGTTCAGATCCTGAACCTCGCAGGCGACCATCACACCGGCCGGAATATCGTTTTCGATGCGCAAGCCTCGGTCCGCATGTAAACGGGTCAGCGCCCGGACGACGGAGTCTGCTGCTTCGCTGAGGGATGCAGCCACACACGGCTTCGCCCTCGAAGCAGCAGTTCGCGCCCGTGCGATCTGATAGTCGATCTGGCCTTGCATGCGGCGGCATTGCTCGTAGATCACTGCCGCCGATTGTTCGTCACCTTTCTGTCTGAGCTGGTGCGCCTCATCGGTCAGGATCGCCAGCGGCGTCTTGAGGCCATGCGCGATGTTCCCTGCCTGCGCGCGGGCGCGCTGAATTTGCTCGCCTGATGCAGCAAGAAGACTGTTGAGGTCGTCGATGAGTGGCTGCACCTCGTCGGGAAATTGACCGCGCATGTCCGCGGTTGCGCCGGAACGGTAGTTCGCGAAGGCCGTCCGCAGGCGGCCGATCGGCGCCATGGCATAGGCCAGCAGCAAGCCCGCTATGACGATCATCGAGAGCGAAAACAGGCCGAGCGACCACAAAAGCACGCGGTTGAACTGGTCGAGGACTTGGTCGAGGTGGCGTTTGTCCGTTCCCATTATGACGCGGGTCGGCTCCTTTTCTCCGCCCATCCAGCGCAGCCGTTCAGCAATCAATAGCGCGCCGGTCGGACCCGAAATGTTGTGGTGATGAACCTGCGCGTCGCTGCCGCCATCGACCGGCACCTTCAGCATGGGACCCTCGAGCGAGTTGGAGCGCGCGGCAGTGACTCCGTTGCGCTGCACCTCCCAATAGAACCCGGAGAGCGGCACCGAGTAGCGCGGATCACTCAAGGCGCGCTGCAACTGAATGCGACCTCCTTCGTCGACTTCAATGATGCCTTCGAGTTCGTCGAGGTGCTCTTGCAGTTCGTGGTAGAATTGCTCCGCGAGAAAGCCCTTGAATTCGGCGGACAGGAGAAATCCGGCGATGGCAACGCCCGCCACCACCCAGATTGCCGCGACGATGATCAGGCGCGTTCGGAGACTGCGCATTGGCTCCTGCCTCAGTCCATGCGGTAGCCGAGGCCGCGCACCGTCGTGATGATGTCGCGACCGAGCTTGCGCCGCAGGCGGCTGACGTAGACCTCGATGGTATTGGATTCGGCGCTCTCCTCGAGAGCATAGAGGTGCTCCATCAGCTCATTCTGCGAGATGACGCGACCCGCGCGATGCATGAAATAGGTGAGCATGCGCAGCTCTGAAGCGGTGAGTTCGACGGCCTTGCCGCCAACCATTGTTTTGCCGGCAACGGTGTCGAGGCTGATGTCATTGTGCGTAAGGACGGGGTTAGCAGCCCCCGATTTTCTGCGGATGAGCGCACGCAGCCGCGCCACGACCTCGGGAATATGAAACGGCTTTGTGATGTAATCATCGGCGCCTGCGTTGAGCCCTTCCACCTTCTCCGTCCACGTTCCATGGGCGGTAAGAATAAGGACTGGCATGTCGCGCTTCTCGGCGCGCCATTTCCGCAGGACCGTCAGTCCTTGCATGTTTGGGAGGCCGAGGTCGAGGATCGCGGCATCGAATTGGTCGTGCATTCCCATCGCGTATCCGTCCTCGCCACTTTGCGCACGGTCTACGACGTAGCCTTCCGGCCGCAGCCCGGATGCGAGCCGCCCGGCGATGTCATCATCGTCCTCGACCAGCAGTATGCGAATGACGAGCCTCCATCTTTCGGCATGCAGGGCAGCCTAGGGGTCGGACCTGAATTCCACCTGAAAGACCCGAGAGCCCGGAACTTGCCTCCCGGAACGAGGCCGCACCTCCTTTTTCAGGTTCGTTTCAGGTAGGCGTGGGAGAGCCGTAAACCGTTCGGAGGTTACGGCCCATGTCTTTAATCAAATGTCTTGTGGTGACGTTGGGGCTCATTGCCTGGTTGGCACCCAACTCGGTGCTCGCCGCCGATATCGCCATTTCACAGGCCCAGATCGATCGTCTCAAGATCCTCCTGGAGGAGGTGCGTCCCGCGTCGGAGCAGGCGATCGCGCTTCTGCCGGCGACCATTATCCCTCCGATGAACAGCCGCATTGCGGTGCCAGCCCCTTTCGCTGGCACCGTCGTATCCGTGGAGGTTCTGCCCGGCCAAACCATCGAGCAGGGCCGCACACTCATGACGATCGCTAGCCGCGAGCTTGTCGAGACTCTCTCGCAGTTGCGTCAGGCGGAGGCGAGCCTCGCCGCGGCGGTGGCTGTCGCCGAGCGCTACAAGGGGCTCGCGGACAAGAACATCGCTTCGCCAACACGCGCGGCCGAGACCGAAGCGCAGCGGGCCGCCCAGCAGGCTGTCGTCGACGAGCATCGGAGGCTTGTCTCCCTGGGCAACATCAAGACCAATTCCGACGGCAGCTATGCTCTGATCGCACAGCGAGCCGGCCGTATTGTCGAGGCGAACGTCGCGCCAGGGGCCAGCATCAGCGCCATGGAGCCGGCTATTGTTTTCGACACGAGCGATGAGCTCTGGGTAGAAGCGCAGCTTCCGGCGTCGCTGATCGGCAAAGTGCATCCCGGCGACAGCATTACGTTGGATAGCGGCGCCAAAGGCAAAGTCCTCTCGGTTGGCCACACGCTCGATCCGAAGACCCGCTCGACCACCCTCACCGGCAGCATCCCCGTCTCGTCCGGTCTCGTGCCAGGGCAGATGGTGACCCTCAGTATTCATCGCGAGGCCGCCGTCAGCGGCGTCGAGGTCCCCGCGCAAGCGGTGGTCTGGCTAGATGCAGCTCCAAGCGTTTTCGTGCGAACCCAAACGGGTTTTGCCGTGCAACCAGTAGTCCTCCAAGGAAAGACGCTGCGCGCCGCAACCATCGGGAGCGGGCTCATGGCAGGGCAGAAGGTGGCGGTTTCCGGACTGGCACAGCTCGAAAACCTTCTCGGTGGGAAGTAGGCGATGCTGCGCAAGATCGTCGAGTTTGCATTGACCCAACGGGTCTTCGTCGTGCTGTGCGCGCTGCTTGTTACTGCGGCAGGCGGCTATGCATTTCTGCGTATCCCCATCGACGCATTTCCGGACATCTCTTCTATCCAGGTGAAGATAATTATGAAGGCACCGGGGATGACGCCCGAGGAAGTAGAGACTCGCGTCATCGCCCCGATCGAGCTGGAGCTGCTCGGCATACCCCGCCAGACGATCCTGCGCTCGTCGGCCAAGTACGCCATCGCCGACGTAACCATCGACTTCGAGGACGGCACGGACATCTACTGGGCGCGCCAACAGGTGGCGGAACGGCTCGCGGGCGTCAGCGCCGCGTTGCCTGCAACCGTTTCCGGCGGTCTGGCTCCGATCTCGACACCGCTGTCCGACGTCTTCATGTTCACGATTGAAGGAGGCGACCTCTCCCTCGAGGAGCGACGTAGCCTGCTCGACTGGACGATCCGCCCCGCCCTGCGGACGATACCAGGTGTTGCCGACGTCAACGCACTCGGCGGACTGGTGCGCACATTCGAGGTGGTTCCCGACAGTGCCGCACTTGCGGCGGCCGGATTGAGCATTGCCGATATCAAGGAAGCCATCGCGGCCACCAACCGCAACGACGGCGCCGGCCGCCTCTCCGACGGCGAGAAGGCACTAGTGGTGCGTTCTGAAGGCGCCATTCGCACGCCCCAGGACTTGCAGCAGATCGTCCTCAAGTCGGACGGGGGCAAGGTTTTGCGTCTGCTGGATGTCGCAACCGTCGGCATTGGCAGCCTTACCCGCTATGGAGCCGTCACCAAGGACGGCGATGGCGAGGCGGTGGAAGGTCTCGTCCTGTCGCTGCGTGGCGCCGATGCCAGCGCCATCGTCAAGGATGTGCGCGAGCGGCTCGAAACGCTCAAGTCCAGCTTGCCGGAAGGCGTGACACTCCAAGTGTTCTATGATCGCTCCGACCTCATTCACCGCGCCGTGGGCACGGTCACGAAGGCGCTGATAGAGGCGACGGTTCTCGTCATCATCCTGCTGGTCGCCTTTCTCGGCAACTTGCGCGCAGCGATCGTGGTGGCGGTCACCCTGCCGATGGCGGCGCTTATCACCTTTCTGATGATGAAGCTCTTCGGCATGTCGGCAAACCTCATGAGCCTCGGTGGCCTCGCCATCGCTATCGGCCTCATCGTCGACGCCGCGGTGGTCGTCGTCGAGAACACGGTCGAGCGGCTCAACCACCATTCGGGCAACGAGCGCATCCCACTGTTGCACAAAGTCTACCAAGCGACCGCCGAGGTCGTGGTGCCGGTCGCCTCTGGCATCCTTATCATCTGTCTGGTGTTCCTGCCGTTGCTGTCGCTGCAGGGGCTCGAGGGCAAGCTGTTCTCGCCCGTGGCGATCACAATCATCTTTGCACTCTCCGGCTCACTGCTCCTGTCTCTGACGCTCATCCCGGTGCTGTCCTCGTTCGCCTTGCGCGGCGGCACCCATAAAAACCCGCTTCTGATGCGCGTCCTCGAGGCCGGCTACCGGCCGCTCCTGCGTTTCTGCCTGGCGCATCCAATGCCGGTATATGCCGTGGCCGCCGCTGGCGCGGCGGCGATGGTTTTTGCCTATCTCGCCGTTGGCAAGACGTTCATGCCGACGATGGATGAAGGGTCGGTCATTATGCAGACCACCAAGCTACCCTCCATCAACCTCGACGAAAGCGTCGCCACCGATTTGCGCATCCAGCGCCTGCTGCACGAGAAGGTGCCCGAGGTCGACCACGTAATCGCGCGCGTTGGCTCCGACGAGCTGGGACTCGACCCGATGAGCCCCAATGATACCGACGCGTTTCTCGTGCTCAAGCCCAAGGAACAATGGCGCGTACCTGACAAGGAATGGCTTCTGCAGCAATTGCGCGAGGCAATGGCGGAGCATCCGGGAGTCGAGTTTTCTTTCACCCAGCCGATCGAGATGCGCACGTCCGAGATGCTGACCGGTGCCCGCGGCGACCTCGCCGTGAAGATTTTCGGCCCCGACCTCAAGGAACTCGCCGGGCTTGCCGGCTGCGTTCAGGCAGCAATAGCCGGCGTCAAAGGCGCTTCCGAGGTGTTCACAGCCTCTAACGACACCGTCGACTACCTGCAGATCGATGTCGATCGTCTGACTGCGGGCCGCACGGGACTTTCGGTGACGCGCATAGAGGACGAGCTACGCGCTCTCTTGGAGGGTGCGCCGGCTGGGATCGTCGCCGAGGCGCAGAAGAGAACCAATATTATCATCCGCGGCCCCGAGACACTGCGTAAGGCGCCCGAGCTCTTCATTCAAAGCCAGTTGGCCGCCGGCGATGGCGGGCTCGTGCGCATCGGCGACGTGGCTCGACTGCGCCGCACCGCAGGTCTCGTCAAGGTCGACCGCGAGAATGCTTCACGCTTCGCCATCGTACAGGCCTACGTTGCCGGCCGCGATCTAGTCGGCTTCGTAGAGGATGCCCAAAAAGCGGTGGCGGAGGCGGTCACTCTGCCACCCGGCTACCGGCTTGTCTGGGGCGGTGAGTTCGAGAACCAGCGCCGTGCAGCCGCACGTCTCGCCATCGTCGTACCCATCGCCATCGGGCTGATCTTTCTCGTGCTATTCGCGACGCTGCGTTCGCTGCGGCAGGCTGTGCTGATCCTCGCCAATGTACCGTTCGCGTTGATCGGTGGCGTGCTCGCGCTCTGGCTGGCGGCCGAATACCTGTCCGTCCCAGCATCAGTGGGCTTCATCGCCCTGCTCGGTATTGCTGTTTTGAACGGACTGGTCCTCGTCAGCTACTTCAATCAACTCCTCGCCACCGGTCTGCCCATGGAGAAGGTGGTGTTCGAGGGCTCACTGCGGCGGCTGCGTCCCGTGCTGATGACAGCGAGCATCGCCGCATTCGGCCTTGTCCCGCTGCTGTTTGCCAGCGGCCCTGGATCGGAGATTCAAAAGCCGCTCGCCATCGTCGTGATAGGCGGCCTCATAACCTCGACCGCCCTTACGCTCGTTCTGCTTCCCATCCTCTTCCGTCGCTTCGGCATAGCCCCACGCTCGGCGGAGGATCAAACACGGAGCCTGTCATGGACCGACACCTTTGCAAGCTGATGCTGGTCTATCCGTCTGCAGCGGAGGAACACATCGTCGAAATATTGCTGAATGCCGAGCCGCCGCTGGCCGACTTCGCAACTTGGAAGGCGGAGGGTCACGGCCACGACTTCCGTGCTGCAAGCGTGCGCGAGCGCGTGCGTGGCCGAGTGGCGCGCGGCGTGCTCGCCGTGGTGCTGCAGCGCTCGCGGCTTGGCACCGTCCTGGAGGAAATTCGCTCAAGGGCGAACGCCCCCGACCTCACGTATTGGGTCGAGCCTGTAGAGTCGATCGGTCGACTTGTGCGCGTCGATGCGGTCGACGCGGACTCCCCGCAGGTCGCGGCATGACCGATTTTCTAACATTCATTTTGATGCTCATCCCATCGATGATGATCGTCGCTGGTGCCTGCGCCGTTGCCGTCTGGGCGGCGCGCTTGCGGGACCAACAATCGCGCCTCGTTGCAAGGCTGACTGGAGGAACGGATGCCGATGGCTCGGGCTCGTCTCCACCAGGCAAACTCGGCCAATGAAATGATCCAGGCGACGATGCTTTACCATATCGCCCAAACCTGCAGGCACAGCGTGAACGCAACCTCGCAACCGACACCGCGTGGGTCGCGAGGTTATTGAGATCCTCGATCGCGCGTTGCTTGAGCACAGTTGCGCGACACTGACCGATCGGCATTCGCAATGCGCGCATGAGCGCCCGACGGAATTGTTCCGTCGGGCAATGAAGTCTGACCGCATGTTGCCCGTCAGACACGTGGCAAGGCTCATCACCATCCTGGCAATGACTATCAATTGAGCAGCGTCGGCGTAGCCACTAGCATTGACCCATGTATCGCGTATTGCGCCAACGCAGAGGTTTCATCGCCGCAGCATTTGCTCTGCTCGGTGTTCTCGCTTATGCGCTCCTGCTCCCTGGACATTTGACATCGCAATTCCAGGCAAAGCTCTGGTTGGCCGACGTCGGCATCTTCGCCGAAAGCATGTGCCAAAGCGACGGCTCGGGCGACGGCGAGCGCGGTAAGCCGCAATCGAACTGCCCGATCTGCAAAAGTGTCGGAGCCTTTCAGTTAGCGCTCGCCGCCCCAGAGTCGGCAGCTCTGCCTTCGATGCCGCACGCGGGCCCCGCTCAGCTGCCACCACCGTCGGCAGTTGTTGGCAGTAAGTTGCCTGCACCGCGCAGCCGCGGCCCGCCGCTCAGCGCCTGATTTCACCGCAGCACCAAGACCTCAAAGAAGTTTGAGTTGCTCAGCTCTGCGCCCCGGTAAGTGGGCGGCATCCGAGTAGCGTTGGGAGTTTATGTATAATGTACCGGAGTAATTCGGCGCCGCTTCTGGCGGCTGCGATCTGCTGCGCGAGTGCAGTATTGAACCACGCGACGGCGCAATCCGCACAGGGCGCAGAGACTCTTCCGCCGGTCGTGGTCGACACGACCGCAAAGCCGGCGAAGAAGGCTGCAAAGAGCGCCAACAAGAAGAAGAGCGTATCGCAAGCGAGTCAGGCAGCCGCGCCCGCACCCCTTCCACCGCCCAATGGCGCGACGGCGCTCGGCACCTACAATCCCGCACTCGACCTGCCCGGGCTCGACTTGCCGCCGGGTACGACCATCACGACAGCAGGGCCGGTCTTCGGCTACCAAGCCTTGTCGGCATTCTCTTCCACCAAGACGGCGACCCCGATCGAGCAGATTCCGCAGTCGATCCAGGTCATTCCGCGCTCGGTAATCGAAGACCAAGGCAACCGCTCGGTGACCGAGACGCTGCGCAACGTGAGCAACGTGCAGGGCCGCAACGACTTGAATATTGGTAACACCGAGTTGCTGCAGCTGAAGCTGCGCGGCTTCCCCGCCGAGCAGTGGCTGGACGGACTCAACGTGACCTATAACTCCGGCGACAGGAACTCATTCGCAAACGTCGAGCGCATCGAGGTTCTGAAAGGGCCCAGCGCCATCCTATACGGGGGCGGAGAAGGCGCCCCAGTCGGTGGCGCGGTCAACGTGATCTCCAAGCTTCCGACCAACCAGAAATTCGGGGAATTCGGCTTTACGTTCGGCAGCCACAGCTATTTGCAGCCTTATTTCGACATCAACCAACCGATCTCGGCCGACGGCACCGTCCTCTTCCGCGTGACGGGCGAATATACGACTGCAGACAGTTTCATCGACGTGCTCGAACAAGAGCGCTACTCGATCAATCCGACGCTGACGTTCACCAACCAGACCGATACGACGGTGACGATCCAGGGCCGCAAGTCGCGCTACGAGCAACAGGCCTATCAGGGCCTGCCGGCTGTCGGCACAGTGGCGGGCGACTTCCGTATAGACCCCTACCTCTACATTGGATCGCCGAACATCCCCAAAAGCTACTCCGAGGTCGAGGGCGTCACAGTTACGGCAGACCACCGGTTCGATCCCGTATGGTCTTTCAACATCAAGGGACGGTGGAGCCGCACGGGTTTCGATCAGAACTCACAGGCGACTTTTGTGGGAGCTCCCTACATGGGAAGCGAGTGGGAGATTGTCGCCAGCGAGGTCAAGCAGGAGCAGGAAGAATTCACGATCAATCCGAACCTTCAGGCCCGCTTCGCTGCAGGACCGACCCGCAACACGGTGCTATTCGGCGCCGATTACAGCCGTGTCACAGACCGTGGTCATCACTACAGCGACACTTACGGCAACCTCTATTATATCTTTGGATTGGCGCCTCCGCTGACGACGGTGGATTTGCTCAATCCAAGCTTTCCAATTCCCTACGTCGACCCGTCACCCCTCACGGCCTCCGAGTTCGCGGCATTCGGTGACATCGACAATCTCTACGTGACGAAGGGCGCGTACGGCCAAATCCAGACCTCGCTGTACGATCGGGTACACTTGCTGGCGGGCCTGCGGGCGGCAAGCATCGACGTCGACTACGTCAATCTCATGCCGCAGCTCACGGGCTCTCCGGCGGTGGTAACGACGACCAGAAAGACGAAGGTGCTTCCGAGGGTCGGAGCAGTCATCGATGTCGTGGATGGGGTGTCCGTCTATGCAAGCTACAGCCAAGGCATGCGGTGGGCCGGATTTCTCGCCCCGCCGAGCGGCACACTGGCACCGGAGGAGTCGGAGCAACGCGAGGCCGGCGTGAAGTTCAGCCTTGCAAGCAACCTCAGTGGAACGGTCGCGGTCTTCGACATCGACCGCACCAACGTTCCGGTCGTCGGTATCGCCAATACCGTCTTCGCGAAACAGCAGGCTCGCGGCGCCGAGGCCGACATCATTTGGCAACCAAGCAAGAGTTGGCAGATCCTTGCTAGCTACGGGTTCGTCGAGGCCGAATTCGCAGATTCGCTCGTTTATCCGGAGGGCAACAAACTCCTCGCGGTTCCGCAGCACTCCGGAAGGCTCTGGGTCAACTACGCATTCGAAGAGCAGATGCTTCGGGGTTGGAGCGTGGGTGCGGGCATCTACGCAGCTTCCGGCGCTTATGTCGATAACGCCAACGTCTGGAAGACAGAGCCCTATTTCACGGTCGATGCGAAGATCGGCTACGAGAACGAGCAGTTCGCGGCGACCTTCAACGTGAAAAATCTGACCGACGAATTCTATTTCGAACCCTACCCGTGGTTCGAGGGGCAGGTGGCTCCCGGTGCCGACCGCCAGTTCTACGGCACGCTGGCCTACAAATACTGAGGCATAGAATGACGGTTTCAAAAAGAGACGTTCTGAGGATGATTGCCGCCGGCGTGGGAAGCTCTGTGCTTCCCACGACCGCAGGCGCGCAGGGCGAAGGCGCCGTCGCGCCTGCGGCCCACGACGATATCCACGACCACATGCCGGCGTCCTGGTACGGCAAGGAACAGATCGCCTTCCTGATCTATCCGCAGTTCACGGCGCTGGACATGGTGGGGCCTCACTACATGCTGGGCAGCCTGATGGGCGGCACCGTGCATATCGTTGCCAAGACCAAGGAACCGGTCGTGAGCGATATGAAGCTCGCCATCATGCCGAGCGCTACACTCGATGAGTGCCCAAAGGATCTCGACATCATCTGCGTGCCCGGCGGTTCGCTCGGAACCCTCGCGGCGATGGAGGATCCTCAGATCCTCGCATTCCTCAAGGATCGCGGCAGCCGGGCGAAGTACGTCACCAGCGTATGCACAGGGTCACTTCTGCTCGGTGCTGCTGGATTGCTCGAGGGCTACAAGGCAACGAGCCACTGGGGCGCGCGTGAAGTGCTTCGCGATTTCGGCGCAGAGCCGGTCGACGCGCGGGTTGTCATCGACCGCAATCGCATAACGGGTGCGGGTGTCACGGCGGGATTGGACTTCGGATTGACGCTCGTGTCGCGCCTGCGGGATCAGCAGTATGCTGAGGGCGTTCAACTCATGGCTGAGTACGACCCGGCACCGCCTTTCAGTTCTGGTTCACCGGCCAAGGCGTCACAGGCAAATCGCGAGATGATGACGGTCATGTTTGCCGACTTCGTTGGCCGCGCACGCGACTTGGCGAAGCGGCGGAGTACGCACAGGTGATCCCGGCAGGCTCTCTCGGCGAGCATGTGCGCGCTCGCCGACGCGGCAGGGTGGCGCACCGGTTCTCGGCGTGACCGGTGGCGAGCGCCTCGAGCCACATTCGGCAGGATCATTGACTTACAAACGCGCGATCTTTCCGGGGTCGGCTACTGGCGACCATGCGGAGTGACGCGCCCTTTATGCCGTCCTTATGCGGGCGCCCTAAGATCCGTATCGAATCCTTATGTGAAGCCCCTTAGCTCCTCCATGTCGTCAGCGACAGGAGGACCAGATGTTGGACGTGACCTATCTTGCGCTCGGGCTCGCGCTGTTCGGCCTGATGCAGCTTTACGCCCGCTGGGCAGCGAGAGGGTGAGTGCCGCGATGCTCGATCTCATCCTCGGCGGCATCATCGCCCTTCTTCTCGCAATCTATCTCGTGTTCGCGCTTCTCTACCCGGAGAAGCTCTGAGCACGCGTTGTTCGCGCTACCCGGATAAATTCCATGACCCTCAATGGCTGGCTGCAAATCGCCATCATGCTCGCGCTCGTTGTTTTAACAGCGCGACCGCTCGGTATCTTCATGGCCTCGGTCATGCAAGGCAAGAGCACCTTCCTGCATCGCTCGGTCCGGCCCATCGAGACGCGCTTGTATTCACTCGCCGGGGTCGATGAAACCCGCGAGCAGACCTGGCTGCAGTACGTGGCCTCGCTGCTCGCGTTCAACGCGGCCGGCTTCGTGCTGCACTACGCCATCCTTCGACTGCAGGGCTTCCTGCCGCTCAACCCGCAAGGGTTCGGCGCGTTGAGCGAGCATCTCGCCTTCAACACGGCGGTCTCGTTCGTCACCAACACCAACTGGCAGAGCTACGGGGGCGAGACCACGCTCTCCTATTTCAGCCAGATGGTCGGCCTGACGGTGCAGAACTTCGTCTCCGCCGCCACCGGCATGGCAATCATCGTTCCGCTGGCGCGGGCGTTTTCGCGCGCCAATGCCACGACGGTTGGAAACTTCTGGGTAGATCTCACGCGCGTTACGCTCTACGTGCTCCTGCCTTTGTCGATCATCATGGCGTTCGCACTCATCGCGCTCGGGGTGCCGCAGAACCTGTCGAATTACGTCGATGCGACGACTCTCGAAGGCGCCAAGCAGACCATCGCCCAGGGGCCTGTCGCAAGCCAGCTCGCCATCAAGCAGCTGGGCACCAACGGCGGCGGCTTCTTCAACGTCAACTCGGCGCATCCCTACGAGAACCCCAGCATCTGGACCAACACGATTGAATCATGGGCAATCGTCGCCCTGGCCCTCGCGCTCGCCGTAGCGTTCGGGCGAATGATCGGTCGCGAGCGAGAAGGATGGGCTCTGCTCGGCGTGATGATGATCTTCCTGCTCGCCGGCTGCGCCATCGCCTACTGGGCGGAGGCTGCGGGCAATCCGTTCATGCACGCCATGGGCGTCGACGGCGGCAACATGGAGGGCAAGGAGGTGCGATTCGGCATACCTCAGTCCGCCGTATGGGCGACCTTCACCACCGGTGCGTCGAACGGCTCCGTCAACTCCATGCACGGCAGCTACATGCCGCTCGGTGGGCTGGTGCCGCTCGTGCTGATCCAAATCGGTGAGGTTGTTCCCGGCGGCGTCGGCTCCGGCCTCTATGGCATCGTCGTGTTCGCCATCATCGCCATGTTCGTCGCCGGCCTCATGGTGGGACGCACGCCGGAGTATCTCGGCAAGAAGCTGGAGGCGAAGGAAGTGAAGATGGCCATGCTGGCCATCCTGATCATGCCAGCCTTCATCCTAGGCTTCAGCGCCGTGTCGGCCGTGCTGCCGGTTGCGCTCGCCGGGCTCGCCAATCCAGGGCCGCGTGGCTACACCGAAATCCTCTATGCGTTCTCGTCGGCCGCGGGAAACAACGGCTCTGCCTTCGCGGGCCTCACCGCCAACGCACCCTGGTACGACACAACGCTCGGCATCGCCATGCTGGCGTGCCGGTTCGGCATCATCGTGCCCGTGATGGCCATTATCGGTTCGCTCGCTGCAAAGCCTCGGCTCGCACCCTCCGGCGGCACGTTCCCGACCGACGGCGCGCTCTTCGTCGCCCTGCTGGCCGGTGTGATCGTCATCGTCAGCGGATTGGAATTCTTCCCGGCACTCGCGCTCGGCCCCATCGTCGAGCACTTCCAGATGCTCGCCGGCAAGACGTTCTGATCCGCGGTTTCAGGAGACCTCATCCATGGTCCGCAATACCTACAAATCGGCTTCGCTCGACAAATCTCTTCTGCTGCGAGCCGTAGTCGATGCCGTCCGCAAGCTCGACCCGCGCTTGCTCATCAAGAACCCGGTGATATTCGTCACCGCTGTCGTATCGGCGCTCGTAACGACCTTATTTGCTCGTGACCTGCTAACCGGCCAGCCGGCGGCGTTCAGCGGGCAGATCGCAGCTTGGCTTTGGTTCACAGTGCTGTTCGCGAACTTCGCGGAGGCCGTTGCCGAGGGCCGTGGTCGCGCCCAGGCTGAATCCTTGCGCAAGACGCGCACGGAGTCGTCGGCGCGCCGCCTTCCGGACCCGAAGAACCGCGATCGCCAGGAGACCGTATCGGCGCTCGATTTGCGCCCCGGTGACACTGTTCTCGTCGTTGCGGGCGAGATCATTCCTGGCGATGGCGAAATCATCGAAGGCGTGGCCTCCGTAAACGAAGCGGCTGTGACCGGCGAATCCGCGCCGGTTATCCGCGAAGCAGGCGGCGATCGGTCCGCCGTCACCGGCGGCACGACCGTGCTTTCCGACTGGATCGTCGTGCGTATCACGTCGTCGCCCGGCTCATCCTTCCTCGATCGCATGATCGCACTCGTCGAAGGCGCCGAGCGGCAGAAGACCCCGAACGAGATTGCGCTCAACATCCTGCTCGCGGGAATGACGATCGTCTTTCTCATCGCCGTGGTGACTCTGACGGGGCTTGGCGCGTACTCAGGCACCAATATTGCCGTCACCGTGCTCGTTGCGCTGCTTGTCACGCTCATCCCAACGACCATCGGCGGGCTGCTCTCGGCGATCGGCATCGCCGGCATGGATAGGCTGCTGCGGTTCAACGTCCTCGCGATGTCGGGACGCGCTGTCGAGGCCGCCGGCGACGTCGATACATTGCTCCTCGATAAGACCGGCACAATCACCTTCGGCAACCGGCTGGCGACCGAGATCATCGCGGTGCCGGGCGTCTCGGAACGCGAAGCTGCGGAGGCCGCTTTGCTTGCAAGCCTCGCCGACGGAACGCCCGAAGGACGCTCGATCGTGATGCTGGCACAGGAAAAGTACGGCCTCGCACCGCCGACAGCTGTACCCCAGGGAAGCTTCATCGAATTCTCGGCGACGACCAGGCTCTCCGGCATCGATCTCGAAACGCGGAAGCTGCGCAAGGGTGCGGTCGACGCGGTTGTGAAGTTTGCCGGAGCGAAGCAGGCCGTCGCCGAGCCAACAGCCTTCCGTGCCGCCGTCGATCGCATTGCGCGCGCTGGCGGAACGCCGCTCGGCCTGGTTGATGGTGATCGCCTGCTCGGCGTCATCCATCTGAAGGATGTGGTGAAGCCGGATATCAAGGAGCGCTTTGCGCAGCTCCGCCGCATGGGCATCAAGACGGTGATGATCACCGGCGACAACCCGGTGACCGCGGCCGCCATCGCGTCCGAAGCCGGCGTCGACGATTTCGTCGCCGAGGCGACCCCCGAGGACAAGCTGCGCTACATCCGCAACGAGCAGGCGCAGGGCCGGTTGATCGCGATGTGCGGCGACGGCACCAACGACGCCCCAGCGCTGGCCCAGGCCGATGTCGCGGTCGCCATGCAGTCGGGTACCCAGGCGGCGCGCGAAGCTGGAAATATGGTCGATCTCGACTCCAATCCGACCAAGCTCATCGAGGTAGTCGAGATTGGCAAGCAGCTTCTCATGACGCGCGGCTCGTTGACGACCTTCTCGATCGCCAACGACGTGGCGAAATACTTCGCCATCATCCCAGCGCTGTTCGTCGCCTCACTGCCTGAGCTCGGCGCGCTCAACGTCATGGGCCTCGCGACACCCGAGAGCGCAATTCTTTCGGCTGTCATCTTCAACGCGCTGATCATCGTGGCGCTGATCCCGCTGGCACTGAAGGGCGTCGCCTACCGGCCTATCGGCGCCGCGGCGCTGCTGCGACGCAATCTTCTCGTCTACGGCCTCGGCGGTCTCGCCGCGCCGTTCATCGGCATCAAGCTCGTGGACCTTGCGGTCTCGGGCCTGCACCTCGTCTAGGAGAAAAGACCATGCTTCAGCAACTGCGCGTCGCAGTGATCATGCTGCTCATGTTCACTGTGCTGACCGGCGTCATCTACCCGCTTTCCGTATCCGGCGTTGCCTGGATCCTGATGCAGGATCAGGCACTCGGCAGCCTCGTCCGCAAGGATGGCAAGGTGATCGGCTCGAGCCTCGTCGGCCAGTCGTTCACATCGGAGCGCTACTTCCATCCGCGGCCGTCGGCGACGACCGGTCCCGACGCGACCGACCCAAGCAAGACCGTCGATGCGCCATACAATGCCGCGGCGTCGACCGGCTCCAACCTCGGACCGATCACCAAGAAGCTGATCGATCGTGTGCAGGGGAGTGTCGACGGGCTGCGCCAGGAAGGCGTCAACGGACCCATCCCCGTCGATGCCGTAACCACGTCCTCCAGCGGCCTCGACCCTGACATTTCACCCGAGAACGCGGTGTTGCAGGTACCGCGCGTCGCCAAGGCGCGCAGCCTCCCTGAGGGGCGGGTGCACGCTCTCGTTAATGCGCAGGTAGAGGGGCGGGCGCTAGGTATACTCGGCGAGCCAAGGGTCAACGTCTTGCGGCTCAACCTCGCGCTCGATAGCCTCGGCAATCCCTAGAATATCTGGCGAGGCCATGCCCGCTGCGCCAACAAAGCAAAGAGCCTCGCCGGACGCGATCCTGGCCGTCACCAAGGCGCCCGGTCGCGGACGCCTGAAGATATTTCTCGGCGCCGCGCCTGGAGTCGGCAAGACCTTCGCGATGCTGAGCGGCGGACACGCCGCCAAGGCGGAGGGACGCGACGTGGTCGTCGGACTTGCGGAGACGCATGGCCGGCGAGAGACCGATGCGCTCCTGGAAGGCTTCGAGGTTATCGCGCGCAAGCCCGCCATCTACGTCAACAAGATCCTCTCCGAGTTCGATATCGACAAGGCTTTGGTGCGGCGCCCGGGCCTGCTGCTCCTCGACGAGCTGGCGCACACCAACATTCCCGGCAGCCGCCATCCGAAGCGCTGGCAAGACGTTGAGGAGCTGCTCGCCGCCGGCATCGACGTCTGGACGACGCTGAACATCCAGCACCTCGAGGGGCTGAACGACATCCTGCAGAAGATCACGAGCGTGAAGGTGCAGGAGACGGTACCTGACCACGTCTTCGAGGATGCCGATGAGATCGTGCTGGTCGATCTCCCGACGGACGAGCTGCTGAAGCGCCTCGCCGAGGGTAAGGTCTACGTGCCCGAAATGGCGGAGCGAGCCCGGAAGCGCTTCTTCAAACCCGAGAATCTCACGGCGCTGCGCGAGTTGGCGCTGCGGAGGGCTGCCGAGCGCATCGATGCCGATCTGATCGAGCACATGCGGGCCCAGGCGATCGAGGGACCGTGGCCCGCAGGCGAGCGCATTCTCGCCTGCATCGGACCCGATCTCGATGCCGTGTCCATCGTGCGCGCGGGCAAGCGCCTCGCCGACGTCATGGATGCTCCGTGGATGGCGGTGACTGTCGAGCGTCCAGGCGATCAGCTGGATACCCCGGCGCGCCGGCACGTCGATTCCGCGCTGGAACTCGCACGGACGCTCGGCGCCGAGACGAGCACACTCACAGCCACCGATATCGCAGCGGAGCTTCTGCGTTTCGCCAAGTTCGAGAACGTGACGCAGATCGTGCTGGGTCGTTCGCGCGGTGGCTTCGTCGTAGAGGTGCTGAGACGCTCGCTGCCGCATGAGCTTCTGCGCCGCGCCGATGGCGTGGCAGTGCACGTCATCACGAGCCGAGAGCGCGAGAAGGCGCGCGGCGTTCCACCACCAACGAGGCGCCAGCCCTTCGAACTCCAATCCTTTATCTGGGCGACGATTGCTGTCGCCGTAGCGGTCGGCGTCGGCGAGGGTTTGACGCGGCTGACGACGTTCCCGAACATCTCCATGATTTTCCTGCTGGCGGTCGTCGCCTCCGCCGTTACGTTCGGTATCTGGCCGGCTGTCTATGCGTCGGTCTTGTCGTTCCTCGCCTACAATCTCTTCTTCATCGAACCGCTTTACACGTTCACCGTCGCCAAGCCCCACGAGCTTCTGGCGCTTATCGTCTTCCTGGCCGTTGCCGTTGTCATTTCGACGCTCGCCGGCCGCGTGCGCGAGCAGGCGAGATTGGCCGCCGATCGCATGCGCGCCACCCGTCGCCTCTATGAGTTCACGCGCCGCCTCGCGAGCATCGCAAGCTTCGAAGACATTCCAGATGCCGCCGTAGCATCCATCCACGCAAGTCTCGCTCGGCCGACGGTGATCCTGCTCGGCAATGACGACGAGCTGGAGATCGCCGCGGCATGGCCGCCGCTCGATTTGCTGGGAACGGGCGAGATGACAGCTGCACGCTGGGCCTTGAACCACGACGAGCCCGCGGGTACCGACACTGGGACGCTGCCGTCCGTCGGCTGGTTGTTCTTGCCGATGCGCACGGCGCATGGCGTGCTCGGCGTCATCGGCGTTGGTCTGGGTGAAGGGGACGAAAAGCTCGATCCTGAGGCCCGCATTCTGTTCGAAGCGCTGGCCGAGCAGACCGCGACGGCGCTCGATAGAGCATCGCTATCGCGCGAGATGGTCCGCGCCCGTGGTGCCGCCGAGACGGAGCGCGTGCGCAACACTCTGCTCGCCTCGATTTCGCACGATTTTCGGACGCCCCTCGCGTCAATCCTCGGATCGGCGACCAGCCTCATCGACTATGGGGAGAACTTCGACAAGAAGACCAAGCTGGAGCTGCTCAGCCAGATCAAGGGCGAGGCGGAGGGGCTCGACGAAATGGTGCGCAACCTCCTCTCGATGACCCGCATCGACGCCGGGGCGCTCGAAGTTCGCAAGGATTGGATCGACGTCCGCGAGATCGCCGAGAGAGTCGTAAGTGCCGTGCGCCGCCGTGGCGCGAAACAGAAAATCGATGTCGCGATTCCGGCTGGCCTGCCCCTGATTGAGGCCGACGCAAGGCTGCTGGAGCAGGCTCTCGCCAACCTCGTGGGCAATGCTGTCGTCCATACTCCGGCAGAGACACACGTGACTATCGACGCGACCGCGGACGACAAGTCGCTTTCCTTGCGGGTGACCGACAACGGTCCCGGCATTGCCGAAGCTGTGCTTCCTCGCGTCTTCGACAAATTCGTCCACGCCGAGGTTTCCGCGCCAAGCCTGGCCGATGGGGGCGAGAGCACCGGACTCGGTTTAGCGATCGCAAAGGGGATTATCGAGGCACACGGCGCGTCCATCTCCGCTGAAAGTCCTGTCGAGAAAAGACACGGCACGCGCGTGACTTTCAGATTTCCGCTCACCGGTCAAAAACGATGACGACACGCATAAAAGTCATGGTCGTCGATGACGAGCCCGCAATTTTGCGCTTCCTCAAGCCGGCGCTAGAAGCCAACGGTTACGATGTGTCGGCGGCCGCGAGCGTAGAAGAAGCGACGAGGCGCATCGCCCGGGAACCGCCGGATGTGGTTGTGCTCGATCTCGGTCTGCCGGACGGCGACGGCAAGGACGTAATCCGCCAGGTGCGCCAGTGGTCGAGCGTGCCCATCGTCGTTTTGTCCGCGCGCGACCGAGAAGCCGAGAAGATAGAGGCGCTGGATCTCGGCGCCGACGACTTCATCAACAAGCCCTTCGGCGTGGGTGAGCTGATGGCGCGCTTGCGCGCCGCGCTCCGTCACGGCACGCAAGGGCAGCCCGAGCCGTCGATCATGCAGATCGGCGAGCTTGAACTCGATACCGATCGCCATCGCGTGATGCGCAAAGGAACGGAGATCAAGCTGACCCCACGCGAGTTCGAGCTGTTGGCGCTGCTGGCGCGCCACCCTGGCAAGGTGATGACGCACAGGCAATTGCTGACCGCCGTCTGGGGCCCTGCCCACGCGCAAGATACCCAGTACCTGCGCGTCTATATCGGCCAGCTGCGCCAGAAAATCGAAAACGATCCCGAGGAACCGACGATCATCCTCACAGAACTCGGCATCGGCTACCGACTGGCGGCAGATTGAGACCGCCGAACGGTCGTTACGCACACGCTTCGCTACCCAGGCGGTCACCAAGAGTTGCCCGACGGAATTCTGATCCGTCCCAGAAACGTGCCAAAACACCCTGCAGACCGGAGATGAAGTGGTAGCTGCACTGGCCTGCTAGGCCGCCTATGATTGTCCGCAGCACCCGATCGATCAGGGCAAAGGTATCAGCCGTGACTGCGATCTCCGTCGTGACAAGCCGACTCAGCCTGACGCTGCTGCTCGCTTTTCCGCTATCTCTCGGCGGCCTCTCGCAACTGTCGGGCACCAAGGTGCGGATATTCCTCTGCGATACGGAGAAGGCGGCCCTCGCCTTCGCTTTGGCGCGTTCGGCGCCAAATACGACCGACGACTTGGCCGGAGACATCGTCAACAAGGACGAGGGCAGAAACGCCTGCAACCGCTACATTGGCTATGTCGGCAAAGAAATAGAGCAACGACGCATCGTCCAGGGGCTGCTCTTCAAAGTAACGCGCTACCGGCTACACTTCACAGACAACCGCGGGGCGACCGAAGCCTGGGGGGCGGAACAGCTCTTCAATGTCGCGCCCGACGAAGAAACCCGCGATCTGTAGCCAACGCACCCATCGGGAGCCTTTCCCGAAGACCTTCTCATTCTTAACGTCCAAACCGGCTCACTGGGCGAGACGCGCGAACGCCGCTCGAACGTTCACAACCTCCCTCGACCGCTTAGACTTCCGCACGGCAGCGACAGGGACTATTTCCCGAACACTCCTGCCATTTCATCAAATCTCCGTCATGCCACGACTGGCAATACCCAGGCAGAGAGCGGATTGCCGGCCTCTGCATGAGTTCCGACACGCGACGACCGGGAACACACGCCAATGTGATGTTTGCACATTTGTCTGGGCGCTTTCGGGAATGGGATCACACCCGCAGTAAAACATTCTGCCCAACGCAAGGAAGTCTGCCGCTGACGCGATTGCCTCAGCTTCCCTACCGTCTCCATGCCACGACGTCGCAGTCAGGCATCGGTTTTCGCGCTTCCTCCAGATCACGATCCGATGCCCGGCCGCGGCTTCCTGAACGCAAATGAAAAGCATGCTTCAGGCGGCAGTCTGCCGACGGCCCCTTCTCGGGCCACGCCGCAGATCGCAACCAGAGCAGAATGTATCGGTGGGTCCATTTTGACGCTGCCGGGCGGGGACGTGGCACGTGGATAAGAGGAGAGGAAACCAGCATGATACGTAGTTCGGTTCTCCTGCTCTCCGGCCTGTTGTTGGCCGGAGCCGTAGGAATGCCAAGCCTCGCGGTCGCCGAAACGGCGTCCGAGGAAATCGACAAGCGCGCGAAGAATCCCGATTGGTGGCCAGCACCAGGACGCGACAACAAGCTGACGCGTCACAGCGACCTCAAGGACATCAACGCCGGCAACGTCAAGAAGCTGCAGTACATCTGGTCTCAGTCGACTGGAGCCCTGCGCGGCCACGAAGGCCAGCCGGTCGTCGTCGAGCACGATGGCAAGCCGATGATGTACTTCTCGTCGGGCTGCCCCAACATGGCCCAGTGCAACATCGTACAGGCACTGGACCTCACCGATCCAGACAATCCCATCCAGATCTGGAACTACGTAAAGAAAACCGATCGCGATGAATCGGCCGTGCCGCGCGCCTGCTGCGACACCGTCCATCGCGGCGTCAACTACGCCAAGAACAAGGTCATCTACCACACGCTCGACGGCTTCGTGATCGCGCTCGACGCATCGACGGGTAAGGAAGTCTGGGTCGTCAAGCACGCCTATCCCGAGAAGGGCGAGACCATCACTGGTCCGACGCTCATTGCCGAGAACCTTGTGATCGCC
>JASBSU010000060.1 GCA_030148725.1 Hyphomicrobium sp.
AGGACCGTTCCGGGCGGCGTCGAGGGGAATGATCTGGGCCAAAGGCGATTTCCAGGTTCTCGTTTGTTGGTACTGATATAGCCCCGGCCCGGGGACGAACACCACCAAACTTTGCCGCAGGCCCCCGAAGCGGGCTAGTCTTGGGGAATGCGCGACCTGGTAACCACCAACGATCCGGTTTTGCTCAGTTTTCTCATGGCATTGCTGGAGGATGCAGGCATCGACACCGTCGTGTTCGACGGCAACATGAGCACCGTCCAGGGCTCGCTGGGTGCCGTCGCGCAGCGCCTCGCCGTCCCGGAAGACCGCTGGGATGCAGCCCGCCGCCTCCTAGTCGACGCCGGGCTCGGCCAATGGACCACGAAGTAACACCGATGCCAGCCCAGTCGGCGACTTCCGATGTGACCGACGACGCCTTTCTCGGCGGCGCGCTGAGCATCTTGCAGCCGCGCTCCGGCTATCGCGCCGGCCTCGACGCGGTGATGCTGGCGGCGACGGTTGCGGAACATGAGAAGGCCGGCGGCGTGTTGCGCGTGCTCGACGTCGGCGCCGGTGTCGGCACGGCAGGACTATGCGTCGCGCGCCGCATTCCGTCTGCCGAGATCGTCCTGCTGGAGCGCGAGCCGACCCTCGCCGCAATCGCCGCTGAGAACATCGCGCGCAACGGGCTCGCCGCGCGCGTCCGCATCGTCAACGCTGCCGTCGGCGCTTCGGCCGCTGAACTGCGCGAAGCTGGCCTCGCCGATGAAAGCTTCGATCGCATCATCGCCAACCCGCCCTATCACGATACGCACGCGGGAACGCTGGCACCCGATGCCAGCAAGGCTTCCGCGCACGCCATGCCAGAAGACCAGCTCGAAAGCTGGGCGCGGTTCATGGCACGCATGTCCGCGCCGCGTGGAAAGGCAACGATCGTGCATAAGGCCGATGCGCTGGTCCGCCTTCTCGCGGTGTTCGATCAGCGTTTCGGCGCCCTGAAAATACTTCCCCTCCAGCCGCGATCGGGCGAGGCCGCGCATCGCCTGATCGTCGAGGGCGTCAAGGGCAGCAAGGCGCCGCTGCAACTTCTGGCGCCCTTTACCCTTCACGCGAACGGCAACGATTTCACGCCGGCCGCGCAGGCCATATTGCGGTCCGGTGCAGCATTGAAAATGCTCCCGCTCTAGCCGCGCCGGGGCCGATACCCTAAAACGGGCGGCCTATCCCCAACCAACAACTCCGCGAGGCCGTCCGCATGTGGTTCTTTCGTCAGGCTCCTGTTGTTCCGGTTCTGCGGTTTTCCGGACCCATCGGGATGTCGACGCCTCTGCGTCCGGGACTGTCGATCGGCCAGGCTGCCGGAGCCATCGAAAAAGCGTTCGATCTGTCGAAGCTGCCGGCAGTCGCGGTCGTTATAAACTCCCCGGGCGGTTCCCCCGTTCAGTCGAGCCTGATCTTCCGCCGCGTGCGCCAGATCGCCGAAGAGAAGAAAAAGAAGGTCTACGTCTTTTGCGAGGACGTGGCTGCCTCCGGCGGATACTACCTCGCGGTCGCGGGCGATGAGATCTACGCCGACGCATCGTCGATCGTCGGCTCCATCGGCGTCATCTTCTCCGGTTTCGGCTTCGACAAGGCAATCGAGAAGCTCGGCATCGAGCGGCGCGTCTACACGGCCGGCCTCAACAAGGATGCACTCGATCCGTTCCGCCCAGAGCGCGCCGAGGACATCGAGCGCATCAAGAGCGTGCAGCGCGACATCCACGACGCGTTCATCGGGGTCGTCAAGGAGCGGCGCGCCGGACGCCTGCGCGGCATCGATTCCGAGCTCTTCTCGGGTGCCTTCTGGTCCGGCCCCAAGGCGCTCGAGCTTGGCTTGATCGACGGTATTTCCGATGTGCGAACCAAGATGCGCGAGCTTTTTGGCAATAAAGTTCGCCTTAAGGTGGTCCCGCTCGACAAGGGC
This sequence comes from Hyphomicrobium sp., assembly GCA_030148725.1. GTDB lineage: Bacteria > Pseudomonadota > Alphaproteobacteria > Rhizobiales > Hyphomicrobiaceae > Hyphomicrobium_A. Next base: position 1,943 of record JASBSU010000060.1, read on the forward strand.
GGCCTGCTGAGCCGCCTGCGCAGGTCGGCTTCGGACACAGCTTACAGCGAATTAACCAGCTCGCGTCTTGCCTTTGCCGAAGACTTGATATCCGCTGTCGAGGCCCGGTCGCTCTGGTCGCGGTTTGGGTTGTGATGTGCGCTGCGGCTTTGAGGTTGCCGCGCGCTGCATGAGGGAGTGCCGCCGATGCCCCAGCTCGTCGCAGCAGTGCTCATTGGCGCCGGTGTGGCCGCCGGTGTGAAATGGATCGCGCGCGAAATGACTCGCGCCGCCGAAATGGCGCGCGAGGCGCATGATCAGATGACGCGCGGCCCAGAGCTGCGAACGGTGCCGAAGGACCTCGGAACTCTCGAGTGGGATGCCGAAGCTGGCGTCTATCGCCCCGCACGCCGCCGCAACGCCTGATAAGTTCAACGCTTGATAAGCCTCAAACCCTTATCAAGGTCGGCGTACTACTGTTTCCGAGATTGCACATCCCGTTGAGAGGAACTCCATGGCCGCCGACCCCGATCTGCTTGCTGAGCTGGACAACCGCATCGCGATCCTGCGTGACAATCTGCGCGAGCTTGTCGAGCAGGCTGCCGCGTATTCCGGCGCAGCAGACGAGAGCCGCAACGCCGATCGCATCGCCGATCAGCAGGCGAAGCTCGATGCGGCGCTCGCTGAACGTGAGGCGCTTCTGAAATCCAAGTGAGGCTCACGCCTGCGGTGACAGCTTCAGCAGCACGACGCCGGTGACGATAAGGATCACCGCGCCGATCCTCGGCAGGCTGACGACCTCGCCCAGCATGATGACGCCCAGAGCGAATGTGCCGATCGCACCAATGCCGACCCAGATTGGGTAGGCAGTGCCGAGCGGCAGCGCGCGCATCGCAATCGCAAGTAGCCCCATGGAGCCCGCGAGCGCCACGAGCGTGACCACCGATGGAACGAGCCGTGTAAATCCTTCCGACTGCTTCATGGAGAGCGCCCAAACGATCTCAAGCAGTCCGGCAACCAGCAATGCAATCCAGGCCATGCGACCCTCCTATTAAAGAGAGCCGGGCCGTCCCGGTCATTGCTCCCATCGCATAACGCCGACGGGCGAGGACGTTGCCTCGCCCTGAGATTTAGAGTTTAGGACAACAGCGTCAAGTTGGCGGATGGCGTCACTTGGCAGCATGCGCGCGCCGGACCTCGCAAAAGGCAGCTCCGCTAGGCCCGCGGATCGTCAGCCTTGTTCGGTTCGCTGAACCGCAGCCTGTTCCCGAACGGATCGGCGACCTGCATCATCTTGCCGTCCCATACCGCGTCTTCGAGCCCCGGCTTGTAGTAACGGTAATCCTTGGCGTTCAATTCGCGGTGGTAGGCCTCGATCCCGCGCATCCAGACGAACACCGTCGAGCCCGGGCTGGCATCGCCGTGATGCTCGGAGAGGTGCAGTTTGATGTCGGCGCGCGAGACTTGCGCATAGAGCGGGAAATTGTCCCCGAACCGATGCTCCCAATCGATCGTGAAGCCGAGAAAGTCGACGTAGAACTCCTTGGCCTTCGCGACATCGAAGATGCGCAGGATGGGTATGGCGTCCGAGAACCGGATGCCATCGCGCGGCGCAGCCTTCGCCTCGGCCTCGCGCGCGATTTTCGCCGCGAGCACGTTCCAGCTATCGGCGCCGAGCTGTCGGGCGACGACCTCCAGGCATTCGCTATGGGATAGGGTGATCTGTTTTTCGCCGAGCGATGCGCGCAGTGCGCGGGCCATGGCTTTGGCGTCGATCGAAGCGGACATGATGATCCTCTAGCTTGCGGCGAACGAGGAAAGTCAGCGCTTGCATTGCCGACCCGTTCGCCGTGGGGCTGAAGGATCAACGTGGTAATCGAACGATACTTTCACCGTACCCGGAGGGCGCAAGCGGCAGGCAGCATCGGCCTGCCGCAAGTTTATGTCCCGCGGCTTCTGCGCGTCAATGCACCCTCTGCCGCCGCTACTTCGGCTGATTGAGCTGATATGTGTGCGCGAGCCAGCGGTAGCCGCCGTCCGAGCGCCGCTCGACATACCCGAGCGACGGGAACGGCATGTGATAGCCCGCAACCGGTATCCGCTCGCTCGCCGCCATATCGTAGATGCGCCGGCGCGTCGCCGCACCCTGCTCCTTGTCGATGTCGAACACGCAATGCCAGTCGGGCCGCGCCAGCGAAGCCACCTGATGATGCGCGCAGTCACCCCAGAAGAGCAGCTTCTGTCCTTCGCTTTCGAGCGTGAACGCCAGATGCCCAGGCGTGTGCCCCGGTGCGTCGAGCGACCGGATACCCGCGACGACGTCTTCCCCCGGCTTGATGAAGCGCGTCTTCTCGGCGACCGGAACGACGTTGGCACGAAACACGGCGGCAAGATCTTCCAGCTGGCCGGAATGCTTCCCCGCCGGCGCCCAGAAATCGTACTCGGTTGCCGAGATGACGTAGCGCGCGTTCGGAAACAGCGGCTTGCCACCTTCCATGATGCCGGCCACGTGGTCGAGATGCCCATGCGTAAGTACCACCACATCGACTTGCTCAGGCGTGAACCCCGCCGCCCCGAGTTGCGACGCGAGCCAGCCGCCGTTCGGCCGCTTGATGAAGCCGGTTTCACCGTTGCCGGTATCGAAGATCACCACCTCTTTCCCGGTGTTGACGATCATCGGCGTGAAGCCCGGCTGATACGTCGCTGGCGGCAGCAGGTTGTCGCGCATCAGCTGCTCGACCTCGGCCTGCGAGGCATTCGCGCCGATGATCGGAAACGGGCCATCGATGAAGGCGTCGCTGTCCGCGATCATCGTCAGTTCGAAGGCGCCGAGCTTGAAACGGGCAAACCCCGGTTTGCTGAGACCCAGCGTCGGCGCCGCAGCGAACGCCGTTGCCGGCCAGAACGCCTGCACGAACGGCGCGGCGATGAGCCCGGCGGCTGCCCCCATCAAACGACGCCGCGTCGGCCCCGCCGCCGGAACACTGGAACCATCCTGCGCTTCTTCGATTGCCACTTTGCTCGTCCTCTGCAACTTTCCCCCGTGTCCGTGCGAGGATAGAGAATGGCTCCGGCGACCCGCTTGAACGATCGTGCTGCGTCGGCTCGCGCTTCGTCGCTTTGGCACATCGATACCGGCTGGTCGCTGTTTGCCGGGCCCCTCGGCCACAACGCGATGCACGCTCACAGCACCGCCGTTTTTCTGGCCGGCCTCTACGGCAACTTTCGCCTACGCGTGGGCCGTGACCCGTGGCGCACCTGTAGCGCCGCCGTCATTCGCGCCGGAACGCCGTACGAGTTCGATGCCGAAGAAAGCCCCTTGGGCGTTCTCTACCTCGAACCGAACAAGGGTTGCGCCGAGACCCTGGCGTCTCTGATGACCGACAGCAGCGAGCGCAGTGGCGCGCTTGTCGGCATCGGCGAGGTGCGCGCCTTCCGCGCCCTCTACGAGCAATGCTCAGGGACAGGAGCGCTACGCGAAGGCGCCGAGGATCTTCTTGCGTTCGCAACGCACCGTGCACGTCGGCAGATCGATCCGCGCATTGCCCGCGTCGTCGACGAGCTGCAAAGCCGCCGCGAGCCTCAACCATCGGCGAAATACATTGCCGACCAGCTGGGCCTGTCGGCGTCCCGGTTCCAGCATCTGTTCTCGGCCGAGGTCGGCGTGCCGTTCCGCCGCTACCGCGGTTGGCAGCGACTGCGCTCCGCCATAAGGGTCGCCGCTGCCGGTACCTCGCTCACCGACGCTGCCTATGCCGCCGGCTTTGCCGACCAGGCCCATTTCAGTCGCGCCTTCCGTGCCACGTTCGGCGCGCCACCTTCGCGCGGACTCTAGCCTGACGGCCCTGTGTGTAACCTGTGGGTAACACCAGATTGAATGTCGCTCAGTGAGCGATGGTCAGCCAGAGCGAATCGCCTTTTAACGAATCGTTAATAACGCCGTTCGGGCGGCTGTCGCGCGTCATTCCCATCCGACGGACGGCCACAGCGATGCACCGAGAGGCGATATGCGCGGAATCCGCAGCAAGTTATTTCCCATTGCGAGTGTTGTCGCCTTCACGCTCGCCGCGTCGCCCCAGGCCCTCGCCAACTGCGCCGACGTCAACTCTGGGGTCTTCAATCGGACGGCCTATACGCCGCCAGGCAGCGGTGTGCTCAACACCAGCACCGGCTTCGCCATCGGTGACACGATTACGTTCCACGTCTCCGGACTGCCCGGCAGCAGCTTCGAGCTGATCAACGGCGCCTTGAACACGGCGCTGCTGGTACAACCGCTGTCGAGCACGCCCGCGACCGTCACCTATACGGTGACCGGGTCGAACAGCGACACGACGCTCAACACCTACATGCTGGTACAAGCCATTCCTTATGAAATCAGCATTGCCGCAACGTGCGCGGGCAGCGGCGGCGGCGGCGGTGGAGGCGGCGACAAGAGCGGCGGCTCCAGCCAAAACGCTGCGAGGTCCTTCATGGCGTCTCGGATCAACGGGATACTGCTCAACGATCCCTCGGCAACGAGCCTGCTCAACCGCTCCGCCGGCACCGCGCCGCAGCAGATTGCGTCCGCAGGCAACGGACCGAACAACGTCGCGAGCAACGCGGCAGCTTTCGGCAGCGCCATGGCGCTCGGCTCCGGCCTCGGGAATGCGATGGGTCTCGGTGCCGGTAGCGTGAGCGAAGACTCCATCGACTCGCAGGGATCGCGCCCCATCCAGTTTTCCCAAAGCCTGAGCCAGTTCCGCCGCCAGGCGGCCCAGTCTCGCATGGACAAAGACCGCATGGCGCTAGGCGCAGGTGATGGCGGATCGCTTCCACTCGCCTATGAGACGGCCTCGCCCTGGGACCTTTGGGTCGAAGGCCGCTTCTCCGGCTTCGAGGACGGCGGTCGCCTCGACCGCAACGGCCATGTTGGCGTGCTCTACGTCGGCGGCGACTACCGCGTCGCGGAAAACGTCATCGTCGGCGTCCTGGCCCAGTTCGACTGGGCAGCCGACGACAGCGGCGCTCTCGCATCGAAGGTGGACGGCAACGGCTGGATGGTCGGCCCGTACATGTCGGCACGCATCTACGACAACATCTATCTCGACCTTCGCGCCGCCTGGGGCAGTTCCTCGAACGACATGACCGTGGGGACATCGAGCTCGAGTTTCGACACCTCGCGCTGGCTCGTCAAAGGCACGCTCGCCGGCAACTGGCTGTACGATGCCTGGCGCATCACGCCTTCCGCAGAGCTGGCCTACGTCGAGGAAAGCGCCGACGCTTTCACCACATCCGCAGGCACGTTTGTGACGGGTCAGAACGTCTCGCTTGGGCGGCTGCAGTTCGGACCTGAAATCGGCTACCGCTTCGCGCATACCGCCGACAGCTTCTTCGAGCCGTTCGCCGCCATCAAAGGCGTGTGGGACTTCAACAACCCCAACATCGCGATCATCGACGGCTTCGTTGTCGGGCCGGGCGACTTCTGGGGCCGGCTGCAAGGTGGCCTCAACTGGGGGACGTCGAGCGGCCTGTACGTCCGCGGCCTCGCCTCCTGGGACGGCCTCGGGGCCGGCGACTACAACGGCTACACGCTCCAGGGCACCGTCAACGTCCCGCTCAACTGACCCGAGCGCGGTCACGGAAGATCTGGAATTCGTACTCGGATGGCGTGCATTTCCACGCCATGCACGCGCGCCGTGGCGGGTGCCGCAGGCATTGCCCGAGATTTCTGCGCTGGCCACAAAGGTTGATTAACCAGCGCCCCCAAAGTCGCAGCTCGAGACGGCTGTCTTTACGCGCCAATTAGTTCAAATCACGCTTCATGCACTGTCGGCAAAGGCCGGCTAGGATAACTCATGTTGGCGTGGCTTTCACATTCGCGATCGGCGTGGCTGCTGCTGGCGCTGGCCGTTCTGCTGTCGACATGCGCGGTTTTCTATTTGAGCCAGCGTCATCTGGTGAGCGCCGCCGACTCCCTCAAATACTCGCTCCGCAAGCAGCAGACCGCCGGCCACGTCCTGACGTCGTTGCTCGACGCCGAGACCGGCCAGCGCGGCTATCTGCTGACGTCCGACGCGCGATACCTTCGCCCTTACGATGAGGCGCGGACGCTGATCGACAGCCGGCTTGAGAAGCTGGCCACCGAGTTTGCCGACGATCCCAAGCAGCGTGAAATGATCGATAAGCTGCAGGCGCTCAGCCGCCAAAAACTCAGCGAGTTGGAAAGGGCGATAAGCGCCCACGGCGACCACGGCGCGGCAGCTTCGGTAGCCGTCGTGAAGGAGGGCAAGGGCCGCAAGATCATGGACGAGATCAGGGGCCTCGTCACCGAAATCGAGACCGCCTCGGAGGCCGACGCCCGGCAGCGTAGCGTTGAGTATCGCCGTAACGTTGCAGTCGCGAATGCGATGCTGGTGCTCTTCACGGTCACAGCCTTGTCCGTTCTTGCCGCGCTCTACTGGGTGATGGGCAGCGAAGTCGAGCTTCGCAAGCGCGCCGCGGAGGAGCATGTCGAATACGCCGCCAACCGCGACAGCTCGATCAAGGAGCTGGAGCGCGAGCGAAACGCCATGGCCGTTCTCAATGAGCTCAGCAACTTTCTGCAAAGCTGCCACACCATTTCCGATGTGGGCGAGCTGGCCGGACGCTCGCTCGGCGTATTGCTGCCCGACACCTCCGGAGCGCTTTACCTGTACTCACCCGATCGGCTCAAGCTGTCCGCCGCGGCGTCCTGGGGTGACGTCGCACGCGCTGAATTCCAGCCGTCCGATTGCTGGGCGCTCCGCCGCGGTCAGTCCCATGCGCACACGCCGCTCGGCAGCGCACCGCTTTGCGGCCACCTCTCCGGCCACAGCAGTGACGACTCCTTATGCATTCCGGTTATGGCCCAAGGCGAGGTGCTCGGGCTGCTGACCATCCACCGTCCCGCCCGGCACGCTGTCGCGCCGTTCAATGAGGAAGTGCGCCGCCTCGGCCTGATCGTGGCAAGGCAACTGGGAGCGACGCTCGCAAACCTGAAGCTCCGTGAGACGCTCAACGAGCAGTCACTGCGCGATCCGCTGACCAATGCCTTCAATCGCCGTCACTTCGAAGTCGTCGGCGAGAAGGAGCTAGCGCTTGCCCGGCGGGAAGATCGTCCGATGGCGGTGGTGATGCTCGACGTTGATCACTTCAAGCTCATCAACGACATCCGCGGTCATGCGGCAGGCGATGCAACCCTCGTTGCCGTCTCCAGCTACCTCCAGAAGAACATCCGCAACAGCGATTGGCTGTTTCGGTATGGAGGCGAGGAGTTCGTGCTGGTCCTCAGCGACGTGGGCCATGCCGCCGCCGTCACCAAGGCGCGCGAGTTGTGCGCCGGCATAGCGGAGCTTGGGGTCGTGCATGACAAGCAGCTATTGCCGCGTGTCACGGTATCGATGGGCGTCGCCTGCTACCCCGAGCACGGAACCACCATCGCGGCCCTCATCGAACGTGCCGATGAGGCGCTCTATGCGTCGAAGGAAGCCGGCCGCAACCGCGTGACCATGGCTGGCCGGGCCGCCTGACGCACCCTCGGCCGGCAATTCGTCGTGACAGGGATGTCCCCATGCGTATAGTGCCGCCCAATTCGCAAAGGGCTGCCCAACGATGCCGACCACCGAAGCCGCAAAATCCCGCGCGGGCGCCGTCGAGGTGCCGCCGCTGCACCCCAAGAAGTCCTTCCAGGACCTCATCTTCACCTTGCAGCGTTTCTGGGCCGAGCAGGGCTGCGTAATCCTGCAGCCGTACGACATGGAGGTCGGCGCCGGCACGTTCCACCCGGCCACCACGCTCCGTGCGCTAGGTCCCAAGTCGTGGAATGCCTGCTACGTGCAGCCCTCGCGCCGCCCCAAGGACGGCCGCTACGGTGAGAACCCGAACCGCCTCCAGCACTACTACCAGCTTCAGGTCATCATGAAGCCAGCGCCCGCCGACATGCAGGACCTCTATCTCGAAAGCCTGCGCCGCATCGGCATCTCGCCGGAGCTGCACGACATCCGCTTCGTCGAGGACGACTGGGAGAGCCCGACCCTCGGCGCCTGGGGTCTTGGTTGGGAAGTCTGGTGCGACGGCATGGAGGTGACGCAATTCACCTACTTCCAGCAGGTCGGCGGTTTCGACTGCGACGTCGTTTCGGCCGAGATCACCTACGGCCTGGAACGCCTCGCGATGTACGTCCAGGGCGTCGACCGCGTCTACGACCTCTCGTTCAACGGCCGCACCGACGCGCGCAAGCTCTCCTATGGCGACGTGTTTCTCCAGGCCGAGCAGGAATATTCGCGCTTCAATTTCGAGCACGCCGACACAGCGCTTCTGCTGCAGCACTTCGCCGACGCCGAGAAGGAGTGCAAGGCGCTGCTGGCGGCCGGCGAAAAGGATGGCCGCCACGAGATGGCGCTGCCGGCCTACGACCAGTGCATCAAGGCTTCCCACGTCTTCAATCTGCTCGATGCCCGCGGCGTTATTTCCGTCACCGAGCGTCAGAGCTATATTCTGCGTGTGCGCGAGCTGGCTAAGGCGTGCTGTGGCGCCTGGCTCAAAACCGCGGGAGGCAGCGCGTAAAGAGTTCCCGGCGGAACAGCCGCTGGGTGCCTTGGCCAATATCTCCATCTCCCGATCAATTGCGGCCGGTGGCGGCCTGCTGAGGGGATTTTTTGGAATGTCCGGGGTTACGCTGTGGGTGCCGGGTCCGTGGTCGGACCAGTCAGAATTCGTCAACGCAATTGCGTCGACCTCCGATGGGGTGGCGGCAGCCGGCGTACTGATGGTCGACGCGGCGACGAAGCAGCACGCTATGTTCGCGGTGCGCCAGCGCGACGCAAAGCTCACACGCGAAATGTTCGTCGGCTCCGGCCGTTCGCTCGACGACGCAACGCTCGCCGCCATCGACGCTCACCAGTCGATCGCGGAAATCACCGTCATGGACACCGGAGAGGGCCTCGAAAGTCGGCTCGGCATTTTTTCCGGTGCTCTTCGCGCTGCCGGGGGCATCGCCGTGAAGGCCCACTATTCCGGCCTCGCCCATGACTGGGACCGCTGGGAAAGCCAGCTTCGCTCGGAGATGCCCGCTGGCCTCTTTCGCCTGCTTGTCGTCCAGGTCCCCGACCCGGAAGCCGGCTATGTCAGCTCCTTCGGCATGAAGCAGTTCGCGCTCCCCGATGCCGCCGTCGAAGGCGCAGGCGGGGATGCCGATACGGCCTGGGCGCTGTTCGAGTTCAACATCTATCTGCGGGATGAGCAGCCGCGCCTGCGCGACGGCCACACTTTCCGCCGTGCCGGCGACGACGACCAGCTGTACCGGCTCGCCCACACCCCGGATCATCGCTATGCGGAAGGCCACCCATACCTCAATCCCCATGGTATATGGCACCTATCAATGGTGTAGAATGAGCCGAGCGACCTGCCACGGAGAGTGACCGCATGATACCGCCCGTCGTCCTCGGTGCCCTGATCGTCGGCGTACCAGCAGTGCTCGTCGCCTACCTGACACTGTTCAAAGCCCCGCGCGCGATCCTCTGGTTCGCCTTCGCACTGATCGCCGTCGGCCTCGGTTATCTCGCGGCAACCGGCGCCCTCGTCGACATTGCCGACGCGGTGCTCGGTAACGAGCCTCTGCCGGTGACCGAGCCATCGCCGGTCTCACCGTAGGGCACGCAGCGCGATGCCGTTGAAGCCATACACGGGCACCACAGCACCGCCGGATCGCGGCATCGCCATCAAGCCGCAGCTCCTGACGTTCACCTCGCGCATCTGGCGCGAGAGCCCGGAACGTCCCATCCCGCTCTTTAAGATCGAGGCGCGCCTCGACGTACGCAGCATCGAGGACAAAACGCTGTCCACTGCGCTGCAACCCTTCGCCACACAGCTCCAGTCGTTTGCGATCTACGTGCTGCACACCGATGAATCAAAGCGCCTCGCACCCTGGGCAGTCGGGCGTCTCGATGTCGATGCCAAGAGCGCCTTCATTTTCCTGCACGACTTCCTCGCCGCACCCAACGGCATGCTGATGCTGAACATGCTGGCGACGTCGGGCGCCCAGGCGGAAATACTGATGGGCCTCGTTCCCATGACGGTCGAGCCGCAGCGCCTGCTTTTTGCGATCCCCGACTACGACTTCGGCGTCCACGCCCGCATCCGCTGATTTGTTGCTCCGTAACTTGTCATCCCGGGGCATGTCCCGGGATCCCTCTCTCCGCGCGCTCCGAAGCGAGAGGCAGCCTGGATCCCGGCAGCAGGCTTCCGGGATGACACCGCGGCGCTGATAACGTAAGAGTGCGCCTCCTATTTTTGCCCCACGAAACACCCCAGAGACCCACATGTCAGAGCTGCTGCTCGAGCTGTTCTCCGAAGAGATCCCCGCCCGCCTTCAGGTGCGCGCATCCGAGGATTTGCGCCGCCTGATGGTCGACGGCCTCAAGGCGAAGGGCCTGGAAGTGGGTGAGGCACGCGCCTTCGCGACGCCGCGCCGCCTGACGCTCGTCATTGCCGACGTGCCGAAGAAGTCTCCGGCCATCTCCGAGGAGAAGAAGGGCCCGCGCACCAATGCGCCCGAGCAGGCCGTGCAGGGCTTCCTCAAGTCCGCCGGCCTCGCCTCCATCGACGAGGCGACTATCGTCAAGGACGAGAAGAAGGGCGACTTCTACCTCGCGCGCATCGAGAAGCCAGGCCGCCCTGCGGCTGAGATCATCGCCGAGGTGCTGCGCGAGACGATCCTGAACTTCCCCTGGCCGAAGACCATGCGCTTCAACGCCAAGCTGGATGGCGGCGGCGACCTGCGCTGGATCCGCCCGCTGCATTCGATCGTGCTGCTGCTCGACGGCAAGGTCGTCCCCTTCGAGATCGCCGGCATCAAGTCCGGTGCCACGACGCGCGGTCACCGCTTCATGGGCGGCGAGCCATTCAAGGTGACGGACTTCGCCGACTACGAGAAGCAACTGAAGGCCAACAAGGTCGTGCTCGACTTCGCCGAGCGTGCCGCTACCATCAATGAAGGCGCGCACGCCCTCGCCAAGGAGGCCAAGCTCTCACTGGTTGAGGATGACGCGCTCGCCGCCGAGAACGCCGGCCTCACCGAATGGCCGACCGTGCTGATGGGCGCGTTCGACAAGTCGTTCCTCGAAGTCCCGGGCGAATGCCTGACCAGCGCGATGAAGACGCACCAGAAGTGCTTCTCGCTCCGCCACGGCAAGAAGCTGTCGAACCACTTCCTGCTCGTCACCAACCTGAAGGCCAAGGACGGCGGCAAGACCATCATCGCCGGCAACGAGAAGGTCATCGCCGCACGGTTATCCGACGCCAAGTTCTTCTGGGAGACCGATCTCAAGAAGACGCTCGACGAGATGCGCGACGAGTTGAAGGGCATCACCTTCCACGAGAAGCTCGGCACCCAGTTCAAGCGCACCGAGCGCATCAAGGAGCTGGCCTCCGATCTCGCCAAGTCGCAAGAGCTGTGCGAGGCCGCGCTTGCGCTGCGCGCCGGCGAATTGTCGAAGGCCGACCTCGTCTCCGGCATGGTCGGCGAGTTCCCCGAGCTGCAAGGCCTCATGGGCCGCTACTACGCCGAGGCCGAGCACATCGCGCCCGAGATCGCGCGCGCCATCGAGCTGCACTACAAGCCGAAGGGCCCGACGGATTCCGTGCCGCTGGAGAGCGAGGGCAACGGCGCCGCCGTGGCCGTGGCGCTCGCAGACAAGCTCGACATGCTCGTCGGCTTCTGGGCCATCGGCGAGAAGCCGACCGGCTCCGGCGATCCCTACCAGCTCCGCCGCGCCGCGCTTGGCGTCATCCGCCTCGTCATCGACAACGACCTCCGCATGCCGCTCGTCCCGGTGCTCGCTCGAACAATCATCCATCCGATTACTCTTCAGAGCCCGCAACGGAGTGCCGCGAAGGAGATTTATGACTTCGCCAAGAAGCACGGGTCGCGCTTTATTTCACGCCAAGCAGCGGATGAGGCCAAGAGATTGTCTAAGGAAGGCGCATTGGCAGACATCGAGGAGGCCATCGATAAGGTAGGCGACCTCCTCGCCTTCTTCGCCGAGCGCCTGAAGGTCTACCTGCGCGACAAGGGCGCCCGCCACGACCTCATCGACGCCGTGTTCTCGCTGCCCGGCCAGGATGACCTCGCGCTCATCGTCAAGCGCGTCGAGGCGCTGTCGGAGCTGCTCGGCACCGACGACGGCGTCAACCTCTTGGCCGGCGTCAAGCGCGCGCAGAACATCCTCACCATCGAGGAGAAGAAGGACAAGGTCAGCCACGCCGGCGACTACGATGCGGCTCTCCTTCAGCTCGATGAGGAAAAGACGCTCGCCGCCGCCATCGACAAGGTGAAGGACGACACCGTTGCCGCGCTCGCCGTCGAGAACTTCGCTGGCGCCATGCGCGCCCTCGCCGAGCTGCGCGCGCCCGTCGACGCCTTCTTCGACAAGGTGACCGTCAACGCCGACGATCCCAAGCTGCGCCAGAACCGCCTGCATCTCCTGTCGCAGATCCGCGCCGCCACCCTCAACGTCGCCGATTTCACCAGAATCGCCGGCTGACGCATTCCTCCCCCCACGCGTGGGGAGAGGGCCGCCCCGTCGCTCACCCGCGCAAGTCGCCGCATCTGCCACGTCGGCAGCGTTTCCGCGCCATCGAAAAACCGATGAAGCCTCGCCGGACGTGTGATACGTCCGATTCATGATCGATCATAAGACGCCCTACCTCTTCCTCTACGGCACGCTCATGAGCGGCGCGCGTGGTGCGCTGGGCACCGAGGAGCGGCTGCGCTTGGCGCGCGAGTCCGACAGCCTCGGCCCCGCTTCCCTCGATGGCGCGCACCTCTACGATCTCGGCGACTACCCCGGCGCGCTTCCCGTCGACGACATCGACGCCATCGTGCACGGCGAGCTGGTCGTGTTGATGAAGCCGCAAGCGACCATCCTCTGGCTCGACGAATACGAGGGGTTCGTGCACGGCGCCGACGACAACGACTATGACCGCCACGTGCGCGAGGTGCGCCTTGCAGGCGGCGAGACGATCGAGGCGTGGATATACGTGCTGCACGCGCCGCCATCGCATGGGCGCCGCGTTGTCAGCGGTCGCTGGAGCAACCGCTGACAAGCGCATTTTCAATGAGGGGAAATCGTTGAGAGCTGGCTGCGGACCCCGAACGGCCCTCACCGCGTTGGGCACGGTCCCCGCTTAAGACCGAGGCTGCCAGCTCCCAGACGATTGTTCATACACTGGCCACGCAGCAGCCACTATTGGGGCGAGCAAAAACAAATATTCATGTGCATATCTCGCACATTTAGCTTGTCGCTGAATCGTCACGAAAACTTCGCGCGCGCTACGCATCTGCAGCGTCGGACGCATCCGAATTTGCACTTTCGTACGACTCGCTTGCGACGAGCCACGCGTCTTCCGCTTCGCTGAGACGCTTCGCAAGTTGCCCACGTTCGACGGCAGCACTCTGCGCGCGTTGCGGATCTTTCGCATAGAGCTGCGGATCAGCGAGCAGCGCATCGAGACGTGCGATCTCGACACCGAGCTTTTCGACGTTCTTCTCAGCGGCTTGCATTGCTTTCTTCAGCGGCGCGAGCGACGCGCGACGGTCCGCTGCGGCGCGCCGCTGATCCGCACGGCTGTCGCGCGGCGCTTCCATCTTCCCGTTACTGGACTTCGTTCGCGCGCCCGTGCCGCGCTCTGCGAGCAGATCGGTACGATATGAATCCATATCGCCGTCGTAGGATTTTACTGTGCCGCCGCGCACCACCCACAGTCTGTCCGCGCACGCTTCGATGAGATGCCGGTCGTGGCTGATGAGGATGACCGCGCCCTCGTACTCGGCGAGCGCGTGCACGAGCGCCTCGCGACTGTCGACGTCGAGATGGTTCGTCGGCTCGTCGAGAATGAGCAGATGCGGCGCGTGAAACGCCGCAAGCGCCAGAAGCAGCCGCGCTTTCTCGCCGCCCGACAGGTTGGCGCACTTGGTGTCCGCCTTGTCCGCCGAAAACCCGTAGGTGCCAAGCCGCGTCCGCCGCTGCGCCTCGGTCGCCTCTGGCATCAAATCGAGCATATGGTCGTAGGGCGAGCGCAACGGGTTCAGCTCATCGAGCTGATGCTGCGCGAAATAGCCGACATCGACCTTCTTGGCCCCGAATACCGATCCCGCCAGCGGTTCCAGCTTGCCGGCGATCAGCTTGGCGAACGTCGACTTGCCGTTCCCGTTCTGGCCCAGCAGCGCGATCCGGTCGTCCTGATCGATGCGCAGGTTGAGGTCTCTCAGCACCGGCGCACCCGGCGTATAGCCGATCGCCACGTTCTCGAAGCGCATCAGGGGGCTTGCCAGCGTCTTCGCCGGGTTCGGCAGGTAGAACGGCTTCACGCGCTCATCGACCTGCGCCGCGATCGGCTGCATCTTCGCCAGCGCCTTGACTCGGCTCTGCGCCTGCGCGGCTTTCGTTGCCTTCGCCTTGAAGCGGTCGATGAACGCCTGGATGCGCCGCCGCTCTTCGTCCTGATGCTTCTTCAGCTTCAATTCGAGCCGCTGCTTCTCGCGCCGTGCTTCCTCGAAGTCGTCATAGCCGCCCGAATAGAGCGTGAGCTTGCCGCGGTCGAGATGCAGGATGCTCGTCACCGCGCGGTTGAGCAGGTCACGGTCGTGGCTGACGATCAGCACGGTGTGCGGGTAGGTCTTGAGATAGCTCTCGAGCCACATCGCGCCTTCGAGATCGAGGTAGTTGGTCGGCTCGTCCAGCAGCAGGATTTCCGGCTCCAGCAGCAGCACCGAGGCGAGCGCCACGCGCATCCGCCAGCCGCCCGAAAGCTCCTTGCAGGCGCGCTGCTGGGCGACGTCGTCGAACCCGAGGCCCGAGAGGATCTGCGCTGCCCGCGCCGGCGCCGCGTGCGCGCCGATGTCGTTCAGCCGCTCGTGGATCTCCGCGATGCGATGCGCGTTGCTGGCGTGCTCGGCCTCCGCGATCAGGCTCGCCCGCTCGGTATCCGCCGCAAGCACTGTGTCGATGATGCTGTCGTTGCCGCCCGGCGCTTCCTGCGCCACGTGCCCGATGCGCGTATTCCGCGCCACCGTGATCGAGCCCATGTCGGGCGCCAGATCCCCGGCGATGATCCGCAGCAGCGTCGTCTTGCCCGCGCCGTTGCGACCGACGAGCCCCACCTTGTGCCCGGTCGGGATGCCCGCCGTCGCGCCTTCGAAAATGGGCCGTCCTTCGATGCGATAGCTGAGGTCGTTGATATGCAGCATGGCGTGCACATAGCGGCTCCGCCGCGCCCTGTCACCGTCCGAGCTAGATCGCGATCCCGAAGCGCTTCAGCAGGGCGAGCATCAGGAAATAGGCGGCAACGGTGAGCGCGCACGAAACGGCGAGGCTCGGCACGAACGGCCAACCGGCACGGATCAGCAACGGCAAGGCAATGAATAGCACCAGGGACGGCAGCACCAGCCAGAAGATGCCGGTGGCGAGGTCGGCCACCTTCTGCGCGTCACCCGTATCGGCATAGAGCCAGACCATGGCCAGAACCGACGTCAGCGGGATCGACGCCAGAACCGCACCGAGCAGAGACGAGCGCTTGGCGACCTCCGAAATCGCCACCACCAGGATGGCGGTGATGGCGATCTTGATGGTGGTCGCGAGCACCGCGGCTTAGCCCGAAACCACCGGCTTCAGCGTCTCGACCAGCAGCCGCTCCTGCGTCCCCTGATCCGCGACCGCAAGGTGCGCACTGAACCAGTCCTGCACCATCTGGCATACGCGCTCCGGCGGCTCCCGCGACAGCAGCTGCGGGTTCGAGAAGGTCTGCAGGTCCTGCTCCTTCCAGCCGAGCTTCGTCAGCTCCTGCACGAGGATATCGTAGTCCTCCTTGACCGCCCGGTCGTGTGCGATGGGGGTTTTGCGCCCGTCCGCAATCGCCTCGAAGATCGCCGCGATCTGTGCCTGCACGGCCGCGCCCTGTTCGGGCGACTGGAGAACCTCCAGCACCGCCGGCGCCGTCTCGCCTTGCGAGATGAAGCCATAGCAGGCGCCGACGCTCTTGCTCGACAGCGTCTTGAGGTTGGTGAGGAACGCGCTGGCGATATCCTTGAGGCGCGGTGTGCTGGCGGCCAGAGCCTCATTGGCGTGCTGGCGCCGGAGCGACACGAGTGCTTCCGCGAGGTGCTTGTTCACGACCTCCTCGGGCTGGTTCTGTGCCGAAAGCGTAGCCGCCTGTCGCAGCTGCTCGCCGTACCAGTCGGGGAATTCGCGTTTTACGACGCCCCAGGCGGCGAGTTGCGAGAACTTGCCATCGAGCGCCTGCGAGCTTGCATCGAGCTGCGCCGGCGGAAGCGCGGCGCTCGCTGGTGGTGCTGCACTGCCGCCGGGAGCCGAAACAGTCGGAACCTGTTCGCCTTCCTTGCCCGACGCGAACTTGTCCTGCAGCGAGCCGATGGCGCCGCTGTGCCACGCGTACCAGCCGCCGCCGCCGATGAGGCCGAGAACCAGAACCGCGATAGCGACCTTGCGCAGTCGCGAGCCGGCGCCGTCATCCGATCCTTGCGAAACCCGGATACGGTCGGGTTCGAATGAGGGTTGCGCACCGCCGCCGCCGGCTGGGCCGCGCGCTGGCTCAGGACGCAAGCCTTGTGTTGTTGGTCGTGGGGGTGCCGCCGGGGGCGGCTGCGGTTGCTGGAATGGAAAAACGGCCGGTGCCGGTCGCCAATCGGCAAAACCGGGGCGCCAAATGAGATCGGTCGGCTTTAGATGACCTTGCGCAACGAATGTACGCATTTCGACATCGGAGAGCGGGCCGTGCTGTTTGCCGTCACGCGCGATGTACCACTGTATTTCAGCCTGCTGGCCAGTCATGGAAATCTCGTATCAATGAGGGAATCTGACGACACCCGAGTGCACAGCCCCTGGCCTATGGTGGCCTTTTTGCATGGCGCCAATGTGGTTCCTGAAACCCTGTTTCGTCAATTGGCCGCACCGGCGCGGGGAGGGTTCGTCCACCGCGGCATTGCTGCACAGGGCTCTGCCGGCTATAACGCGCCGCAATTCAATAAAAATCCAACTCTGAACAGAGGTCGAGGGATGACCATCGAGCGCACCTTCTCCATTATCAAGCCGGACGCCACCGAGAAGAACCTGACCGGCGCGATCAACGCCGTCATCGAAAAGGCGGGACTGCGTATCGTCGCTCAAAAGCGCGTTCGCTGGACGGAAGACCAGGCGAAGGAATTCTACGCCGAGCACAAGGCGCGCCCGTTCTACGGCGAGCTGGTCGAATTCATGACCTCCGGTCCGGTCGTGACCCAGGTCCTCGAAGGCGAGGACGCCGTTGCCAAGTACCGCGAGATCATGGGCGCGACCGACCCGGCTGAGGCAAAACCGGGCACGATTCGTAAGCTCTTTGCCGAATCCAAAGGCAAGAACTCGGTGCACGGCTCCGACAGCCTCGCTGCTGCCGAGCGCGAGATTGCATTGAACTTCAACTCGGCTGAAATTGTCGGCTGAGAGCCGCGCTCCTTGCGCGGCTGAGGGGGCAGACTCCGAATGGCGCGCGTCAGGTTCTACGTTGCCACCAGTCTCGACGGGTTCATCGCGGACCGCGAAGGAAGCGTCGACTGGCTGGCGCCGTATGACGCCCGCCTCTACGGCTACGATGCGTTCATCGGCGAGGTCGGCGCCCTCATCATGGGGCGCCGCACTTACGAGCTGATCTACGCCATTGGCGAGGATTGGCCATACACCGGAAAGCCGGTTTACGTCCTCACCTCAACCGGCCTGGGCGACATGCCCGAAGGCGTCACTACAACCACACGCGGCATTCGGGCGGCGCTCCAGCTCGCCCGCGAGCGCACGCGCGGCGACATCTGGATCGTCGGCGGCGCGGTGACGCTGCAATCCGCTCTCGATGAGCGCCTCGTCGATATGGTCGAGATCTTCCTCGTGCCGGTCCTGCTCGGCTCCGGCCTCAATCTTCTCAACGATCTGCAGCGCCGCCCGACCCTGAAGTTCGACGGGATCGAGGCCTTCCCCGACGGCGTCGTCAAGCTACGCTATCTCGTCCCACATTGACCGCGCTCCGCCCATCAGCGAGGGCGTGAATCGGCAGCGCGAGAAAGCTCCGATCGCCCGAGCGCCCATCAGCGAGGGCGTGAATCGGCAGCGAAAGAGATCACGCCGGCTATCCACTCGCGCGATCTTCGCCGCACACCAAGCTTCTCTCAGCTCGTGCATCTCACCGAAAAGAGCCGCGCAGCGGCAAGGCGCCAAGGGCGCCCGGCGCGTGCGCCAACTATCCACTCGCGCGATCCTCGCCGCACACCAAGCTTCTCTCAGCTCGTGCCATCTCACCGAAAAGAGCCGCGCAGCGGCAAGGCGCCAAGGGCGCCCGGCGCGTGCGCCGGCTATCCACTCGCGCGATCTTCGCCGCACACCAAGCTTCTCTCAGCTCGTGCCAGCTACTTCTTCAAAGTCAATATATACGCGGCGATGTCGCCGATCTCTTCGCGCGTCAGATTGATCTGCGGCATCGGAGGATGCGGGATGACGATGGCCCCGGCGATGGACTCAGCAGTCTGGCCGGGTTTGCTGGCGATGCGCTCGAAGCTCGGCACGTCGGCAGGCACGCTCGCCCCAGCGGCCGATGCGCCGACGATATGGCACCCGACACACAGCTTCTCGGCGATCTGCTTTCCGGTCTTCGCGTCGGGATGGATCTGCGCCAGTGCCGCGCCTGCGAGCGCCACGGAAATGACCGCCGCCCCGCAAAGGACGGCACGCGAGGACGTCGTATGTGCAAGCCAGGGCATATGCGCTTCGCCTTTCTGTCGACAGGGCGGGGACCGCCGCCACTTCTCCTAAGGCCGAGACTAGACCCTACCAAGCGCCGGTCGTTGACCCAAATCAGGGAGCAGTGAACCATCGACAAAAAAAGCGCCGCCGTCACCGGCAGCGCTCTTGTTTTCGATACTCCCGGCGTCGAGCCGAGCGTGCCCTAGCTGAGCTCCCGGATCTTGAACTTGAGGCCGCCCTTCGGCGTCAGCGTGACCGTGGCGTTGATCCCAGCCGGTTCCTGGCCGACGTACTCGGGCCGGAAGCGGCGCAGCAGCAGCGAGAGCGCGAGCGTGTTCTCGACCTGGCTCATCGCCCCGCCGATGCACGAGCGCTTGCCGCCGCCGAACGGCAGATAGGAATACTTGACCTGCTTCTTGGCGGCCCCGGCCATCCAGCGCTCCGGACGGAATTCCTCGGGCGCCTCCCAGAAGCGCGGGTTGTGGTGTGCGCCGTAGGAGAACAGCACGACCCGGTCGCCCGGACGGATCTCCTTGTCGCCGATCACGTCCGGCTCGTTGGCAACGCGGATCAGACCCCAGATCGGCGGGTAGATGCGCATCGTCTCCTGGATGACGGCACGGGTATAGGCGAGTGCCGAGTAGTCGGCGGCCGTCGGCTCGCGATCGCCATAGACCTGCTCGCCTTCCTTGCGGATGCGCTCGGCGGCCTCGGGGTGACGCGCCGTCTCGTAGAGTGCCCAGGCGAGCGTGAGCGCCGTCGTCTCGGTGCCCGCCCACAGGTACTGCTTGAGCTCGTCGATGGCCTGCTGCTGGTCGAACTCCGGCATCGTCGGATCGTTGACCGCATCCTGGATCATCTTGAGGAGGGTGCGCTCGCGTTCCTCGCGCGGATCGGCACCGATGACCGCCGGCGGTACGCTGGCCCATGTCTCCATGGCCTTGGCGGCATCCTCTTCCGTGATCTCGAAGATCTCGCCGGACTGCTTGCGCAGGCGGATCTCGCGGTGGTTCATCACGTCCGTGTAGGTCTTCACGCACTTGAACACGAAGTGCGGATTGAACGGCATGTCGCGATCGAACAGCGCCTTGCAGATCATGTCGGCGGCCAGCGTCCAGGTCTGCTCGACCATCTCGATGGTCTCACCGGACTTCGCGACGTCCGACCAGATGTCCATCTTCGTGCGGATCGCGGCCAGGAAGTACGGAATGTACTCGGCGAACATATCCGGATGGAACGCCGGCTGCTGCGGCATGCGGATCTTCTGCCAGAGCACGCCGTCGTGGGTGATCATGGACTTGCCGAAGATCGGCTTCAGACCGTCGAAATATTTGATGTAGGCGTCGGCCTTGGTCACCAGCACGTGCTTGAAGTGATCGGGCTCGGTCAGCAGCACGATGCGCTGGTTGGCGAGATTGATGGGGATGACCGAGCCGTAGCGCTCTGCCATCTGCATCAGGATATGTAGCGGATTGTCGACACCGGCTTTGAGAAGGGGCGTCAGCTTGAACCAGATGCTCGATTCATCGCCAAGGCCCTGCGCGTAGTTCGGCGCATTCGTTTCAGCAGCGGGTGTGGGCTGCTTCTCAATCGCTGTCATGACGTGTCTCCCGGCGGGAAGGCCGCAAAGAACGAACTTCTATGCCTAATCCAGCCAACGGGTTGTAAACTGTGTCACCGAGGGGTGCGTGTCAGAACCTCGCACCGCAATACCGTGCCCCCTAAGGCTTACGGAGAACTATCACTCCGCCGTCGCAAGTGTCTATGCGACCCCGTGTTTTCGCTTCATTTTGGCGCGAGAGGGCTGATCTGCGGCAACGGGGTCAAAGTTGAGATAAGGGTGGCCAATACAATGGAATTGTTTGGTTAACCGGCTCTTTCTTTAGCAAAACCCGCTCTCCGGAAACTATGGCATCCCCGGATGCGAACAGGGAAAGTGCATGGGGATAGAGACTGTGCTCTGCCTGCAGCACTCGGGCCCCGAGCGTCTCCTCCGAATCGCCGTCGAGCACCGGCACGGCCGCCTGGGCGATGATCGGCCCCTGATCGAGTTCCGGGCGCACCACATGCACCGTGCAGCCCGCGAGCTTGACCCCATCCGCCAGCGCCCGCGCGTGCGTGTGCAGCCCCTTGTAGGCTGGGAGTAGGGACGGGTGGATGTTCAGCATCCGGTCCCGCCACTGATCGACGAAGCTGGACGTCATCATGCGCATGAATCCCGCGCAGGCGACGATCTCGACGCCGTGCGCGCGCAACGCCGCGTCGAGCTCCGACTCGAAGGCTTCTCGCGTCTGAAAGCGTTTGTGGTCGATGGCCTGTGTCGCGATCCCCTGCGCGGCCGCCGTACTGAGCCCGCGTGCCTCGGGCCGGTTGGAGATCACGCAGGCGATCTCTGCCGGATAGTCGCTCCGGCGCGTCGCCGCGATCAGCGACTCCATATTGGAGCCGCGCCCCGAGATGAGGATGCCTACCCGCTTTTTCCGCTCTGTCATCGGCGCGGCATAGCACGCCCCGCCGGCTGAGACGACTACCCCTCACCCGGCGGCGGGCGCCGAGGCGGGAAGACGCTTCACGAGCGCCCGCGAGAGCAGCCCCGCGGAGAAATAGACCACGGCCAGTGAAAACAGGACGACGAAGGCCGCAAGACCGGCGACCAGCCCGACGTTGTCCGCCAGCCAGAGCTGCACTTCCGACGCGGCTGCGGGGATCTCCTCGGCCGTCAGGAAGACCATCGTTGCCACCGCGAGCTGGATCAGCGTCACCGGGATGAGAACGAGCGTCGCCAGCCCGGCAAAGCGCAACCGTTCGCCGCTGGTGAGCGCGCGGCGGTTGTCGACCACGAACTTCTGCGCCGCTGCGCCCGTCGCGGCGACCAGCAACGCGGCCGAGACGCCGGTGTTCGAATCGAGATCGAACGCGGTGAGGACCGCTGTGAGGATAGCGGACAGGACGACGTACGCGATCGTGAATCTCAGGAGAGCAGGCCATAGGCTGACGTTCGTAACGCGCACCGCGTCTGTCATGGCAATCCCCCGATTGGCAAAAAGCAGCTCCCCGAGCCGTAACGCCTATCACGCCCGAGGCTTCGGCGCCGCCAATATGAAAGAGCCGCCCCGAAGGGCGGCTCCGAGTGGTCAAAGACACCGCGTGAGGCTCAGAACTTCACGCTCGCTTTGGCTCCGAACGAGTGCTGCTGGGTATCCGCGCCGAACAGCCCGTCGTACTGCGCCTTAATCGTGGTCCCGTCCTTGAATAGGAGGTCGAGGCCGGCGCCCACGTTGCCCATGGCATCATCGACCTGGACGATCGTCGCGAAGCTGCCGGCGTTGGCCGGCGCCCCGGCAAATGCGCTCGACAAAGCGAAGCTGTCCTCGCTGTAGAAGACACCGCCGACGCGAGCGAACGGACGCACCAGCGTGCCGTCCCCGAGTTTTGCTTCGCCGCCGATTTCGATGGCCGGCGCCGCCGAGAAGAGGGTTTCCGTGCTGCTCGCGATGACGAGCGCCCCGGGGCCACCCTGCTCCTCCACCGAGCCGAGCCAGAGCTGCGTCGCCTCGAGGTCCACCATGGGCTTCAGGTACAGGGCGTTGCCGCCCGCCTGATAGGCGACGCGCAGGCGGCCACTCAGATGAGAAACCGTCTGATCGCCGACCAAGCTCGACTGCAGGCCGCCGAAGCCGACCGGCCGCGTGGCGTCGGTCGAACCGGTGCCGCCGAACACCGCACCGGCCGCATACCACTGGCCCATCGTGTGCTTCAGCGACACGCCGGCGTAGGCACGCGCGATGTCGGCCTTGGCGCCGTTCGACGTGTCGGCGTTGCCGTTCTCGAAGCCACCGGCAATGCCGAGCACGTAGCTCGGCGCGACGTTCACCTGGCCGCCGGCCGAGACGCCCCAAGACTGCTCGTTGTAGCCGGCGTTCTGGCGCGTCGCGTCCTGATCGAGCGTGCGGCCGCCAAGCGCGATCCAGAGGCACTGGTCCTCGCTCACCGCAGCCCACTGCGCATCGCGCGCCCGGCAGCTCAGCAGCGCGTTGCCGAAGGCATGCGCGCCGTAAAGGCTGGACGTGGCGCCATCGCCGTAGATCTCCGGCGAGAGCTGGTCGAGAGCCGCAGCATAGGCGCCGTTGCTGGTGACGGAGAGCAAGGCTCCCGTGACTTCGGTGAGGCGCGTCGGATCAGAGGCCGTCGCTGCGTTGAGGTAGCCACCGAGCGCCGCCTGGTTGGTGTTGAGGCCGGCCGATGTCGGCGCGAAGCTGATGTCGTAGGCGACCTGCACGGTGTTGGCGTCGGGATAGAGAAGGAACGCCTGCAGTGCCGGGCTCGCGATGAGCGAAAGACCCGAATGCGTCGCGCCGCTTCCCGCCGTCAGCACCGTCACTGTGCCACTGTTGATCGCGATGCCGGCGACCGACAGCGAGATGCTGCCGCCGAGCGCGGCGCTGCCCGACACATCCACCCGATCGGCAATGTTCGAGGCCGCGTCGAGGTCGATGGCGAGGCTACCCGTCGATGTCTGAACGAGGTTGCCGGTGAGGGCCGTCGTCTCGATCGTGCCGCTGCCGCCCGGCGAGATGACGCCCGCGTTGCTGACCGTATTTCCCGCGCCGACGCTCAGCACCGTGTTGACGTTCAGAACGCCGCCCGCGAGATTGTTCAGCGTATTGCTGCCGACGCCGAGGCTGACATCGCCATTGATGGTGCCGCCGTTCTCCAAAAGATCGTCGCCGCCTTCCATGTTGATCGCACGGCCGGTGTTGCCGGTGATCGTCCCGTAGTTCTTCAGGACGTCGTTGCCTTCGCCCGTCTGGATGGCCGAGCCGTCGCCGCGGATGAAGCGCGCCGATCCGGTGCCGGTGTAGTTGACGCCGTCGAGCGTGCCGACCGAGCGCGTGTCGACTCCGCCGCCTTGCAGCGTGATGATCGCGCTGGGATCGGGGATCACACCGTTTCCGATGATCGTCCCGGTGTTGATGATGGTGTCGTCGTTGATCGACGGCGTCGCCGTCGACTTGTTCTCGAAGCGGACGGCAAAGCCGGTCTCGCCGATGATCGTGCCGTGGTTGGTGAGCGTCGTCGCAGCCGTGCCCCCGCGCGAGCCGTCGGCGTTGGAATCGTTGTTGACGACGATGCCATAAGTTTTGCCCGAGATGAGGCCGTAGTTCAGCACCGTGCCGCCGCCGATCGAAAGGCCCTCGCTGTTGTTGAGCCGTCCGCCGCTGTCGTAGCCGGCAGCCCCTGTGCCCTTGATCGTGCCGTAGTTGGTGATCGTCGCCGCGAAGTCGATGTCGACGCCATCGCCGTCGCCCGTGCCTGATCCGTCATAGGCGCCGATGATCGTGCCGTAGTTCGTCACCGTGCCGTATCCGTCGGAGCCGACGCCCGAGCCGTTGCGGCCCGTGATCGTCGCGCCGGCCTCGTTGATGACCGTGACGGTCCCGTTCGTCCCGACGTTGACGCCGTGCTTACCCGCCGAGATCGTGCCGCCGGTCTTGTTGATCACCGTGCCGCCGTTGGTCTGCACGTCGACGCCGTCCCCGCCCGTGCTCGAAATGATCTGGCCCCAGTTGGTCACCGTCGCGTTCTTGCCGGGACGCACCGCGTCTTCGCCGACCGACTCGATAACGCCGCTGGCAAGGTTGTTGATCGAGATCGTCACGCCACCGGTTGCGATGGCCGCGAAGTCGATGACCTGACCCCCGGTCGACTTCATCGTCCCGCTGTTGTTGACCGTGATGTTGCCGGAGGTCACGTCCGTATTGATGCGGAAAGCATCGTCGGCAGAGGTGATCCTACCGCTGTTGTTGAGTGTGATGTCACGCGTCGTGGCGCCACCCGACGGCGCCTGGATCGCGCGCCCCGTGCCGAGGTTCTGGATCGTCCCGGCGTTGGTAATGACAACGGACGTGCCGTTCACCGTGACCGCATTGCCCGATCCGCCGTTCGCGGTGACGCTCAGTGCCGCGCCGCTGGCGACGTCACCGGTCTCGCCATTCCCGAGGGTCTGCGACGTCGTCGTCGTGCCGCTGGTGATGTTGAAGCTGGCAGCCGTTGCCGGCGCTGAAAGGCCGCCGAGGCATGCGCTGAGCGCAAGAGCGGATACGCCGCTCGAAAGCAGTGAAGTACGCGACACGAGGATCCCCACTTTGGTCGATTGACCAAGTGGTCGTATGTATCGAAAGCAATAGGTTCATGACGCGCAATTGAAGATCTGCGATGCAACCGCGCCACGCGTGACGAACGTACGCACGTGCGGTGGCGCACAAAAAAAGAGCCGCCCCGGAGGGCGGCTCAAGTCAAGAGAGTAGGTCGGTCGTCGTGGCGCTTAGAACTGGATCCGCGCGCCGGTGATGACCATGTCGAAGTCGTCGAGGCTGACGTTGGTGCCGCCGCTGTTGACGAAGTCACCCTCGGAGTGGCGGTAGATCACGTAGAGATCCATCGCCGCCGCTTCGATGTTCTGCACGACGCCGCCGGCCCAGAAGGTCAGGTCGGAACCGAGCGAGTTGGTGGCGCCGTTGCTGGCGAAGAGCGCACCGGAGTCATCCTTGCGATACTCGCCGAAGATCGTCGTCTTGCCGATCGGGTGCCACTTGCGCTCGATACCGGGCTGCAGGAAGAACGTGGTGCTCGACTTGTCGAAGCCAGGTGCCAGCGAGTCGATCGTCTGCTCGCCGTAACCGCCGTAGAGGTAAAGGCCGGTCGGTGCGTGCATCACAGTGCCGGCAGCGCCCCACCAAGTGCACTTGAAGCCCGAGGTCGGACCGGTGCAGTTGGTGGCAGCGGGATCCGTGCTCTCGCCGTAGCCGATGCGGGCAACGAGCTTGAAGTCCTGGATCTCGCCCTTGTACGACAGCGACGTATCCCAGAGGTCGTCTTCACCCCAAGAAGCCGAAGCGACGAAGCCTTTGAACTCCGGCGAGTCGTACTTGATGATGTTGCGACGTCCATCCTGGCCCGGCGTGCCGTTGTTATAGCCGGCCATGATGTTGCCCCACGTCAGGCCACCGACGGCGGCACCGTTGGAGCGCAGGCCGAACGCGCCGAGGGCGACGCGTGCTGCTTCCGCATCCGAGTAGTTGCGCGTGTTGGCGCCGTCGGCGTCGTCGAGCAGATGGTAGGTCGACGTGCCGTCGAGGCCGACCGTCAGCTTGCCGTACGTCTTGCTCTTGAGGAACCAGCTGCTCTTGCGAAGCGTGAGCGACGTAGAGCTACCGGTGCTCGTCTGCGAGAACGAGCTCGAGGCGGCGCCTGCGACGCCGACTTCCAGAGTGTAGCCAGCCGACCAGTCCTTATCGATCTTGGCATCACCGGCGAACTTGAAGCGCGACTGCTCCAGCGAGTTCGTGCCGATGTAGACGTTCTGTTCCGTGCCGTCGTCCCAGAAGAACGCGGCCTCGTTGACCCAGCCCGAAATCGTCAGGCTGACCTTGCGATTGCCCTTGCGAGCGGTCGTCGCCTCGAGTTCGGCAACGCGCTCCTCGAGATCGCTGCAGCAATCTCCTCCGAGGTCTGCTGCCTGAGCGCTTGCGCCGCCCAGCATCAGCCCACTCACGGCCAGGGCGCAAACCCACCCCGCCTTTACTCCCCCACTCATACGCAACTCCTACGAAGTACGCTTCAACCCGGCCTTCGATCGACGCAACAGACAAACCGATTACGCGATGACGCCGCCCAACGAGAACCCTGCCGAATTCTCGCTCAGCCACCGCAGCGATAGCTTGCGGAAAGGGCCCGCGTAAATGCTGATTCGTTATATGACAGTTTATGACGTAATCGCTGGATTGCTTTGCATCACTGCGACGTTTTATTCCGAGGCCAATGCCCCTTCAGCATGCGCCGAATAACTTCCGGATGAAACGGCTTCTCATTAGCACCGAGAAAGCCCGCATCGGAAAGTCGGCTGCTGATTTCGCGCAGTGTAATGCGCTCGCCGCTGCTGCGGCTGGCTTGGTAGAGACGCTTCGCCATCAGCGTCGCTTCCGGCGCCAGTTCCGCATACGTCTTGCGGTGCCCGCGCCCCGTCCGCGTTTGGCTCGCCGTCACCGTCAAACGTGCTGCCGCGCCTGTCATCGCAGCATCGAATTGCGCTGTCTCTGCGAGGATTTTGCGGATTTCCGGGTGCGTGTCGGATTCCGCCGCGAACGCATCCGGTGCATCTGCCGCAATGAGATCGACCCCGCGCTCGCGCAGCCTCTCGTAACCGACGACACGCTCTACCACCAAGTCTGAGAAAAGGCCCGGCGTGCTCACGATCACGGCACGTGCCGCATTGAGGTCTATGCGCACCAGAAGGTCGGTGAGATTTGCAAGGGTCAAAGCCGGGACGAGACCGCTCTCGAAAGCGGCGCTCAATTCCCCGACGATTTCAAAGCCGCTTGCTACCGCAAAAGCACGAATAGCGCTGATCTGGGCGACCCCAAATCCGCGACGCAAAAACGCCAATGCCGGTTTCAGCTCCGAACCGACTTTCTGGAGCATTAAACCACTCGTATTTATGGAGGCTTTGTTTTGCAGCGTTTCTTGGCGCCCGTACGAAAGCGGCAATGGCGAATGCCTGCTGCAATCGGCTGGTACGCAAAACCCGAGCGGACGCCTGCGCTTCCGTCGCCCAGACACTGCCGGCAGAAGTTTGTGCCGTCCTTACAGGCTCCTTACGGATCGGTAAGAAAGAGCGCAGCGAGTCACGAACTGTCACACGAGAGGAACGCCAAGCGCGATTACGCATGCCGCGCGAATGCACGGCGGTACGCGCGGACCATCGCGTTTGACGCTTATGTGAAAGGTGTCGTGCGTTGCGCGGATGTCACGCCGAAAGCGACGTGGGAGGGCGTGCGGGACCCGACCGATCCAACCGCCCGACCCGGTTCAGGCGTACTGCAGCCGGCCGGAATACTGGACAGCCCACGTATCGCCTTTGCCCTTGGCATCCGAGCGCGCGCCGCCCGGTGGCACGACCTCGCCGATCACGTACGGCGCCTCGCCCAACTCCTGCATCAGGCGCACCAGGCTATCCGCATCGGCCTTGGCGACGACCATCACCATTCCGATGCCGCAGTTGAAGGTCTTCAGCATCTCTTCGTCGGGCAGCCGCCCGGTCGAGGCGAGCCAACCGAACACCGGCAGCGCCGCAAACGAGCCAAGGTCGATGCGCGCCGCCACCGTTTCAGGCAGCACGCGCGGGACGTTCTCCGACAACCCGCCCCCGGTGATGTGCGCCAGCGCCTTGATGGCCCCGTGCGCGCCGCCGACCGCCTCGATGGCAGCCAGCACCGGCTTGACGTACACGCGGGTTGGCGCGAGCAGCGCCTCCGCAAGGCTCCGCCCCTGGTCGAAAGGCGCCGACGCATCCCAATTGAGACGGCTCTCGGCCACCAGGCGCCGCACCAGCGAATAGCCGTTCGAATGAACGCCTGAAGCCGCGAGCCCGATCAGCACGTCGCCGACTTCGATATCCGTCCGCGGCAGGATCTCGCCCCGCTCCACGGCGCCGACCGCAAAGCCGGCAAGATCGTAGTCGCCCGGCTGGTACATGCCCGGCATCTCGGCCGTCTCCCCGCCGATGAGCGCGCAGCCGGCCTGCCGGCAGCCATCGGCGATGCCCGACACGACCGCCTTGGCGGTCGCGACGTCAAGCTTCCCGCAGGCGAAATAATCGAGGAAAAACAGAGGTTCGGCACCCTGCACCACGAGGTCGTTTACGCACATGGCCACGAGGTCGATGCCGATTGTCGCGTGATGCCCGGTGTCGATCGCGATCTTGAGCTTGGTGCCGACGCCGTCGGTCGCCGAAACGAGCACCGGATCCCGGAATCCGGCCCCTTTGAGGTCGAAAAGTCCGCCGAACCCGCCGAGGTCCGTGTCCGCCCCGGCCCGGCGCGTCGACCGCGCCAGCGGCTTGATGAGCTCGACTAGGCGGTTTCCCGCGTCGATGTCGACCCCGGCGTCGCGGTAGGTGATGGCCGGGTTGCGTTCCCGATCGGCGTCTGTCATGTGACCTTGGAACCCAACTTTTGCCCGGTTGCCTGCGAAAGATGCGGCGTCCTAGCAGCTTCGACGGTGGGTGGGCAACTCGCGGCGAGTCTGTGCGCAATTCTAGGGCTGGAAGTGGGGAGCAAATGCGCGTGCCGGCCATCCGGAACAGCTTTCTGTGGGTAATATTGGCCACGGCCCTCGCCGGCGGCACTGCCCTGGCGGGAGATGAGGTGTTCACCGTCGGGAACTACCCAATCGACGCCGAGGCCGCCAACGCCGTGGCAGCCAAGAAAAAGGCGATGGCCGACGGCCAGCAGTCGGCGTTCCACTCGCTTTTGAAGCGCCTCGTCCCCGTCACCGACTATGACCGTCTGAAGCGGCTTTCCGCCCTAAAGTCCTCTGGCTTTCTCGACGGCGTATCCGTTCGCTCCGAGCGCAATTCGAGCACCCGCTACATCGCGAGCCTCGACTTCTCCTTCCGTGCCGACAGCGTTCGCGCCATCCTGCAGCAGGAAGGCATCCCATTCGTTGAGGATCAGGCCCGTGAGATCATCGTCGTTCCGGTCGTGCGCAATGCCGACGGCGCGATAGACGCTGGCCCCGCCGCGCGTGCCTGGACGGAAGTCTGGAAGGGGCTCGACCTCGAGCATTCTCTGACGCCCCTCGGCCTCCAGTCCGTCAAGGCTGAGATCAAGCCGGACACCATCAAGACGGCCGCCGAGGGCCGTGGCGCCGAGCGCGCCATCGCGGGTGCCTATGGTTCTCCCTACGTCGTGCTGGCGATTGCCGAGCCCGACCCGGCGACCGCGCGTCTCAACGTCACCATGTCGGGCTTCGACGCCGTCGGCAGCCTCAACCTGCGCCGCAGCTACCGCATCTTCGATGGCGACACGGCCTATGCCATGGAACTTGCCGCAGTCATCGGCCTCGGCGTGCTGGAGGGACGCTGGAAAGCCAAGAAGATTACCCCCGTCGGCGCCTCCGCGTACGCACCGGCTTACGCCTCCACCTCGTCTGGCAGAGGCGCCGAGGTCGCCGTACGCGCTCAGTATCAGAGCCTTGGGGAGTGGAGCGAGATGCGCCGCCGGTTGCTCAATCTCCCCGGCGTCGAGGATATGCGGATCGAGGCGGAATCGGCCCGCGGCGCCGATCTGACATTGCGATTTCCGGGCGGTGCAGGCCAGTTGGCGACCGCACTCTACGGCAGTGGGCTCGCCCTCGAAAACGGTTCGGACCGTCTCATTCTTCGTTCGGCCCAGTAGTTCGGACGCCAACGCAGCGGCTATAAGCAGCGGAACAACAACAAGGCGACGAACCGTGTGGGGCGTCGCTTCAGGGATGGACAGTTAGTGCGATGATCGGGAAGTTCGTCCTCTACGCCGGCTGCGAAGGCCGGCGAGCTTCGGCATCGGCATTCTGATGGACCGGCTGCTCAACATCCCGAATATCATCACTCTGGCACGCGTCATTCTCGTGCCGGTCGTGTTCTGGCTACTCATCACCGACGAGACGCAGGTCGCATTCTTCGTCTTCATCATCGCCGGAATCTCCGACGCTGTTGACGGCTACCTCGCCAAGACCTTCGGCTGGCAGACGGAGCTTGGCGCATACCTCGACCCGCTCGCCGACAAGCTGTTGATCGTCAGCATATTTCTGGCGCTTGGCGTCGACGGCAGGTTGCCGCTGTGGCTGGTCGTGGCCGTCGTCTCGCGCGATATCCTCATCGTCATCGCGGTGATGCTGTCCTGGCTGCTCGACCGGCCCGTGCGCATCAAACCGCTCATCGTGTCGAAAGCCAACACCGTTGCGCAGATCGTGCTCGCAGCCACCGTGCTCGCCGACGAGGGCTTCGGCCTCGGTCTCGGCTGGACACGCTTCATCCTCGTTTGGCTCACGGGCGCGCTCACGGTCGCATCGCTGGCTGCCTATTTGAATAGTTGGCTGCTACATATGTCCGGCTATGAATCGCCGGAGGCTCGCCCCTGAAGTCGTTGGGGCGCGGCCGGTCCGATGGCGGCCGAGGGGCAAACAGCATGCGCGTTGAACGTCAGGTGCTTTTCTGGCTCGCGATCGCTTTGGTGCTGGTTCTTCTCATCGCGCTGCTGCGCGGCGTGATCCTCCCCTTCGTCGCTGGCGTGGTCATCGCTTACTTCCTCAATCCGGCCGCGGACCGGTTGACGAGATGGGGTTTGCCGCGTGGCGTGGCAGCGACGGTCATCGTCGCCGCCTTCGGCTGCGTTATCGCCCTGGCGCTGATTTTCCTCGTGCCGCTGCTGCTGACCCAGGCCCAGCAATTCGCGGTCGCACTGCCTGACGAGATCGCCCGCCTGCGCGCTCTTTTGGAAGCCTGGGCCCGCGAGCGGCTTGGCACGCATTACCCAGACTTCGCCGCCGGCATGGAGCGCTCGTCCCAGACCATTGCCGAGAATATGGCGAGCCTCGCCGGTCTCGTCGCCGGCTCGCTCTGGAGCCAGGGCCAGGCGCTGTTTGACTTCCTGTCGCTGCTGCTCGTGACGCCGCTCGTCGTCTTCTACATGCTGATCGACTGGCACCCGATGCTGGCCAAGGTCGACAGCTGGCTGCCTCGCGATCACGCGCCCACCATCCGTCGCCTTGCATCTGAGGTGAACGATGCGGTCTCTGCTTTCATCCGCGGGCAGGGCACGGTTTGCCTCGTGCTCGCCATCTACTATGCGTTGGCGCTGGGCGGCATGGGATTGCGCTATGGTCTGCTCGTTGGTCTAGCGACCGGCCTCATGAGCTTCGTGCCGTTCGTCGGCTGGGCGCTCGGCCTCATCACGGCAACCACGATCGCCGTCGTGCAGTTTTGGCCCGAGACGGTGCCGATATTGATCGTCATCGGTATCTTTGCAGGCGCGCAGGTTCTCGACGCCGGCTTCCTGTCGCCCAAGATCGTCGGCTCCAAGATCGGCCTGCATCCGGTGTGGCTGATCTTCTCGCTGTTCGTGTTCAGCTACCTTTTCGGCTTCGTCGGCGTTCTGGTGGCGGTGCCGATCGCCGCTGCCGTTGGCGTTCTCGTGAGGTTCGCGCTGCGCATTTATCTCCAGAGCCCGCTCTACAGCGGCATCACTGCGACGCCGCTTCAGAACAGGTTGCCCACAGCAACGCCGCCGATCTCCTCGCTGGAAAAACCAGTTTCGCCGTAATCAGTCGGCATTCACACGCCAGCCCTGCATCAAATTGCGAACAGAATGACCGCTTCTCCGCGCCAACTCGTCTTTGATCTCGCCCACCGCCAAGCGCTGGGAGCCGAGGACTTTCTCGTCAGCAACTCCAACGCCGCGGCGGTGGAGATGATCGACCGTTGGCCGGCTTGGCCGCATCCGGCCTCGCTCGTGGTGGGGCCGCAAGGTGCGGGCAAGAGCCATCTCGCCAACGTGTGGCGCTTGCGCTCCGGAGCCGGCATCGCCGCTGCGGCCGAAATCGACGATGTCATCGTGGCCGGGCTGCCCGATCGCGGCGCCATCGTCGTCGAGGACATCGACCGCGGCATTCCAGACGAAAAAGCCTTGTTTCACTTGCTCAATCGGGCGCGGGAAAGCAAACTGTCCGTGCTGATCACCTCCCGCGCGCCACCCGGCGAACAGGAATTCCGTGTGCCCGACCTTCGCTCCCGCCTGCGCGCGCTCCCCATGGTCGAGGTTCAGCCGCCGGACGAAGCACTCTTGAAGGCGGTACTGGTCAAACTTTTCGACGATCGCCAGCTCTCCGTAGAGCCGCCGGTGATCGACTATCTAAGCCTGCGTATGGAACGTTCGATGGCTGCCGCAAGCCGGATCGTGGAAGCCGTCGATCGGTTGGCGCTGGCGACGCACAGGAAGGTCACGCGACCGCTCGCCGCAGAGGCGCTGGCCGGCCTGGGCGAGACCCGCGAATAAACCCGGAATTCGACCGGGCGCGTGGCTCACGTGTCATATTTGTGACGTAGCGTCCCTTCCGACGAGCGAAGGAGGCGAAAGGCATCCGAATGGCAAGTGCGAGGAACAAGGTGCGCGAGAAGGCAGTCGTACGCAAAGAAGCGATCGAGCCACCGCCCGAGGGGCCGGCCCGCTTTTACAACCGCGAGCTATCCTGGCTGCAGTTCAATCGCCGCGTTCTCGAGGAGGCGCAGAACGAGCGTCATCCGTTGTTGGAGCGCCTGCGCTTCCTGTCGATCTCCGCTTCCAACCTCGACGAATTCTACATGGTGCGCGTCGCCGGCATCTATGGCCAGGTGGCCGCCGGCGTGCAGACGCCGTCCCAGGACGGCCTGACGCCCGCGCAGCAACTGCGCACCATCAACCGCTTTGCCTCGAGCCTCGTCGCCGACAAGCAGGCCTGCTGGCGCACGCTCAAAACCGAGATGGCGCAAAACGGCGTCCACATCCTCGAAGCGGGCGATCTGCGCCCGGCCGAGAAGGGCTGGCTGCAGCGCCTCTTCCTCACCCACATCTTCCCGATCCTGACGCCCATCGCCGTCGATCCCGCACATCCGTTCCCCTTCATCCTCAACAAGGGGCTGACGATCGCCGTCGAGATGCTGCGCGACAGCGATTCCAAGTCGATGAACGGCTTGATCCCCATTCCGAGCCAGCTCGAGCGCTTCATCCGGCTCGGCGGTGCCGACCCCGATAGCAAGGAGCTGCGCTTCATCCGGCTGGAGACGATCATCGGCCTCTTCATCTCCGAGCTGTTCCCAGGCTTCGAGATCAAGAGCCAAGGCGCCTTCCGCGTGCTGCGCGACAGCGAGGTCGAGATCCAGGAAGAAGCCGAGGATCTGGTGCGCTCGTTCGAGTCGGCATTGAAGCGCCGCCGCCGCGGACACGTGATCCGGCTCGAGCTTGAAGCCGCGATGCCGAACCGTCTGAAGAAGTTCGTCGTCGAGGAACTGGAGGTCGGCGAGGATTCCGTCTTCATCAAGGACGGCCTCCTGGCGCTCGCCGACACGGCGCAGCTCATCGTCGGAGACCGTCCTGATCTGCTCTTCAAGCCGTTCGTCTCACGCTTCCCCGAGCGCATCCGCGAGTTCAACGGCGATTGCTTCGCCGCCGTGCGCAAGAAGGACATCATCGTCCATCACCCGTACGAATCGTTCGACGTGGTCGTGCAGTACCTGCGCCAGGCTGTCGCCGATCCCAACGTCATGGCGATCAAGTGGACGCTCTACCGCACCTCGCGCGACAGCCCGATCGTGCAAGCGCTGAAGGAAGCCGTCGAGGCGGGCAAGTCGGTCACCGCCGTCGTCGAATTGAAGGCGCGCTTCGACGAAGCCGCCAACATCCGCTGGGCGCGCGATCTCGAAAACGCCGGCGTGCATGTCGTCTACGGTTTCATCGAACTCAAGACGCACGCCAAGCTGGGCATCATCGTTCGCCGCGAGGGCACCGAGCTGGTCAGCTATTGCCACATCGGCACGGGCAACTATCACCCGCAGACCGCGCGCGTTTATACCGACCTCTCGCTGTTCACGACCGACCCCGCGATCGCGCGCGACGTGACGCGCATCCTGAACTTCGTCACCGGCTACGGCGAGCCCGCCGAGCTGGAGGCGATGGCGGCGAGCCCGCACGGCATCCGCCAGCGGATCATCGCCCACATCCGCGAGGAGATCGAGCACGCCAAGGCCGGCCGCCCTGCCGCCATCTGGATGAAGATGAACGCCCTCGTCGACGGCCAGATCATCACCACGCTCTATGAAGCCAGTAACGCCGGCGTCGAGATCGACCTCATCTGCCGCGGCGTCTGCTGCCTGCGGCCCGGGATTCCCGGCCTTTCCGAAAACATTCGCGTAAAAAGCATTGTGGGACGTTTCCTCGAGCACGCCCGCATTTACGCATTTGGTCGCGGCCAGGGGTTGCCATCCCCCAAGGCCGCCGTCTACATCAGCTCCGCCGATATGATGCCGCGTAACCTCGACCGCCGCGTCGAGGCCATGGTTCCGATCATGAACCCGACCGTGCACGAACAGGTGCTCGATCAGATCATGGTCGCCAACCTCAAGGATAACCAGCAGAGCTGGAGCATTAAGTCGGACGGCTCCTCGGAGCGAATTCGTCCGGCACCTGGAGAGGAAGTCTTCAACGCTCATCAGTACTTTCTCACCAACCCGAGCCTTTCGGGCCGTGGGCAGGCGCTCAAAGAGAACTTCCCGCCACGCTTTAGCCTGCTGGCCAAAGACTGACGCCAAGAAACTGAACGGGGCAGATTTTGACGAGCTTGGAACGGTTGTTCGGCGAGCAGAACCGGGCGCACGAGCTTGAGCCCATCGGCGTCATAGATATCGGCTCCAACTCCGTGCGCCTCGTCGTTTACGAGGGCGCCGTGCGTGCGCCGACGCCGCTGTTCAACGAGAAGGTCCTCTGCGGCCTCGGCAAGTCGATCGCCTCGACCGGCAAGCTCGGCAGCGACGCGGTCGAGCGCGCCCTGGCCGCACTGACGCGCTTCCGCGCCATCACCCGCATCCTCGAGGTGAAGAACGTCCGCGCCTTGGCGACGGCTGCCGTGCGCGAGGCCGAGGACGGTCCCGACTTCATCGCCCGCGCCGAGAAGGCGCTCGGCATGCGCATCGAGATTCTGTCGGGTGAGCGGGAAGCCAAGCTCGCCGCGCACGGCATCATGATGGGCTTCGTCGATCCAGATGGCATCGCCGGCGATCTCGGCGGCGGCAGCCTCGAGCTGATCGACATATCATCCGACAAGTTGAAGCAGGCGGTGACGCTGCCGGTCGGCGGTTTGCGCCTCATCGACGCCACCGGCAACAAGATCGAGAAGGCCCAGCCGCTCATCGACGAAGCGTTGGCCCAGGTGCCGTGGCTTGGGCAGGGTGCGGGACGCCCGTTCTACGCTGTCGGCGGCAGCTGGCGCGCGATCGCCAAGCTGCACATGGAGCAGACGAACTACCCCCTGCACGTGACGCACGGCTATGCGATCCCGACCGTGGAGGCGATCGCCTTCTGCGAGTTCCTGCGCAAGACCAAGAAGCTGTCCGGAATGGCCGGCTTCGAGGGACTTGCGAAAGCGCGTCGCGAGGTCTTGCCGTTCGGTGCCTTGGTGATGGAGCGCCTGCTGCGATCCCTCAATCCCAGCGAGGTGGTGTTCTCCGTCTTCGGCATCCGCGAAGGTCTCATCTATTCCCTTCTCCCCGCTCACGAACGCCGCAAGGACCCGCTTCTTTCATTCTGTGCCGAGTATGCAGCGCTGCGCTCCCGCTCCGTCGAGCAAGCCTGGGAGCTTTGCAAATGGACCGACCCGCTCTTCGAGCCGCCGGGCCCCAAGGAGACACCCGAAGAGCGCCGGCTCCGCTATGCGGCTTGTCTCATCTCCGACATCGGCTGGCGCGAGCATCCTGACTATCGCGGCGAGCAGAGCCTCAATCTCCTCGCCCACTCCGGCCTCTCAGGTGTTGACCACCCCGGTCGCGTGTTCATGGCCCTGGCGATCTTCTATCGCCACGCCGGAGCCTCCCAGGAGCACGCCGCCGAGCTTTCCGAGCGCCTCAAGCTCCTCATTTCCAAGCGCGCCCAGAAGCGCGCCCGCATCGTCGCCGCCGCCATCCGAACCGCCCACATGCTGTCCGTCGGCGTCCCCGGCGTGATCGACGAAGCCCCCCTCAGTTACGAGGGCGACAAGCTCGTCCTGACCATCCCGAAAACCTACGCCGGCCTGGACGGAGAGCGCTTCCGCCGCCGCTTCGAGACCCTCGCGCAGCTCGTCGAGAAGATCCCCGAGGTCAGATTCGGCCGCTGAGGGTTCCGGCAGCCGAGGCGCCGGGTGCCCTGGCCTGTGACCTGGCTGCCCACCGGCCCCAGGCGAGCCCACATGGCCCCTCCAGCGGGTGTTATTAGTATGAACCCGTGCGGAACCATTGTCGGCGGCCCGCGCCCGCCATATTTCCTGCTAAGACTGAAGCCGCCGGCCGGGGGGCCGGCTTAGGGGACAGGACGTTCAGATGGCCGATGATCCATATGCAACCCTGGGCGTATCCAAGGGCGCCTCGGAGGAGGACATCCGCCGCGCCTTCCGCAAGCTTGCCAAGGAGCTGCACCCCGACATCTCCAAGGGCAACGAGGAACGGTTCAAGAAGGTCACCTCCGCCTACGAGATCCTGGGAGACGCCGACAAGCGGCGCGCCTACGACCGCGGCGAGATCGATGCCCGTGGCGACCCTCGCCACCCCGGATTTCGCCAGTACGCGCGCGGCGCTCGCGCTGGAGCGGGTGCCGGAGCGGGCCCGGCCGGCGGGTTCGAGGAGTTCGGTTTCGGCGATATCTTCTCAGACATTTTCGGAGGCATGCGCGGCGCAGCGGGCGCCGGTGGCGCGCGCACCAATTTCACCGCCAAGGGCCAGGACGTCCGCTACACGCTCGAGGTGGACTTTCTCGAAGCCGCAGCTGGCGCGACCAAGCGCGTCACGCTGCCGGGTGGCGGCACGCTGGACCTGAACGTGCCGGCTGGCGTCACTGACGCCCAGGTTCTGCGCCTCAAGGGCAAGGGGCAGCGCGGTGTCGGCGGTGCCGAACCCGGCGACGCCCTGATCGAGGTGCGCGTGCGTCCGCACCCACAGTTCAAGCGCGAGGACGACGACATCCTCATCGAGGTGCCGATCACCATCGACGAGGCCGTGCTCGGCGCCAAGATCGAGGTTCCGACCATCACCGGCCGCGTGCAGGTGACGGTGCCGAAGGGCACCAGCTCAGGCCGCGTCCTTCGGCTCAAGGGCAAGGGCGTCAAGAGTGCAGGGCGCTCCGAGGCCGGCGATCAGCTGGTCAGCCTGCGCATTGTGATGCCGGAGACCATCGACGACACGCTCGCCTACTTCTTCTCCGAGTGGCGCCAGAAAAACCGCTACGACCCGGGCCGCAAATAAGCATTTCGGCCTAGGCGTCGGGTTTGCCGAGCGAGATCAGCACGCGATACGCGGTGATGATCAGAAGGAATGCCGCCACGCCCAGGATCACCCAGTCGGCGGCCAATGCGGTTCCGTTGATCACCTTCGCCAGATAGACGAACACGAAGATGGCGAAAACCGCGAGGTAGGCAAGCTGAGCGATGGGAACGCGCGGCGGCGTCGGCTTGGTCATCAGCTTCGTCGCCTCCCAACTTCGATCCGCGCAACCTAACGCTCGTCACGCGACCTGTCATCTTCGCCGCCGCAGGCGGCAAGG
>JASBSU010000051.1 GCA_030148725.1 Hyphomicrobium sp.
GAGATGGTGAAGCGCATCTATCTGCAGCGTGCGCGAAGCTTTTCCTGACGCGGTCACCGGCCGCGGGAGGGCCGTGCCGGTTTGGGTGGTTTTGAGATTAGCCGCAGCTATTCTGACGGTTGTTCAGAAATCGCCGACACACCCTCGGGCCGAACGGCGCCTTAGCGCTCCGTTCCCTGAAGCTGGCGTTGCGATCGTTCGTTTGCACAGTTACCATCGGGTAAGTGAAAGCTGTTTTTCTTGCCCTGCAGTGACCTCTTCCAAGCACTCATCGCCATCATAGATCGCCGCCGCGCGGCATCAATTTTGGGGCCTGTTTTTCCTTGAGCGATATTGAAGCGCTCTCTTCCACGATCGAAAGCCTCTACGATGCTGCTCTCAGCGAGAGCGGCTGGACCGATGCGATGGAGAAATCCGCGCGTTTTGTCGAGGGAGCGGGCGCCAATCTCTTCTGGCAGGACGCCGCGACCGGCGAAGCGGTTACCTTGCATTCGTGGGGCTGCGACGCGGCGTACGACCAGCTCTATTTCGAACGGTATGCCAGCCTCAATCCCTTCTTCCCCGCCCTTGCGTTCGTCGAAGTCGGCAAGGCAGTCGCTGCAGAGGATCTGATCCCGCACGAGGAATTTCGCCAGACGCGATTCTTCAAAGAGTGGGTCGAGCCCCAGGGACTGATCGACGTGCTTGGCGTCAACCTGGAGCGCACCGCAACCTCGACGGCGTTCTTCTCCGTACGGCGAAGCGTCGCCAACGGAATCGTCGACGAAGGCGCCCGCCGCCGTTGCGCGCTCATCGCCCCGCACCTGCGGCGCGCGGTGTCGGTCGGCAAGGTCGTGCAGAACGCAAAAGCGACCAATGGTATGCTGAAGGTGGCGCTCGAGCGCGTCGCCGCCGCAGTTTTCTTCGTTGCAGCCGACAGCAAGATCGTTTCGACCAACGACGCGGCGGACGAGGTGCTGCGGTCGAAGCAGGGCTTGATCGCACGGCGCGGAGCGCTGGCGGCGACCGATCCTCACGCAGACCGGCTGTTGATCGAGGCACTGGCGGCGGCTGCGCTTGGGAACTCCGCCCTCGGCCCGAAGGGCGTCGACATTCCGCTCACCGACGCTGAAGGAAACGACTATCTCGCGAACGTTCTTTCGATCGTGTCGCACGGGCGGCGGGTTCCGGACGCCGCGACGGCCGTCGCCGCCGTGTTCGTGCGGCGTATTACGCGCGCCACCGAGACGCCACTCGAAACCGCAGCTCGTCGATATGGTCTCACCCCGAGCGAACTACGCGTGCTTGCGGCGGTGCTCGAGGCGGGAAGCATTGCGGACATCGCCGAAAGGCTGGGCATCTCCAAGGCCACGGTTAAAACGCACCTCAATCACCTCATGGCGAAAACCGGAACTCAGCGCCAGACCGATATATTGCGCCTCTTCCTCGGAGGCGCTTCCTGAAGCTCGGCACCTAATCCCGAGTACCACAGCTCGGGCGACAGCCCCTTCAACCCAAAGGCCTGCGACTTTCCCAGGCCGTTGTTTGGTTCAGGTCTTGGCGCATCTGGACCCGTTGGAGCGATCCGAGTGGTTCGGACGTCCGCTGAACGAGACGCAGAGGCCGCCACAGACGCTTTTGCAGGGCGTGGCCTGAACCGGGAGTGCTAAAAGCGTAGCGTGCAGTTTGATTCGCCAGAGTTGCGTCGGGTCCGTTCCCACATTCGCCGCTCTCGTGATCCGCATGCCCGCACTGAAAATCCCGCTCAACCAAACTCCATTGGGCTTCGCAGGCGCGCTGGCTGTGGCCATGCTGCTTTCGACAGTCCAGGCAACGCCGGTTCAAGCCGGATGCCTCGCCAACCCGATCAGCGGTGGGCTCGAAGTCACGTGCGAGGCGGCAATACCGCCCGATCCAGTCGCCGTGCCGATCCTGATCCCCGCCGGCAACAACGTGCTGATGGTGAGCAGCGGCGGCTACGTATCATTCGAACTGCTCGGCAATGGCACCAGCGCCATCACCTTTTCGGGAGGGACGACGAGCCTTGGCGTGACGACGCACGACGGCGTCGATGTCTTCACGATGTCCGGCGGCGCGATCAGCGGCACGGTCAGTCAGGGCGACGCTGCTGATACTTTCGCGATGAGCGCGGGGACGGTCGGCGCGGTCGATCAGGGCGGCGGGCTCGATATTTTCGTCATGTCAGGTGGAACGATCGTGGGGGCCTTCAACGACGGCGATTTCGCGACGGTCACCGGCGGCAGCATCGGCTCGATCGACATGAACGTCGGCAACAACCAATTCTTCATGTCCGGCGGTACGGTCGTCGGCAATGTCGTCACGCGGCAGAACAACGATACGTTCGTCCTCGTCGGCGGCAGCATTGGCGGTGGGGTCGACCTCGGCAACGGCACCAACAGCTTCACGATGACGGGCGGCACCATCGGCAACGGTGTATCGACGGGCACTGGCACGGACACCTTTGTCTGGGGCGGCGGCGCCATCACTGGGTCCATCGGGCTTGGCTCAGGCGCCGACCAGGCGACGCTCGTAAACCTCGGTGCTGCCAATCTCGCCAGCACGACCTTGATCGATGGTGGGGCGGGAACCGATGGGATCACGTTCGCCAACTCGGTCATTTCCGGCATCGCTCGTTTCCAGAACTGGGAGACGGTGGCGCTCACCAACGGCTCCTCCGTCACGCTCGACAGTAACCTCGTGCTGGGAGGCGCCGATACCGGGACGGGCTCCTTGACGATCGACGCATCGAGCACGCTGCATGCCGGTGGCAACAACAACGCTATCACGCCGTTTACGAGCGGGCAAAGCGTGCTCGTCACCAACGCCGGCACTATAAATCTCGCCGACGGCAGCCCGGGCAATACGCTCACCGTCGTCGGTGACTACGTCGGCCAGGGCGGCAAGCTGCACCTCGACGCGCGGCTCAACTCGGATGCTTCGCCCGCGGACAAATTCATCATCGACACCGGGACGGCGACCGGCAGAACCGGCCTTGCCGTCACCAATGTGGGCGGCGGCGGCGCCAAGACTGTCGCTAACGGCATCCTCGTCATCGAGGCTCAGAACGGCGCCACCACCGCGAGTGGCGCATTTGCGCTGGCCGGCCCGGTCGTTGCCGGCCCCTTCGAGTATTCGCTCTACCGCGGCGCTGCCGACGGTTCCGCGCCCGACAACTGGTACCTGCGGTCCACGCTCGATCCCGATACGCCTGCCTACAGGTCGGAGACCTCGCTCTATGTCGCGCTGCCGGCGATGACGCTGCTTTACGGCCGCTTGATGCTCGACACGTTGCACGAGCGCATGGGCGATGGGGTGGTAGCCTTTCGCGATAGCACATCGGTCGGCTGGGGTCGTGTCATCGGCCAGCACGGTGATCGAGACGGCCACGCGGTCGGCATCTACGGCAATGGTCCGGCCTACGATTACGATTTCTGGGCGTTGCAGGCAGGCAGTGACCTTTACCGCAGCGGGGACGCGAACGGCGCGCTCGACCGGGCCGGCGCATTTCTCGCGATCGGAAACGGGTCCGGCGATGTCGACCATTTCGACGGCAGCAATGCGGGCCGGGATGCGTTCACGGCCTACAGCGTCGGCGCCTACTGGACTCACTACACGCCGCAGGGCGGCTATCTCGACGCGCTTGTCATCGGCACCTGGTACGACGCCACAGCGCATTCGACGCGCCTTCCCAAGTTGACGACAGACGGGGCCGGCTTCGGTGCGTCTCTGGAGGCCGGATATCCGCTGCAGTTTGCCGGCGGCGTCTCCATGGAGCCGCAGGCGCAGGTCGCCTTCCAAACGGTCGATCTCGGCGATGCGTCCGACGTCGGCGCCGCGGTTCGGTTCGCCGACGCCAATTCATTGTTGGGTCGCATCGGCGCGCGCTTCGTGAAGACGTGGGAGAATGTCGATCTCGGCACCGCGACGCCAGGCGCAGTGACAGGCTGGCTGCGGCCCAGCATGTGGTACGAATTTCTCGGCGATCCGACGACGTCGTTCTCTTCGGCGGCGGGATTCGTTCCGTTCACTGCGGACCTGTTCGGACCCACGCTGGCGCTCGATGCCGGCTTCACGGCACAGGTCGCTGCGGAGATGGCGGTCTACGGGTCGGCGAGCTATCAGGTGGGGCTTGGCGGCAGTGCCGAGGGCGATGCCTACAATGGCAAGCTCGGCATGAAGTTCGGCTGGTAGCAGGTCGGTTTGGGTCCGCCATTGCTGGCGGGCGATGGTGTTCGTCGTTCAGCGGTATCGCCTAGTCGTTCGACGCCTTGTCGCGCACCACCCCGAAGTCCTGCGATCGCGTCGGACGAGCGCTATCGCTGCCTATAGCGGCCTCGAGCCCCAGCCTAAGCAGATGGCGTATCGCAGCGGCTCTGCTCGGCATGCGCT
>JASBSU010000010.1 GCA_030148725.1 Hyphomicrobium sp.
CTGTACGGCGTGGTCGGCCGCAAGGCCGGAACGGAAAAGGGCTACGCCTACACCCAGTCGATGCAGGACTCCGGCATCACCTGGACCGAGGCGACACTCGACAAGTGGATCGCCAATCCCGATGCGGTCATTCCTGGCAACGGCATGAGCCCCCGCCCTACAGCGGCATCTCTGATCCCGAAATCCGCAAGCGCATTATCGCGTTTCTGAAGTCGATCTCGCCCAAGAGCTGATCGGCCTCCGCAAACAAAAACGGCGGCCCACGAAGGACCGCCGCTGACCGTTCCAGAGAACGTATCGACAGTTAGATGATGTCGATCTCGGCCGGCATGTAGGATGTGACCTCGAGGCCAACTTCCTGCTCGCGAACGGCCGGCTTGCTCCAAACCTTCATCTTGTTTCCTCCTTAGGGCCGTCCGACCAATTTCGTCCGGCCTATGATGATTATGTAGGCAACCGAGGAGATAAGTGCCAATTGCGTTTTCTTGACGGAGGCATAAGGCCGCCTGATGCAGTTATAGTATTCAGTTACAGCCGCGCGTGCCACAGCCGTACCTAGTGCGCAGCTTCCCAGTTCTCGGCCGCCTTAGCATCGACCTGGATCGGAACCTTCAGCTTCACGACCGGCAGAGCCGCGCCTTCCATCACCTTTTTCACGATGGCGAGAGCGCTCGGCACCTCCGCCTCAGCGACCTCGAACACGAGTTCGTCATGCACCTGCAGCAGCATTTTCGCGGTCTTGAGACCCGCGTCGGCGAGCGCATCCGGCATCCGTATCATGGCGCGGCGAATGATGTCGGCGGCTGATCCCTGGATCGGCGCGTTGATCGCAGCACGCTCCAGGAACCCCCGCATGGATGGGTTCCGGGTGTTGATCTCAGGGTAATGGATACGCCGCCCGAAGATCGTTTCCACGTAGCTGCGCTCATGGGCGATGCGCTTCGTCTCGTCCATGTAGGCGCGGATGCCCGGGAAGCGTTCGAAGTAGGTCCTGATGTAGGCGCCGGCCTCCTCCTTCGAAATGCCGAGCTGATTGGCGAGCCCGAACGCCGAGATACCGTAGATGATGCCGAAGTTGATCGCCTTGGCACGGCGGCGGACCTCGGCGGGCATCCCTTCGACCGGCACCCCGAACATCTCCGACGCCGTCATGGCGTGGATGTCGAGGCCGTCCTCGAACGCCTTCCTCAGCTGTGGGATGTCGGCAATGTGCGCCAGCACCCGTAGTTCGATCTGGCTGTAATCGGCCGAGATGAGCTGCTTGCCCGGCTCCGCGATGAATGCCGTGCGGATTTCCCGCCCTTCCTTGGTGCGAATGGGAATGTTCTGCAGGTTGGGCTCTGACGAAGCGAGCCGCCCTGTCGTCGTCGCACCCAGCGCATAGCTCGTATGGATGCGTCCGGTGCCGCCGTGCACGTACGCCGGCAGCGCGTCCGTATACGTCGAGCGCAGCTTCGTCAGCTGCCGCCATTCGAGCATCGTATTGATGAGCTTGCGTGCGTCGTCCGGCAGCTCCTCGTTGGCAGCAAGATCGTCGAGCAGCCCGGCACGCGTCTCCCACTGTCCGCTCTTGGTCCGCTTGCCGCCCGGAAGCTGCAGGCGATCGAACAGCAGTTCGCCGAGCTGACG
This sequence comes from Hyphomicrobium sp., assembly GCA_030148725.1. GTDB lineage: Bacteria > Pseudomonadota > Alphaproteobacteria > Rhizobiales > Hyphomicrobiaceae > Hyphomicrobium_A. The sequence goes on from JASBSU010000010.1 coordinate 1,630, forward strand.
CGGCGAGCCGAGGTTGAACTTGTGCCCGACGAGCCCGTTCACTTCCTCCTCGAGGCGCGCGACACCCTGCGCATACGTCGACGACAGCCGCGAGAGGATGCCACCGTTGACGCGAATGCCGGCCCGCTCCATCTCGGCGATCACCGGAATGAGTGGCCGCTCCAATGTCTCGTAGACGGTCGTGAGGCGCTCCGCCGCAAGCCGCGGTTTCAAGACGAGCCACAGCCGCAGCGTAACGTCGGCGTCCTCGGCCGCATATTCCGTCGCCTTGTCGAGCGGAGCCTGCGCGAACGTCCGTTCCGACTTTTTCTTCCCCGGCACGTGCGAAATGACCTGCTCGAAGGTGATGCAGGTATGGCCGAGGTGACGCATCGCGAGGTCGTCCATGCCGTGCGACCCGCGCCCCGCGTCGAGCGCGTACGACATCAGCATCGTGTCATCGACCGGAGCTACATTGATCCCGTGCTGCGCCAGCACGTTGAGATCGAACTTGATGTTCTGCCCGATCTTGAGGATCGCCGTATCCTCGAGCAGAGGCTTGAGCAGCGCCACCGCTTCCGCCACCGGAATTTGCACGATGCCGTCATGGCTGCCGAAATCGAAAGCGTCGGACGCCGCGCGATGGCTCAGCGGCACGTAGCACGCTTCGCCCGGCGCCACCGCCATCGAGAACCCGACAAGTTCGGCCACCATCGGGTCGATCGACGTCGTCTCGGTGTCGAACGCGACGAGCCCGGAGTCATAGGCTTTGCCGATCCAAGCCTGCAATTGCTCGCGCGTCGTAACCGTCTCGTATTGCGAGCGGTCGAACGGTGCCCGCGCCCGCTGTAACATCTCAGCGGCGGCGGCAGCCGGAGACTCGGCAACCGGCGCACCTGCGTCGGCCTGCGCGCCCTCCGCCGCTGGCGGCCTGCGCCCTTTGGTCGGCACCGTCGAGCCGACCGAAACCGCGACCGGCGCCGGCGCTTCGACATTCAGCGCCTCCGCGATGCGCCGCGTCAGAGTGTTGAACTCCATCAGCTGCAAGAAGCCGAGCAGCGACGACGGATCGGGATCGTGCACTCCCAATGCTTCGGGCGAAATGAGATCCGGCACATCGTCCTTGAGCCGCACCAATTCGCGCGAAACGCGCGCCTGGTCCGCGAACTCGATGAGCTTCTCCCGCCGCTTCGGCTGCCGGATCTCGCCCGCCCGCGCCAAAAGCGTATCGAGATCCCCGTATTCGTTGATCAGCTCCGCCGCCGTCTTGATGCCGATCCCCGGCACGCCGGGAACGTTGTCGGTGGAATCGCCGGCCAGCGACTGCACGTCGACCACCTTGTCCGGCGGCACGCCGAACTTCTCCATCACCTCTTCGCGCCCGAGCTTCTTCGCCTTCATGGCGTCGAACATCACGACGCCGGGCCGCACGAGCTGCATCAAGTCCTTGTCGGAGGAAACGACGGTGACGTCGCCGCCCGCATCGACGATCTGGCGGGCATAGGTCGCGATGAGATCGTCGGCCTCGAAGCCCTCCTGCTCGATGCACGCGACGTTGAATGCCTGCACGGCATTGCGGATCAGCGGGAACTGCGGGATGAGTTCATCCGGCGGCGGCGGACGGTTCGCCTTGTATTGCTCGTAAATGGCGTTGCGATAGTTCTCGCGCGACGCATCGAAGACGACCGCCATGTGGGTCGGCGCCTCCGAAGCTTTCGTCTCGCGCAGCAATTTCCACAGCATGGCGCAAAAGCCGTGCACGGCGCCCACCGGTAACCCGTCAGACGGGCGCGTCAACGGCGGCAGAGCGTGGAAGGCGCGGAAGATGTAGCCGGAGCCGTCGATCAGATAGACGTGGCTCCCCTTGATGATCGGCGTGGCTTCGCCCGCGGGCACGGTCGACGTCGAAGCCTTTTTGGCTTTGATCTTGGGATCGCTCATGGATTGGGTCTGATGTCCGCCTGTTGGAAGGGGACTATAGAAGCTCGGGCGAGGCCGGTCAGCCCGCCCGCGGCAGTCATATGGGGATGGGGAAGGTTGAGGAAAACGCCCGCCGCCGGCCGGGGGCGCCGCAAAGGCAGACTTCTCCGCATTTGCGAGGGCCAGCCGAATGCGCTATCTAGCCCCCCTCAAGCACCCGTAGCTCAGCTGGATAGAGCGCTGCCCTCCGAAGGCAGAGGCCAGGGGTTCGAATCCCTTCGGGTGCGCCAAAAACATCAATAAAATCAGGGGTTTCTGGGGGTGTCGAAAATCGACGGATGCAACATCCGTCAAATTCTCCGTTGACGCTTTCCAGGCGACATCAGCGCCGCCTCCTCCAATTCGTCCTGCTCGGCGTGCAAATAGACCGTCGACAGAGTGGCAGGCGTCTTGTTGATCAGCTTTGAGAGAACGTGCTGCGGCGTCGACCGCGCACGCCACGTCGCGCCCGTATGGATCAAGTCGTGGAAGCGGAACTGAGCGAGCGCAGGCGCGGGATCGTGCCACGGGTGGTCGGCTCGCTCCCACGGATCTCCGTTGGCTTTCATCAGCGGCTTCGACGCCCACTCGCGAACTGGTTGCCACGAGTTGTGCATGTCTATCACGTGCTCGCCGGGCTTCTTGTTACTCTCAAACAGCCAGGTCGTCGTTCGCTTGCGAGCCAACTTCAAAAACAATCGCAGCGGTCGCGGTATGGGCATGTCCGCGCGGGGCTTCTTGTTCTCCGCTTCACCAAGGCGCTTGAATGATATGCGCATCGTATCGAGGTCGATGTGGCCGTGCCCGCGGCGCCGCTCCCAGCTCAGCTGCGTGCAGGCTTCCTCGCGCTGGCAGCAGTAGAGCGCAACGAGGATCATCAGTACCATGTCACGCTGAGACTTTTCCCAGCGAAGGCGTCGACACGCCCACAATAGGCGCGCGACTTGCGACCGCGTGAGTGTCGTGCCAGCCGGCTCGGGTTTTTTTGGCAACCACAGCGGTTTGTATTCCGCGCCGAGCGCAAACTTGACCGCAGTCCGCAGCCGCGAAAGTTCCGTCCAGACGGTCCATGGCGCCGCGCCTTGATCGAGGCGGTCGCGGTAGTATCTCTCGATCTTTTGCCGGTTCAGGGCGAGACACATTTCAGCGCCCAGCGCCGGCCGGACGTACACGAATGCCTGCTCGACGCGCGCGAGCGTGTGCTTTTCAGGAGCAGATTCGCGGTAGAGCTTGAATGCCGCAGCAACCGTGAGCTTGCCGATCGCAGGTTTGCCATCGCGAATGTACTTCGCGAGCGCTAGCTCTGCGTCACGCCTCTCAGCCAAGCAATGGCCGGTTGTAATTTCCGTCCGTTTGTGGACGATGTACCAGTAGTAATCTTTGAAGCCCGCCTTCTTGCGCGCCCCGTTTTTTGTGTCGGGGCCGAAAAGGACGAGCCTAGGTGCGCCGCGCGCCATAGTAATTCCGCCTCATACGCATCAAGGAAAGCAATCGTGGTCTTCCACGACCGACCATCCTTTATGGCAGAGAGCTTCTTGCTGGCAATGGCAGCGCGAAGGACGTTCACAGTTTGGCCGTCGAGGCCGCGATCGTGCATCAGCTTCGCGGCGGCTTTGAGGTCCATGTAAACTTGTTTACTCACGTCACGCCACCAATGGGTTGGCCGTGATACTCCAGCTGCCAGTTGAACGTGCCGAACCGGTGATCGCGCGACGCCTTGTGGTTCTCGTACGCGAGCTTCCACACCGCGAACATCAGGTCGAAGTCGGCCGGCTGCAGCGCGTTCAGGTCCGTCACGCCGCGTCGTACGAGCGCGCCGATTGCTTGACGTCGCGCGTATTGCAGCGCCGCCTCATCAAGGTCGGTCTCGTCGAACGTGATCGTAATCTGCCGTTTTGGTTGCTGCTCAATCATGACTTCCATTCCTCGAAGACGGCGAGCTTGAGTGACGCTGCCTCGTCGATCCAGACGCCTCTCGGGTCGTACCCAGCGAATTTCACCTTCTCCGCTCCCGGCCCGATGTGCGACGGGCCGTACTCGGTCAGCCACGTGATCGCCTGCATCTTCCTGTGGCGCTCCAGTGCGGCCTCGTACGTGTCGATGAATACAGCAGCAGCGTGCTGCGGCTCCCAGCCGCTGGTGATCGGCCCCAATTGCCACAGCAGCTCCTCGCGCTGGATCTCGGTCAGCTTTTTCATCGCATCGAACGCGCCATGCCAGTGCGGCCCAACGACGTTCTCCAGAACGTCTTGACTTTCACGCCAAGCCGTCCAGATGTCGAGAACATGCACAATGTCCCAGTTGAGCGTTGCGCCGTGCCCAAGCGCTCGCCAGACACACTCCCAGATCGGCCCCTCGATGCGCTCAATGACGCCCTGACCGCCAGCAAGGGCGATAGCCTTCTTCATCGGCGAGTTGATGTCGCCGATCACATACTCCGGCGCGTCGTGCAGCAGCGCGTGCAGCTCGCACTCAGGTGCGATCAGCCGTGCTGCGTAGCTGGCAATCACGCTGTGTTGCGCGACCGTGAAGTGATCGAACTTGATGGCGCCGTTCCAGCGGTTGATGCGAGCGAGCTGGTGCGCCACGTCGTTAATGTCGACGTCCTCGGTGCGCGGGTTGAGAATGTCGAATGGCTTGCCCGATGGCGTGTGCCGCGTAGCCGGCGACAACGTGCGATGCCTTGGCTGCAGCGCGTCCATCGCCGCAGCGACGTCCTTGATCGTTAGTGGTGGTGCCTCTGGCGCCCGGGTGGTGCTCGTCATCGTTGCCCCTGTTCCGTAAATGATTGCGTTTGCCAGCGCCTCGTCGAGTTCTTTCGTCATGTTCTTCATGAAGTGATCGACGATTTGATGCTTCGCTTTGATCTCGCTGGCCGACACGCGGAGCGATGGGTCTACCTTCTGCTCAATGCGCCAGCCCGTAATCGTCGGGTCGACGACAACCGGCAGGCCGTAAAGGCTGTTTACTGGCCCATGCTTGACCCTCCGGACTGGAAGCTGAGCCGCAATGACGTCATGCAGGTCTGGGCTGATGCGCAGCTTCTCAGACATTTGCTACCTCGCGCGCCTCAGCGTCGGTCATCAGGTTGCTCTTGGGTCCGTCCCTGTGTGCGATCGAGTAGTCGAGCGCGACGATCTCCCAATACTTGCCGTTCTTGCGCAGCTGCAGGCGCGCCGGCTTGCGCAGCTCGGCGACCATGCCAAGCGCCTCCTCGCCGGTCGCCGGCATCACGTCACCGACGCTGCGAGCGCGCCATTTGCGCTGCGCCAGCGTGCGCGCGCCAGGCTTCGGATGCGCGAAGGCCAGAAACTCGCTGACGTTCACGCTGCCGCCGCAATAGTAGGAGACGCGCAGCGACTTCGGCATCGGCTGGTTGGTCGCCGGGTCGATCCTCTGGTGCAGCGAGTAGTGGACGTCGTGAACGTCGAACCACTTGGCATCCTGCTGCGTGCTCAGAATCGGCGCGTCGAATGCCTCGGTCGACAACTTCGGCGCGGGCTTCTCCCACTCGTGGCCGCAATGCTCGCACTTGAGCGTGCTGGCGGGGACATACGTATCGCACGTCGGGCAGACCTTCGTCGGCGCCTTGCCGGGCTCGCCGGCAACCTTGCTGCTCACCAACTGGTCGATACAGCCAAGCTCGCGAATGCTGCCGCCGTAGTCGAGTGCGAGCGCGTTCGCCTTGCCGGGGTGCGCGCGCATGGCGCGGCCGAGGATCTGCACCAGCTTGCCCTTGCTCTTGGTCATCATGACCAAGGCGACGGCGTCGCAGGGCGGGTGATTGAATCCCGTTGTCAGAATGCCGACGTTGATTGCGAATTTGGCGGCGCCGCGCATGAAGTACTCGATGCGCTCGTCGCGCGCCTTATCCTTGCCTTCGAGGTCACCGTGGACCACGACGGCTGATGCGCCCTGCTGCACGAATTCCTCGTGCAGATGCTCGGCATGCTCCACGCCCGCTGCGAACACGAGAACGGAATTCCGGTCGTACGTCTTGCTGATGATGTCAGCGACGATTGCGCGGTTCAGCTCCTTCGTGTCGACGGCCTTCTGGACCTGCGAGTCGATATACTCGCCGCCGCGCGTGCCGACGCCAGCATTCGACAGCTTGACGCCGCCGGGGCGTGGAATGACGGGCACCAGATAGCCGTCACGGATGCCATCCAGCATGTTGTATGTGTGGACGGGCTCGTCCCACATGGACGCCTTGCCCTTCCACGGTTCCCACAACAGCCCGGTGTCGAGACGGTACGCCGTGCCGGTAAGGCCGACGATGCGCAGGTCGGGCACAGCATCCCGCAGTTGCGTGATGATCTTGCCGTACGTGCTCGCCTCCTCCTTGCGGGAGACGTTGTGAACCTCGTCGATCATGATCACGTGGCGCTTGCCGAGCGTGCGCACATTGCGAACAATCGACAGCGGATGCGCGAAGATGATCGGCAGCTTTGTGTCGCGGCGCTTGAGGCCGGCGCTATTGATGCCGACCGGCGCGTCCGGCCAATACTTTTTCAGGTCCGCCGCGTTCTGACGGATAAGCTCCTTGGTCATCGTGAGCCCGAGCACCTGCACGCCCCAGCTCTTGATGGCCGTCGATGCAATCGCGGCCTGCGTGAGCGACTTGCCCGACGCAACGCAGTGGTCGATCAGCGCGTTACCGCCGCCGTTGAGCCAGTGGTCGAACACGGCGTCATGCGCCGCCTGCTGATGCGGGCGAAGGACAATCGGGCTCACAGGATCACTTCCCCAAGGCGCTCGATACGATCAACGCGGCGGTGCGGGCACTTCTGCTGATACTTCTCCTCGGCGTGTCGCTCATCACGCGCGACGACGTAAGCAGTGCCGACATCGCGCGTCACTCGACCGCCCCAGCGGATAAGCCACAGACTCATTGAGGTAGCTCCTCGACATGCGTGATTGCGAGTGTGTCGCCGACTACCACCAGATGGTCCGTGGGCGGCGCCGGCAGTTGGCTTATGGCCTCGGCGCACTGCTCGACCATGCCGAACAGACGCTCCACGGCGCGGGCTGTTTCCAGCGAGAGCTGCAAGACGACGCGTTGCGTTTTGACAAGCTCGTCACGCACCGCATCAACCTCGCGACCAAGTCGGTCGGCGTCACGGTCGCTCAGGTTGAGTTCTTCAAGCGCCGCCTCGACCTGCTGCATGCGCTCATGCAGGTTCTCGATCTCGAAAGTGTGCTCAACGAGCGTGCTCATGCGGCTCATGCGGCCCTCCAGTAAGCAGGCGTTACTGCGGTGAGGTCAGTACGAAGGGTTTGACGCCGAGGCGGTGCTCGACTTCGCGCAAAGCGCTTCGAGCGAGTTCAAGGCGCCGTCGATACGCGAGACTTCCAGGGCGCGCAGGCTCTGGAATTGCGTCTGGCAACCGTCGCTTGCGTGCGTCGCGATCGGACGAGGCAGACCGCAGCACGACTTCTGACGATGCGCCGTGCATGTGCCCATGATGCTCTTTGGGTCCGGTATCCACTTTGTGCAGTCCTTGCAGAAGTTCATGAGGGTGCTCGCTTTCTTGAGGAGGGAGATGGTGGGGCGGGTTTAGAGCCCGCCCCACCGGGTTGCCGGAGATGTTGTCAGCACAGTCGTCGCTCGTGACCCGGAGGACGGTGAGTACGTGTCCACCAGCGAGTACACTTGAGGTCGAACGTCATGGGACTCTCCCCAGCTACACGCGCAGCCCAATGCTGCGCGTATCTCGGGATTACTTGCGTGAGGTGTTCACGAAAGGAACGAACCCGCTCGTGTCGCCGCTGCACATACTGGTGCAGCCACCGGCCCACTTTTCGAGCGCCATGTAGTTGACGAGTTCGGGAGACAGCGACTTGGCGAGCAGCACGTTGGCCTCAGCCTGGGCCGTGGCGCGCTTCAAAATCGCGTTCGCCTCACCCTGCGCCTCAGCCTCGACTTTCTTGGCCTTGGCCTCAGACTCCTTGACCTCGTTCTCGCGCTGCACGGCGACCTGGGTTGCCTTGATGCTGGCGTTGAGGGCTTCAATCACTTCCTGCGGCGGGCGGGCGGGGCTGACGAGGTAGACATCCTCGACCTTGATGCCGAGAGGCCCAACGCGGTCGCGAAGGTCTTTTTCAACAGCAGCCATGAGCGCGTTTTTCTTCTCGCCCATGATGTCCTCAACCTTCATGCCAGCGGCGTGATGCACAAACGCATCCTGCGTCATGCGGCGCAGATAGACGTCGGTGATCTCAGCGATGCTGCCGCGCCACTTCTCGAAGACGGTGCCCGCCTTGTCGGGGATGATGCTGAACGACATGCCCACGTCGGCATTGATCGTCACACCCTTGTCCGCCTGGAAGTCGATGCTTTCGTCGGCGCAGTCGCCGTCGATGCACTCCTTGGTCCACGTGACCGTCTGCGTGGACGTCTTAAACAGATGGCCCTCTTGGTTGTAGCTGAGCCAGTAGCGACCAGGGCCGCGCACTTCGGTCTCGTCGACGCCTTTGCTGCTGCCGTACTTGTTGACGACAACGAGCACGTGGCCGGCTGGCACAGCGTGGTATTCCCAAACGCAGCCGCCGAGTGTCGGCGTGATTGCGAGCAGAGCCACCAGGGGCAGCGCCTTGCCGGCGAATGCGAGGAGTCGCTTGACGCCGTTGTCGCGCCAGGCCCAGGCAAGCATCATGACGATGGCGATCGGAGCAGACACTGCCAGCAGCGCACCAGCGATGCACGCGGCGGTGTTGTACGAGGACGTGAGCGCCGGCACGAGCCACCCGTAGGTGGCAAATGCGAAGATGGCCGTCGCCATGAGTTTCAGATAGAGCTTCATCGTTGGCCCCTCCACGGGCGCTATGGGTTGTTGCGGCGGCGCCGCGGTAAACGCGCGTTACTGGATGTTGAAGAAACAGCCCGGCGTCGGCGGGCGGGGCGGCTCGGAGAGCCAGCCGGCGGCGTACGCAAACGAGATCGCCGCGGCGTAGACGAACAGGAAGATGGTTGCGGCAGTCAGCGTCGTGTCGGAGAAGCAGCGCTGCAGAAGATCATCAGCTCGATTGACCAGGTTCATCGGTTTGCTCGGTTCGGTTTGGTGCGTTTATCGTACAGACTGTTCGATGATTCGTCCAACGGTTAGGAGACGAGCAGCCCAGGCATGTGAATCGTGCGCCAGTCCTTGCCTTCGTCCTTCGGGAACATCTGACGTGCCAGCCGCTTAAAGATCATGAGCCACTGCTCGCCCGTGAGTGCGTTCTCCAGGCGCTTGTCGCGCTTGAGCCGGCCGGCGCCGTAGCGCAGCAGCCTGACGTCGTCGAAGTACGGCTTGCCCGTCTTCTCGTCCGTCGCCATGTTGAATGCGACCACCCGCGCAACCGCCGACTTCCACGGCAGCGTAATGCGCAGCTGATGCTTGGGTGCCGGCGGACGCACACGAGACACGCCGCGCTGCGCTTCGAGCGCTTGCACAGTCTTGCCGCTGTACTTCTTGCCGTGATCCAGTTTGAACCGGCGCAGGACTGGGACAGCGTGGCCAACCTTGCCGACGCCGTCGCCGCGATAGTGCTGCGCGGTCTCGCCGATCTGCACGTACTGGTATCGCGCATGATGCGCGTTCCAGCGGCGGACGGCGTCGCGAATTGCCGGGTCGATGAATGGTGCGGGCGCGTTGAACATCGTGGCTCCGTTGAGTTAGAGGGTCCCGCGACAGATCGCCAGAAGCAGCGCAATAATGCCGAGGACGGGGTGACCTAGTGAGCAAAGGATCACAAGCATAGTGATCCCAGGGCAGAACAGCAGACCGAGGAAGCACCAGAGCGCGTTGACTGGGTCGACCATCAGTACGCCTTCCCGCCCTTAGCCATGCGCGCCTTGGCTTTGTGGTCAGGGCGCGTGTGGTTGAAGATCAGCTTCTCCATCACCGCGTCGCCGATGTTCAGCTTGTGCTTGCGCTTGGTGCGGTGATAGTTGCGTGCGGTATCGAGCACGCGAATGATCTCGTCAGCCAACTCGACCTCGACTCCGCGGCGGTGAGGCAGCTTGTCGTCCATCAGGTCTTTGCGGTCGGCTTCGAGCGCTTCCGACAGCTCGCTGTGCCCCAGCGCGATCAGCTCCCCGAAGTTGCGCTTAATGAAGCGGCCCGTCTTCGGGTGACGCCACCAGCGCTCGTTCAGTTGCTCGACGATCTCCGCGACACGATTGATGTACGTGCCGGCGAGATAGGCCATTTTGCGCAGCTCGATCTCGCTCAGCGAGTCGCTCTTGAGTTTCACCGGGCGCTTGGTGTTACGACGACGTGCCATCTGTCCCTCAGATGTTGTGAGCAATCACAACGGCGAGGGCGCCAGTGATGACCAGTGCGGTGATGCAGAGACCGATGATTCCGCTGGTGTTCATTGGACAACCCAACTGTTGCGTTTATCGTCCAACAGTACACACCGACTCGGGTCTGGTCAATAGACGCACCAAAAATAGCTGCGATGGACAATAAACGCACCAGCGTGATAGCATGGAGTGAATCGAAGGAATCCCATGCACGTCGGTCTGATCCGGTCATACGGCGAAAAGCTGCTGACCAAGCAATACCGTCTGAACGCGCCGGCCGGCGTCACGTGGGGCAACGACGCACCGAGTGCAGTTGCTGGTACATGGGAGGAGCTTGGTGACGTTGGGCGCGGCGTTGTGCTGCACGGCTATCGCGAGCAGCCGATCGACAACCTCAAGGGCCTTCGCGACTTCCTGATCGGCGTCGCCGACGAGCAGCAGATTGCGCTCATCCAAGGTCGCCTACGCCCAGGTGCCGAACTCCAGATTGAAAACGGCTGGAAAGACGTCGTCGGGCGCGCGCAAGAGAACTACGAGGACTATCCGCGCAGGCTGCTGGTGCTCGATGCCGACGAGATCCCCGGCGACATCGCCGACGCGCCCGACATCGTCCGCGACTGGCTATACGCAATCCCCGAATTCGATGGCTGCGCGCACGTTGCGTGCTTCTCGCCGAGCGCCGGCATTCGACCGCACATTCGCGTGCGCCTATTCGTGCTCACCAGCGAGGAGCACACGCTTGCTTCTCAGCGGGCGTTTATCCGATTCATCAACGAGCGCGCCGGCTATCGCCGCGAAGGCAGCAAGCACGTCGGCCAGAAGCTCTTTGACGACTCGATCTATGGCCCACAGAGTTTCACGGCACTTGCTGGCCCATTGCTCATTGCTGAGACATCAGCCGGAGCAAGGCGCCTGCCACGACCCGTGCCACAACCGATCGCTTGGTTTTTCGATGGTGACGCTGCGGACATCGGTGTGTCGCGAGCGGCGGCGCAGCTCGGCATCGACCCGCGCGACATCCAGTATATCGAGCAGTACGCCGGCCCGGCGGGCGACAAGACCGACTGGTGGGCGGAGATCGCGCCGGACAACGTCGTTGGCCCACTGCACAGAGCGCTGTGCCGCGCGGCGTTCGCGTCCCCCGAGGATCAGCAAGCACAGCACTTCGGTGCGTTCGTTGCGCAAGCGCGTCGCCGGCTGCTTGAGATCGACCCGCAAGACTACCCACGACGCGAGAAGCGCCATCTGAACATCCAGCGCCTGCAACAGGCATGGGACAAAGCCCGCGCGCGCCGGCAGCTGGTAACGCCCGTTTACTCAGCCAAGCCAGCCCCGGCGCCGACACCCAGCGCGCTCACGCCGCGGCAGCAGCTGGCACGTGACGTGGTCGCGGAGGCGCGCTCGATCCTCGACGGGAAGCCTATGCAGGTTCTCGTCAGCAGCCCACCAGGCGCCGGCAAGAGTTTTGCGCTGCAAGGCATCCTGACGCCGGGCACGATCAGCTCGAACCGCATCACCACAATGGCGCCGACGCACGAACTGACGGCGCAGCTCACCGACGACCACAAGCGCCACGCCTTCAATATCGCGCCGGGCGGTATGCACCACGGCCTCGACCTGCCCGGCATGATCCGCCACCACAAAGGGCGCAAGCATCTCTGCATCAACGAGAAGCACGGCAAGATGGCGGAGCGCGCCGAGCGCCTGGGCATCAGCGTCAAGAAGGCGGCATGCGCCACGTGCCCCGACCGCGACGCGTGCGCCTGGATCAAGCAGGCCGATGACACTGGACCGGGCGAGATACTGCAGCCGCACGCCGCCGGCCTCAACCGCTACGCCAAGACAGACGAGCGCGCGGACCTCACAATCTACGACGAGAGCATCATTGGCGGCTTGATCGACGGCACCGTGTCGGGCGACATGCAGATCGCCGAGCTGGAGCACAAAGGCGCCTTCGCCAAGCTCAAGGACGCCCGTCAGTCGATCATCAGGCATCTACTCGCGTGCATCCCGCGTGGCCAGAGTGAGCGGGCAATGGTGCCCAACGCCTTCGACGCCGACACGATCAACTTCTGGCTGGAGCTGGAGGAGACACACCGGAAGACGATCAGCCAGAACGCGATAGCCGCCGTCGACGCCAAGTTCAATGCCACTGAGCGCCAGGTGTTCATTTCGCGCTTCGTCACCGCACTGCTGGAGAACATGCGCGACAGCCGGAAGCTGCCGCACTGCAAGGCGGTACGGGTATGGCACGCGCGCGGCGCTAAGTGGGTCACCACGGTGCGCCGCTTGTTCCTACAGGACAACGTGCTGGCCAAAGGCGCTATCCACCTGGACGGCACCGCGCGGCTCGATCCCGACTTGAAGATCTGGAAGGCGGTAATATCGCCGGACGGGACGCCCTTCGACCACCGGGTGATCGACATGCAGCCGACGCCCGGCAACGTGCGCATCACGCAGGTCGTGGACGCGTCATTCGCCAAGAGCAGCCTGTTGCCGAAAGACGATCCCGAGCTGGACGAGGCCATCGCGCGCGCCGAGAGCATCGCGTCGGCCACCTGGATCGCAAACGCATTGGCGGACGACCCTGCCGCACACAGAATTCAACACGACGCGGGGGTCACGGCCCGGACGCTGGCCAACAAACGCGCCGGCCGCAAGAAGCGCGCCGACAGCCGCCTTTATGCGATCTGGCTCACGGTGCTGCACCAGGCGTTCACGCACAAAGAGACGCTGCTTGTGGCGCAGAAGGAGGTTCTGGCCGCGCTCGGTAAGATGGGTTTACCGGGCAACGTCATGCGCGCGCACTTCGGAGCGCTGCGCGGCCTCAACCACTTCAAGGATGTACCTGCAGCCACCATCGTGGGACGGCCGGCGCTGGATAACTTGCAGCTAGAACTGAACACTGAGGCGCTGTTTGTGCAGAACGACTCCGTCGCGCCGATTGCCCACGCCGACACCTGGGGTGTGCAGACGTTGTCGGTGCAGCTGACCGATGGCAGCGAAGTGCAGATACAGTGCGACGGGCATCCTGATGTGCATTGCAGGTCACTGCAAGCGCTGGTGAGCCACGCCGAGGTCGCCCAGGCCGTCGCGCGCATCAGGCCGTACGACCGCGGGCCGGACAATCCGTGCAACGTCGTCGTGTTCGGGCAATGGCCGGTTGGGCTACCAGTTGACCGCGTCTGCGCCCTGAGCGACGTGCGGCCGGCTGAGGCCGAGGTTGCCCTTAAAGGACTCGGCGTGTTCGACGACGTGGTGACGACGGTCGACGTGTTCGACAGGCTGTATCCGAACGACCCAAAGAAGCTCGAAGTGCAACAGCAAGTGAAGCTCGACTATGTGCGCATCGCGCTCCGCACGTGGCTCGCGGTCGATCCACTTGAGGACGGGTTGTATTCGCGACATACGCCGTTTTTGGAGCCGCCGCCGGCATCTCATACCTTGGTTGCAGATGCCGGCATTACCCCTCAAATCGGGGGTATTTTGGTTGCATCTAAAATGGTTAATGCGGACTCCTTATCCCATATAGTAAGTAGGGAAGTTGGGTATCTCAAAACCAATAAGGAGTCCGCATTAACCATTGCAGGTGCATCTAAACAGGGTGCTTGGGATGGGTATCAGTTTGTGGAATTGGTGGTTGGTCACAACACCAATGGGAAGTGGAGGACGAAGCGCGTAACGGCGATCGTGCGGGGCGGGATGACCGCGGAGCAGATCGCGCACCGGTCGGGGCTCGACATCAGGGGGATGCGGGTACTGACGGCGCGACAGGTGCGCAGCTACGGGCTGCAGTTGGTGCGAGGGCTGATCGACTACGAGTGCAAACGATCCCCCGCCTTGGCTTCGTTTGCGGCGCAGATAGTCGATGACGTGGGCATGCTAGAATTCATCGAGACGTGGTGCGGCTGGAACCTGCGTGTGTGAACTGTTGCGTTTGACGAACAACGGTCTTGACTTTGGTGCGTGAGTCGTCCAGAGTGTTGCGTATGGTGACCGAGCACATCCCTGTATCGGTATCGCCTACCCTACCCCGGGTCGCCGCTAGTGGGTCACCACGAGCAGCAGGAGGGGTGCCGGCGGGCATACGTCGCGGACGTCAGCGCAGAAGGCGTGACAGGGCGGAGAGACGTCCACCAAGTTTTACCGGGTAGCTCAATGGTAGAGCGGCGCTGGAAAGCAGCGAGAGTGTGGTGTTCGATGCCCACCCCGGTATCCACCAAGCCCCGAGAGGGGCGGTTTGCTCGCAGTGGGTAACCACTGCCACCGATCACCCGCCGGGGTGAGCGCCTTAGTCACGAGCCGCAAGGCCACGACGGGCAGAGAGCCGGGGACGTGGCGCTGTTCCTTAAAGCGCTTGCGTGGGTGGTCTGCAAATACCACCGGGCAGCTCGGGAAGACGAGCACGTAGGACCAAGCCTGAATGCTTGGCGGTGCCGGTACGTCATCGGAACCACGCCGCGAGGGAGATCGCGGTACGGAGCACACCGGGAGAAAAGCCGTGTCGAGTTACCATCGCACGTAAACGGTGGCCGACCTAGTACTGGGCAACCAGATGTTTCGGCGCAAACGAAGACGGGAACCGCGTCCAGTGCAGCGGTGACACTCGGGAGAGACCGAGCACGTGCTTACTCGGACGCCCTGGGCTGATGGGGCGGTTTGGCCTTTCCCGACCCTGTCCGCCGTTGCGTGCGGCGTGAGGGAGCCTGGGGCGTCTCGGTAAGCACGCGTTACTGACTTATGGGCCGGGGCAGCTTGAGCTGCGGGGCTGTTTTGCGAACGCCGGAATATCGGCAGCCCGGCGGGGTCACTCCCCGCCCTCGCCCTGAGCCCTTACTGCGTCTTGAGTGGTGCGTTTATCGAACACCTGTACGGGAGACACACCAGTGACGCCGACCATTTCACCCGTGCCGCTGACACGCAACCAGATGCGGTGCCTTATGGAAGCGTGCGGGCCGGGCGGCACGCCCGCCTCGCGCTGGACTGAGCAGACGGTCAAGAGCCTCGTCCGGCACAAATTCATCGAGCAGCGTTTTGTTGGGGCGATCTCGCCCGCCGCGCCACGCGGCACACGCGTCTCGATCTACGTGACGACGCCAGCCGGCGTTGAGCGCATGCAGCTGCCGCTCAAAGCCAAGAGCAACGGCTATGTCTCGGCGGCGCAGCTCAAGGACATGCTCCGCCAGACGCGCGCAGCGCTCAAGGCTGCGCAGCAGTGGATGCCGCCGCATGATGGCGCCGACGCCGCCCGCGCCAAGATCGCGGAAGCTCTGGCAACAAGCGCAAGGGCGGTGCTGTGATCATCGCGCCGCTCGATCTCTTTGAGGTTGCAGCAGTGGCCCGCGCAGGGCTCGCAGGGCTGGCTGAGGTCCATGCCGGCTATCCAGGTAGCCAGGAGGTCGGCGGAGCGCCCTCAGCGGTCAAATCTGGGGCACCTGCGCGCGCTATCCCTGAGACCGAGGACGCGGTTCTAGGTTTTCTGCGTGCCTGCGACGCCTACAGTGGCAAGCTGCCAAAGCACACATACCGGGCGCTTGCCGAAATGGCGTGCGCCTACGGACTGGTCGAGCCCAGTGTCCGGGGCGTCGAAGCCGCGTTCGAGCACTGCCGCGCTCGTCTGCCTGACAACAAGTACGGGCGACTGGCGATCTTCAACATCGAGAAGTATCTGCGCCGGCACCGACAGGGCCTGGAGATGGCCTTGATGTGGGCCGGGCAAGACCTTGGGTTGTGGCTTCTGCATGAGGGCCGCGCCGATCTCGCGATTGTCGTGCTGGCGCATCTGATGGGCGCCAATGTCACGGAGAAACAGAAGTTGACGGAGTCGAGTGAGTGTCAGGGGACGAGCAGCCCACAGTTGTCAGTCTGAGCGCGGCGTCTGCGCTCAGCCAAAACGTCCGTCTGGTCATCGGCTGGTATGCCGGCGTCATGGGTGTGAAAAGCATCGAGCAGGACGGACTGGATGGCGTTGAGCTTGGCCTTGTCGGTGTCGATCACAAGACGCTGACGCTTGTCTGCTTCTGGCGAACGGAACCGAACGCCGCTCAGCAGGCCGCAATGGCCGGAGCTTCCGTCTTCGCATTCAACCTCAAGATACCGGTGCTGCACGTGCTCTCGGAAAACGGAAAGCGCGTCGGTGCCTCAAATAGTGGCGCCTTGGCGCTCAATTAGTAAGCAGGGTTTACTCGTGTCGCGACAGGTTACAGTGTTCATTGCCGATCCCCCGTGGGCGTGGTCCGGCGGTAAGAAAAAAGCGCCAAAGTACAGCACGATGAAGCTCAAAGAGCTTTGCGAGTTGGCGCCCTGTGTGAAGGCGCTCCGCACCGACGACAGCCTGATGCTTATGTGGGCAACCGCGCCGACGCTCGATCAGGCGATGGCGCTCATGGCAACCTGGGGTTTCGCCTACAAGTCGTTTTTGGTGTGGCGCAAGCGCCGGTTGGGGACCGGTTTTTACTCCCGCAACAACGCAGAGATAGTTCTTATCGGTCGGAAGGGGCGCCCTGGTTGTCCGAAAAAAGGTGCGCAGAGCGAAACGATTTTCGATGGAGAACCACGCGACGCACGGCATAGTTCCAAGCCGATTGACCTACACCAGTGGGTCGAGCGGCACTACGCGTCCGCACAGAAGATCGAACTATTCGCTCGTGTTAATCGAGAAGGATGGAAGTGCTTCGGTTTTGATGTCGGAAGCGCGATAACGCCGCTCGGGATAGTCCCAATCAACACGAGAACCGAGCCGCAAAGTAATGCCCAAGAGACTGGAAGCCGCGAACAACGCGCTGCGAGTCGCAAGCGACAAGGTGCGCGACGCAGTGGTGGATCTGTGCGATGCGAAGACGGGGGACGACTCCCTGATCGCATTGAGCGCCGTGACCAATGCGATGGCGGAGTTGACGACCGCCGCGGGGCAGAAAGTGAAGCTGCTGCATGAGCAGCGAAATTGACCGGTTCCTTCGTCAGGCACAACTAGACCCACGCCATACGCGTCCTCGGTATGGGCACAAACCGCGTCTGCTCACTGCCAAAGAGAAGCGGGCCGACGTCCGAGCGCGCATTGAAAATCTCCTCGTCCTGTTGTTCAACGATCCGCTGCCATACGAGCGACTGACGGTCGTGTGTGGCCGCAGCTATGAGTATTGGCGCAAGGCGCTACGTATCCGCCCGTCTGGCGAGCCCGCGATCACCAGGGAAGCCATTAAGCTGCTCACGCAGGGTTTGAGGGCGCACGTCATGGGCTTGCGTGACCACCTTTCGGATGTCGACGCGCAGATCGTCCGTGTCACGGACGCCCTCGATGAGGCTGGTCTTTACGACAGCAAGTAACGGTGTTTACCGGCCCAGCTTCGCGACCGCGCGTGCTACCGCGTCAGCGAGCTGCTGCACAAGCTCGTTCATGTCGTCGATCATCTGGACGGGGTCGTCATGGGCGGTTTGGCCCATCGCCATCAGGCGTTCACCAGCCAACTCGCAGGCCATGCCAATGGCGTGGCACATCGTGCGGTCGGTGCCGGCCCGGATAAGCGCGTCGAGCTTGGCCTCGTAGGTGACCTCAACGATGCGCTCTGCGATGTCTGCCTGAACGACAGCCACACGCGCACCTTGCAGGGACGGGTCATCGGAAGTCACTTGCTGGATGACGCCATCTTCAATGTGAATTGCAATGTTCACCTTCGTGCTCCCCTAAGAGTTCCAGCGCTTCGTCCGCGGCGTCGGAAATGGCGGCCTGCAGGAAATCGAAGTTGGCGAATCCGCTAGGAACCCCAGCGATTGAACGCACAACCACAGGTCGACCGTCAACCTCGATCTGAATACGAACCGTCAGTAATCCATCGACAAATGTTTGAGCGTAAATCTCGGCCTGATTGCTGGCATCCTCTTGCATACGCCCCCAGCGCGCGATCACGAATCTCGGGACTGCGGCTGGCGCGCGGCCGGACAGCAACTTCGCGAGGTAGGCTCGATCGACCGGCGCAAAGTGCGAGCGACGGCCGAGCACAATTCTGGACCGCATAGGTAGGTCGCCGAATTCCTCGTCGAATTCCTCAACCAGAGCCAAGCAGCTTTCAATTGCCCACCAAAGGTAGGACCCTGGATACTCCGCTTCCGCGTTCTCGTCGGGCTCGCACAGCAGGCGCACAACGAGTCCGTTGCCCAGCTCCCTGAGCGCGTCGCCGTCTGGGCGCAGCGTTTCGGAGTCGAGCAAGGTAGGCATTACGCTTGTGCGCCCGCGATTGGAGTCGGTGAGGTAGGAGTCGGTGAGGTAGGCCCTGGCGGCAGTGGGCGCTGCGCTTTGGCGTTCGCCTCGACAATGGCGATCTCGTTGCGCAAGTCTTCGACGGCCTTGTCGAGCACGTCCGTCAGCCCGTGGATGCCCATGGACTCCAGGTTGGCAGTCGCGTCGTAAACTTCCTCGAACATGACCTCGATTGCCTTCCGCGCCCGCGCGCACAGCGCCAGCGTCCGGGCAATCTTCACTTTCGGATGAATATCCATGCGTACCCCTTTGGTGCGTTGAGTAAACGATCTTACCTGATTTGGTGCGTCGACGCTACACGCCGTTTCGTTTAACGTCGAACTGTCGGGGCTCGAAGCAAGAGCAAGTCTCTCCCTCGTGGCGGTAAACGGTGACAGCCTCCCGCGCACCCCACCTGAGCGCATGAGGTAGACGCTCGACCGGCCAACCGCACAAGCCAGGGGAGTCCTCGACGCCCTCGACCAGCGGCGCGAACCATTTGCATGCGCCACAGCTGCGCTCGGTCATTTGCTGCTGCCGACGAGCTTGACGGGCACGCGCTTCGTGAATTCGCGCTCTGCCGCGGCCAAGCCGTGCAGATAGCCGCGTGAGTAGGCAAGGCGCACATCCTGATCGTGGCTCATGCGCTTTGGCATAGCTGCCTCGCGCATTTGGTACGCGAGTAGCGCCTGCGCCTTAAGCAGCACGATGTTGGTGCATGCGAGACGCAGCGCTTCCTTTCGGAGTTTGTTGAGGTTCACCAAACTGACTCCCGCAGGTAGCAGACCGAATTGACGTCGGCCATGCGTGAGCCGGCGAGCAGCGCATAGGCCGGCGGTGGGATCGGTGGCGCGGCGATGACGTGCCAGCAGGCGCTAACGAGTGCCACGCCCAGCACGAGCGCTGCGAAGCGCGGTAACGGTTGCTTACTGGTCATGCTGCGCCCCGACTGTGTCTCGCAGCAGCTGCGCATTGCGATCACCCCGAAGCGCCGCGCCCAGGTCCGCATACAGTTTGCGCGCGTCGGTGTATCGGATCGTGCGCACCCTGCCTGTCAGCTTGTCGCAAAGGCCGAGAGCGAGCACGAATAGGAACAGATCGAGTAGCACGCTATGCCAGCCGAGCACCGCGTGATTGAGCGCGGCGAGGGCAAGGGCGAGCGAGTAGGTGACGCCGTCCTTGGTCAGCGACTCGCGAACCGTCTCGCGCGCCAACACGATGGTGGTTGTGTTCTTGATGTCGTTCATGGTGGATCTCCGATTTGAGTTGGTGAGGTAGGCGCTCCTACTCGTTGCCCTCATAGAAGCCGAGCGTTCTGCACGCGTCTTCGGCCGCGGCCTCTTCGGTGTCGAATGGGCCGGCGAAAAAGCCATTGCGTGCGCGCCATTTCCAGGTGCCCACGTTGGCATGCTCATTCTGCGAAACGAGCACGCCATTTGCGCGTGCGGTCCTGACGTAGTCGTAATCGTTGCCGTACCAGTACAGATCAACCTTGCCGCAGGCGGCCTCGTGCGTGGATACGTGCGTTAGTGGGTCGTCGATGCCGAGTGCTTCGTTCGCGCAGTCCTTCCACGTGCCGTAGATGGAATCGTTTTCGTTGGCGTCGCCCTCGGTCGTCGGCTCATGCGCGATGCCGTGCGTGTGGCCGGTCAGGCTGGCGAGCACACTGCTGTTGTCGTACCAGCGCCAACCGGCAGCGAGACATTGCGCTTTAAAGCCGTCGTCGGGCGGTTCGGTCGGGTTGATACTGCCGCTGTTGATGCGCTCGCACAGCTGGTCAACCTCGTCATGGTTGAGTGCGTCGAGCGCGCCGTAGTTGGTCGCGATGTCGACGATCTCGGGCGCCAGCGGCTCATGCTGCTGCACGTTCTGCGTGGCTCGCAGGCTGGCCAGGATGGTGGCAAGCTCGCGGTCGTTCAGCGTGATGGTGTGGATTTTGGCCATTTTCATTCCCCGTTTTTCTGAGTTGATGAGGTAGGGCTACGCGGCTTGCGCCTGCGATGCGGCGGCTTCCTTGGCTTCGCGGATGCTGGCGAACGTCGGCGCGTACCACGCGCGACCGTCCGGGCTGTCGAGCCAGTCCTGCTCACGCTGTCGCGTGCGGTCGCTTTCCTTTGCGGGCGTGTACCAGCTGGACCAAATCACCATGCCGTTAGGCAGCTTCACGCGCTTGCGCGGCGCGTCGCTGTCAGGGGCCAGCCCGCAATGCTGCTGCTTAGCAAGGTGCGGCGCCGAGTCGAGCAATGCAGCTTCGAGCTTGCGGCGCCGCCGGTCCCACGTTGGATCAGCGCGGCCTAGTTTGTCGCATTCCGCTTTGATGCGCGCGCGGTTTGCCTTCACGCGTGCGATGTTATCTCGCTGCAATTCAGTGAGGGCCGGGCCGCGCTTCACGCGCATGCGCTTCTCGATGTCGTCGAATAGTTCAAGCATCTGAATTCCCCGTCAGTTGCTAGGTTGCTGGTAACGCGTGTTTACTGGTCATTCTTCCATTGCCACGACGTCGCCAAAGGGCGGCTCCGCGTGCTCATACTGCGGCGGTACGATGTGGATCACATGCACGCCGCGCGGTTCGTCCGGCCAAGCGCCTTGCAGGTCTGAGAAGTGCAGGACGTGCGTCGGACGAGTCGCAAGCTCCTCAATCCAGCGATCAAAGACGTCGACGAACGACGTGCCTCCGCGCGGCGCCGGAATTGTGCTTTCATCAGCGAATTCGCTGATAGGTCCAGCCTTCACAACGTGCGTATTGAAATACGCCACGTGAATATCGGCCTCGCGTGCAAACTTGCGCGCCCATGCGTGCGCGCACGCTGTGAATTTCTGCACTTGCTCGCGAGATATTGAGCCGCTGATGTCGATTGCGATTGCAACGTGGTATTCCTTCACGTTGCGCGGTCCAGGTATCAGGCGCCCATATTCGCGCGACATAGCGTGGGGCGTGCGCAATGACCGGTGACGCTTTGGCCAGCCGCGCATAATGCCCTGCACTTTGCTGCCGAGCACGCGCATGAAGCGAAGCGACGGCGCATTGACGAATAGTCCAAGCTTTTCGAGCGCGCCGTAAGCGGCGCTTTGCTCGATCGACCAGCCCTTGCCACCTGAGCCCGGCAGCGCGAAGTCATTAGCCGCCGGCTTGTTGCCGCCCTTGGTTGCTGCCGGCTTGCTGAATAGTCCCGACTCGTCGTCGCCTTCGTCGTCAAAGAACGACTCCGCGCCGCCGTCCGACTCGTCGTCATCAAGCTCCGGCTCGGGTTGCTCTTGTTCGCCAGTTTCCTGCGCCGCCTGTTGCGCGTCGAAGTCGCGAGCACGCTGGACGGCCTCCGCTTCGTCCAGGGCTTTGCGCGCCATCTCGCGAATTTTGCGTGCGACGTCTTCGTCGACCTTGTCGCGCTCTTGCCCCGCCGCGTTGTCGGGTTGCTTGGTTTTGTCCTTTAGCGTGTTGTATTTGTCGGCAGTCGTCGCCTGCTTTCGCGCGGACGGGTCGCGATTCAGTTGGTCATAAACAAAAACGGCCGTTACGTTCTGCGCCCGCGTGGCGATGGCACTCGGCGGCGCCTTGTCCGGCGGTGCGACGGCATATCGCTTTTTGCCGGTTTGGCGCCCTATCCGTGAATAGAATTCAGACGGGTCCAGTGGGTCGTTAAAGAGCATGCCGGGAAAGCGCCAACCGGCAGCCAGCAAGTCGCGATTAATCACGGCATCAAGCGCGACGTTTGCGATTTGATGATTCCGGCCGCGTGTGAATTCGTGATCCATGCGCAGCACGTGCATTGCTTCATGGGCAATAATGCACGCGAGCAATGCCGGCGACCAAAGGTCAGCGTCAGCGTTGATTGTGTTGGGGTTGTAATAAAACACGTCAACGCAATTGGTCGCCATAACCCAAATGCGCGTGTCGCGCTTCCAAGTCATGTTGCGAGAAAAGGCGCCCAGGAAAGGATCGAGCAACGGCATTAGCGCGATTGCGCGGCGCAGATTGCGCGGCATCGGGTCCGCGTCGTCGACGTCTTCGATGTCGTCAAATAGGCTCATTGGAATCCCCCGTCGCGAGTGTAAGGCGAACGACGCAACAGTAGTACGATTCGCCTTACAGTCGGCTGACTATCAGCGCCGCGCCTCGCCTGCCATTTCCGAAAGGCTGGACCCTGGGGCGCCGCATTCATCAAGGATGCGAGTCGCCTTGATCGTATCGCAAAGCAGCGCGCGCACTTCGCGCGTGATCTGCGTCGACCAAACGCGCACCATTTCCTTGTTGCCGGCGGCGCAATGTTCCAGATAGTCGGCGACGGCCTTAACGGCCTTGTCGCGCGCCTTGCCCGGCAGCATCCCGCCAACGTGGCGATAAATGGCGCCCATCTGGGCAATAAAGCCCTCCGTTGTGCCGGGCGCCTTGTTGGCGGTCGGGTTGGAGAGAACTTCGCTAGCCGGCTTCACTGTGCCGAGCAGAATTGCATGGCTGCAGATTTGCCCCCAGACAACCGGCCCGATGCTGGACGCCATACGCAGCGCCGCCGCGTAATTGTTTTGCAGGTCCGTAAGGTCCGTCACGTATGGCGCGGCAAGGCGCAAGCCCTGCTCAAGCCCGCGCGGCGTGAAAAACGTCGCTTCGTCGCCAACCATGCGATTGCTGGAAAAGTGCGCCTTTGCGTTGCTGCCGGTAAGCCAAGACGTGACAGCCGTAAGCAGGGGCGACGCCGGCAGAATGCGCGTCAGATAGGCCGCGACTTCTTCCGGCGTCGTTTCGAGAATGACCGACGCCATACGCGAGCGAACGGGCGGGTCCAGCACCATGGCTGACGAAGTGTCAGTCGTGCGGTTGCCGGCGGCAACAATGCGCGTATCGGCCGGCAACGCAAAGCCGGCAGCGCGCTTGTCGAGTAGCACTTCGAGCGCGGCGCTAAGCGTATCTGCGGCGGCAAGCGTCAGCTCGTCGCAAAGCAGAATGACCGGCTTACCAGTCTCGGCGCGTAGGACTTCCACGCGGTCGACAATC
Organism: Hyphomicrobium sp.; assembly: GCA_030148725.1. Classification (GTDB taxonomy): domain Bacteria; phylum Pseudomonadota; class Alphaproteobacteria; order Rhizobiales; family Hyphomicrobiaceae; genus Hyphomicrobium_A. The sequence continues at coordinate 25,084 of JASBSU010000010.1, forward strand.
GCGGGCTTGAGTGAAACAGTGCTGCGCTTGTCGTCGCTCACATACTGAATGCCCGAAACGAATTCGGGCTGTATCTGGGCGAGTCGCACGTCCAGCACGGCATAGCCGTGCCGCTCGGCAATCTGAGCGATCAGCGACGACTTGCCGACGCCTGGGGCGCCGTAAAGCATCGGCACCGCGATTTGATAGCCGTCATGGCGCGGTTTGAAGCAATCCAGCATGAACGACTCAACATCGTTGCCGGTGACGACATAGAGCGACTGGTAAGCGTCTTTCTTGGCCATTGGCCTATCCCCTGTTTGAGCGTGAAAGGTTGCGCGCGATAGCGCGGGCTTAAGCCCGCGCCTCGCCTGCGTTCTGCGTTGCTTTGGCCTTGGCCGGCTTGGTTGCCTTCGGCGCTTTCTGCGCCTTGGCCGCTGCATCGGCTGCAACTGCCGTCGCCTCTTCACGCGAGATCGCGGCGCCCGCAACCTGCATGAGCTTGTCGAGCTTGCCGCCTACCGACTTCAATGCGTGGCGCGCATCCTTGGCGGCATCCTTGTGCGTCTTGTCTTTGGCGGCAGCTTCGAGCCCCGCGAACGCGGCCACGCAAAGCTTGATCAGGTCCGCGTTGATGCCGGCCTTTTCCAGCATCTCGCGAGCGATTGCCGCCTTGTCGACGGGCGCCGCCTTGGTTGGCGCTTCCTCGCCTTCGGCGTCGGAGGCGTCGGCATCGCTGGACGTCTTGCCCTTGCCGCCGTTCTTACCCATGCCCTTCCGGCCGCGTTCTTCGAGCGCAAGCCCTTCCTCGATCAGGTCATCCCATGCGCGGGCAAAAAGCACGTTGCCGGCGTTCTTGGACTTGCCGGCGGCTGCACATGCGTCGCGGAAAGCGGCGCGCATGTCGCTAATGATAACGTCGCCGAACGAGCGGGCGCCCGTGGCGTATGCGTCGCGTATCGCGTCGCGAAGCATCTGCGTCGCCGAGCCGGCCTGAGCGCCGGCAGTGCGCGCCTTGGTAATAAGCTCCTCGTGAATCTTGGTCATTGGTCTACCCCGTTTTGAGCCGTGGATCATTGGTGCGTCTGTTGTACACCGCGTTCGACGATTCGCACAACAATAAAAATGGCCAGCCGTTTGACGGGCTGGCCAAGGTCGACGGGAGAGAAGAGAACGTGGTCGGTAAGCCGGGTTTACTGGGCGATCAGACGCGCAGGAATTCGCAGCGCGAGTCGAGGTTGGAGCGGATATAGTCCAGCACCTGCGCGGCAGTCATTTTGCGACCGGTGCGCTTGCCGGCCCGCATGAGATAGCCGCCAAGAACCTTGCCGGTGAATGCGTTAACGTGGATGACTACGGTCATTTTTGCGCCTCCGTTTGGTATTGGGCCGACTTGCGCCGGCCCGGTTGCCTCACCATTCGCCGTAAACGCGGTCGCCGTCGCGGCCCGCTTCAATCCAGCAATCCATCTCGAATGCCGCGCCGCCGATCTCGAACGATACGACTACGTAGTCGCTACCGAAGGCATGCGCTTTGCGGGCGCCCGTGATGTCGTGAGCAAGGCGCCCATGGCTCAGAAGCTCGTTAGCGTAGGCCACAGCGTTGTCGATTGTGATCTGCATTGGTGCGTTCTCCGTCCTACCGTTCGACGTTTCGACCAACAATTTGCGCCGAGTCGCCTTCGGCCTCAAGCGCAATCATCAGATAGCGTTCAATGTTCCGAAGCTCAGCCATAAGCAGGTCATTGGGATGCGGGATAAGCTCAGACGGCCCGCGTTCAATCATCTCCGCGGCGCGCATTGCGGCGCGTGTGTTGACCAGCGCTTGCTTGGCTGGCGAGTGCGCGTAGCCTCGCATGGCTCTATGATCCGCCTGCGGCACGGGCTTTGCGTCATTGCGGGCTTGCTGCTCATTGGGTGTGGACTTGCGAGTCATTGGGTTGCGCTCCTATGCGTTTTTGGTCATCGGCGATTCGCCCGGCTTTGTATTGCCGGAAAGGTATCGTTGTGCGATAAACCTAACAGTGAGTCGGTAAACGCACCATTAACGTTGCGGTAAGCAATGTTTACTCGAAAGGCGGCAGATACAAATCGAACCCCAGGCGCGCTAAGCCCTTGGTTGTAGGGCGCATTTTCCATAATCGTTATTAGCGGACGTGATTCGCTGACAGCTTGCCCCGCGGCGTGCGGGGCGCCCCGGCCCCCTTGACGGAGGGTCCCGAATCGGCGTGCGCGCCGGCACCCCCGCCCCGGTCGACCCGAAAGAGGACTCTCGGCGGCGAGGCTCGGACAGTACTGTTACCCGCGCTCTCGCGTACCTGCCAAAAACCGGCGGCATACGCTGGGGCGCATAAAGCCCGGTAATGCGCGATTGCGTATGTCACCCCTCCCCCGGCCTCTTTCCGCGCGAGGGACCCGCTGCCCTAGAAAAAGGGGGACCCAGAATTTTACTGTTGGACGAATCGCCGAACAGTGTGTACATTAAACGCACCATTGACGGAGGCACTATGAGCGGCAAGGGTTGGATCGGCGTCGACCTCGACGGCACGCTGGCAAAGTACGACGGCTGGAAGGGTCCAGCCCATATCGGTGACCCGATACCGGCGATGGTCGAGCGCGTGCAGCGCTGGCTGGCGGAAGGCAAGACGGTCAAGGTCATGACCGCTCGCGTGTCGACCGACGATCGGCACGAGCTGGCGGACGTGCATCTGGCCATCCAGGCTTGGACCCGCAAGCACATCGGCACCGAGCTTGAGGCGACCTGCGTCAAAGACTACGCGATGGTCGAGCTTTGGGACGATCGCGCAGTCGGCGTCGAGCCCAACACCGGCCGCCGCATGGACGAGACGGCGCCCGTCGACGGTTACGCGCTTCTTGTGGCCGTCATCAATCGCCTCGCTGCCTCGCGTGCTGACGGCAAGCACCCGCTGCCCGGCTCGGTTGAGGAAGCGCTGCTGAACGTCAAGTCGTTCGTCAGCTTCCCGGCCAAGAACGATCCACTGATGAACGCCCATGTCCGCGTTACCGACGAGTGCCGCTACGAGGACATGCGTGGGCTGGCCGGCACTGTTGTCGACTGCTATCTCACGTGGGGCGACGTCAAGTACGTTCACGTCAAGTTGGACGATCAGACCGGCGGCAAGCGCATCATCAACGTCCCCGCCGAGCATGTCGCTGCCGATGGTTCCAAGAACCATGAGCAGCCGAAGCCCGTCCGCGGCTTCGCGGGGTCGGAAGTCACGGACCTGCACAACCACAACCCGCTGGCGCCGACGCCCAAGATCATCCTGCCGGCGAAATCCCTCGACGTGCGCGTCGGCGGCCTCGGCAAGGTGATCGACTGATGCTCCGCACCCTTCGCATCTGCTGGCACGCGGCCAGCTGCTTCGCAAGCATGGTGACCCATAGCCTGCGAACGCTCAACGTGAGCGGCATCAGCCTCAGCATCGCCTGGGGATACGGCCAGACGGTTGTGGACCTCATGGATGGCCTGACCGACTTCGGCGACGACTACGAGATTGCCGCCGCGCGCGCCGCCCTCACCACCAAACCCGCCGGAGAACAGCAGTGATCCTCGCCGTCGCCCGTGCTGTGCCCAGCTACTTGGCCGATTGGGCCACGTGGTGGCGCTTCCGCCCGCGCTGGATGGCGCGTCATGTGCCTGGCGCCCACCAGATTGCATGGAGGGGCGTCATGGTCGCCAGCCCCCTCACCATGCAGGGCGTCGTCGTCGAGTGGGACGACAAGTATGGGTACGCCGTGAAGGCGCCCGGCGTTAGTGAGCGCCTGGATGAGATCATTTCCGAAGCCGAGCATCAAGCTGCTCATGCGGAGCTGGTGCAGCCACCGCAGGGGCGCGCGCTGCCGGTTGATGCGCCCGACAACTACCAGCCGCTCGGCGAGGAGGTCCGCTACTCGCGGTACTCCGTGCAGAACTATGCGCCGGCCAAGACCGGGGCCATCGACGGTGACAACCCCGAGCTGCGCTACCGCGGCTTCGACACGATGGAAATCAAGCGCGATCCAGCCATTGAGCCGGCCGAGTACAAGCTGGTGCCTCGCCGCGTCCGCATTACGGACGGCTGCGACCTTCCTCAGTTCCGCGGCCTCACTGGTGACGTCGTCATTGTGACGGCCACCTGGGATGGCGTCGAGTACACGACCGTGAAGCTCGATCACCCCGTTGGCGATGCTGACACGGTGATGGTGTTCTCTGACGTCGTCGTCGACCTCGATGGTGACGCCAGCGAGGAGCACTTCTGATGTGGTCCCGTTCGCGCGAGCGAGAAATTGAGGAGGCATTGACGTGGCCTGCGCGCTCGTACGCCTCGTTTCCTTATCGCGACAGGTTGCGCGCCGAGCTGGCCGCCATGCAGCGCGAGATAGACACACAGGCTCACAGCTTCGCCCGTGACTGCTACTCCGGCCTGGAGGGCGAGCTTTATGCGTAACTTCACCGACGTTCACGTACGCGCCTACCCGGTCGACGGCGGCTGGTGCTTCCGCTTCGACGACGGCACGCAGGTCGAGGTTTCGTATGCCGAGCGTGATCGCGCCGGGAGCGATGCGGAGCTGCTGGCGCTTATCGAGAGCCGCTGGCGTGCCGCACGCGGGGAGCTGCCCCATGCGTGACGCCATCGACGCCTGGGCGCAGCACCAGCTGACGCATGACCTGCTCGCGGTAAACAGTGTTACCGCCTACCAGACGCAGCTGACGCTCGTTGTCGACCTGCTGCCACCGCCGGAGCACGCCAGCGCGTCGGACATCCGCGCCATCATCAAGCACGCGCGCGCTCGCGGCCTAGGCGACAAGTCGGTCGGTGTGCTTCTGGCCGCACTCAAGAGCTTCTATCGCTGGTGCGCTGACAACAGCGCCGCCATCGAAGCGCTGCGCACCGTGCGCGGCCCGCGGGTTAAGGTGAATTCTCGTCTGCCGCGCGCACTGACGATCGACCAGTGCTGGCAGCTGCTCGATGCAGCATCAGCACGCAACACCTGGCTCGGCGCGCGCGACGCCGCGCTTTACACGCTTCTGTGGGCCACTGGCCTGCGCGTGTCTGAGGCGCTGCGCCTCACCATTGGCGATGCGGGCACCCAGCGCGACGTAATCCGCGTTTGGGGCAAGGGCGACAAGGAACGCGCCGTGCCGGTCCTGGCTGCGGCGTGGGAGGCGATCGACGCCTACCTGATCGCACTTCCGACTGCGGATCTGGCTGACGAGCACCCCCTTTTCGTGTCCGAAAATCTGGTGCCTCTTTCGGACAGGGACGTACGCAGAACATTTGAGCTCTATGCGAAGCGCCTTGGTTTCCCGCCGGACGCCAGCCCGCACTCGCTGCGCCACAGCTTCGCGACCCAGATGCTCAACGGCGGTGCCAACCTGATCGACCTGAAAGAGCTTCTTGGCCACGAGTCCGTGAGCACGACGGCGATTTACGCCCATGTCGCCACAGACCGCTTGGTTGAGATCTACGACAACGCCCACCCACGCGCGGCGGCCTAATCGCTCGCGCCAACAGTGTAGAATGCAGGGGATCACGAGCATGGATTACACGGCATGGATTTCGCTCACCTTGGCCGCCTTCGCGATTGCGGGCTTTTTGGCGATGACGCGCCGTCACGCCGATCTGCAGGCCGCTGTGAGGGAGCTGAGGGCCGGGCACGAGAACGTGACCGATCTGGCTGCAAAGGCGATGAAGCGCGTAGGCATTGCAGCGGCTGGCCCCAGGGATGCGGTGCTGGTGACGGATGCGGACCCGCTGCCCAGGGTGCTTGCTGGGATGCGGGGCAACGAGACCTATTCGACGGCCAACAGGAGTTCGGCTTTGAGCGAGACTGATAACGGGCAAGACGTGCTGGAGCTGGCAAGCCTGCGCCGGCAGCTCCGCGAGGAGATCAAGGAGTCCGACGAGCGCGCCCGCAAGGCGTTCGCCGCGCTGACCGCGCAGCTCAAGGAGATCACGGCACGGCTCGAAGGCGTCGACATCGTCCAGTCGGCGCACAAGACTGACGCCGCGAATAGCGACGAAGCACTGTCGAAGCGCCACGACGAGAACGTTGCCGCCACCAAGGGCGCCTTCGACGTCGTGCAGCAGGCAATTCTGGCGCTGCAGAAGCGCACCGATGCCGCTGAACGTGTGGCCGCCAGTGCGGCAGCGCTGACTGACAAGATCGAGGCAGCGAGCCAGAGCGTAACGAATGTGGCCAGCAAGGCTGGTGAGATCGAGTCGCGCCTCGCCGCCGCCGAAGGCAACATGCACATGGTCTTCGAGGCCCTGAACATGAAGGCCCACGTCAGTGACGCGCGCCGGCTCGATGCCGCCGTCGACAAGAACGCAGCTGAGATCATCCGCATCGCCGAGCGGCTGCAGACGACCGAGCGCCAGCTCGCTCTGACCAGCAACGTCGTCGACACGCACCACACGAGCATCAGTGAGATCAACACCAAGCTCGCCAACGTCGACCGCGTCTACGAGGCCGCCGACCTGGTCAACCGTGCCCTGCCGACTGTGCAGGAGAACGCCGCGCGCGCCACCGCAGCAGCTGACGCATCAGCAGAGGCTGCTGCCAAGCTGAGCGGCGCAACCGGCGCCTGGGAAGCCAAGCTGCAGGCCGTGGCGGACAAGGCCACGGGAGCAGACGTTGCCGTCATCGCCCTGAACAAGCGCTTTGAGGACTTCGCTGCTGGCGCCAATGTCGTTGCTCGGCGCCTCCAGGGGGACGTACAGAAAGAGGCCGCCACCCGCGACGATCTTGCGCGCGCTGTGCACTCGTCGCTCGACCGGCTTGTGTCGCGTATTGACGATACTCAGCGCCGCAACGTCTCCGCCACCAACGAGCTTTCTGCCGCAGTAAGCGCGCTGCGAGGCCGCCTCGACGCGCTTCCGGCGCCCGTCGACATCCCCGACGTCGCGGCCATCCAGGCCGCCGCCGATCGCGTGGCCGCAGCTGACGCATTGGCCGTGAACAACGCCGAAGTTGTGCAGCGCTTGTTGCGCACCACTACGGAGCAGTCGCAGCTGCTGGGCGCCACGATCGACACCCTACAGAACCACGGGGCCAACATCACCAAGCTGGCCAGCGACATCGAAGTCGAGTCGACCGCTCGCGCCTCCGCCGACGACAAGACGCGTACCGAGCTTGGCGGCGCCATCGACGGCCTCTCGGTCGTTATGAACGACATGCACCGCCTGGTCTCTGGCCTCGCGAAGCGTGTCGACGACGGCATCACTGACCCGCGCCTTGATCCCATCATTGCCGAACGCGATGCCGCCCGCCGCAGGCGCGCGCAGATCATCGCCACTGGTAATGTGCCGCCGGCTCCTGCGCCGGATCAGCCCAACCCGAATTACCCGCCCCAGTAAGCAGCGTTTACTCAGGAGTTCGCCGTGTCCGACTTGTCCTCAATGCGCCCGCACCCTCCGGTGTTCGATGTCCGTATGGCGCTCAGCCTGTTCGGACCCATCGCGGCCATCGTAGCTGCCAGCATCGCTTACGGCATGCTGTCCGGCACCGTGGAGCGCAGCGCGCGGGACATCGACGACTTGAAGGCGCAGCTCCGCGACGTGGGTCAACTGGACCGGCGCGTTGCTGTGCTGGACAGCAACTTCGGCACGATCGACAAGCGGCTAGAGCGCATCGAGCGGGCACTCGAATTGCTCGCCCAGCGCGCCAACGCCATCGCACCAAACACGCGGGTCCGCTGATGCCGCGCGACGGTTCCATTGCAATCATCAACGTCGCCGGCAACTCTGCGTATCAGATGACGGCGGCTGGCATCGAGCAGCTTCGCCAGTTGGCCACGGTCGGCACTCCGATCAAGGCGATTGCGGAGTTCTTCGACGTTTCCGATGACTGGCTGCGAGCTGCGATCGTCGGCGACCCCGACGTTCGCACGGCGTACCAGAGCGCCAAGGGTGATGGCGAGCTGGAGTTGCGCACCGCGGCGCACGAAGCTGCCAAGGCTGGAGACAGTCGCGTTCTGACGTTCATGATGGAACGCCGGCTCAAGATGAACAAGGAAGTCGAGCACACGCACAATCACAACGTGAAGGTGATCGGTGCGGTGCCTGACTACAAACTTTCGCACGATCAGTGGATGGAGCGCTTCGCACCGCCGTCATTGCCGGCGCCGGGCGTTTCGCCAATCACGGATGCCGAGTATTCGGAAGTGGGGGACGACAGTGGACAAGCAGGAACTGGGCGAGCTGGTGCCACCGGAGAAGTTCGTAAACCGGTTGGCGGAGAAGGGGCGTAAGGTCGAGATCGACCCAACGCACGCCTTCGAGTGTCGCATGGCCGGCGTCGGCGAAACGCAGCTCGAACACACGCGGGCCGGGCTGCACGCCATCCAGGTCCGCATCACCGTGGCGTTGCGCGAGCTGCGCGGTGCCCTGTCCGACTTTTACGGCAAGCCCGACCGCTACGGCGCCAAGTATTGCGAGTCCCGCCTTGAAAAGGTGGACGCCCGCGCCGCGGCCGACATCAGCAAGGCTGCCGCCAAGATCAAGGAGGCTGTGTAATGGCTGTTCTCGGCAACGGATCGAAGGCACCCGAGTCGCCTCGCCCGAACGGCGCTCAGAAGTCGCTTCCGGGACTGCCTGCGCCTGCTGCCAGTTCGCAGAACAAGCAGCAGGAGAGCGAAGCCGACAAGCGCAAGCGTGAAATGCGGGAGCGCATCGAGAAGGCGAAAAAAGAGCGCGAGGAGAAGGAAGCGAAGGCGAAGGCCGAAGCCAAGCCAGAGCCCAAGCCCGAGCCGAAGAAGGACGACAAGGCCGATGCCGAGCCCGCGCAGACCGCGCCCGTCGACGCCACCATGCGTCGCTTCGAGGAGCTGCTGCGCGCCGGAGGTTTCACGCGTCGTCTGACGTGGCGTCAGCGCCGCGCGTTGCGCAAGATCGAGCGGCGCTGTGATCGCGTGCGCACCGCGCTGCACGACGCATTCGCCGGGACGCCGCCCGAGGGTGTGATGCGCTCGATGGATAGCCTCGCCGCCCTTGAGGCTGTGGCCCGCCTGGAGATGCTATGCGAGCCTGGTCCGACATCGTCGAAACGATAACAATTCCAATCTACCAGCGCCTCGCCGAGCGCGGTTTTGTTGCGTGGTGTGTCCACAAGAGCAATGTCGACTGCATTGAGATTCGGTTGACCCCTCGCGTCGCGTTGCATCCGGCGCTCGAAGGCAAGTCGGCATCAGTGCTTATTTCAGGGCTAGAAGTCCTGCAGGCCGGCGACACCTTTGATGGGCTCATCAGCCTCGCCGTCCGCGCGGCCATTGACGGCTGGTGGCGCGTCATGGATGAAAATCAACCGCCGCACGCGGGCTGTTGCGTCGAGGCGATTCAACTGGTCGGATAAATACGCACCAGTCTGTACAGTAAACTGTACGGTATGGCTGCAAGTGACACAGAGAAGTTTGGCGCAGACCCCACGTGCGTGTGGTCGCCGCAGGAAGGCGCTCAGACCGCCTTCGTACATTGCCCGATCGAGGAGATCGCTTACGGAGGTTCGCGCGGCGGCGGAAAGACCGACGCGCAGCTTGGGCGGTTGGCTGTTCGATCGCAGATCTTCGGCAAAGACCTCAAGGCGTTGCTTATCAGGCGCGAGCTTCCGCAGCTTGAGCCGGTCATCTCGCGCAGCAAGGAGATCTTCGGCCCGCTCGGCGCCGAGTACGTCGACTCCAAAAAGAAGTGGACCTTCCACAACGGCGCAACCGTAATCTTCCGCCACTTCTCGGAAGAAGACGACGTCGAGAAAACGCAGGGCTGGTCGCTCACCGACGTCTGCATCGAAGAGGGGACGAACTTCCCCAACTTCCTGTCGCTGCTCAAGCTCAAAGCCACGCTGCGCAGCACAGCTGGCGTGCCGACGTCGTTCACGGTGACGATGAACCCCGGCGGCCCCGGCCACAACATCGTCAAGAAGCGCTACATCGACCCGGCCCCGCTCGGCTGGAAAAAAATCATCGACCGGGACAAATTCACCGGGCTGGAAAGCGCGCGGATCTACATCCCCAGCCGCGTCTTCGACAACAAGAGGCTGCTCGCGGCGGACCCTCTGTATATCGCTCGTCTTGCTCAGTCGGGCTCAGAAGCGCTGGTCAGAGCGTGGTTGCACGGTGACTGGAACATCATCGACGGCGCATTCTTCGACTCGTTCGACACGAACAAGCACGTCATACGGCACTGCGAGCTGCCGCCGCATTGGACGCGCATCTGTGGCGCGGACTGGGGCTCCGCAAAGCCGTTCGCCTTTGTCTGGGGCGCGGTGGCCAGTGAGACATGGGCAACCCCCTGCGGAAAGATGATCCCGAAGGGCGCCATCATCATCGAACGCGAGCTGTACGGCATCAAGCTCGATCAGAATGGTGATTTCGTCCCCAACGAGGGCTTGCGCCTTTACGCCGAGGACGTCGCGCGGCAGGCGTACGAGGTCGACAAGGAGCTGCCGAACGTCCGTATGCGCGTCATCGACCCCAGCGCGCACGCTACTGATGGTGGCCCATCAATCGCCGAGCGCATCTATCGCGCCACGAACGGCAAGCTGGGCTTCGCCAGGGCGGACAACAAGCGCGTGCCGGGTCGCGGTGCCCTGGGCGGCTGGGACGTCGTGCGGAGCCGTCTCGGCGGCGAGGAGATGCTGATACCGGGCGTGAAGACGCCCATGCTGTTCTTTATGGACAGCTGCGTTCACGGCATCCGCACGCTTCCGACGCTGCAGCATGACAAGCTCAATCCCGAAGACCTCGACACGGACGGCGAGGACCACTGGGCCGACGCGCTGCGCTATCTGTGTATGTCGCGTCCGTGGATGGCGAAGACGCCGGACAAGTTGAAGCCGGTTGAGGGCATCGAGAAGGTCAAAATCAATGACCTGTGGCGGCGCCAGGCCGAGGAGATGGCGCTGGAGCAAAGTGGCGCTCCGATGCGCATCTGAGTAACGCGCGTTTACTGCCCTAGAGCGTGATGATCCACTCGTCCTTGCCTTCGCGGACGGTTTGTGGCTGCGCGTTCATCCAGTTATTGACATCGTTGTCGCATCGCCTAATCAGGTGATACAGCGCGCTCCGCTCGCCGTGATGTCTGATCGTTAGTGCGTGATCGAGAACGACAGCGCGCCCTGTGGCACCCTTGTCCAGCGACGAGGGCGCGTAGATGCGCAGGTCGCCACGCTGAAGAAATTTGGCGAGCGCAGAGTAGTACTCCGGTCTGCCGCTAACTACGTAGACGGCATCTTTCGGCGCGCTGATCATCTGGCGCGATGTCTGCCCCGAGTTGCGCTGATACTTCCAGGTGTAAACAGGCTGTTCCGCGCTACGAGATGGCGGCATCTGCTGCATGTAGACGTCGCGATACCAGTCACTCATTTTCTATGCTCCCGTTCGGTAACAATTTGCTCGTGATGCAGTGTTTTAGCGGCTCTTGTTACCGATCGGGATCACGCCGCATCGCCGCCTCGGCGACGTTGTGTACGCCCGACACAAGCGGCCAGGACTCGTCGTCCTTGTATGGAGCGGTCCTCGTCATGATGTCTTGCAGCGCTGCCTCAAGCCGCTCGATGCGCTTCTGCAGCGGCACGACGTTGCCGGTGATGTGCTCGGCGGGGTCCAGCCCCACGTTGAAGGCTGGCTTCCTCATGCGAACCTCGGCTTGATCCAGTTGTTCCAGACGCCGCGGCCCCATGAAAGCGTGTAGAGCATGCAGAGCGCGAAGATTCCCCACTGCCCTGCCTTCCACGTGGCGACAAACCAGAACGGCTGACCGGCCATGCCGAACAGACACGCATAGCGACGCCACGCATCGCGCTTGTCTTGCGACAGCCAGACAGCAGTAACTCCCGTTACTGCGATCGCGACTTGCTCCAGCGCCATCACGCCACCTTCAACATCGCCGACCGAAGGCCGGCGCTGATGTCCCATTCAAAGAAGCGGTTGACGTGATCAATCGCCGGGGCGTCAAGGTCGGGCCAATCACGCTCGTCGGTGACGTTGCGGCGCCGGCTAATGTCGAGATCCAGATCGTGCGCGAGTAGACCCAGCTCCTCGAACGGATAGACTTGCGTGCCGAGATCAGGCCGCAGATAGACGAACTGGCTCTTGCGGTTCTCGGGTATCGCGTGCCGCACCGTGAATGCTGGGAAGTAGTCGCCGCACTTTACTTGGTCGTACGGGCTGGTGAACACGACCTCGTTGTTGACTATCCAGTCGCTGAACGGACGCTGCACACTGGCGCGCATCTTCGCCTGATACAGCGTATCATCGCGACGCGTGGACGCCTGCGGATCGTAACCTTTCAGCCCGAAGTCCTGCAGGAATTTGTAGAGGCTCCAGAGTCGGGCTACTGGATGGCGCACAACGCCGACACGGCGCCAGCGGTCGTACCCGAGCGGGACGCCATCCGCCTCCATGTGCCGGTAGAGCTGGAACGCGCGCGGGTAGCGCTGCGGGATCGCGCGCTTGAGTGTACCGCTGCCGGTGCGCGGGACAAGGATAACGACCGTTTCCAATTCGGGGATGATAATCATCGTATCCACCCGATGATCGCTACGGCAGTCATGGCCACGAGCGCGACTCGTAGCACGAGGCGATGCCACTGCAGCTCGTAGACCACGCGCACAAGCCGCATGTGTCGCCTGTATTCCACTTCTTGCTCTACTGTGAGCCTCATTTTCTTACGTCCGCTAATAATGCTTATGGAAAATGGCGCTTGAAGCGCTGCTTTTTGAGCGCGCTCAGCTCCAGCTTGAGTGCAAGTCGTTCGTCGATCTGTGCCACCGTCAAAGGCGTCGGCGAACGCGTAACCTTCGACTGGAATTTTCTCGCGACGTCGATTTGCTCGGCTTTGATGACGGTGAACGGGCGGATGTCGTTTAGTAGCGCGAGCGCGGTCGGGCCGGTGAGCTTCCAGCGGAATTGCGTGTGTGCGCTCTTTGGCGCCGGGCGCTCAGTTGTCTTGCCGCCCCAGCGAGACGCAAGCCATGTCGACAAGCGCGGATCGTTCTGGTTGACAATCACCGAGAGCATGAACGAGCGCCCTCCGCGCTTCGTCACCCGCTCAAGAATTGTGATGCACCCCTCGCCGTCAACAATGCCGGCGGCGTAAGCGCAGTCGTATGGGCAGGCATTCACGGCTTCCGCCCCATGCTCTCGAAGTCCGCGAGCTTCGCGCCCTTCGCGAGCTTGTCCGCCAGCCACTTCGGCTTGCGCCCGCGGCCGGACCACCCCTGCTTGCGGTTGTCGGGGTTGATGTAGCGCGCTACCTGATTGTTGCCGCCAACAATGGTGTAGCGCCCGCCGGCCTCAGACTGGCGCACCATGTTGCGAGCGGCAAGATCGGCCATGAACCGCGCCGACAACTTTGCGACGTAGGCGCGGTGGCCGCCGAAGTAGACCGCGGCGTTGTGGTGGCAGTCCACAACGACGGTCGTGTACGCGTTGGTGAACGCCTGCCCAGCCCACGTGATGTCGGCGTCAAGTCCGATCGCGGTGTTCTCCCACTGCTGAGCGAAGTGGATGACCTCGACCTCGCTTTCGTGCGGTCGGCGCTTGTGCGCGGCGCCGTGCCGTGACTGGGCGACCGACACCGGCGGCAGATCGCGCAGAAGTGCCGAATGCAGCGCTTTGGCAAGTGTCTCGACTGCGCCGTCGCTCATTCCTCGCTCCCTGGGCACGGCTTCCGCGCCGCCTTGCGTGACTCGTCGTTGTTAAGCGCGACCATCCCGCACTTGCCGCAATAGACCCACGGGCACCAACGACGTGCGAAGTGATGCCAGTCGTGTTTGCCCTTGGTGCTCACTTGCGCGGCTCCTGCTTGTTGCCAAGCATCAGCCGCCACGCGGTGAAGCCGGCGGCGCACGCAAGGAATCCAGTCCCTGCGGCCACGCCGAACAATGAGCCCACGCAAGCCGTGCCGAATATGGCGCACACCACGAGCGCGAGGCCGGCAAGAACGAGTCGCACGTCGTTATCCATCTTTCTTCACTCCAGTTCCGTCGCAGGCTTCGCACTCGGCTTCACCTTGCGCACCGCTGCCATTGCACGCTGTGCAAGCGCAGCCCACCAGCTGGTGGTACGTGACGTCGTCGGTGGCGACGCTGATCCAGACAAGCGGGCCGCGTTCTGCGCGGACGACTGCGTAGACGCTACGGCAGGCACCGCATTGAAATACTGCTCCAGGGGAAAAATCGGCGCATTGCGAGCGGTGTCCGCAGGAGCAGGAGAATGCGCCAGTCCGTCCAGTCGCTGGATGTGAAACCAGCGACCCCCAAGGACCACACAGACGCCTCCATAGGCGCTGCGATAGATCCAGAGCAGACGTCGCCACTGCAAGAACCACGGCATGCAATCTCCCCCGAGTAACGTGTGTTACCGCGCCCAGGACGGAACCGGCTCAACCAAGTAGTGGCGCTCGAAGTCCATGTGCGCCTCCATTGTCCAGACGGCATCATTCAGCGCGTGGTGCTTAGTGGTGCGCTGCTCGCGTGCGCGCCAGGGTGTGCCGTCTGCCAGCTGCCGCAGGTCGCGGACGAACATGGGCCAGCCGGGCGGAAGGTCGATCATGCGGCCATAGAGTTGGCACAGAGACACCCAGTCGTAAGAGCCAAACCATGCCCAAAACTCGGGATCGTCGCCGGCGAAGTCGCGAATGTCCTGGGCTATGCGGCCTTTATTCTTGCGCTCGCCAGTCAAGTGGGGAAACACATTCGCCTCGACCCACGGGCAGGCTTTGCTCAGTGCGCACTCGGCGCTCTCCGCATAATAGGTGCGGCCATCCTCACGAATGAGGCCGATCGAGATCAGGTCGATCGTCTTGCCGTCTTCGATAAATTCTGTGTCGAACCAGATGCGCACGTGGCGTTCCTTCGGAGTAACCCCCTCGCCCAGAGGCACAGCGGCGTGCGTGTGCGAGGGGGAGTCGTCTTTTCCGAGGGATTGAAGGGTCATCGCCTTCGCACCCCAGCTCAATTTGCCGCTGCTTCGCTCGTGACGGGGATCACATTCAGCACCTGACCTGGTGAGCAACCAGGTCGTGCGGCCTCTCGGCCAGCGGTCAACTTGATCACCCTACCAACTGTTCGATGATTCGTCAAACAATGGTGTTGCGTCTATTGTACAATGGCCCAGTTGGCCATAAAACGGGGCGCATGCGTGCTACAGCCCGACAATACGACAGCTCAATTCGAGTCGAAGAAGGACATCCAGAGCGAGGGCGAAAGCCCTGCGCGTGTGAAAGCGCGCCGCTGGGCGATGGAGATCCAGACCGCCGACAAGGTGTTCGACGCCTTCCATAGGCGCGCGGACAAAATCCTTGAGCGCTACCGCGACGACCGCGTCGACGACTCCATCGAGAACCCCGGCGTCAAAG
>JASBSU010000020.1 GCA_030148725.1 Hyphomicrobium sp.
ACGTTGCTGGCATCGAAGGTGGTCGTGCCCGAGTCGCTGAGCGAGGATGAACCCAGTATCACACCGGGAGGTGGCGGCTCGGTTGTCGCTGCCTCGGTGGTCGCGGCCGAACTCGCTGCCTTGTCCTTGGTTTTCGCCGCCGCTTTTTTCTCTTTTTTCTTCTTGTCTCCGTCGACGACCAGTTCCGGAAGCGTCGAGGTTCCGGGTGGCGCCGCAGCTTCCGCGCCCGATGCAGCTGGCTCGACTGGCTTCACGGTGTGGGATTCCTTGGCCGGCTCGGTCGTCGCCGGCGCGGCCTGTTGCGCTTCAGTGTTGGACTGAGGAGCCTGCTGGGCAAAAGCGCCAGTGGCCCCTAACGCAAGGATCGACACACTCACGCACGCCCCCCGGCGCACGTACGCAAACACACGCATACTGTCCCCCAACGCAAACCCGTTGCGCCGCAACAGGCGACGCTGGAACACAGGTTAGTCAGCGCGGTCAGTGCTCTAGAACGAGATATTCTTCATAAGCAGAGCGGCATCGGCCCAGCGAAACAGAGCGTTAGGCTTAAGAGGTCGGCTGCAAGGGAGTTGGTGGCTATTTTTTGGGCGTCTGGAGGCCAATATGCCTAAGTCTTATTCATTCCGATTGGGCGGAAGCCAAAAAGTTCAGCGAAAACCAATTGGAGAATTGTGACAGCTCAGCCCGCCTCGACGCGCAGCGATCGATCACCGGCGATGCAAACGCTGAGTTTTTGCGGGTCGAAGGTGCGTCTGGCGACGCGACGGACGTCGTAATCCGACAGGACCTCGATGCGCCGCTGGCGGAGCGACGGATAACCGGGCCCGACACCTGCGAGGGACCAGCTCAAGAGCTGGTGGGCCGCGCCGCGATTGTCGTCCGGTGGCAGGGCCAACGTCGCAGCAAGGGACCGCTTCGCGCTGTCGATATCAGCGGCCGAGAATGCTCCGTCCGTCAGACGATGAAATTCTTCCCGGATGAGTTCCAGTACCTGACCGACCATCGCGCTGCGCGTGTGTATCACGCCTCGGAGCGCGGCCGCGTGCCGCCATACGTTGATTTCGCTGCCTGCAGAAAACGCAAGACCGCGTTTGAAACGAATTTCCTCGACGAGCCGAGACGACATATGGCGTCCGCCGAGCATGTGGTTGAGCAGCATCGTGGCGCTATAGTCGGGATGACTCCGGGGCACGGCGTCGACGCCGAAGACGATCGCGGCCTGGGGCACCGGCAGCTCGACGAAGGTGGTTGTGCCGACGCTGGACATGGCGACGTTGGGCACGTCCGTTGAAGAAGCCGTGGCCGGTAGTTCCCCGAACGCATCGTCGAGCAAAGCGCCGAGTTCGGCGGCGGAAATCGCGCCGACACAAGCGACCTTAAGTGTGTCCTTGGCAAATATCCGGCTGCGATAGGCATCGAGGTCGTCGGTTGTGATCGACGTCAACGCATCGAGCGTGCCATGCACCGGATGCTCGTAAGGGTGGTCAGGGAATGCGGTAGCATCCCATTGCGTGACCGCGGCAACGTCAGGCTTGGCCATGCGCGTTGCTAGCCCCGCGACTTGATGCTTACGCTTGATTTCCACCAGCGTCGGGTCAAGCGGCGGTTGTCCCAGCATCCCGCTGAGCAGGCCGGCCGCTTCAGAGCGGTTCTCCCTCAGCGCGGTAAGCCCACCGCAGAAGGCGTCCTTGCTGACATAGAAGCTATGGCGCAGCCCCCAGGCATCTGCCCACTCTGTAAATGGCGTCGCGTCGCATTTGAGACCGTCGCTCAGGATGCTGCCGAGAAGGAACGCAAGCCCCGATTTCCCGGCGGGATCCTGCGCGCTGCCGCCATCAAAGCCATAGTGCAGTGTGAAGGCGGGCACGAAACGGTCCTCGACCAGCCATGCCTCGATCCCGCCAGGGCTTGTGACGACTTCTACCTGCATTCTCACCTTGCGCGCTGCTAACCCGGCTGCAGCCAGCCTGTCACCGCTCTGCGGGGATCCAGATACTCAGTGGCCACTCGGACGATATCGTCAATGCGCGTTTTTGCGATGTTTGTCGGCCACGCCTCAATCTGCTCGACGGTGCGGCCATTCGCGAGCGCGTGGCCGTAACGGTCAGCCAATGCCATCTGGCTGCTCGCCGCAAAGATGTGATCCGCGAGCAGCGCCTTCTTTGCGCGCGCAAGCTGCAAGTCCGTCAGTCCATTCGCCCGAATGTCATCGATCGCATCGTCGATGGCCGCTTCGATCGCGGGTAGGTTGCGCTGGCTCGTGCCTGCGCCCATGACCAAAGTTCCATGATCGACGACGTCGCTATTGTAAGCACCCCAAGCTCTCACCGCGAGACCGACCCCGCGCACCAGCCGATGCTGAAGCAGGCTCGAGGGACCGATGCACAGAATTCTCGCGAGAATGTCCAGTGCCTCGGCCTCGCCCGGCTGTGCCGTCACATAGCTCGGAACCACATACTGGCGCAGAAACACGGACGCCGATGCACGGGGATCCTTGTGGATCACCCGGCGTGGCGCGAGCACCTCCGGCCCGGGAGCGCGCTGGCGTGGTCGCACATCGGGATTGGGCGGCACCTTGCCGTAAGTGCTTTCGGCCATGGCCCGCACTTCCTCTTCCGTCACATCGCCGACGACGACGAGCACGGCGTTGTTTGGCGCGTAGTAACGTTTGTAGAAACGCATGGCGTCCTTACGCGACAAACGGTTCAGCGCATCCACTTTGCTGATGACCGGCGCACTGTAAGGATGGTCCTGGTATAGCGCGGCATCCATCTTCTCGCGTAGGCGCATGATCGGGTCCAGCACGATGCTCGATTGGCGTTGCTCGATGATCGTTTGCCGCTCACGCTCCACCTCGCCCGGCGCGAGACGCAGGTTGGACATTCGCGCCGCCTCCAGTTCCATGACAGGCCGGAGCTGGTCGCTGGCGATGCGCTCGACGTATGCGGTCATGTCGCGACGGCTCATGGCGCTGTGCACGCCGCCGAGGTCGGTGATGATCTTGGAGAACTCGCCCTCGGCAAGATCGTCCTGCGACTTGAACATCAGGTGCTCTAGAAGGCGTGCGACTCCCGATAACCCTTCGGGTTCGTCCGCAGCACCGACGCGGTACCAGAGCGTGTGTAAGACGACCGGCGAACGGTGGTCCGAAATGACGGCGACCTCCAAGCCGTTCGAGAGCTTGAAGGTGGTAGCGCGCGGCAGCTCTGACGCGTATGAAGTCGCGGATGACTTGATGAGCTCTGCGTTGAGCCATTCCTTCAGGCTCTCGGCATCCGCGAAAGCGCCGACCCGCCTCGCCATCGACTGCCCGCCTTTGAATAGTATGCTCGTCGGCAACCCGCGCACTGCGTACTCGGACTTGATGTCGGCGTATCGCTCAGCGTCGATTTCCACGATCTTGATCGTGCCGCAAAGCTCATTGGCGACCGCCTCGATCGCCGGCGCCATGTCGCGGGACGGCCGGCACCACGACGCGGAAAACACCACCAGCACCGGGATCGGCGAATTGAGAACATCCTTCTCGAACGTCCACTCGACTACCGGCGCAGCAGGCATCTGGCACTCCGTCGGGGCACACGGCCCGGGCTAAACCCTTTTAAAGCAACAAATACGCTGCTGATCCAGCGGCATTGCCGAGGAGCAGGTCTCGGCGGGCCGAGCCGTCGCACTCGACACCAGTGCATGACTGAGGCTGGGGTCAGGACGGCGAACGGCGCCGTCCCGAACCGGGACGCGGGGGTTGTCCGAACGGCTTAGGAAGCCACCACTCGATGCGCGCAGTTAAGGCTATCGACTTCTAGTTGCCGAAATCTCCTCGCGCACTTGAGCGTAGCTCAGAACCGAAAATAGCACGGTGCCTCCGAATATGTTGCCGGCCAGCGTCGGGAGGAAAAAGCCTCCGAATGCCTGCGAAAACGAAATGGCGCCGGTCAGCACACCGTAAAGCGCTTCAGCCGTCCCCGCGACGATGTGGGTGAAGCCAAACAGGGCGATCAGATACGTCAGCAGCCCGATAATGAAGAAGCGCATGTCTTCGCTCGAGGCCAGGATCCACACCAGAGCCGCGATGATCCAGCCGGCTCCAATGCCCTTTGCGAACATCTGGGCTGGGGTGTTCTGCATGAGCCGCAGCACGATCTCCCTGAGTTCATGCTGCATTTCTGGACCGACGACCGGCAGGAACGAGAGCGCCAGTGCGAAGACGAAACAGCCAACGACGTTCGCGACGAGGACGATGCTCCATAGCCGCCCCAAGCTGATGAGCCAGTCGAGCCTCCGGCGCGAAATGACTGGCAGCACGGCCGTCAACACATTCTCCGTGAAGAGCTGCTGGCGTCCCAGGATGACAATGAGGAAGCCAACGGCATAGCCGAGCTTGGCAATGATCATCCGCCATTCCGAAGGAGGCAAGTGAGCTGCGAGGGCTGCCTCGGTCAGAAATGAAAAGCCAATCGAGATGCCTGCCGCAACGCCTGACCACCATAGGGCAGAAGCCGGCCGCACAAGCTCCGCCTCGCCTTCGGTGCGCACGATTTCGTAAACGACCGCAGCCCTTGGCCGCGCAGCTTCTTTGACGTGCTTTGCCTCTGCGCGACTGAGGCCTTCGCCCGCGACCGGTGTCGGCTTTGCCGCCTCAGATTTGGAGCCGCCCTTGTTGTTCGCCACGTTCGTCCTCGCCTTCTCATGACTCTGGTGCGCACTGCAGCCTCAGCGGTTTCCCAGGTCTGTGCCGCGCCGATCGGACGCCGATTTGTCGGATGACAAGCATTCGATTGCTGGGTGCGCAAGCTGCCCCGCCAGCATCATCCCTGGCTCGAAGGCCCATCGTTACCGTAAACCTCGCGCGCGATTTCCGCGTCGAGCTCAGCGCCGAGCAGTATGACAATGACGGAAATCCACATCCAGATCATGAGGCCAATCACGGCGCCTAGAGAACCGTAGACTGCGTTGTAGTTGGCAAAATTCGTCAGGTACCACGACAACAGCGCGGAGCTACCGATCCAGGCCGCCGCTGCCGCACAGGCCCCGATGCTGAAGAGCGACCAGTGGGGCTGTCGCCGGCTTGGGCCGAAGCGGTAGAGGGCCCCCAGGCCACCAAGAATAAGCACGAGCAGGATCGGCCATCGCAGCAGACCGATATTGCCGGCTGATTCCACGCCGAGTGCAGACAGCAGCAACGGAAGGACGACAACTGCGCCGAGGGCTATGAGCAGCACTGCCATCGCGCCGACCGTGAGCAGCAGCGAAACGAAGTTCAGCCTGATGAAACTGCGTTCTTCCTTCTCCCCGTACACGACGTTCGAAGCGTCCATGATCGCCTTCGTGCCACTGTTGGCGCTCCAGATTGCCAACAGCAGAGCGAAGATCGAGGTCAAGCTCAACGACGTCGCTCCGCTGCTGCCGGCCCGGCTTATCTGATCCTCGATAATGGTGGAGGCGCCGGCGGGAATGACGC
The DNA here is from genome assembly GCA_030148725.1 of Hyphomicrobium sp. Taxonomy (GTDB): domain Bacteria; phylum Pseudomonadota; class Alphaproteobacteria; order Rhizobiales; family Hyphomicrobiaceae; genus Hyphomicrobium_A. Next base: position 5,462 of record JASBSU010000020.1, read on the forward strand.
CTTTGAGGTCGCTGAGTTGCTGCACGACGGTGCTCGGGTCGGCAAATAACTCAAACAGCGAGACGAAGGCGGTGATGGCGGGAAACACCGCAAGGAGCGCATAGAAGACGACCCCCGCGGCAATCGCCAGGATGCGGTCATCGTTGAACTGTTGATAGACGCGCTTAAGAATAGCCATCCAGCGCGATGCGGGCAGTTGAAGTGGACTGATCATGCTTCCATCGCATCACACGCTTGTTTCGCCATTCTCGAGTATGTCTTCGATGTAACTCAAGCGCGCGGTCGGTGACAGCGGGTCCTTCACGTCTCGCTGGCCGACCGCTGCAATCATACGGAACGAATTCGCGCGGGATTTTGTTCGCTCCCGGGGCTAGCAACGCGCCCACGGCTCGTATCGGCGAGCTGTTGGCCCCGCGCGACTACGGCGGCTCCCGCGCTACTGGATCGAGAGCGCGCCTCAGGCGTTTCGCTGGGGCGACCTGTGCGGTCCTTGGCAATTCATGGCGCAATTGCCGACCGACGTTCGTCGGCTGTTTGCATTCAGCCGATATACATGGCGCGTTGATTGCGCAGCCCGCGCACCGCATCGCCGCTCGTGAAGGCGGCAGGAGTTGTAGATCGAGCCGGGA
>JASBSU010000053.1 GCA_030148725.1 Hyphomicrobium sp.
TGCTGGCGCCGAGCTGCGATCGAGGAACGAGTAGGTGCTTCCCGGGACAGCGGCGTCGGAGGCCGGGCCCGTCAGCGAACCGGGGCCGTAGGGTGTCGCGACATCATCGAGACTTGGGACGAGCGACAGCGCGCCGCCGAGTGACAGCGGCAGAGTGGTGAAGTCCGGTTCACCGCCCATGCTGCGCGGGACCGATGGAGCGGAGGCGGGCAGCGGAGCGCTTGGTGCCGATACCGGCGGTGTCAGCGTGTAGCCGGACGCGCCCTTGCCACCTTGCGGCTGAGCGAAGGTTGGTGACGGCGACTGCGCGTCGGCGATCATCGGTTCAAGCGCAAACACCGGAGCCGACGGCTGCGCGGCGCCTGAGGCCGGGATCGGCATCGGCGGCAGGCCAGGGTTGAGATTCGGCGAGAGCGGCGGCGTCAGGGCCGGCGTTCCGGGGATGGAATTGTACATTGGTTCTGCCGCGAACACGGGTGCGGACGGCAACGCCGCGCCCGGTCCTGGAATCGGTGGCGATGGCGGAGCCGCATAGAATGCGTTCGCCATGCGCGCGATCGTTGCGGCATCTGGCACGGCAGGCGTGGGCGCGTATCGCACGGCGTCGCCGGGGCCGGACGGAGCCGCAGCTGCTGCCGCGGCGCCTTCCGTCAGATCACTTTGCAGCGGGGTATTCATGGTACTTGCCTACCTCGACATCATCCAGCACGGCGAGCGCATCGTCCGTATGGACGGCGAGCGAGCAGTAGAGCGAGATCAGGTAGGAGGCGATCGCACGGCGGTCGATGCCCATGAAGCGAACCGAGAGGCTGGGAGACACCTCGCCCGGGACACCCGGCTGGAACAGGCCGACGACGCCCTGCTTCTTCTCGCCTGTACGCAGCAGCAGGAACTTGGACTTGCCGTTGGCCGTCAGCGGAACCTTGTCCGAAGGAACGAGAGGGATGCCGCGCCAGGTGAGGAAGGGTGAGCCGAACAGCGTGACGGTCGGCGGTGGGACGCCGCGACGGGTGCACTCGCGACCGAAGGCGGCAATGCCGCGCGGGTGAGCGAGGAAGAAAGATGGTTCCTTCCAGACCTTGGTGATCAGCTCATCGAGGTCGTCGGGCGTCGGACCGCCGGAGCGGGTTGAGATGCGCTGCGATGACGCGCAGTTGGCAAGGAGACCGTACTCCTTGTTGTTGATCAGCTCGCTCTCCTGGCGCTCCTTGACCTTCTCGATGAGCAGGCGGAGCTGCTCCTGGATCTGGTCGAAGGGATGGCTGTAGAGATCGGAGACGCGGGTCTGAACGTCGAGCACGGTGGTGACCGCGTTGAGGAAGTACTCGCGCGGATGCTCCTCGTAATCGACGAAGGTTTCGGGAAGGTCGGCATCGCGGTCGCGCGGGGGGCTGCACTCGACGTCGAGCGATTTTGCCGACGTCGCGCCGCGCGTCTCCTTCACCTTGTTGAGGCGATAGATGCCGGCTTCGACAGGCGTCCAAGGGAGGAAGGGAATCAGCCAGCGCGGGCTGATGCCGCCCCATTGCGCCCGCGTTTTCGTTGCGTTGGCTAATTGCCTTGCGGCGCCTTCGGCAAGTGTGCCGCGACCTTCGGCTTCCTCGGCCATGATGTCCTCTTCTCGATGCGATTAGGCAATGCGAAGCCGCACCGGCGGCTCCGCCAGAGTTCGTCGAGCGGGTGCCCGCTCGGCTGGTTTGGAATTGGATTGCGATATGCTCGCGAGGGGAGGATTTAGGTTCTATTATCGGGCGGGCGCAAGCAAAATAGCGGCGGACGAAGCGGTTTCATTCGCTATTGCGAATTGATCGTCTGAAAGATTGTCACCCGAAAAGTCAGTCGGGGTTTTAATGAATTGAGGGATATCGAATTGCATCACGCAGTTAGAAAATTCGGATGCGAAAAAGCTTGATGGCGGGGGGAGCCTGAGCGCGTTGGCGCTCAGGCGTGGTGATGGTCACCCGGCTCAGGCAAGCTTGCTCGGGTCAACGAAAAGATCGCTCGAGAAGTAACGCTCGGCAGACGAGGGCGCGAACGTGACGATGGTCTTGCCGGCGTATTCGGGACGCTTGGCGATCTCGAGAGCGGCCGCAACGTTGGCACCTGTCGAGATACCTCCGGGGATGCCTTCGACCTTGGCGACGAGACGCGACGTCTCGAATGCCTGCTCGCTCGACACGGTGACGATCTCGTCGATCAAGCCGGTGTCGAGGATCGAAGGAATGAAGCCGGCGCCGATACCCTGGATCTTGTGAGGGCCGCGCGGCTTACCCGACAGCACGGGGCTCGTCGATGGCTCGACGGCGATGATCTTGAGGTCGGGTTTGCGTGGCTTCAAGACGCGGCCAACGCCGGTGATCGTGCCGCCGGTGCCGACGCCCACCACGATGGCATCGACGTTGCCGTGGGTGTCGTTCCAGATTTCCTCAGCCGTCGTCTTCTCGTGAACGAGCGGGTTCGCCGGATTGTCGAATTGCCCAGGAATGACGGCATTCGGGATGGTTTTGGCAAGCTCGGCGGCGCGTTCGACAGCGGCAGGCATGCCTCCCGGTCCTGGCGTGAGGTCCAGTTCGGCGCCGAGATGGGTGAGGATCTTGCGACGCTCCAGAGACATCGTCTCGGGCATCACAAGAATGAGTCGATAGCCGCGCGCGGCAGCGACGAATGCGAGACCGATGCCGGTGTTTCCGGAGGTCGGTTCGATGAGCACGGTCTTGCCGGGCGTGATGCGTCCGGCGGCCTCGAGGGCATCAATCATCGAGACGCCGATGCGGTCCTTGACCGAGGAGAGCGGGTTGAAAAACTCGAGCTTCAGGAGAACGTTCGCTTTGGCGCCGGCCTGCTCGGCGATCTTGGAAAGCCGAACGAGCGGCGTGTGTCCGATGGTCTCTGCAATCGAGTCGTAGATGCGGCCGCGGCCCCACGATTTCGTGGCGGCGAGCGTCTTGATCTGGGGGATCTCGTTCATCGAGGTGCCTCTGTGCTGTTCGAGCCTATGGGCTCGGGGCGGCTCAAGTTCGCGCCGCTTCGTGCGGCACGTTGGGCGAACAGCTGGCCCTGTCAAGAGCGCGGCGGTGATCGCCGATTGCGAGAAGAAGGCTTCGCAATAAGGGTTTTTTGTCGCGACGCCCCGGCGGATGGCATGGATTTCTTCTGCGTCGGCGATTTGCGCGACCCAGCGTTTTCATTGGCGGTCGTCTTGCCGGTTGATCCAAATCCGCTATCGCCGCGCAATGTATTGGAAACTGCGCTCACTTTGACGAACGTTGCGTGGATTACGGGGCTGACAACGAGCTGGGCAATCCGGTCTCCGCGGCGAACCTCGAACGGCGCCTGACCGAGGTTGGCTAAGATGATGCGGACCTCGCCTCGGTAGTCACTATCGATGGTGCCGGGGCTGTTGAGTACGGTGACGCCGTGGTTGAGCGCCAGACCGGACCGTGGCCGCACCTGCGCCTCGTAACCGGCCGGAAGCTCCAACACGAGACCTGTTGGTACGAGCGCGCGTGCGCCTGGCGCCAGCGTGAGCGGCGATTGCGTATCGAGCGCGGCGACGAGGTCGAGGCCGGCGGCGCCTTCGGTCTGGTAGGCAGGCAACGGCAGCCCGGCAGCATGCGGGAGCTGCATGATCGCGACGCGCACGCGGATTCCGTGTTTCGACTTTGTCGATCTGGCGGGCTTTTTCATTCTGCTGCTGCGGCGCCGCTGGAGAGATGTTCGGCGGCGCGCTGTAGCAAGCGACGCGCGACCTCATCCTTGCTGAGCGTCGGCCAATCCTCGGTGCCTTGTGCGGTGACGAGGTGCACGGTGTTGCCGTCGCCGCCGAAGACGCCGCGATCGGGTGATACGTCGTTGGCGACGATCCAGTCGGCGCCCTTCGACTTGAGCTTTCTTGCAGCTTCGCTTGCGACGCTCGACGTCTCGGCAGCAAAGCCGATGACGAGACGCGGACGGCCGGTGCGGAGTTTGCCGACGGTGGCGAGAATGTCGGGGTTCTCGATGAGGTCGAGGCTCGGCTTGTCGCCCGACTTTTTCAGCTTCTGCTGCGCCGCGGAGGCGCTGCGCCAATCGGCGACTGCGGCGGCGAAAATTGCGATGTCAGCGGGGAGATTTTTTTCGACGGCGGCGAGCATCTCTTTGGCCGTTTCGACGCGGACGACATCGACACCGGGCGGATCGGTGATCGACACCGGTCCTGACACGAGCGTCACGCGCGCGCCGAGGGCTACGGCTGCGCGCGCGATGGCGTGGCCCTGCTTTCCGGACGAGCGGTTGGCGATATAGCGGACGGGGTCGATGGGCTCGTGCGTCGGGCCGCTGGTGACCAGCACGTGGCGTCCCTGAAGCGGTCGAGCATGCAGGTGCGCGATGGCGCCGCGGGCACGCTCAGCCAGGATGCTCGTTGCCGCGGCGATGATCTCAGGCACCTCGGCGAGGCGTCCTGGACCGGCTTCGTCGCGCTCGGCCATTTCCCCGGTGTTTGGTCCGACGAAGTGAAGGCCATCGGCGCGTAGCTGCGCGACGTTGCGCTGGGTTGCCGGATGCATCCACATGCGCGGGTTCATTGCCGGCGCAACGAGCACGGGCTTGTCGGTCGCGAGCAACACCGTTGAGGCAAGGTCGTCCGCGTGGCCGCTGGCCATCTTGGCGATGAGGTCGGCCGTGGCCGGAGCCACGATCAGCAGGTCGGCCTCGCGCGACAAACGAATGTGGCCGATCTCCTGCTCGTCGTTGAGATCGAACAGGCTGGTGAAGACGCGCTCGGAGGTGAGCGCGCCGACCGAAAGCGGCGTAATGAATTCAGTTGCGGCCTTGGTCATGACCGCGCGCACGGAGGCGCCTGCCTCGCGCATACGGCGGATGAGGTCGAGGCACTTGTAGGCGGCGATACCGCCGCTGATTATGAGCAGAATTCGCTTTTGTTTCACGTGGGACGCTCGCATCCTCCAGGCCCGTTGAACCTAGCACAGGAAGCCGATGTTAGGGGTTAAGCCGTCCAATGCCTGCTTCCGCCGCGGTCGATTGCTGCGTTAGCAATTTCCGACCGATTAAAACCTGTTTCTGGTGCTTTCAGAAGGGGTCGCTCCAGTTCGAGGGGACGGAATGGTCTACGCAAGGTTTTTCGCCGTATTGGTGGCAGTCTTAGCTGGCGCGGTTGCCGCGCTGGCGACGGTCGACGATCCGCTCGTCGACTGCCTCAGCGACGACAACTCACGGCGTATCAGTGGTTGCTCGGCGCTGATCGATACGCCGGGGCTACCCGAGGAGCAGCGGAGCCTTGCGCACGGCATGCGGGCGCTGGCCTACTCGCTGCTCGGAAAGTTTACCGAGGCGATCGCGGACTATGACGTGGCGCTGAAAATCAGGCCCGACTTTCCGCTCGCGCTGAACAACAGGGCTTGGGCCTACTACAAGCTTCAGCGGCCGAGCGAGGGGTTGGCCGATGTGGAAAGGGCGCTGGCGCTTTCACCGGGCAGTCCCTACGCACTCGATACGCGTGCCCATATCCGGCAGGCGCTCGGGGACACTGACGCGGCTTTCAACGACTACGACCTCGCGATGCGGACCGGCGGCGAGCCCATCGTGAAGATGTACCAATGCGGGCTCAGGGCGCAGGGGCTCTATTTCGGGCCGCTCGATGGCGTTTACTCGCAGACCCTCAGCCAGGCGATGCGGACATGCGCCGGTAACCGCCAGTGCGATCCCCTCCCGCCAGACTCGGACTGTCGGCCGGAGGTGTCGTGACGACTTCATGACGACATTTACGCTGTCCTCGCAAAACGCTGCGGGACATTGGGTTTTTTCCGCGCAGGACGACTTGACGCAGTGTCGCCGCTCCACCATGGTGCGGGTCCGGCGAGTCACGGACCACTCTGCTGGCCAGCAAAAAAAATAGGGTCCAAGTCTAGGGAGAGGATCCCGTGGGCGGGGGGATGCGGGAGCGTGTCGCCCCGCCTATTCGTTTCCGCCAACCTTTGCGTCAGTTGCTGTGTGCGATGCCACGACGGTGTCGCAAAGTGTAGCGAACGTGTCTGGATGCGGCGCAGCGCACGCCGCCGAAGCGGACGGGGACGCGCAGGTGCGCGAAGACGCTCAGACATCCAACGACGCTCGTGCTTCGCCTCGGCTGCCGTATGTGGCGCTGGCGTTGTGGGTCCTGCTGGCGTTCGCGGTGCCGCTGATCTCGCAGGCGCTCAACCTCGTAGACCTTTTCGCATTCCCGCTCGGGTACCTGATGGTGGCGCAGGGCTCGCTGATCGGCTTCGTGCTGATCGGCCTGATGTCCGCGCGCTGGCAGGATCGTCGCGACGCGCGCCGGGCGATGGATAGCTGACATGGCGCTTGATGGATCGTTCGGCAGCGAGACCAGTGCTTCGGCAGGCGCGAGCGGAACGGCGGGATCGGCGCTGTTCGCGCTGATGTCGTTCGCCTTCGTCGGTGCAGTGCTCGCTGCAGGCATGGGCGCCTCCGCGCTCTGGGGCGATGGCGGCTATTGGGCTGTCGGGATTTTTGCCGCTGCGGCGGTCGCTCTCATCGCGGGTGTGCGGCTGCTGCGCGGTGGTGCGGCGCCTGTCGCGGGCGGCATGTGCATCGCGACCGATACGCTCACAGGCGCGTTTTTCCTCGGCATTCCGGGTGCTATCTTCGCGTCTGGGCACGATGGTCTTGCCTACGGCCTAGGCCTCGGCGCGGGCGGCCTGTTGATGCAACTCGTCGTGGCGCCGCGCTTCGCGCGGTCCGGCGCTGTTTCGCTCCCGGATCTCATCAGGCGGCGCTTTCCCGGGCGGGTCGTTTCGCTGCTCACCCTGGCGATCATCACAGTGTCGATGACGGCGCTGCTGATCGGCGGTCTCACCGCGGCGGGGCTTGTCGGTATGCGTCTGCTCGGTCTCGATTTTGCGACAGCGACCGTTGCTGCGGCGCTTGGCGTGCTGCTGTGTTTCGTCGTGCGCGGAACCGGTGGCACCGCGACCGTCAACGGTCTTCTCTATGCGCTCTTGCTGCTGGCGCTACTGTTGCCGGTCGTGATGCTTTCAGCGCAATGGTATGGCCTGCCGGTGCCGCAGCTCGCGTACGCAAATTCGCTCTGGCAGCTGCAAGGCATGGAAGAGAACCTGCTGGAGCAGGATCTCGCCGATCCGGCGTATCTGACGCCGATGATGACGGCGTTCCTCTCTCTGTCGCCCATCAACTTCGTGGGGCTCATCCTTGGACTGGCAACCGGTGTCGCGGTGCTGCCTAGCTTGCTGTCCGTACCATTGGCCGGGACTTCGGCACGCAATGCGCGGCACACGGCGCTGTGGGGGCTGGGCTTCGTCGTGCTGGTGCTGACGCTCGCGCCGGCGGTCGCGACGCATGCGCGTCAGGCGATTGCGACCTTGATCGCGGATCGTACGGCAGCCGGCGATCTGCCGGCGTGGGTATTTACGTACGGGAAGCTCGGGTTGGTGCAAGTTTGTGGGCAAGCCGTTTCGACCGCCAGCATGGCCGCACAGTCCTGCGCGGCGCTACCTGATGCCGGCACCGCGCTGCGGTTGCAGGATATCGCGGTGGATCCGGATATCGCTGCGCTGGCGTTGCCAGAGATCGCCGGACTCAACGGAGCATTGACGGGGCTCGTCGCAATCGCCGTGATGGCCGCGGTGATCGTGACTGCGCACGCGCTGCTCGGTGTCATCGCGGATGCCGTGGGTCTTGGAAGCAGTTCCAGCGCTGCCGCGCAGCCGCGTGGCCTGAGGCTCGCGTCGTATGCCGTGGCAGCCTCTGTCATTGCCGCGGGCACGGTACTGGCGACGCTGCGGTTCGGCAGCATTGCGGAGATCGCGAGCTGGGGTGTGGTGATTGCTGCAGCAGGTCTGTTTCCAGTCGTTGTGGCAGCGCTCTGGTTTCGGCGCGCCAACACGTGGGGCGCCCTTGCGGGCATGATCGTGGGCACCGGCGCGCTTGCCGCCTACGTTGCTGCCCAGCACTATTTTCCCGTGCCGTTCTTCGAGGCGACCGCGCCTCTGTCGCGCGGCGGGGTGAGCGGGCTCGAATACTTCAACGAACTGAAGGCGGCTTGGCTGGACGCCGAGCCGGGTGCGGCCCGCGAGGCCGCATGGGAGGCGCTCAATGTGCATGCGCGCAGCGTTGCCGACTGGTGGGGCATACGTGGCCCTGCAACTGTTCTACTGGCATTGCCGCTCGGGTTTCTGGCGCTGATGATCGTATCGCTGGTGACGCCGCGGCCGGAAACGGCGCCGTAAGCCCTGACATGCTAGCCTTCGCGCATGATCCATGACCTTGCCGTCATCGGTGGTGGCATCAACGGGGCCGGCATCGCGGCCGATGCCGCCGGCCGGGGCCTCAGCGTGCTGCTTGCCGAGAAATCGGATCTCGGCGGGGCGACGTCCTCTGCGAGTTCGAAACTCATTCACGGCGGGCTGCGCTATCTGGAGCATTTCGAATTCCGGCTGGTGCGCGAGGCGCTGGAGGAGCGCGAGGTGCTGCTAGCGAATGCCGGGCACATCATCTGGCCGCAGCGTTTTATCCTGCCGCAGATCGCGGGCGGGCGCTCGGGCCTTGCATTGCGCGCAGGTCTGTTCCTTTACGACAACCTCGGCAAACGGCGGCAGATACCTGCGTCCGGTGCCATCGATCTGAGACGCGATCCCGCTGGGTACGCGCTGCGCAGCGAAGTGAAGCAAGGCTTCACGTATTGGGATTGCAGGGTCGATGATGCGCGCCTGGTCGTGCTCAACGCGCGCGCTGCAGCCGACCGCGGAGCTGCAATCAAGACGCGCACGCTCGTACAGTCCGCGAGCGTCGAGGACGGTCTCTGGCGCATTCAGCTGAAGGATGAGACGGGCGTGCACGAGGTGCGCGCGCGTGCGCTCGTCAATGCCGCGGGGCCGTGGGTCGAAGGTGTCGGTGGGCGCGTCACCGATACGCGTCACGTGCTGCCGGTGCGGCTCGTCAAGGGTAGCCATATCGTCGTGCCGCGCATCAGCGGCGCAAACGATGCGTATCTCTGCCAGAACGCGGACGGGCGCGTCGTGTTCGCCATTCCCTACGAAGAGCGTTTCACGTTGATCGGAACGACCGAGATCGCATTCGACGGCGATCCGGCCGGTGCGACGATCAGCGATCAAGAGGAAGACTATCTGCTAGACTTGGCGCGGCAGTTTTTCGTCACGCCGCCGCAGCGATCGGACATCGTGTGGCGTTATGCGGGCGTGCGGCCGCTGTTCGATGAAGAGGGTGGTGACAACGCATCTGCCGTGTCGCGCGATTACCGGCTGGAACTGCATCTCAAGGATGGTGCGCCGCTGCTCACCGTGCTGGGCGGCAAACTGACGACGTATCGGCGGCTCGCGGAAGCGGCGATGATGAAGCTTAGAGGGCATTTTCCGCAGATGGGCCGGGCGTGGACCGCCTCGTCACCGCTGCCGGGCGGCGATCTCGGCGAAGGTGGGCTCGATGGCTTCATCCGTCGCCTGTGCCGGATGCATCGCGGGTTCGATGCGGCATTCCTCGGGCGCCTCGCACGGCGCTACGGCAGCTGCGTCGATGACGTTTTGGGAGACGCGGAAGGTCCGGCCGATCTCGGTGCGACGCTGGGTGCGGGTCTAACCGCGCGCGAGGTGGCCTATCTGCGCGACAAGGAATGGGCGATGACGCCGGACGATGTTTTGTGGCGGAGAACGAAGTGCGGGCTGCATATGAGCGCTGCACAACAGACCGCCGCGCGTGAAGCGCTGGTGCGGCTGCTTTGAGATCAGCCGGGGGCGGGAGCGGCGAGTATAGGGCCGGCGTCTCCGGCAGGCGCGTTGCGCACGGCAGGGGCCGACCAGGGGCCGCGCATATTGACGATCTCGCGCGGTTTCACGATGACTTTCGCCGGCGCGCGATCTTCGGCTTCCGCCGGCGGGTTCGTTGCATCACCTACGGCGAGCATCATATCCAGCTCGCCTGCTATGAGGCTGATGGTGCCGTCGGCCTTGAGGGCGCGCTGGCCCGATATTGCTTCGGCGGACTGCGCGCGCAGGATGCCCTTGTTGACGATGAAGCGCGCGTCCAGCTTATCAACTGAGATCGCGCTGGTGCTCACCTGCTGCCATGCGCTCGCAGACAGTGTGCCGGTCTCAGGTGCGGTGAGCATGTTGACGTCGATGCCGATGCGGCCGCCCTCGGCAAGTGTGGCGCAAAGCTTGCCGTCGAGCGAGCGGAGCAGTTCCTCGCCGTTATCACCGCGTGCGGTGAGATCGATCGTAATGGACCCGCGCCCTTGAACTGTCGGATGACCGAACACCGATTGTATCGCACGGCCGACATCGGGGGCCTCGAACTTCGCCTGCATGCCGAAGCTCGGATCCGGGCCACTCTGGTCGATACGGATCTGACCGCCGCCGCGTGTGCCGTCGTCGAACTCCAGCTCGGCGATGTCGGCGAGCATTTTTCCATCGCGCAGTGAGACGGTGGCAGCGCTGCGCCCGATGGTCGTCGCCGGAAGAGTGACGCGATCCGATGAAATGCGGAAGTCTGCATCGACGGCGTCGATCAGCGGAAACTCGAGACCGGAGGAGCCGCGGATGGAGGTCAGCAGGCTCTCGTTTCTCTGCACCGCGGCGGCGCGCGGCTTCAAGTATTGCGTCAGATCGAGAGTCTTGAGGCCAAGCGTTCCTTCGACGGCGGGGCGCTGGCCGGCAAAGTTGATCGAGAGCGTTCCGGTGGCATCGTTCTCATCCAGCTGCAGCGTGGTGTTCTGGAAGGCCATCGTGCGACCCACCCACTCGAGCTGACCTTTCGCGTAGAAGGGGCCGAAGCCGTCGCCGCTCGGCCAGTTCACGCCGAGCCATCGCGCCGTGGCGCGAAGATCGGCGGTGGTGAGGTCGGCGTGCGGGGCGAGCAGCTGGGGGCTTTCGCCCAACATGAGGCTGCCCTCGATGCTGGCCGTCAGCGGTTTGCCGGTAAACGATGCCGAGATCGGGCGTGACATTCCCTGCGCGTCGAGACTGGCGCCGAGCGCAGTGTCGAATTCTATGGTCTCGCCGCGGAATTGGAACGATCCCGAGGCACTTATCGCGCCGTTGGGTTTTCCGGAGATCGTCGCGTTGATGTCCTGCAACTCGGCCAGCGAGCCATCGGTCATCCGGATGCGCATAGTGCTGGTGCGCACCGTCAGGCCGGCGAACTGCATGCTCTGCAGCGCCTTTACGAGGGGCGCAATCTCCTCGCCGGGTTGCTCTTGCGAGAACGTCGGCTCGCGGGTGGAGAAGTCAGCGGTGAAGGTGGCGTTCTCGAGCGTCATCTGAGGGCCGCTGCCGGTGATCAGCATGGCGATTACCTGCCCGCTGCGCGCCAATCCGGTGCGGCTCGGCGGCATCGACAGCGTTCCGCTTTCGAGCTGAATGGTCGGCCCGCTCATCAGGCGCACAGGGGCACTGAGCCGATAGCTGTCGCTCGATGCTGCGTACACCGCAGCGCTCTCAAGCGTGATGTTCTGATGGCGGCTGGAGATGAACAGGGGCGCAGCGAATAGGGTGAGCAGCAGGCATGCTAGCGCGAGGGGCATCGCGTAGCGTCGTATCGTTTGCCTCGGGCGCTTCATGAACCCCTACCGCCTCAGCACACGCTACCTGCTCAAATGCACCGATGAATTCTGTCGTGAACGCACCTGAGTGCGCCCGACAACATCGCTGATGTCGTAGTCTTAGAGGCGGCTCTGCCGCGGTGCAAGCAGCGAGCTTGAATGGGCGACGTTCGGCGCTGTTTTTTCTTAATGTCAGAGAGTTTTAGCGCGTGTCGCATCGCTTGGCGAGGAGCGGCTGGTGTCTGCCCACCATTATCGCACAGCGAAATAGCAAATTCGTGTGGAGAGAGCACAACGATCGAGCAGTAATCGCGCCAATGACATTCGTCGGTGGCGGCAACATGCCATCAGTCGCTTGCGCCTGCGGGTGGTGTCGTGCAGTTTCCCGGCGGAAGACAGCTTGAGGGAGACGCGCAGGGCGTGAGGCAGCCGTTCATAATCGGAGGGCTAGCCGTCAAGCCGGGAGAGCGCCGGCTGGTCGATCTGCCAATTTCGAAGCTTTCCAATCATGCGCCCGTCACATTGCCGGTGCATGTCCTGCACGGTGCGCAACCCGGGCCGACGATGTTCGTATCGGCGGCCATTCACGGGGATGAGCTCAACGGCGTCGAGATCATCCGGCGCCTGTTGCGAACGCTGGCACCTCAGAGCATCAACGGGACGCTGCTTTGCGTTCCGGTGGTGAACGTATTCGGATTCATAAACCGGTCGCGCTATCTGCCGGATCGGCGGGATCTCAACCGGTCCTTTCCGGGATCGGCCAACGGTTCGCTCGCCGCGCGGCTGGCGCATCTGTTCCTGACCGAGATCGTCAAGCGCTCGCAGGTGGGCATCGACCTCCACACGGCAGCCATCCATCGCATCAACCTGCCGCAGATCCGCTGCGTGTTCCGCAAGCGGCCGCGGGTTCGCGAACTTGGCCGCGCATTCGGCGCGGAGGTGATGCTTGAAAGTCCCGAGCGTCCCGGGTCGCTGCGCGAGGCTGCGCGCGCGGTGGGCGTCGACGTCTTGAGCTATGAGGCCGGCGAGGGCTTGCGGTTCGACGAGTTCGCCATTCGCGCGGGCGTCGATGGGATCACCGCCGTGATGCTCAAGATGGAAATGCTGGATACGCCGGATGGCGCGGAGCCGCCGGCGGAGCGGCGTGCGCCGATCCTCATCAACGCGTCGAGCTGGCTGCGATCGCCGGAGGGCGGCGTGTTTCGCACGACGAAGCGCATCGGCGACGGCGTGAGCGTAGGCGAGGTTGTCGGGTACGTTGCCAATCCGTACGAGGACGCGGCGGTGGAGGTGCGCACGCCGCGGCGTGGCATCATCATTGGACGGACAACGCTGCCGATCGTCAACATGGGCGACGCTCTGCTCAACATCGGATGGTCCGAGGATACCGAAGACCGGGCGTCACCAGAGCGGGAATACATCGACGATCCGATCGAGGACGACGATGTCGTCGACTAGAGCGCGATGGGCGCTGGAATAGCGCGCGCTTCGTCAGCTGGCATTCGAGCCCGGCCTGCCGCCGGCGATGGCCTCATGTAGCAGCAGCACGGGAACGAGGCCGACGAGCACGATCGTCAAGGCGGCGAGCGACGCCTGTTCGAGCTGTTCGATAGCGGCGAGCGTATAGACGTGAGTAGCGAGTGTCTCGAAGTTGAAGGGACGCAGCAGAAGCGTTGCCGGAAGCTCCTTCATGCAGTCGACGAAGACGAGCAGCGCTGCAGCGCCGAGCGGCGCCACGAGCAGCGGCAGGTGTACGCGCCAGAGCGAGGACAGCGCGGATTCGCCGAGCGTGCGCGCGGCGGCGTCGAGGTTTGTCGAAACACGTTCGAGACCAGATTCGATGGGGGCCAGAGCCACCGCCAGGAAGCGGATCACATATGCCAGCGTGAGCGCCAGCAGCGAGCCCGAAAGCACGAGGCCGGTCGAGACGCCGAACGTCGCGCGCATGAATTCATCGATCCGATTGTCGATGCCGGCGAGCGGGATGAGCAAGCCGATTGCGAGCACGGTGCCCGGTATCGCGTAGCCGAGCGAGGCAAGCCGGCTGGCTGGGCGGACGAAGCCGTTGCCGGCGATGCGTCGGGCATAGCCGAGCGTCAATGCAACGGCGATCGCGACGCCGGCTGCGATGCTTGACAGCAGGAGCGTGTTTCCGGCGGCCGGCAGGAAGCCGCTGGAAAGGGCGCCGTCGAGATGCGTTGCGGCGTCGGGAACGATGACGGCCAGCGGTACGATGAAGCCGAAAACAAATGGCAGTGCGGCGAGCGCCGCAGCCGTGATGCCTTTCCAGCCGGCAAGCTCCTGGAATGGAATGGCGCGATAGCGACCGGTCGTATGATGGCTGCGTGCACCACCGCGCAACGCGCGCTCGATTGCGAACAGCGCCACGACGAGGAACAGCATGACGGTTGCGATCTGGGCGGCGCCGCCGATGTTGGAGCGCTGCACCCAGGTCGAGTAGATGGTGGCCGATAGCGTATCGACACCCAAATACTGCACGGCGCCGAGGTCGTTGAGGCATTCCATGATGACGAGTGCGGTTCCGGCGGCGATCGCTGGGCGCGCGATCGGCAGTGCAACGTCGAAGAATGTCGCGAGCGGCGAGCGGCCCAGCGTTCGCGCGACCTCGAGAACGCAGGCCGACTGCTGTGCAAAGCTGGCCCGCGCCGTGAGGTAGACGTATGGGTAGAGCACCGACGCCATGATGAAGATCGCGCCGCCAAGCGAACGCACTTGCGGGAACCAGTAATCGGCGACGCTCGTGAACCCGAAGAGCGAGCGCAGATGTGTCTGCACGGGGCCGGCGTAGTCGAGCAGCTCAACATAGCAATAAGCCACGATGTAAGTCGGGACAGCGAGCGGCAGCACCAGGAGGCGGTCCAGCAGCTCGCGACCGGGAAAGCGGTACATGGTGATGAGCCACGCGGTTCCCGTGCCGACGACGCAAGCGAGGAGGCTTACCCCAAACGAGAGCATCAGGGTGCGCAGGATCGAGCCGGGCAGGATCGTTGCGACGAGGTGCGGCCAGATGTTGTCGGCCGGCGTCAGGGCAAGCAGCACGACGGTCGCGATCGGAAGCGCGACGACGAGAAGTATCGCGCCGACAGCCACCGTCCAGGCCGGCGATGCGCGGCGGCGCTGGTGCCAGCCTTTCAGTGTAGCGGGGAGATCGAGGATACCTGTCAGCGCATCAGCAAGTGCGACCGATAAGGTGCGCTGCAGGCTCGGTTCGGGTTCAGTGCCTCGCACGCTCATTGGCTGCGGCGCTTTCCGTCAGCTCGTCCGGCGGGGCCACCGACACATCAGCAGCGGCCGCGGGCCGGCGGCGTCACGAGGCTTGCGCCCATGAACACGGTGCCTGGTGACAGCATCTGGCCAGCTTCCTTGAGGCAGCGCGCGAAGCCTTCGGCGCCCTCGATGGCCTCGTCCACGTCATTGCAGCCGAGGAGAGCCACGGCGCAGGCGCGGAAGGCAGGACACGTCGAGTGCTGACAGGCCGCGACCATCGAAATGGCGAGGCATTCGTCGCGGCAGAAACGACGCGACTGAGCCGGGAACACCTCGATGCGGCGCTCGGCGGTATCCTGCACGGCGCGGACCCAGCACGCGAGCTCGGTCATGAGCGGTTTAGCCGCCTGCGGGCCGACAGCGCGGGATACTTCCTCCCACGCGAGTTCCCAGCAGCCGATGTCACTGGTTTGGAAGCCTTGCAGCCAACAGCGGAAGCCTACGCCGACGAGACGTTCGGCGGCGGGAAACATGGCGGCTGCGGGCACCGCGAAGTCGCGGGATGCGTAGCCCTTCTGGAAGGTGTCGATCTCAGACATCAGTTGCTAGGCCCCTGATCGAATTGAACACGGTCGACGAGTTCGGAAGCTTTTTTGCGAAGAGCGGCGATTTCCGTGAGCGGCAGCGGGTCAGCCTTGAGGGCCCCCCAGCTCTGAACCAATGGCGAGGCCGGCACGCTCTCGAGCACCGGGTATTCGCCGTTGTCTTCGACGTAGAGACGTTGCGCTTCGGGTGAAGCGAGAAATTCCATGAGGCGCAGCGCGTTTTCTTTGTTCGGCGGGTTGGCGGTGAGTGCCATGCCGGAGACGTTGACGTGCGTGCCGCGGTCAGCTGCGTTCGGGAAGATGATGCGCACGGCATCAGCCCAGGCCTTCTGGTCCGGGTTCTTCAGCATGGCAGCCATGTAGTAGGTGTTGCCGATCGCGATATCGCAGAGACCGGCCTGCACGTCGCGAACACCTTCGCGGTCGCCACCGGCGGGCCGGCGCGCGAGATTGGCCTTGAGGCCGCTCAGCCACTTCTCGGTGTACTCCTCGCCGTGATGGGCGATCATGGAAGCCACGAGAGCGACGTTATAGGTGTGCTGGCCGGAGCGGATGCAGATCTTGCCGCGCCATTTCGGGTCGGCGAGTTCCTCGTAGGTGATCGCATCCTGCTTGACGCGGTCCTTGGAGGCGTAAACGACACGGGCGCGCTTCGTGAGGCCGAACCATTGATCGTCGGCGGCGCGCAGACCGGCCGGAATTTCCTTGTCGAGCGTCGCCGACTTGACGGGTTGCGTCACACCGGCGTTGACGGCCTGCAGCAGCAGGCCGGACTCGTTCGTGAGAAGCACATCGGCGGGGCTGTTTTTACCCTCGGCGGCGAGGCGCTCGATGAGGCCGTTGGTGGCGAACACGACATTCGTCTTGATGCCGGTCTCTTTGGTGAAAGCTTCGAGCATGGGCTTGATGAGGCCCGGCTCGCGATACGAATAGATGTTGACCTCACCCGACGCCCACGCAGTGGCGGAATGAGTGATTGCAATGACGGCGGTACACGCCGCAGCGCGCATGAGAGCGCAGAAAGACCGCATCGAAGGCTCCGATAGTCGGGGTTCAAGGCCCCGGTATGGGTGATTGCATCATGCCGGCGAGAGTGGCCAATCCGGGTGGTGCACAAACATCCCTAACGTGGGCGCGCGGGCACAGTCAACAAAAGCGCAAGCAATCCCAATAGATTAGAAATCGTCTAATTTGAAACTGGCGCGGTGGCGACGACACGGTCGCGCGGGAAGATCAGCGCGACGGCCGTTCCTTCGCCGACGCGGCTATCGATCTCGAGCCGTGCGCCGTTCGATTCCGCCAGCGTGCGCGCGAGCGGCAATCCGATGCCATGGCCACCCGCATCCTTGCGTTTGGGTGCGGCGGGCACCTCGGACTTCAGCGCCGTTGCGATGGTCTCAGCACTCATGCCGACGCCTGTGTCCTGCACGGCGACGAACACGGAGCGGTCGAAGCCAAGGCCGGTGACGAGGCGCACGTCGCCGCCCTTGGGGG
This sequence comes from Hyphomicrobium sp., assembly GCA_030148725.1. Lineage (GTDB taxonomy): Bacteria > Pseudomonadota > Alphaproteobacteria > Rhizobiales > Hyphomicrobiaceae > Hyphomicrobium_A. The sequence goes on from JASBSU010000053.1 coordinate 16,900, forward strand.
TGAACTTGATGGCGTTGGACAGCAGATTGAAAAGGATCTGCCGCACGGTGGTCGCGTCGGCGTTGACCTTCGGAAGCTGGCGATGGAACTCGCTGACGAGATTGAGCCCAGCTTCGTCCGCCAACGGCCGTAGTGCCGAGATCGACGCTTCGGCGAGCGCATTGAGGTCGAGTTCGGCGACATCGAGGTGATGCTCGGAGTCTGACGCCGTCTCGCCGCCGAGCAGTCGGTTGATCAGCGCCAGAGCGTGGCGGGCATTGTCGTGGATGTCCGACGTGTAGCCGCGATAGCGCTCGTTCTCGATGGCGCCGAAGCGCTCGTCCTTCATGATTTCGGCGGCGGCGGCGATGGCGCTCAGCGGCGTTCGCAGCTCGTGCGCCAGTTTCGAGACCTGTACCGTGCGATCGTTGGCTGGTTCCGCTGCGGCAGGCGCATCCTCGGGTTCATCCTCGACAGGGGCGTCAGGATCGGAGCGGCCGGCCGAAAATCCCTTCCGGATCGCCTTGGCGATGCGGCTCATCGTTGCCGCATCGTCGGGCGATGGTGTCACGGGCGGGGGCAGGGCGGCCGGCGCCGCTGACGGGCCTGGTTCTGCTCGTGGCGCCGGCAGTCGCTTTGCCGCGCCCGTCGCGATGCTGACGAGGACGAGGTCGCCCGCATTGCCGGTCTCGGGAAGGGCCTCGACGTCGCAGATCAGGCTTTCCGCGCCATATGCGGTCCAGAAGACGAGCGGCTCGCGTCGACCGCCGCTCAGTGGCTCGCGGACCATCGCACGCAGCCGGACGAGCCCGGGCATGGCGGCGTCGAGCGTTCCGGATGCGGCATCAGGGTGGAGGCCGAGACGGGCGGCCCCTGCGGCGTTGGCGGCCAGGACGCGGCCCTTGGCCGGGTCGATGACCCACGCGGGGTCGACGCAGCCGGCCAGCGCCTTCTCAGGGCCGGCGGCTATCGAGTGAAGCGAAGCGCGTGGGCCGTCTACTTGCATGAGCGAAACACCAAGGCTTCAAATCTGTTAGACCGCTGAGCGGCTTCCGTCCATGAGCTGCAACTTGGGCCACAGGGTATCCACATTCATTTCACGTCCGTTCGATGGCGGATCGCGGTATAGTCGCCAGCGCCCGAAAACCAGGAGCGGGCACCACAACCATCCTGGCCCTAGGAGGAGACTTTCGATGTCCGACAAGCCGCAGTTCGAGTTTCCGGAGGCTGTCCGCGAACTCGCAGAGCGCAACGTCGAGCAGGCCCGGACCGCCTACAATCAGTTCATCGACATGGCCCGCAAGGTACAGGACACGCTGTCAGCGTCGCAGGGTGCCATGACGTCGAGCGCTGCGGAGATGCAGACCCAGATCTCCAAGTTCGCCGAGCAGAACATTCAGGCCAGCTTTGCCTTTGCAACCGAGCTTTCCCGCGCCCGGGACCTCAAGGAGTACATGGAAATTCAGCAGCGCTATGCGCAAAAGCAGATGCAGACGTTCGCGCATCAGGCTCACGTGCTCGGGCGACTGGTGTCCGAGGTCGCGCAAAAGGCCCAGCCGCGCTAGGCGCCCCGGCGGGGCATCGAAGGGGGCAGGCGTCGACGGTCTTGCGCCGATCACGCGCTCCCTGTATTTGAGCGCTCCTGCGGGTGCTGGGTTCGTCTCAGGCGCACATTTCCTTCGGGAATGCCCGCCCAGCCCGTTCGATGCGCACCAGGAGGCCGGCGGAATTGACTTTCCGCCCCAGGCTGACCTAAGTCCTGGTGTTGCCAGCGTGCCGCCTTAGCTCAGTTGGTTAGAGCGCTAGATTGTGGATCTAGAGGTCTCCCGTTCAATTCGGGAAGGCGGTACCATTTCCCCAAGATATCCGAGGCATTTGCCTATCGGGCTAACTTGGTCGTCATCGCTCAGTCTGGTGCGGGCTATCGCCGGGCTAACGTGCCGTGCCGGGGATGACCGTAACCAGCCGTCAGTTCGCCCCCCGATTCTAGTTACGGCTGGCGCCGTTTGCAATCGGCGCCGTCTGCTGTGACGTTTTTCCGGTTGTTCCACCCGGGAAAAGCCCATGACGAGATCCACGCTCCGCGAACGCTTCGGCGCATTCCTCACGCAAGTCCATGAGAAGGCCCCCGCTGTCATCGAGCGCCGGGGCAAGGCGAAGCGCATCCAGCTGCGGGTGGCTGACCAGCTGTTGGTGCAGCTGGCGGTCATCAAGATCGCGGAAGGGGGTAGCTGCAACAAGTTCTGCGAGGGGGCCATTGCGGATGCGGCGGCACGGCGGATCGAGGAGCTCAGGAAACGCTTCACGGCCGACACCTGGGAGACCATCGTGGGCGCGGCGCATGCCGAGTGGCGGACGGGCTCCGATAGCTGATGCGCTCGTCCTGGTGGGCGTGGCGGGCTGTTTCGGCCTCATCGCCGTCACCGCGCTGCTCAATTTCCGGTTCGGCTACAAGCTCGGCGGCAACGACCAGGTCGAGCGGCAGCTGTTCGCTTGGGGCCTCGCCTGCGCCGACGTCGTGAAGGCGCTGATGCCGTTCGGCTTTGCCTGGGCCGTCCGCAACATGGATTGGTTGGCGGCTGTTGCTGCGGCAAGCATCTTCTCGGTGGCCACGGCAAGTTCCTTCTACGCGGGCATCGGGCTGGCGGCGGAGCACCGCCTGGCGAACGAAGGTGGCAACACCAGCGTGATCGATCGGCGCGCCGACCTGAAGGCCGAGAAGGAGCGGCTGGAGGAGAGGATCAAGGCGCTCGGCCCCCTTCCCTCCCCGGCGGTTTTGCGGCAGGGCATCGAGGCGGAGTTCGCAAAGCCGGTCCTGCGCACCGGCAGGACCGTGGCGGCGTACAGTAACCGCTGCCAGGTGAGCCTGACCCGCACCCGGGAGGCCTGCGCCAAGGTGGCGGCGATGGGCGTGAGGCTCGAGGAGGCGAAGGAAGCGGCCGGGGCGGCGTTGCGCTTGAGGGAAGTGCAGCATGACCTCGGCGGCCTGGACGGAAGGGTGCAAAGCGCCGACCCGCAGCTTGACGTGCTGGAACGGGTGATCAAGTGGGGCAGGATCGACGCGGCCCGCGACGACATCCGCACCGGACTGTTGCTGTTCCTGGGCTTGCTGCTTGAGCTTGGTAGCGGCCTCGGGCTCTATGCGGTGACGACGTCTTGGCGCCACAGGGAACAGGGGCCGGGAGGGAAGAGGATGACGACCACGTTGGGGGACGCGGTGGTGTACGCCGACGAGCGGCTGCTGCCGGTCAGGGGTTCAAGGCTGACGGCCAACCAGTTGTACGCCGACTACGAGGCTTGGTGCGGACGCCACAATTACGTGCCCGTGCGCGAGGGCATCTTCGTCGAGCAATTGATCATGCTGGCCAGGGAGGTGGGCATGCCGCTTGAGCAGAGCGGGTCAAACCTGGAGTTTTGCGACGTGGCGTTGGCGGGCAAGTCGTGACTGCGCGAAAGGCCGCGAGACGCATTAGGAAGCCGCCACGTCGTTTTTTCCGCGGCCAAGGCTGGGTCGATCAAGACCCAATCAAAAAAGACAATGCCGAAGGCGTTTTAAGTGTTTTAAAGGTTATAAAGAGAAAGGGTTTTAGAAAGAAAGGTTTCCCGCTCCAAAAGCCCATGTACGCGAAAGGGATAGGCGAGTTTTGGGGCAGCGATACACACGTCGGACGGATTGATGCACGCCGCCGGACGGAATGATGCACGACCGGGACGGAATGTTGCACACCGGTTGCGGAGTGATAGACGGTGCCGGACATTTTTCGCGGACGGAACGCTGCACGGGATTTTTGTCCAAGGGGCCGGCAGTGATGCACGCCGTTTCGGTCCCGGAGCGAGGGTGCGATGCACGCGGGTTTTGGCCACCATCCCAATCGTCGCCGACAGGTGGAGCGGTGCTTTTGTCCAAAATCGCGGAGCCATGCACCCCGGTTTTGGCCGGAGTGATGGACACGTTTTCGGTCCCTCGCCTGCCCGGGACGAGCTTGAAGCACGCGTAATCCGGCGACGAAGGATACGGCGCTGACAGGCGAAGGTGGCCAAAAAGCCCGGGCGGTCAGGTTTTGGCCGAGATGCCGGAGCCATGCACGCGATTTTTGTCCAAGCGCGCAACTGTCGAAAAGAGAAGGACTTTGCGACGAGCGCGCCGGGCGGCCCGATGCACACGGTTTTTGTCCACCCCGGGACGGAGCGATGCACAACGTTTTGGTCCGTGAGCGCGGCAGGACCGTTTAGGCCATTGGGGGAATGAGGAAATCGGCGCCAGCCATTCGCGTCTGGCGCTGGACGGAATGATGCACGCGGATTTTGTCCACCGACGTAAAGGGCGCTTTTTGTCCCGGCCGGACGGACTGATGCACGCGGGTTCTGTCCATCAGGCTGCGGCGGCATCCTCCTTCTCTTTGCGCCACTCCAGCTTGCGCCTGCGGTCGGTCATGCGCAGCTTCTCGCCGGTCTTGGCGGGAACGATGGCGATGTCGAACTCGGGGAGCGGACATTCCTTGGTCTCGGCCTCTATCTCACGCAGGGCTTCGCGGAATTTGTGGAAGGGCATCTTGGATGCCGAGCGGAGGTGGAGAAGCTCCAGGCCGATCTCCGAGAAGCCCGTGACGCCGGCCGACTTGCGGGCCAGACGGTAGATGAAGCGGGCGAGCGGCTTTGCGATGAGGAAATAGTCCGGGTGCAAGGTGAGGACGCTGGGCTTGTCGTCGGGACTGACCACGCCGCGGTAGACCCAATCGGGAATCTCGATTTCCAGCATGTCGATCTTTCCGTTCTTGGTGCGGGAGATGACCTTGAAGCGGCCGATGAGCGGGAAGGACTCCGCCGCGCGGCGCTTGCTGGCGTGGTTGAGGTTGGTGATCTTGATGCGTGTCGCCTGGAGGCGGTCCAGGGCGCTTTCCATCTGCTCGTATTGGCGCCCCCCCTTCCCTCGCCGGATGAATTTGAGGATGTCGGCGGTGGAGGGCCGGTAGCAGCGGGGCGGCATGGACGGGCGGAGGCCGCGCTTTTCGGCCTTGCGGTAGTCGTTCATGGCGGTGGTGAGCGACGTCACCATGTGGAGGAAGATGTCGTAGTCGAAGCAGGTGATGAGGCCGGTGACGGCGCCGCCTTCGATGGTGATGACGCAGTCGGGCAGTTCGTGGCGGATGATGCCTGCTCTCTGTGGAACCTTGGATAGCGAGAACGGGGCGATGTCCATGAGGTTGTGGTCATCCTTCAAGGGCGCGTCGTAGGTGGGAGGCACGAAGAAGGAGAGCTGGTCGTCGCCGTGCGGCGGGGGGCGGAGTGTTTGCAGGGCGGCGGGCGCCTCGTGCTGGATGAATGTCTTGACTTCGCCCAGGTGCAACGCTTCCGACATGCGCTGCAGCGTGTCGCGCAGAAGCGGGTCTTCGGTGCTTTCGAGGGCAAGGTCGGACAGGCGGCGCCGCATGTAGAAGCGGCGGAGGCGGCTGAGCGCTTCCCTGCTTAGCGGCGTGGGCTCGTCGTCGCCCTGGATGTTGGCGATGCCGGCGGCGACCTGTTGGAGGTAGGCGTTTTTGCCTTCAAGACTGAGGTCCGCGAATTGGGCCTGTGATTTGAGCGCGAGCTTTACCGGATTCATGTGCGGCGCCCTCGTAGCTGCGAACCGGTGAACGGGCGTTCGGACGAACGGACGAACGGGCGAACGTCAAACATTGGCTTTGCCCTTCCGGTAAATGTCCACGTCCTTGATTGTGAAGCCGCCATCTCGCAACGCGGCGAGGATGATCTCCTTCTTCTCAAGCCTGGTGGCGTGGACCTTGTTGTGCAGCTGGTCGAACACGTAGAGCGGGAGGTCCACCGAGAACCGCTTCGTCGGCGCGGGTTTGGGCCCCTTCCCTGATTTGACGGAGGCGGTCGGCCTCGGAAGACGGGTGACGTTCGTGCCGGGGGCGGCGACGTCGCCCTCAGATGTTGCGGCGGGGGTCTCCTCGACTTGCGGATTCGAGAGTGCTGCGCCTTTTTTCGGTGTGGTGAACGACTGGATGTTTTCCTCGTCGGAGAATTCCTTCGCTGCGTCGAGGGTGCCGCTGATGCCGAGCTTGAGGTTCTTGATGGGGGCCTTGGAGGCGTTCATGCGGCGGCTTTCTGTCGTGCGGGTTCCAGGATGGAGCCGACCTCGAGCATGATCGCGTCGATCTCGGCCAGGGCCTTTGGGTCTTGCTGGGGGGCAAGGTGGGGAAGCGTGCCGCGAGAGAAGGTCTTGCTGAAAGCGGAGCGGCGGTGGATGAGCGTCTTGAAGCGCCGCAGGTTGCTTTGGTCGATCTGGGTGATGAGGGCGAGCTCGTCGTTGGAAATGCTGCTGGGCACTTCGTTGAGGAGGATGACATGATTGATCGGCTTGCCGATGCGCGCGGCGAGGCGGTGCATCTTGTCGGCCATCTTGTTGGCTTCGATGATGTCGGGCTCGCTTACCTTGGCGGGCGTTATGGTCAGTGTGGCGAAGGAAGCTATGGCAATCGTGACGTCGGAGAGGGAACCCGCGAGGTCGATGAGCACATAGTCCGTGGCGGTCTCCCAAAGGTGGTCGAAATAGTCCTTGAGGTTGTCTGTGGGTCCCTTCTCCACGGTCAGGTTGGGGATGGCCTGCGCGGTGTCGCTGTCGCCGTACCAGCGGTTGATCGTTTCTGTCTGGTCGAAGTCGATGATGCGCACCCTTTTCCCTGCCGCCAGGAGCGCGCCGGCGATGGCGAGGCAGGTGGTGGACTTGCCGACGCCGCCCTTGGGGGATGCGAACGAAATGAATTTGGCGTTGTGCGGGTTGCTCATGCCCAAACGATGCGTGCACGGATAATAGCCGTCAAGGCGATGCGCCCTTTAGATGTGCAGTTGAGTGATGGGGGTGTTGCGGGAAGGCCGACGAACGGCCGAACGGGCGAACGCCCGAACGGATCGCAAAGCACCTAGAAAGCATGCTCAAACGGGGGCGTTCGGACGAACGTGCAACGCACGAACGGGTGAACGGACGAACGCCCGAACGGGAGAACGCCCGAACGGGCGAACGGACGAACGGACGTTCGGACGAACGGCGAAGCGGAGAGGAAACGAGCCAAAAGAGGGAATGTAAGAAGGCGTCCGGACGAACGGGCGAACGCCCGAACGGACGAACGGGTGAGGCCGCAGAGGCGAACGCCCGAACGGGCGAACGGGCGTGCGGGCGAACGGGCGAACGGACGCCAAAGCACCTAGAAATCATGCTCGAACGCAGGCGTTCGGACGAACGGGAGAGGCTTGACGGAGAGGTGGCAGGGACGCGCGAGGAATGACGAACGGACGAACGGACGAACGGGCGAACGCCCGAACGGGGGAGTTCGCTAGTGGGGTTGTAGGCCGAGAAGAATCCGCAAGGCCCGTTCAGGGTCGGCATCGATGCGCGAGAGCTCGTGGTGAAGGGCGGCATTGATGTGGAATCTAATCGCGCCATCGATGAGGGCGCTCCCGGAAATGGTACCGCCGGGCAGCGGGAAGTTGATTAGGCTGCGGTAGGTGTCGGCGCTGACGGTGACGAGAACTGGCGCGGCCGTGGTTGCTCGTTCGGGATCGGTCATGACCCATTGCGTTCGTTGAGTTGAGTTAGGGGGCCGCGCTGAGCTGCTGCTCCGCGAGTTGGCCCGCGTGTGCGTCGGACCCGGTCACTAGTCGCGGTCCAGATGTTGGCGTGCTCGCGGTCGACGTGAAAGATGGGCCGCGGCATCATCGGTCCATCTCGTCGTTCAACTGGTCCAAGCCTTCGAAAACGTGGTTGCCGTCCCAGTAGTCGGCATAGAAGGCGTCGATCTTGTCATGGGCGAGTTTGCCGCCATCGATCTGGCTATCCATCAGGTGCGGGAACATCTCAAGGAGCGCGGCGCGGTCGGTGTCGGAAAGCGTACGCATCAGCGCAACTCCCGGCGGCGTTTGGTATGGGCGGTGATCGGTGAGGGCTGAAGCGGGTGAGGGGAGAGCGTGGCCATCGGTGGCGCCTTCTTTTGGTTTGCGGGGCCGCATCCGTCGCGGCCCGTCGCGGCCCCAGCCGGCCAACCGTCGCCCGACGGCTGCAAGGGGAGGGGTATCCCCGGCTGCACAAGCGAAGCGCGGAAGCTGGGGAGCCCCTTGCGGGCGGCGGCCGGTGGCCGATAACCGCCGACGCTCGGCCGAGCGGAATGGCGAACACGCGCCAAGGGAAAGCCAAGTGGCCGATAGCCCGTATCCCACACTTCCGGCCCTCCGAAGGGCGCGCGATTGCTGAACGCCAGGCGGGCAGTTGGTTGGTCGTATACGAGGGCGGCGCCTATCGTGCCCGGATGAGGGAGAAGCTCACGCAGGTTGAATGGTGGGACCGGCGGCGGGCGATGCGCGAACGGCTGAGGATTGAAGCCGTCGCGGCAATGCGGAGAGTGAAGCGCGGCGAGGTGATGACGTGGATAGCGGTTGCGGAGCGTCTCAACGAGGCGGGCGTCAAGAACGAGCTGGGGCGGGAGTGGAGCGGGGAGTCGGTGGCGGCGCTGTGCCGCAAGCACGAGGAGGCAACGGGGGAAGAGCTCCTCGTTTGGCTGCGCGTGGCGGATAAGCGGGAAAGCGGCCGGCGTTCTGGGTTGGCGCGAATACGGGAGCGCGACCAGCTGGCTTCGAAAGTGGTGCGGGCGTGTAGGGAGGCTAGAAGTTTCGAGGAAGCGGCCAAGCTTTTGAACGAAACGCGCCTGTGTACGCGGCGGCGCCAGGCATGGACCGCGGGAAGGGTGCGGGAGTTTGAAAGGAAGTATAGGCGCGCGACAGGGCAAGTGGTCGTGGGGAAATTGGCTCGGAAGCGGAGTCGTGGGTAGCGACCACGTTCGAGATCGTGGCGGCAATTCCCTTCGCGCAGACTAGCGGGACCGCGCGCGGACGCGCTGATCCAGCATCTCGGGTTCCGGAATCACCGAAATGAGATGGTCGCGGTTGGGTCGCGTTGCGGGGTCGTCGTTGATGATAACCTTGAGGGCCTGAGCGCGGGATACAAGCGAAGGTGGCGCGCTGGGTGGCGGCAACCGCAGCGGCTCCTCTGCGACGAGCGTCGCGGCCGGTTCTAAGGCAACGACTTGCCGGTGGCCGCACGAAGGGCAGTGCATCAGTGCGGTGGATGCGCGCTTGGCGGTGAGCCGGGCGAACAGCGTGGCGACGAAAGATTCAAAAGAGGAAGGGAGACCGGCGATCATGCGGAACTATGTTTGCACGACGAGCTTGGGTCTAGTGACGTGCACACGGTGTATGCATCGAAATGACCAGTCGTGCCTCTTTTGGCATCTGCCCAGGCACGTTAGCGGCCGCGTCCGCGCCTGCGTCGCGGCTCGTCGTCATCGTGCTCGGACGCAAGCTCCTGCCGGCGGGCATCGTCACGGCGCCGCCGGAAGTAGGCGTCGCGGATCTCCAGCTCCTTCTGATCGCGGAGCTGCCGTTGGCGGGCCATGTTCTTCATGGCGGTGGTGGTTAGCGTGCCAGCCGGCAGCGGCACGGTTTGGCCGGTGCGGAAGCGGTGCTCCCGTCTTTGCGCCTGGGCCTGCTGGATGCGAAGCTCCATCTCATGGTCGAAGGCCTTGCGGCGTTCAAAGAGGATGTCGATGAGAAGGTCGCGCTTCTGTTCCTTTGTCAGCTTTGGATCGCCCATGCGCCATCGCTCCGACCAGCTGGGGGCCATGGTGAGGAGCTGGAGGCGGTGAAATGTCGTCAGCCCGTGAAACGGGTCGGGCAGTTCGAGGTAAGGCGGCGAGCGATCGATAAGATTGCGATGGGCGCGCGTGATGAGGTGGTCGGGCATCGCTACATCCTGCGCTGCCGCGGACGGTGGTCATCGTCGGCGTCATCGTCAATGAGCGCGGAAGGTTGAGCCATGCGGTGTGGCGCAGCAGGTGGCGGAGCTCCAGGTCTGCGTCGGGGTTTTTTATCCGGCGTTCGGAGGCGTGGGCCGCGGCGTGGCTCATGATGGGCGCGTAACGGCGGAGGCGTTCCTCGCTCATCAGGTGACGTGCGGTTGGCGCCTCGACGCCCTCGGTGGCGCAGCGGCTGCGGAAGGAATCCTCATAGAAGGCGCGGCGTTCGAGCAGGAACTGGATGATAAGGCCTTCGCGCGTCTGCGGGTCCCTGGCTTTGGCCATGCGCTGACGTTCGTCACGGGTGGGCACCATGGAAAGCAGCAGCTTCTTTTCATAAACGGAAAGGTGCCGTAGGGGTTCGGTGGCTTTGTTGGCCATGAGGGTTCCCCGGCAGAATCAAACGTCGATCACGGGAGGATGCCAGCGGAAACACGCGGCATAAATGGCGGCCGGCTGGTTTCCACAATCAAATGACGGCTGCACCATTCGCGGGAGAGAGACGGGCGAGTATCAGCCGTTGTCCCCGCTTTGGACTTGTCGTGCTCGGCGGGGGGATGCCGAAAAGATAGGCACGTCGTTTGGCCGCCAACGAGTAGGCGCGCTATGGTTGGGTTCTGAGAACGGATGTAACGGAGACGTCGATTTGGGATTGCCGGAAATCGGTTGGTGCGCGGCGGTGTTGCTCCTCGCGGCAGGAGCGGCGCGGGCGGCGGAGGGAGATTGGTTTGAAAAGTCCGGCGCGCGGTATTGGGTCGATCAATCTAGCCGATCGCTGCCGGCGAGGGGATGCGACGGCTTTCCGCTCGCCACGTTGAAGTTGGTCAAAGGTCGCGCCGCCGAAGTGTGCGTGGGCCTGCGCGCCGGCGCCGACGGGGTCACCGAGGCTTACTGGCGCGTGGCGGATGGGCGCGCTGTTTCGGCGACCTCCATGGTGCCCGCCGTCAAATAAATCCGTCTTCGCGCCACGCACTTTCAACGAGTTGGAAGGCGGTGTTGAACAGCCGGACCTCGATGGCGTCACTGTCCAGCCGGGCGTCCGGGCCGATGTTGAGGGCTTCAAGGTAGGCGCCGACAATGGCTTTGACGTCCCAAGGAGTGAGCGCGGTATTTGCGGCCCTTCTCGCGCGAAACAGTTTGGCGATCTTCAGGATGCCCGCATCGGAGCCTGCATAGGGCCAGTCGTCCCAGCGTTTGAGGTCGTTTGCCAGCTTGGTCGCGTAGTGGAGGGCTGCGGCGGCGCGGTTGGTGTCGCCCTCGTTGATGGCCGGCAGGAGCATGCCGAAAGTACGCAGGGAGTCTTCCGGGGATTCCAGGAGGGTTCCGGCCACGGCTAGGCCCTCCCTTGCTGTTCGCGCTTCCAGGCTTCCTCGAGTTCGTCGCAGATCACGTGGAAGTTGGCTTCGTTGCGGTCGTGGTGGGCGGCGAGGTCGTACAGGGGAATGGCGTCCGCCTTCCGGCAAAGGTCGGCCAAGGCGGGCACATGGGCGGCAAAGTTGGCGCTGGATGCGGCAAGCCGGTTGCGGAAGATGGCAGCCACGCGCAGATGCGCTCCGTCGCGCGGGCCTACCTTGAGGTCTTGCCACGGTTGCAGTCCTTCGGCGAGTTGGCGGGCAAAAGCCAAAGCCGCTTTCGCGCCTTCGGGGTCTTCCTCGAGTATGGCTGGCAAAATGGCGGCGAAAGCGCGGATCGCGGCGATTGGCGAGTTTGAAAGCGCTTTTGAAAACGTGTCGTGATTCAAGTTAAAAATACTTTCGTGGATTAGGCCAATGAAGTGTGGCGCTGTTTTTTGGATTTGCAAGGGGGAGCGCCAGTCGGGTGACGTGGCTGCGAAAGTATTCGCCATTGGATTGTATTCAACGAAACGCGCGATGCGCTCTTGAAATGAATAGAACTATGGCGCATAGTGGGAACGCAGTTGATCATTGCAGTCTGCTGGAAAACCGCTCGTTTCAGGGGCGGTTTTTTATATGGGCCACGGGGTTGGCGGGCGTTCCCTGGATAGTCGAAAAAGTCACAATTGTCGGGCTTTTCCCGTCGTCGGCAGGGCTGATGACAAACACTCTAACGGCTTGAAAAGCGAACTGGTCAGCATTTAGGCAGGTTTTGTGCAGCGACGATTGGTTACGGAGCGCTGCCCGGTGCGGCAGTTGCGGGGGAGGCCGACGTATGGCAGGCTCCACGTGTGAAAAGGCGCCCTTTCAAACGCTGGTGTGTGACCCTCGGCATATTCGCGATGCTGGGTTCGCTCCTGGTCGCGTCTGTCGCCACCGCCTACAGCTTGGCTTTAGCGTCTTCTTCCGCCGCCATGGAGATCGCGGATGCGGGCGACAGCATGCCGTGTCACAAGGCGCCGGAGCCTTGCCCAGACTGCCCGCAGAAGAGCTGTTTGGAACTCGGGACCTGTCTCGTGAAGTGTTTCCAGGCCATGCCCGGGGCCGTGAGCGAGGCGTCGCTGGACATCTTTGATGTGGACGACGCGGTCCCCCCCGCTTCGATGCGTTTTGCATCGGGTTCTCTGATCCCACCCCTTTTGCGACCTCCAAGCGCCTGAACCACGCCTGATGGCGTCTGACGCCGCGGCCGCCGTGCCGCCGGCGCAAGAGCGCGTGGCCATGCTGGCGATGCGCGGGTTCAAGACAATAATTGGAGAAATAAGACATGCACCGGTTCAATTTGCGCGCGGCTGCCTCCGGCATCGCGCTGATCATGATGACAGCCACGTCGGCCATCGCCGACATCAAGGACTACGAGTTTCAACTCGTCGACAAGGACGTGAAGCAGGGCGAGGCGGTGATCTCGGTCAAGCTGCTGCACAAGCCTACGGGGCGCGCCGTCCCTGACGCGGTTATCTTCGCGAAGCGCATCGACATGGGGCCGGATGGCATGGCGATGATGGAGGCCCCGCTTGATCCGGTCGCCTCTTCCGCGCCCGGCGTCTACAGCTTCAAGACCGATCTCACGATGGCAGGAAACTGGGAGCTGTCGCTGGGCGCGAAAGTGCAAGGCGAAGCCGGCACGGTCGAGAACAAGCTGGTCGTGAAGGCGACAAAATGAGCCGCCTTCGCAAGGGGATGGTGACCGTCGCGGCCGTTGCGGTTGCGGCGGTCGCCGGGCTGTGGGCCGGACAATCCGGCGTCGTGAAAATTCCCCCGACGCTCTTGGCCCCACAAACGGCGCGGGAAAGCGGGACAGGTCCGGTCATCTACTACCGCGATGCTGCCGGAAGGCCGTTTTACGCGCTGACGCCGCGGAACGGCGACGATGGCGTTCCTTACGTCGCGGTGCACGCCGGGGAGGATATCTCGTTCGATCCGAAGGCGAGTGCCGAGGTCGCCGCGAAGGACAGGAAGGTTCTTTACTACCGTAACCCCATGGGCCTGCCGGACATCTCGATGGTGCCGAAGAAGGATTCCATGGGGATGGACTATATTCCCGTGTACGAGGGCGAGGAAACCGACGACGCCTCGGTGAAGGTGGCTCCCGCCAAGATCCAGCGCGCGG
>JASBSU010000014.1 GCA_030148725.1 Hyphomicrobium sp.
ACGCGCCCGAGGGCAGCGTGAGGTTCTGGGTCGCGGTGGCTCTGGCGATGTCGCTTGCCGAGAGACCATAGGCTTGCAGTGCTTCTGGCTTCAGGTCGACCATGACCTGGCGTGGGGCGCCGCCATAGGGGAGCGTCAGGCGGATGCCCGGGATTGACTGGATCTGGGCGCGGAGCTGTAGGCGGGCGTAGTCGTAAAGCGCGCCGTCGGTGAGCGTGTCGGAGGCGAGCACGAGCTGGATAATGGGCACGCTCGAGGGGACGTAGGGAACGATCAAGGGCGGGTTGGTGCCCGTGGGCATGCGCCGCAGGATGGTCTGGCTGACGGAGGTGACCTGCGCGAATGCGTCGGTGACGTTGGTACCGGGCTGGAAGGTAATGCGGACGATGCCGACGCCGTTGATCGTTTCGGAGCGGACCTCGCGGAGATTGTCGACGTTGTTCATGATGGCGAGTTCGCTGAACGAGGTCAGCTTGCTGGCCATCTCCTGCGGGTTGAGGCCCTGGTAGGTCCAGATCAGATTGATGGCAGGAATGTTGACCGTCGGCAGGATGTCGGTCGACATGCGGCGCGCACTGAGGCCACCGAGCAGCAGCAGCAGGATGGCCAGCACGCCAATGCTATGGCGGTGGCTGAGTGCATAGCGGACGATCCACATACGCGCGTGTGTCCCCGAACTTCCGACTAAGCGGGTGCCGTGGAGCCGCCGACAAACGGCTCGTGCTCGCGCGCGGTGGACGGCTCCCCGTCGCGGTCAAGCGCGACGCGGTCCGAGGTGATGACGATCTGCGCCCGCAGGCCGGGGTCCGGTGTGCGATTTGCGAGGTGGAGCGAGAAGCCGTCTTTTTCCAGCGCCGTCTTGGCGATCGCGAGGCCGAGCCCGCTGCCGATGGCACTCTTGTTGCGACCGCGGAAGAACCGCTGCGTGACCATGTGCATCTCATCCTCGGGAATGCCGGGCCCCGAATCTTCGAGGGTCAGCAAGACGCCACGCGAGCCGGGCGCCAGCGACCAGCGCAGGGCGGCGTTGCTCGGCGTGTGCTGCAACGCGTTCTCGGTGAGATTACGCAGCGCCATATGAAACGCATCGGGGATGACGCGGATGCGACAGCGGAACAGGGCGTCGTCAATGACCGGGATCGTCTCGCGCTCGAACGCGCGCAGCTCGTTGCAGATGGAGCGCAGCTTGGCGCCGACGTTCACCCATTCCTGCGGTGCGCTGAGTTCGGCCGCGTCGACGTGCGCCATTGCGAGGAGCTGCGTCGCCATGCGGTTGGTGCGGTCGGCTGCGGTCAGCGCGCTGCGCAGGGCATTATAGCGCGTGTTCGGATCGGTGGCGGCGAGGGCGACCTGCACCTGGGTGCGGAGGCCGGCCAACGGGGTGCGCAGCTCGTGGGCCGCGAAAGCCGTGACGCTGCGCTCGTGCTCACGTGCGGCGGCGACCTTCTCGAACAAGCTGTTCAGCGCGTCGACGACCGGACGGATCTCGTTCGGCTTGGGGCCGATTTCTATTGGGCCCAACGCGTCGGGTGACCGTCCGCCGAGCGCGGCGGTCAGGCGGCGCAGCGGATCCATGCCCTCGCGGAGGGCGAACCAGATGAGGACGCACAGCACGCCGAAGACGATGAGGCCCGGAGCCGCGAGACCCCACATGAGTTCGCGGACCAGTCGCTCGCGGTGGGCGATGCTGTCGCCGACGAGAACGCGGAATCCGCGCTCCTTGTCTTCGTGGGCATAGACTCTCCAGCGCGAGCCATTGATGCTCTGGTTGGAGTAGCCACTGCTTACATCCGTCAGCTGGGTGGATGGCGCATCGCTCGACTTGCCGACGAGGCGCCCGTCGATCGACCAGATCTGGCATGCGAGGCGAAAGTTCGTATCGGGGTTGGTGATCGGGAACGTCTTATTGGCGAGGCGCACGCCCGACACGGCGCTCTGAACGTGCACGCCGGCGTCGTCCATCAGAGACGAGACCATGCGCGTCGCTTCCTCGAGGCGGACATCGAGAACGCGCTCAAGCTCCTTGCGGCTGCCCGAGTAGATCCACAACATGCCGCAGATCCACACGACGCCCGTCGCGAGCATGAGCAGTCCGAACAGGCGCGCTGTCATCGACTTCATGTTCACTCCACGACCGTAGCCGCTACCGACACTGCCGCTTCAGCTTAAGCCCAGCTTAAGGCTGGATTATTGCGCCTTTTCAATGGTCTTACGAGCCTGCGGCGACGGCTGCAACAGGAGTTCGGGTGAGCTGTGGATCGGGGAGGACAACGGTTTTGGCGCCCGTTGGGACGCGCTGGAATAGGTCGATCACGTCGTGGTCGAGCAGGCGGATGCAGCCGCTGGATGTTGCCTTGCCGAGTGTCGCGGGTCGGCCGCCGCCGTGAATGCGGTAAAGCGTGTCGCGGCCGTTCTGATAGAGGTACAGCGCGCGGGCGCCGAGCGGATTTTCGGGACCGCCGGGCATTCCGTTTGCAAACGGCTTCGTGCGGGGATCGCGCGCGACCATTTCCGCGGGTGGGGTCCATTTCGGCCATTCGGCCTTGCGCGCTATGGTGGCCGAGCCGCTCCAGCCGAAGCCTTCCCGACCAACCTCAATGCCATATCGCATGGCGCGGCCGTTGGCGGTTACGAGATAGAGGTATCGGGCGCTCGTATCGACGACGATGGTGCCGGGTGCTTCGGACGTCGCGTATGTCACTTCCTGGCGGCGATAGCGCGGATCGAGACGTGCCAGATCGACCGCGTCGAGCGGGAAACGCTCGGCTTTCAGGGCCGCGTAATTTCGGCGATCGACGTCGGTTGCGTCGTAAGGCAGGCCGAGCCACGCGAGGTCTGTCGACGCGCAGCCTGATAATACGAACGCCATGGACAGGCCAGCGACAGTTGCGCGCAACGTCAACATTGGTGATTCCCCCGAACTCGAGCCGAGCGTGCGTCGGCCTCAGACTGGCGGGCAACGTAGCGTTCGATATTAAGGCAGGCTTAAGCGAGGGCTCGCGCCGGGTTGCCTTGCCCGCGACAGTTTGGCTGAATGAGTGCGGCGGCTAGCTCGGATGCTCGTCGGCCGCGGAATCAGAAGGGAGCGCGATGCGCATCTTGGTGGTTGAGGATGATGCGGTGCTGCGCAGCGGCCTGACGGTCGGCCTCGGGCTTCACGGTTTCACGGCGGAGGCTGTGGAAACGTGCGCGGAGGCTCTGGCGGCGCTGGAGACGACGACATTCGACGGTGTCGTTCTCGACATCATGCTTCCCGACGGGTCAGGCTTCGACGTATTGCGGCAACTGCGCCAGCGCGACAACCCGGTGCCAGTGCTTCTGCTCACCGCGCGCGATGCGGTGAGCGATCGCGTGCGTGGCCTCGATGATGGCGCAGACGACTACATGGGCAAGCCCTTCGATCTCGACGAACTGGCGGCGCGGCTGCGCGCGCTGCGCCGTCGCGCTGTGGGGCGCGCTACCGCGACGATCTCATGGCAGGGGCTGGTGCTCGATCCTGAGCGGCGGGCGGTCAACGAGGGCGAAACCGCTATCAATCTGTCGCGCCGAGAGTTCGCGCTGCTGCTCAAACTGGTGGAGCGGCCAGGTGTGATCCACTCGAAGCCTGAGTTGGAGGCCGTGCTCTACGGCTGGCAGGAGGAGGTCGAAAGCAACGCGGATGAAGTTCACATCCACAATCTGCGTGCCAAGATCGGCAAGGAGCGCATCGAGACGGTGCGGGGGCTCGGGTACCGCGCCAAGCAATAAGGGAAGGCGTCGATGGGGTGTGCCTGATGACGCGCGCCCATCAAGGCAGCGCGGCAGTCCGGTATAGTGTCACCTTCAGTCCGCCGTGCGAGACCGGGGGCGCGGTGAGCGAAAATGGAAGCCCCGTCGCCTCGGCGAGCGATGGCTCGTTGGTGATGATGCCGACGCGCCAGCCCGTGAAGCGCGTCATGAGGGTATGGCCGATGGCGCGATAGAGTGATCGCAACCCGCCCTTGTCGCCGATGCGATCACCATAGGGTGGGTTGATGATGACGATGCCGGGAGGACCCTCGGGCGCCGTCACATCTTCGACAGCGCATTCCCGAAATTCAGTGATCGCAGCGACACCCGCCCGTTCCGCATTGGCGCGGCTCATGCGTATCGCACCCGGATCGGCGTCGCTTCCATAGAAGCGGACTGTTGGCGTCGCAGCGGTCGCTTCTTCGCGCATGTGTGCCCAAGCGGCGGGATCGAACGTCGCAAGCTGCTCGAACGCAAAGTGACGGGAGCGTCCGGGCTTGAGGCCGGAGGCAATTTCCGCCGCTTCGATCACGAAAGTGCCGGAACCGCACATCGGATCGAGCACTGGCTCGGTGCCGTCAAACCCGCACTGACGCAGAAACAGCGACGCCATTGTTTCGCGCATCGGTGCCTTGGCGACGGCCTGCTTGTGGCCGCGCTTGTGGAGGAGCTCTCCCGACGTATCAACGCTGATAGTGCAGACATCGTCCTCGATCCGCGCTTTGATGCAGACGTCCGCTTCCGGCGAAGGTTTTGCTCCGATCTCTTCGACAATCGCGCGCTCAATGCGCTCGGCTGCGGCGCCCGAGTGATAGATCTTCGATGTCCTGCACGTAGCGTCGACGCGAAACGGCACGTTCGGGCGAAGCACGCTCGCCCAGGGGACGCGTCGTGCGCGCTTGTCAAGTTGCGACAGGTGCTGGGCGCGAAATGTATCGATGCGCGCCATGATGCGTGTCGGACCGCGCAGCTCGAGGTTGGCGCGCCAGACGTCAGGCCATCCGCCTTTCAGTACGACGCCCCCCGGGACGGTCTTAGCTTTGAATCCCTTTGCGCGCGCCTCAGCGCACAACGGGCCCTCCAAGCCCGGTGTTGCCACCAAGAAGATCTCAAAGCTGCTGTCTTCCGTCATGGGGTGTCTCGATGGATCTGCGTCAGGCCACGATCGACAGGTTGCCGAGTAATCGCTCGCCGTGTGTGGGAAGGGATATATCGAAAACGATAGTGTTTGGATTTGTGACCTATCGTTTTTTGCAGGTTTATATTGTTTTCCTCATGTTGGATCATTGAAGCTGGGTGGTGTGGTCGACACCGATAATTGACGCCCCTATAAGCGGCGTTCTCGGTGAAGCCGAACTTTACGAGAGTCCGGCGTGGGGACGATGAGGTGCTATGCAATACAGATTCGCAGCACCGTCGCAGATGCAAATGGCTGCCGATGACCTCGCCGAGTCCATACGGCTCACCTGGTTTTGGTCGGCACTGAGCTGGAACGATATTCGCCAGCGCTACCGCGGTTCGATGCTCGGACCGTTCTGGCTAACGCTTACGACAGCGGCCTTCATCGTGGGATTGGGGCCGCTCTATGCCACGCTTTTCAAGTTGGACATCAATAGCTACCTGCCCTACCTCGCGGTCGGCATCACGACCTGGAGCTTCATCAGCGGCACCATCATCGACAGCTCAAATACCTTTGTGGCGGCCGGGGACACGATAAAGCAGATACGGCTGCCTCGGCTGGCTGTTCTGTTTCAGGTCGTCTGGCGGAACGTGATCGTCTTTGCACACAATATCCCGATCTATCTCGTGGTGTTTCTGTGGTTCCAGCCTCAGTTCGGCTGGGCGAACCTTCTCGTGATCCCGGGGTTCGTGCTGGTGACGCTCAACCTCGTTTGGATCGCACTCGTCGTCGCAATCCTGTGCGCACGGTTCCGCGATATCGCGCCGATTGTCGCTTCGCTGATGCAGATGGCGTTCTTCCTCACGCCGGTGATGTGGAATTTCAAGGATCACAACGTCAATCCGCTGCTCGTCGGGCTCAATCCTTTTGCAGCCTACATCGAGCTCATCAGGGCGCCGTTGCTCGGGCACGCTCCGCAGTGGGTCTTCGTTCTTTCGGCGCTGGGGACGCTGGTGCTCGGAAGCTTGCTCGCATTTCGGCTGTTCGTTCGTGCGCGCCGGCGCATCGTGTACTGGGTCTAAGCGCTGCAGGGGGTCTCTTGGCGCACATTTCACTCGAGAACGTCTACGTACGATTTCCCATCCTGCACATGGGTCATATGTCGTTGAAGAAGTCGCTGGTTTCGACGGCGACGGGCGGGTTGATCCTCAAGGAGGCGCGCGCAGCGCCGATCGTTCAGGCGCTTTCCGGCGTGAGCATCGAGGTGTCGCAGGGCGACCGGGTCGGTCTCGTCGGGGGGAATGGCGCGGGAAAATCGACACTGCTGCGCGTGCTCGCAGGAATTTACGAGCCGGATGAAGGTCGGGTATCGATTACTGGGGCAACCGTGCCGCTGTTGAACGTGAACCTCGGTTTTGATGTCGACCTCACTGGTCGCGAGAACCTGAGAGTGCGCGGCATGTACATGGGCCTCAAGCCCAATGAAATGGAGGCGTTGATCCCCGAGATCATCGCGTTCACAGAACTCGGCCCCTATCTCGATCTTCCCGTACGCACTTACTCATCGGGCATGCAAATGCGGTTGGCGTTCGGGGTGGCGACTGCCGTGCGTCCGGAGATCCTGCTGCTCGACGAGTGGATCCTCGCTGGCGATGCACACTTCATGGAGAAAGCCAAGGCGCGCGTCGCAGCCTTTGTGCAGCGGGCGCAGATTCTCGTTCTGGCCTCGCACTCATCCGAGGTTATCCGGCAGTGGTGCAACAAAGCCCTCTACCTCCGCAACGGCACGGTTGCTGCCTATGGCGGCGTCGATGACGTGCTGAGGACCTACGAGCGGAGCGCCGCTTAGC
>JASBSU010000021.1 GCA_030148725.1 Hyphomicrobium sp.
GACGGCGGCTCGGCATGCGGCACGATGACGTGCAGCTGCTCGCGGGCGTGGCCCTCGTCCACGGCGCGATCGTGGAGATGCAGACCGGCGAGGGCAAGACGCTCGTCGCCACCCTGCCTGTCTACCTCAATGCGCTCGCCAGCAAGGGCGTGCACGTCGTCACCGTCAACGACTACCTCGCACAGCGCGACGCCGAATGGATGAGCGCGATCTACAAGTTCCTCGGCCTCACGGTCGGCATCATCGTGCACGGCCTCGACGACGAGGAGCGCAAGTTGGCGTATGCGTGCGACGTCACCTACGCCACCAACAACGAGCTGGGCTTCGACTACCTGCGCGACAACATGAAGATGGACAAGGAGGAGATGGTCCAGCGCCCTCACTCCTTCGCCATCGTGGACGAGGTGGACTCGATCCTCATCGACGAGGCCCGCACGCCGCTCATCATCTCGGGTCCGCTCGAGGATCGCGCTGACCTCTACCAGGCCGTCGACGACATCATCCCGACCCTCCAGCCCGAGGATTTCGAGCTCGACGAGAAGCAGCGCCAAGTTTCGCTGACCGAGCAGGGCAACGAGCGCGTTGAAGCGCAGCTCGCCGAGAAGGGCCTGATGAAGGGCTCGCTCTACGACATCGAGAACGTCTCGCTGGTTCATCACATCAACTCGGCGCTCAAGGCGCACAAGCTGTTCCAGCGCGACCGCGACTACATCGTGAAGGGCGGCCAGGTCGTCATCATCGACGAGTTCACCGGCCGCATGATGCCGGGCCGCCGCTACTCGGAAGGTCTGCATCAGGCGCTGGAAGCCAAGGAGAACGTGGAAATCCAGCCTGAGAACCAGACGCTGGCCTCCATCACCTTCCAGAACTACTTCCGGCTTTATAAGAAGCTCGCCGGCATGACCGGCACCGCTTCTACAGAAGCGAGCGAGTTCCTCGACATCTACGGCCTCGACGTCGTCGAGATCCCGACCAACCTCGCCGTCTCGCGCGTCGACGAGGACGACGAGATCTATCGAACGGCGCAGGAGAAGTACGCCGCCATCGTGCAGACGATCGCCGACTGCTATCGCCGCGGCCAGCCGATCCTCGTCGGCACCGTCTCGATCGAGAAGTCCGAGCAGCTCTCCGAGCTTCTGAAGGACAAGAAGTACATCCTCGGTCTCGGCCGCAATGCGCTCGCGCAGGCCGAAAAGCTCAAGTCTCCGAAAGAGCAGGAGCTGAAGGATTATCTCACCGACATCGGTGGTTATCTGGTCGAGCTCGGCTCGGCGAAGGGCAGCGGCGACGCCGTCCCCCATCAGGTTCTGAACGCCCGCTACCACGAGCAGGAAGCCGGCATCGTCGCCCAGGCCGGCGTGCCGGGCGCCGTCACCATCGCCACCAACATGGCCGGCCGCGGCACAGACATTCAGCTCGGCGGCAATGCGGAGGCGCGCGTCAAGGAATGGCTCGCCGCTGAAAAAGAAGCGGGCCGCGAGCCAGCCGAAGCCGACGTCGACAAGATGCGTCGCCAGTTGCAGGCCGAGGTTGCTGAGCACAAAAAGCAGGCGCTCGCCGCCGGCGGCCTCTACGTGCTCGCGACCGAACGCCACGAAAGCCGCCGCATCGACAACCAGCTGCGCGGCCGCTCCGGTCGTCAGGGCGACCCGGGCCGCTCGAAGTTCTACCTCGCGCTCGACGACGACCTGATGCGGATCTTCGGCTCCAACCGAATGGACAGCGTCCTGAAGACACTCGGCCTCCAGGAAGGCGAGGCCATCACCCATCCGTGGATGAACAAGTCCCTCGAGATGGCCCAGAAGAAGGTCGAGGCGCGCAACTTCGACATCCGCAAACAGATCCTCAAGTACGACGACGTGATGAATGACCAGCGCAAGGTCATCTTCGAGCAGCGGCTCGACATCATGGCCGAGGAGGATGTCTCCGAAACCGTCAAGGACATGCGCCACCAGCTCGTCGAAGAGCTGGTGCGCCAGAACATTCCCGAGACGGCGTACGCTGAGCAGTGGAACACCAAGGCTCTCCAGGAGGCCATCAACGGCGTCTTCGGCATCGACCTTCCGATTACCGATTGGGCCAACGAGGAAGGCATCGCCGACAAGGAGATCGCCGAGCGCATCCTGAAGGAGGTCGACGAAAAGGCCGCCCGCAAGGAGCAGGAGATCGGCCCGGCCAACTTCCGCCAGATCGAGAAGATGGTGCTGCTGCAGACGCTCGACCATCTCTGGCGCGAGCATCTCGTCACGCTGGAGCACCTGCGTCAGGTCATCGGCTTCCGCGCCTATGGCCAGCGCGATCCTCTCAACGAATACAAAAGCGAGGCCTTCGTTCTGTTCGAGGCGATGCTCGGCAACCTGCGCGAGGCGACGACCGGCCAGCTCATGCACATCGAGCTGGCGTCCCCCGAGGCGCAGCCCGGCGGCCTGCAGCCTGTCGAGCTGCCGGAGATGCACGCCCACCACGTCGATCCCTTCTCCGGTCTCGACGAGCTGGCTCTGGCCGACGCGGCGATTGCTGCCGAGGCACGTGGCCCGGCGCCGATGGTGGCAGACCGCCGTCCGCCGCTACAGACCCGTAAGAGCACGACGGACCGCAACCCCGCCGATCCGGCCACCTGGGGCCGCATCTCGCGCAACGAGCTGTGCCCGTGCGGCTCCGGCAAGAAGTACAAGCACTGCCACGGCAAGACAGATTAAGGTAGCAATATCAACAGCATGGCGTGCGCAGCTAAAGTGATTTAGCTCGCGCATCCTTGCCGGCCAGCGTCCTCCGCCACGCTCGGCATTCCACAATCCTCTGTTTCGATTTAGGCGCGCGTACGCCGGCCCGTCTGGTCGCAAGCGCGCTCCGCCGCCTCGGAGACTAGCCGCGGCCCGCCTCTCGCAGCAGCGCGTCGAGGTCGAGCGCACGCGTGTCCATCACTAGCCTGCCGTCTGCGCCTCGCGGCCAGTCCTTCGGATCGCGGTCTCGATAGAGCTCCAGCCCGTTGCCGTCCGGATCGCGCAGATAGAGCGCCTCGCTGACGCCGTGGTCGCTGGCCCCGTCGAGCGGCACGCCAGCCTCCACGAGCCGCCGCAGCGCATCCGCCAACGCCGCCCGCGTGGGGTAGAGCAGCGCCACGTGAAACAGGCCCGTCGTGCCGCGCGGTGGCGGAGAACCGCCCTTGCTCTCCCAGGTGTTGAGCCCGAGGTGGTGGTGATAGCCGCCCGCTGACACGAACGCCGCCTCGCGGCCATAGCGCTGCATCAGCTCGAAGCCCAGCACGCCGCAGTAGAACGCCAGCGCGCGGTCGAGGTCAGCGACCTTCAGATGCGCGTGCCCGATCCGAACGCCCGGATCGATGGGGCGCGGGGTGAGCTGTGGCTCCATCGACGTGAGTGGCGCGGTGGACGTGAATGACATAGCGACCTCGGAGGTTGCGAAGCGTCGACCTTATGTTGGGACGCGGCCGAAATATTTCAGCCCTCATCGACCCGCGAGCACGTGATGTCGAGGTCGGCAACCTCGGCTTCGAACGCGCTGAGCGGGAAAAGCTGAAAGCACGGCCGGGCCCCTGCAGCCGGCCCATTGCCGGCCAGGAGACGCCGCGCGAGGATCGTGGCGGCGATTCCCGGCACGTAAGGGCCGTGCCCGCGCCGCGCGATGAGGTGCCAGGTGCGTGTCTGCCGGAGGCCATATGGGTCCCGTCCGGTCACCGTAACGAACATGCCGCCGGTATCCGATCCGAGGAACCCGAGGCGGCGCTTCATGGCCAGCATCGGTGCCGCGAGCGGGCTAGCGTCGCGAATGAGCCCGGCACGCCTCAGCCACGAGATGCCCCACAGTCCGAGATGGAACAGCCCCACCTCGAGCCCTGCCGTGAAGCGCACAGTCTTGAGTTCAGGATAGTTCGCGGGAAGCAAGGCGAGGTCCGGGACGTCGACATCGCTCATCCACCGCGCGCCGATCTCGGGAAAGCGGTAGCGGTGCAGCTGCTGCCAGCCATGCGCGGTGGCCGCGCGCCCGTCTTGCAGCGTCGCGAATGGGCGGCCCGCTGCGCCGATGATCGATGCCGCAGTTGCCGTGCCGGGATCGAAGCTGTTGCCGGGCGAAATGCCGATGCGGATGTCTTCGAGCGCGACGAGATCGTCGCTCAGCGCGCGAACCGCAGCCGACGATACGCCGGGTACGGAGCTGGCACCGCTGATGACGCTGACGCCAGCCTCGCGCGCCGTTGCATCCAGCGCTCCAATGCCGGTCACGAACGCGCGCGCGTCGGCAAGGTCGATGTAGTGACAGCCGGCATCGATAGAGGCACGCGCCAGCGAGTAATCCTGCGCCTGGAACGGCC
Organism: Hyphomicrobium sp.; assembly: GCA_030148725.1. Taxonomy (GTDB): domain Bacteria; phylum Pseudomonadota; class Alphaproteobacteria; order Rhizobiales; family Hyphomicrobiaceae; genus Hyphomicrobium_A. The sequence continues at coordinate 4,334 of JASBSU010000021.1, forward strand.
CCGACGCATTGATCAGAACGCGGCAGCGAAGCGCCCGAACGTCGTCGCTGCGTGCACTCGTCGAATCGAGCACAGCCGCTTCGACGTCCGCCTGCGCACCCATTGCCGCTAGCTTTGCTGCATATGCGCGAGCCTTCGCCAGCGAACGCCCGGCAATGACCAGCGTCACGCCATGATCGCGCGCCAGCCGCTCGGCGATGTGCGAGCCGAACGCGCCGTAGCCGCCGACGATGACGATGCGGCTCATGGCACCGCCCAGGTGCTAGGTGTGCTTCTTGCTACCACTCTGCGTGGGTGCCGGCGTGGCATGCGTCGGCTCGGACGGTCCATGCCCACTGGCCGCGATGCGGTCCGAGAGTGCCAGCAGCACACTGGAGGCAACGAACACGACGTGGATGATGACCAGCCAGAAGAGGTCGCGATCCGACACCGTGTTGAGCGACATGAACTGCTTCAGCAGCTGGATCGCCGAGATGGCGACGATTGAGCCGAGCAGCTTGATCTTCAGCGCCGTGAAGTCGATCGTGCCCATCCATTCGGGCCAGTCGCGGTGACGACTGTGATCGATCTTCGAAACGAAGTTCTCATACCCCGAGAAGATCACGATCACGATCAGCGAGCCTGTGAGCGCCAGATCGACGAGCGCCAGAAGACCCAAGATGACCTGCGATTCCGTGGCCGTGAACGCCATCTGGGCGATATGGACCAGCTCGAACAGGAACTTGATCAGCAACACGAAGAGCGAGAACGCGAGGCCGAGATAGAACGGCGCCAGTATCCACCGGCTGGCGAAGATAGCCGCTTCCGTGAGGCGTTCGATCGACCTGAGAAATTGGCGCGACATATCGATGACCCGCTGATGGCGCTTGTTCCAAGCGTGTATGCCACGGTGCCGGAATGGACCGCAAGTAAGAGGGCCCGGAGCCGCCTGCGGCTTCCGAGCCCTCTTGTCTCTCTCATCGATCTCGACGTAGAGCGGCTAGCGCTGCGTCACTCGATGTAGCGCGAGGAGCGATAGGACCGGTAGGACCTGTGCCCCCGCTCCTCGGTGTACTCGCGGTTCCGGCGCTTCTTCTTCGCCGTCTTCTTCTTTTTCGGCGCGCGTGCCTTCTCGCGCTCCGGCTCCTCGAGCTTGAGCGACACCTTGTGCGCAACCTGCTCGCGCAGGGCGGCATAGCGCCGGCAGCTCGGCATCGCGAGCGAGCACGGGAGCTGACGCGTCAGCGTCTCGCTGAGGCCTGCACGCGGTGTGCGAGGTGCCAGCTGCTGCTCGAAGTTCTCGCCGAGCCTGTTGCCGATGATCGCAGCCGTAGCAGGGCCCCCCAGATACGAGGCTGGACCGGCCAGCGACGCCGTCTTGATCTCGGCGGTTTCTGTCTTCGGCTCTGGCTGTTCGGCGACGCGCTTGTTGATGCGTCCGAGATCCGCGATCACCTGTGCCGTCTCGGCGCACACATCGATGGGACCAGGGTTGGCGGCCTCCATGCGACTGGCGGGGCTGAAGTTATAACGCGGACCACACACGCTGACGCGGGGCGGACGATGCGTGCGCTCGAAGAGATCGTAGCCTTCCTTGAGGTTCGCCCAGAAGCTGCGCCATTGCGGGGCATCGTATTTCGCGAGGTTCCCTTCGGTCATGCGGAACGGGAACACGTGTATCGGGATGTTCGACTGTCCCGAATCGAGGGCTTCCGTCGCCAGCTTGTAGACTTCCTGGCTGACCTTGTTGGTCATCGCGAAGCATCCGACCGATGCGCATCCGCCGTGGATCAGGATGTACGACCCCGAGCGCATGTTCACTTTGTCGAAGGCGTTGGGATAGCCGACATTCAGCGACTTCGACCACCGCGCCCCCTTGTGGAGGCTCTGCTCCATGGTGATCGTGTAGAAGCCTTCAGGCGCCTGCTTGTCGCCTTCCTTCTGCTTCGGACCGAGTGTGCCGGACCAGTAGCAGATGGGGTATGTCGCAAAGAGCGAGTAGTTGCCGTGCTCGTCGCCCGCCCAGACCTCCATTTCGGATTCGGCCTTGAACACGCGAATGAAAAGCGAGGCGTCCGGTGCAACCCCTTGCTCTGCGAGGCGTTCTCCTAGGCGATCGAGATCAGGCGTGCCCGGAAGTGGAAGTTTGCCAGAGGCGTTCGCCTTCTTGCGCTCCATGCGCAGGTCGGTGATGTCCTTGATATCCAGCGAGAGTGCTGACGCGGTCCCTACATTTGCCAGGACGGCGGCGGCTGCGCACACGGTAAGAGCAGTGCGCCCGATGTGAGTGATCAGATTCCTCATGCAGCGGTTTCTGCATGGGTCGTGCCAGTGCAACTATTTGACGGGCACTTGGCTCGAATTGTTACGGAACGTGTCAGCATGTTGAACTCTCTTACTTTCTCGTGCTGGCATGGGTTCGGCAGTTGAAAAAAAGAGCAGCGACTGTCAACTGCGACTCAAGTCGCAGGGCAGCTAACCGCTATGGGCGTACTGCCATCGCTATCCCCGGTAGCAGGCCGAATTGTGTAGCGCCCATCGCAGACGCTCACGATCGGTGGAACACGATCACGCTCGAAGGCGTCGTGCCCTGCCCGCAGCTGTCGCCAGAACCCGATGTTCGGGTTCCCCGCATGCAGCGACATATTTGTCTCCGACATGCGGAACGGGAAAACCTGTACCTGGACCCGCTTTTGACCAGCTGCCAAAGCCGAGGTCAATAGCGACCAAATTTCATCAATAACACCATGGGTCATTGCGTAGCAGCCGATCGAGCGGCAGTCGCCGTGCACCATAAGCAGCGACCCGGTGCGACCATGTGCGCTGTCGAACGCGTTCGGAAATCCGAGATTGAACGAGCGTCGATATTGGCTGTTCGGATTGAGTGCAGAGGAATCAACGCTGTAGAAGCCTTCAGGCGCTTGCTTGTCGCCCTGCTTCAATTTGGGGCCGAGACGTCCCGACCACATGCAGATCGGATACGTGGCGAAAAGCTCGAAGCGATTGCCCTGCTTGACCCACATCTCCAGCTCGAACTCGCGCTTGAAAACGCGCATGAAAATCGCATCGCCGAGTTTCATGTTCTGGCGTGCGAGGCGCGCTGATAGGTCGCTCAGGTCAGGTGTCCCTGCCAGCGTCTTTCCAGCCTCGTATGCTTTCCAGTTGGCCGCCTTTTGCCGGTAGATCATCTCATCTTCGATGAGACCGTAGATCTGTGGCCAGAAGAAGAAACCAGCGGCTGTCAGGCCTGCGATGAGAATGGCGCCAACTGCCAGCACAGAAGGCCAGCGGCGTTTGCGAGCTGTCATCGGCGCACCATGCCGATAGGCGCCGAGGGATGCAATCCTTCAGCAGGACCGCACGCTGCGACGCTGTTGCAGGCCGTCCCCACTACTGGGAGAAGCCCATGGCAGGCGCCGCAGTGCTGCCGGTCTCGACCGGGGCGCCCAGTCCATACGCGGGCTGGTAGCTGTTGTTGATCGTGGCGGCGATTGCATCCTGCGGCTGCTGCGGAGCCGCACTGGCGAACTGCCGCGTCTTCGGTCCCGGCGCCACGACGCGCTCTTCGGCAACCTGCTGCTCATAGGGACGCGGCGTGAACGGCTCAAAGCGCGGACGCTGGAAGCGCGGGCATCGGCCGTCAGGCTGGATCGACGACGCATCCATCGGCGACATCTTCACGTTCACGACGTAGCGGCGCTCGCACACCGCCACCGTCGGCGTCAGGCGATAGGTCTCGAAGAACTCGTAGCCCTGCTTCAGCGTCTTCCAGAAGGGCATGTTCGGGTTCCCCTCGAAACGTGCCAGGTTGGCGTCCGTCATGCGGAACGGAAACGCATGGACTTCAAAGGCTTCTTGGCCGCTGCGCAGCGACTCGCGCGCCAGCATGTAGATCTCTTCCATCAGCGCATCGGTCATCGCGTAGCAGCCGACAGACTTGCACTTGCCGTGCACCATCAGCGCATCGCCCGTCCGCTGCAAAGCACGGTCGTAGGCGTTCGGATAGCCGAGATTGAAGGCGAGGTAGTAAGCGGAGTTCGGGTTCATCTGCGAGTTCGAGACGCGATAGAACCCTTCCGGAGCCTGCTTGTCGCCCAGCTGCGTTTTCGGCCCGAGGTTTCCAGACCAGTTGCAGATCGGGTAGGTCTTGAAGTGGTAGAAGCGGCCGTCGTCGCGCTGCTTCCAGACTTCCAGCTCGGACTCTTCCTTGAAGATGCGCACGAAGATTGGCGCGCCGGCGTCCATGCCTTTGCGGCCAAGCATCGACATCGTCTCTTTGCTCAGAGGCTGCTCGGCGGGTGTCAGAGAGGGGGCGCTCGAGCCGCAGGCGGCGAGCAGGCAAGCAGCGGCAGTCGCCGCGAAGGCGGCGCAAAGTCGGGCTCTCAAAGCAGAGCCAAGGATGATCATACGCATACGCAGTGCCCCTGGCGCACGGTGACCACCATCAATCTCCAAACCTTAACAAATCGTTAGCGTTACGAAAGTCCTAACGCGATTCGGCTTGCGGCGCGCCGCTCCAGCGTTGCCGATCAGTACCTGTCAGATTGGACCGGAATTTGACGCCAGCGACGCGCCCAAGCGAGCGTCGCGGGCCTAAGCCATTACAAAGACTGGCCAATTTCCATGAAGCGGGCGTGGCGCTGGCGCCGGATATCGGCGGCGGACTTGCCGTCGAATTCCTGCAGGGCCCGCGCAATCGCGTCGCCGGTTGCCTTCATGATCGACTCGCGGTCCCGATGCGCCCCGCCCACCGGCTCGGTGATGATGACGTCGATGACGCCGAGCTGGTCGAGGTCCTGCGCCGTGATCTTCATGTTGGTGGCGGCGTCGATGGCCTTCGCTGAGTCGCGCCACAGGATGGACGCGGCGGCTTCCGGCGAGGCGACCGTATAGATCGCATGTTCCAGCATCAGGATGCGGTTGGCGGTGGCAATGGCGATGGCGCCGCCCGACCCGCCTTCCCCGATCACCACAGAGATAAGCGGCACGCCAATGGCGAGGCAGCAGTCGGTCGACCGGGCGATGGCCTCCGCCTGGCCGCGCTCCTCGGCCCCGACGCCCGGATAGGCACCGGCCGTATCGATGAGCGTGATCACCGGTAGGTTGAACTTTTCGGCCAGTTCCATGAGCCGCACGGCCTTCCGGTAGCCCTCAGGCTTCGCCATGCCGAAGTTGTGCCGGATGCGGCTTTCGGTATCGGAGCCCTTCTCGTGCCCGATGACGACGACCGAGCGGCCGCGGAAACGGCCGACGCCGCCTACGATGGCCTCGTCCTCGGCGAAATAGCGGTCGCCGGCCAGCGGCGTGAAGTCCTGGATCAGCGCCCGCACAAAATCGAGGCAATGGGGCCGCTCGGGATGCCGTGCCACCTGTGTCTTCTGCCACGGCGTAAGCTTGGAATAGGTGTCGACCAGCGCCGACCGAGCCTTCTGCTCCAGCTTCTTGATTTCATCCGCGATCGAAACCGGCTGGTCCACGCCCTCGAGCGCCCGCAGCTCGGCGACCTTGCTTTCCAGCTCGGCGATCGGCTTTTCGAAATCGAGGTAGGTGCGGATGGGAGAGCGATCCAAGCGGGTCCTCACGTGATATCCAGGGGGTCGCCGGACATTCGCGCTAGGTTTTCCCGTCTGTCAAGGCACCGGAGGCAGGGCGCTTAACGCTCCGATCCTCCGCTCCCGCTCTGCTTCTTGGCCAGCGGGTGATGGTCGTTGACCAGCTTCTTCAACCGCTCCTCCAGCACGTGCGTATAGATCTCCGTCGTCGAAATGTCCGCATGGCCAAGCAGTTGCTGCACGGAGCGCAGGTCCGCCCCCCGGTCAAGCAGGTGACTGGCGAAGGCATGGCGGAGCACGTGCGGGCTGACCCGCGTCTCGTCGAGCCCCGCATCTGCGGCGAGTTGCTTGAGGTCCTGGCCGAGCCGCTGCCGCGTCAGGTGCCCCTCAACGCTGCGCGACGGGAACAGCCATTTCGTCGACACCCGCCCCTCGCCCGAGATGAGCGCCAGGTAGCGGTCGAGTGCCGCCCGGGCCGATGGGTTGAGAGGCACGAGCCGCTCCCGTCCGCCCTTGCCCTTGATGGTGAGAACGCGCGCATCGCCCGATAGCACGCTGCGCGGCAGCGAGATGAGTTCGCTGACCCGCATGCCGGTCGCATACAGCATCTCGACCAGGCAATGGAGGCGCAGCGCCCGAAACCGCTCGATGCCGTCCGCGCATTCCGTGCGCTCTGCCGCCGTCCGCAACAGCTTGTCGACCTCCGCGACGCTCAGCGTTTTCGGCAGGCTGCGGCCTTTGCGCGGCCCTGTGTGACCGTGCGTCGGGTCGGCACTGATGTGCCCCTCTGCGAGCAGGAATTTGTAGAGCTGTCGCGCCGCCGATAGCGCCCGCGCCCGCGAGGATGGGCTGAGCCCCGCTTCCGAGAGCGCTGCCAGCCAGGCCGAAACGTCGTCCGGTTTCACCGCCGTGAGCGCGAGGGAGTGCGCATCGAGATGTTGCTGGAACTGGTCGAGATCGCGCCGATACGCCTCGATGGTGTTCGCCGCCGCGCCGCGTTCGACGCTCAGCATCTCCAGGAACGCATCGATGTGCCGCTGTGCGCCGCTCATGACGTCATCGTCTACGCGCGTCGCGTTTTTATGTGAAGCTCCGATCGCCCGAGCGTCTATCGGCGAGGGCGTGAATCGGCACCGTCACAAAGCTTCGATCGGCGAGGCCCGCGCTACTTCACCAAACGCCGCGAAGCGGCAAGGCGCCAAGGGCGCCCGGCGCGAGCGCCGGCTATCAGCGTGCGCAACGTCCGCCGGCTGCAAAGCTTCTCGCCGCTCGTGTCAGTTACTGATGCTCCGCGGCCAGCCAGCGAACAGCGCTTCGAAACCCAGGCTGTGCGCGTCGTCCTCGAGGCCCGCGCGCCGCAGTGCCCGGATGGAGTCGCCGAGCGCGATCATGTGCGCGCCTTCTGCGCCGTTGGGACCTAGCGTCTTCATCGCAAGCAGTACGGTGCGCCCGAACTGGCGCTTTTTGGCCGCGTCCTGCAATTCCGTCAGCACGCCCGTTTCCGGCAGGTGTCCCCCTGCGGGCTGCGGCGTCTTGCTGGCAGCTTCCCAGAGCGGGATCGGCACGTTGTACTCGAGCGCATCGAGAACCGTAGCCAGACGGTGCAGAAGGTTCGCATCGAGGCGCCCGCGAACGGCGAGATCCTCGACGGCCTGCAATTCGTTTTCGCGCCCCTTTGCGCCTTCCGCGATGTCGATCAAAGCCAGCCAATGATCGAGGTTCGCGCCAGGCCCGGCCGACGTTCCGAACTGCACCCAGTCGCGTGCCTTCGCGTAGTTGCCCGACGCCAGCGCCACTTCGATGCCGGTTTCGGCGTACCAGCCGATCTCCGGCGCCGCGACGATTCCATCCGATGCCGGCGCCACCATGCGCAGCGCGGTCAGATAGAACCCGGCGCGATGCGCATCATCGAGAAATGCCCGGATCAGCCGCACTTTCTTTTGCGGCGTGTGCTCGTGCTCGGCAGCATTGAAGAGGTTCGCGCGCCGCACGGGCGTATCCGAACCTGCGGCGTCCGAAAGCACGGATTCACCGGCTCCCTGCGCGCGATAAATATCGGCGAGCTGGTCTGGCGTGATCGCATTCACTTCGGCGGCCGCCTCGGCGGCACTGAGGCGCTCGGCTTGAGGTGCCTCCATATCGAGTGCCAGCGCGGCGAGCAAAGCCGGCGTTGCATGTTTGCGCAGATGCTTGCCTTCGACAGCACCTCCCGCGGCAACGATCAGTCGATAGTCGATCAGCGTGACGGCGTGATCGGCATCCGTTTGCGGCTTGGCGCCAACGGAAAAAGCGTCGAGCGCCGCCAGTCCAGGCCCGTCTTTGACGCCTTCCTCACGCGCCATCTCGGCGGCAAGTCCGGCCCCGGCCGCATCGCCTGCAACGGCGGCGCAGTATCCGGAGATGAGCGCCGCATCCATGCGGATCGGCTTCGGCATCTGGCTGGGTGCCACGCCGCCAGCCTTGGCAGATGCGCAGCCACGATCCTTGTCGCCGAGCCCGATCTCGTTGCGCGCCGACAAGATTGCGACGATCGGGTCGGATGCGGATTGGCTGGCGAGCAGCCGCGAAGCGTCCTGCAGCAGTCCCGACCGGTACAAAATCTCCAGCCGCAGCGCGAGGAACTGCTGATCGGTCGTCCCGCCCTCCGGTGGCGGCATGTTCGAGGTGATGAGACGCAGCCACAGCTTGTGCAGCGCCGGCGAGCGCGGCGGGATTTCGATCTCCGCGATCAGCTGCTCCAGCGTCGCAACATTGAGCCCCTGCCACAGCTCGTAGGGCAACCCTGAGCCATCCGGCGCCATGACGGGCGTCAGGTCTCCGCGCTCCACCGCGCTGCCGCTCAAGTCGCCCATGGGGCGCACGATGTCGTCGCTGTCGGTCTGGGGGGCGGGCTGGCTGTCTCGCGGGCGCTCGGCCGGCCGCTGCCTGCTGCCGGAGCTATTCAGCTGGTCGAACGGGTTCCAGTCCTGGGCTGCCGCCCCGCCGATTGAGAGGCCCGTCGCCACGAGGGCCCCTGCGAGGCGGGCAGCGGAGAGGCGGTCCTTGCGCATGGCTTTGCCGCGTCACTCCGTGCGAACCTTGACACCGGGGACGGGCTTGGTCACGGGCCGCGGTTGCGGCTCGAACTCAGTGGCGAGAATGTACAGCGCGCCGGTTATGATGGCGCCGGCTGTGCCGACGATGAACAGAAACCGGAACAAGCTGGGCATTTGCGACCCTATCCCCCAAAGCTTTGGTCACCCTGCAAGTTGGCGCCATTATGACTTGCACTCTCAGACGATCCAAAGTAGGCGGCGCAGGCAGCACGGGCAATTATGGCCGCGCCCGAAACGAGAATGCCCTGTGGGTGGCGACACTTGACACGATCGTAGCCATCCGCTGATTCGGCTGCGCCACCAAGACCCCGCCGGAAGCCGGAAATGAGCCGGGAACGGAGAGAATGTCAGACGCGCCGTCCATTCCAGACATCCGCGCCGCCCTCGGGCGGCGTTCGGTCGTGCTCGTCGGACTGATGGGATGCGGCAAGTCGGCGATTGGCCGCCGCCTCGCGTCGAGGCTCGGACTGCCCTTCGTCGACGCCGACGAGGAAATTGAGCGCGCCGCCGGCAAGAGCATCGAGGACATCTTCTCTGACCACGGCGAGCCTTATTTCCGCGAGGGTGAGCGCAAGGTCCTCGCACGGCTGCTGCGCTCCGGTCCCCAGGTGCTGGCGACGGGTGGCGGCGCTTTCATGAACGAGGAAACGCGCGCCGCGGTGTCCGAGAACGGCATATCCGTTTGGCTGCGCGCCGATCTGCATCTGCTCGTCCGCCGCGTCGGCAAGCGCGGCAATCGTCCTTTGCTCAAGGCGGGAGATCCCGAGACCGTGCTCCGCAACCTCATGGCGACGCGCTATCCGGTCTACGCCGAGGCCGACATCACCGTCGAAAGCCGCGACGTCCCCCACGAGGTCATCGTTGCAGAGATCGTCGAGCGCTTGGCCGATGCGTTGCCGGCCTCCAACGAGGTGACGCCATGACGGCCGCTGCCGAAAAGCTGGATGACGTGCGCAAGGTTCGCGTACCGCTCGGGGACCGGGCCTATGATGTGTTGATCGGGCCCGGCTTGCTCGGCCGCAGCGTGTCCCTGATCTCCGAGCGCCTCGGCGCAGCGCGTTGCGCCGTCGTGACGGACAGGAACGTCGCCAGCTTCCACCTCGCGACGCTCGAAGCGGCGCTGAATGAAGGCGGACGCCATGTCGGCTCGATCGTGCTGCCGCCTGGCGAGAAAACCAAGAGCTTCCGCGAGCTCGAGCCACTGTGCGAGCGCTTGCTCGAATTCGGCCTCGAGCGCGGCGATCTCGTCGTTGCGCTGGGCGGCGGCGTCATCGGCGATCTTGCCGGCTTCGCGGCAGCGATCCTGCGTCGTGGCGTTCGCTTCGTGCAGATCCCGACGTCGCTTCTTGCGCAGGTCGACAGCTCGGTCGGCGGTAAGACCGGCATCGACACCCCGCAAGGCAAGAACCTGATCGGTGCCTTCCATCAGCCAGGCCTCGTGCTCGCCGACACGGATACGCTCAAGACTCTCCCAGAGCGCGAATTGCGCGCCGGTTATGCCGAAGTCGCCAAGTACGGCCTGCTCGGCGACGCGCCGTTTTTCGCGTGGCTGGAGAAAAGCTACCCGGGCATCTTCGCGCTCGAGCACGGGCCGCTGATCAACGCCGTCGAAACCAGCGTGCGCGCCAAGGCCGGCATCGTCGGCCGCGATGAGACCGAACAGGGCGAGCGCGCGCTTTTGAACCTAGGCCACACATTCGGCCACGCCTATGAAGCCTGGTGCGGATATTCCGACCGCCTTCTGCACGGCGAGGCGATCGCCATCGGCATGTGTCAGGCGTTTCGTTTCTCGGCGTCCCTCGGCCATTGCGACGAAGCGGCTGCTGAGCGTGTGGCAGCGCACTTTGCCGCCGTCGGCCTGCCGACGCGCATCGCCCAGATCCCGGGCGACAAGCCCGACATCGAGACGCTGATGCGGCTGATGGCGCAGGACAAGAAAGTGCGCCACGGCCAGCTGACGTTCATTCTCGTGCGCGGGATCGGCGAGGCATTCGTCGCCCACGGCGTTCCGGCCGAGACGGCGCGCGCCTTCCTCGCCACCGAGACAGCGGTTTAGCCGCTTAGGCTCTGCTAACGATCCTTCGTGCAGCATGTGCTAAGAACGTGTTTCCGGCTGCTGCCGGAGATGCGTCGGCAACTGCTAAGGAGGCGCGGACCAGGTCCGATGTCGCTCGTCACCGCAATCATCATTCTGCTCATCATTCTGCTGATCGCGCTGTCGGCGTTCTTCAACGGCAGCGAGACGGCGCTCACGGCTGCCTCGCGCGCTCGCATGCACGCGCTCGAGCAGGAGGGCAATGCCAGAGCCGCACTGGTGAACCGCATTCTCCAGACGCCGGAGAAGATGATCGGCACCATCCTCATCGGCAACACGCTGGTCGACGTGCTCGCCTCTGCACTCGCGTCCGGTCTCGCAGTGCTCCTGGTCGGAGAGGTCGGCGTCGTTTACGCGACGGCGGTGATGACGTTGCTCATCGTCATCTTCGCGGCTGTGCTGCCGAAGACCTACGCTCTGGCCTATTCCGATCGCGCGGCGCTGTTCGTTGCGCCGATCATGCGCACGATCATCGTCGTGCTCAATCCGATCACGGTGACCATCGAATACATCGTTCGCTGGTTTTTGAAGCTGACGCCGAGCAGGCTCGACGACGAGGCAAATATTCTTGCCGCTCACGAGGAAATCCGCGGCACCATCGAGCTGCAGAAGAAAGAGGGCTCCGTCGCGCGGCACGATGCCGACATGCTCGGCGGGGTGCTCGATCTGCGTGACCTGCAGGTTGCCGACATCATGGTCCACCGCACGAAAATGGAGACCATCGACGCCGACGAGCCGCCGCAGAAAATCGTCGATGAATTGCTGCGCAGTCAGTACACGCGTGTGCCGATCTGGAAGGACGAGCCCGAGAATATCGTCGGCGTGCTGCACACAAAGGATTTGTTCTCAACGCTCGGCCGCTCCGGCTGGGACGTGAGCAAGCTCGACATCATGAGCTTTTGCGTCGAGCCGTGGTTCGTCCCCGATACGACGCAGCTGAAGGATCAGCTCAACGCGTTCTTGAAGCGCAAGGCGCAGATGGCGCTCGTCGTCGACGAGTACGGCGAGGTCCAGGGCCTCATCACGCTCGAGGACATCCTCGAGGAGATCGTCGGTCAGATCGCCGACGAGCACGACACCAACGAGGCCGCGATCCGTGTACAGGCCGACGGCACCGTCAATGTCGATGGAACGGTCGCGATCCGCGACGTCAATCGACACATGGGCTGGGATCTCCCTGACGAGGAGGCGACGACGCTTGCCGGCCTCGTCATACATGAGGCGCAGAACATCCCTGAGCCCGGCCAGGTTTTCACGTTCTACGGATATCGGTTCGAGATATTACGCAAAACGCGCAACAAAATCACAGCTCTGCGCATAAGTCCGGCGGCTGTCACGTCAGCCCGCGCCGCGCGTCGCGCATCGACGCCCTGATCGAATTTCCGTTCAGATTGGGTTCAGGTCGAGGGGGCAAGTCTGCAGCGTGGATCACGTCAGGAGGATCCAAGCTCGTTGTCGACCGCAGCAAAAGAAGGCGGCGGCAGCGGCAGATGAAAAGGAGCTATTATGAAGAAACTTCTCCCCCTCGCCGCCGTTGCAGGCGCTCTCTTTGTCATTGCTGGCAGCGCACAGGCCGCGCCGGTTTCAAGCAATGTGCTTGGCAAGATGACGAGCGTCAGCGAGCAGAACAGCGTCGTTGAAAAGGCCCACTATCGCGGTCATCGCAAGTGGCACAAGCATCGGTGGTACAAGAAGCGCTACTACAAGCACCACCGTCACCATCATCACCGCCGCTGGCACCGTTGGCACTAACGGCCAACGTACTGAGCTAGCTCGGGACGACCATCTCGCCTTCACGCAAGTGGAGGCGAGATTTTCTTATGGCGTGGGCTGTGACGCTTGTTCGCCCGGTGTAAGCGCCTTGATCGCCAGCGCGTGCACCCCATCTTTCAGCTCCTCCGCCAGTAGGTCGTTGACGGTGCGGTGTCGCTCCACGCGCGACTTGCCTTCGAAAGCCTTGGATACGATCAGTACACGGAAATGGCTCTCGCCCGTCCCTGGCGAGGACGCGTGCCCGGCATGCAGGTGCGACTCATTGACCACGTCGAGGCGCGTCGGCTCGAGGGCGACCATCAGCTTTTCGCGCATGCGTGACTGCAAGCTCATTAGGGGAAGCCTCATCGACCTGTGAAAAAAATAGTCCGTTGCTCGCAGGGTCCATCTGCTTGTGCGGGCGCGCTTCGCAGATCATACTTCGCGGTACAATGAAGCTCGACTCAAAATACTTCGACAGCATTCGCGTCGGCAGCAAGCGGACGCGCACCGAGCCTGCGCGCGAGACGCGGCATCCGCGGTGCCAGTGGAAGGGCTGCAAGGCTCTGGGTGATCACCGTGCCCCCCAGGGTCGCGGCAAGGACGGCCTGTACTATGCCTTCTGCCTGGAGCACGTCCGTCAGTACAACGCGACCTACAATTACTTCGACGGCATGAACGATGCCGAGGTCCAGGACTTCCAGAAGGACGCCCTGACCGGCCATCGCCCGACCTGGAAGGTCGGCGTCAACGCCTCGGCGCCCGGCACCCCTTCGCCAAAGGACGCCGCCGCGGCCGCCCCGCCGGGCTTCCGCACGATGGACCCGCACGGCTTTTTCGCCCGTCGAGCCAAGGCTGCGCGTGAGCAGGCGCCCGAGAGCCGCCGCCAGCTGAAGCCCCTCGAAAAGAAAAGCCTCACCACGCTGAACCTGTCAGGGGAGGCGACGAAGGTCGAGATCAAGGCGCGCTTTAAGGAGCTGGTAAAGGTTTACCATCCTGACGCAAATGGTGGCGACGCACGCTCGGGCGAAAAGTTGCGTGAGATCATTCAAGCCTATAACTTTCTGAAGCAAGCGGGCCTCGTCTGACGATCGGCATTGCCGCCGCGCCGATCGATCCGCCCGCCCACACTCCGAGGACACCGCGAGATGCGTGCGCAAACCCAGTCGGGTGCCGAAGGCAAGCCGGCAAATCTTCCCGACATGAAGCTCTCGGTGCGCCAGGTATTCGGCATCGACTCAGATCTGGAGGTTCCGGCCTACTCCAAGCCGGACGGCCACGTCCCGGACCTGGATCCGGACTATCTCTTCAACCGCGAGGTGACGCTCGCCATCCTCGCCGGCTTCAAGCACAACCGCCGCGTGATGGTTCAGGGCTACCACGGCACCGGCAAGTCGACCCATATCGAGCAGGTCGCCGCTCGCCTCAACTGGCCGTGCATCCGCGTCAACCTCGACAGCCACGTCAGCCGCATCGATCTCGTCGGCAAGGACGCCATCGTCCTGAAGGACGGCAAGCAGGTGACGGAATTCCGCGAGGGCATCCTGCCCTGGGCGATCCAGCGGCCCGTGGCCCTGGTGTTCGACGAGTATGACGCCGGTCGTCCTGACGTGATGTTCGTGATCCAGCGCGTGCTGGGAGCCGGCGGCAAGCTGACCCTGCTGGACCAGAACCGCGTCATCCGCGCGAACCCGTATTTCCGGCTGTTCTCGACGACCAACACCATCGGTCTGGGCGACACGACCGGCCTCTATCACGGCACCCAGCAGATCAACCAAGGCCAGATGGACCGCTGGTCGATCGTCACGACGCTGAACTATCTGGAGCACGACGTCGAAGCCGCCATCGTGCTGGCCAAGAACCCGGGCTACGACACGCCGGAGGGGCGCCGCACGGTGGCGCGCATGGTGACGGTGGCCGACCTCACCCGCGCCGCCTTCATGAACGGCGACCTCTCGACGGTGATGAGCCCGCGCACGGTGATCACCTGGGCGCAGAACGCCGAGATCTTCGCCGGCGACATCGCCTTCGCCTTCCTCCTCACCTTCCTCAACAAATGCGACGAGCTGGAGCGCCAGACGGTGGCCGAGTTCTATCAGCG
>JASBSU010000025.1 GCA_030148725.1 Hyphomicrobium sp.
GCTGCATAATCCAGCGCAGCGCATCCGGCATACTTTCCTGCGGTGTCGTACCGCCCGACAGCAGATACATAATCACCACCACCGGAATAATCAGCAGGCCGAACTGTGCCATGGAACGGGTGAGGGTGCCGAGCATAATGCCCAGCGACGTTACCGAAAACAGGTACAGCGCCGAGGCCAGGGCAAATAAAGTCACCGAGCCATGAATGGGTACCGCCAAAAGCTTATTCACAACCAGCCAGAGTGACAGCAGGGTTGCGATTAAAATCACCAGGCCATTGGCCCAGATTTTGGCCAGCATGATCTCGGCGGGCGTTACCGGCATGACGAGGAGGTGCTCGATGGTGCCGTGCTCGCGCTCACGGATGACGGCGGCGCCGGTGAGGACAAGCGACAGCATCGTGATGTTGCCGACGATCTGCATCACCGACATGAACCAGCTCGACTCGAGGTTGGGATTGAACTTCGAGCGCACGGAAATGCTGATCGGCAGCGTGGCGCCGCCCTCACTGCGGCTGATGAAGTCGGCAAGCTCGCCCTGCAGGATCGACACGATGTAGTTCGTGCCGTTGCCGGCCAGCGTCATCGCGGTGGCGTCGACATCGAGCTGAATGGTCGGCTGGCGGCCGGCGGTTACGTCGGCCTGGAAACGTGAGGGTATTACGACGATGAAGGTATAGCGGCCCTGGTCCATTGCGCGGTCGATGTCGGCGGTCGAGCCGAGCAATGCGGCGGTCTTGAAATAGGGGCGCATGAAGGCATCGCGCAGCTTGCGCGACAGCTCGCTGCCGTCCTCGTCGACGAAGGCGATGGAGGCATTGCGAACTTCGGTCCTGACGCCCGTTGCCACCGTGTAGATGGCAAAGGTGAACGTATAGAGGATGAGGAAGATCATCACGGGATCGCGCTTCAGGCTGTAGAGTTCCTTGATGCCCAGGCGATAGACGTGCTCCAGCATACGCATCGGCTAGCGCTCTTGCTTGCGCAGCAACAGGGCCGCGGCGCCCAGGAAAACGACGCAGAACAGCGCCAGCACCAAATGGTTCGCGTACAGCTCCGAAAAGCCCAGCCCCTTATTGAACACGCCTGTCGAGATGCGCTGGAAATAGAGCGCCGGGAACAGTTCTCCGGTCAGGCGCGCGCCGCCGTCGAGCGTCGACACGGGGTACATCATCCCGGAGAAATTCACGGTCGGGATGGAGACAATGATTGCGGTGCCGAAAATGGCGGCGATCTGCGATTTGACGAACGTCGAGACGACGAGGCCGAAGGCGGTCGCGGCGCCGATGAACAACACGGCGCCGAGCGCCAGGGCCAAGTGGCTTCCCGTGATCGGAACGCGAAAGCCGTAGATGATGAGCGCCGTCAGGAGCACGAAACTGACGAGGCCGATGACGATATATGGAAGCTGCTTGCCGAGCAGGAACTCGAGCTTGCTCACGGGTGCCGCGTAGAGATTGGTGATCGAGCCCATCTCCTTCTCGCGCACCACGCCGAGGGCCGTGAGCATCGTCCCGAACATGATGAGCAGCATCATCAGCACTCCGGGGGCGATGGCGTAAATGCTGAGGAATGCCTGATTGTAGCGGAAGCGCGTCTCGATGTTGGCGGGATAGAGCGCCGGCACGGTGCCGGACTCGCGGCGTGACATGTCCTGCAGGTAGGTGTTGAGCACGCCTTGCACGTAACCGCGCGCCGTCTCGGCGCGGAAAGTGTCGGCGCCGTCGAGCCACACGCCGACCTCCGGGCTTCTCTGGCGCAACAGGTTGCGGCCGAAGTCGGGCGGCACGCCGATGGCCACCTTGATGTCGCCTGCGCGCATGCGTGCGTCAATGTCGGTGTCGCTGTAAAGCGGCTGGCGCTCGTTGAAGTATCGGGAGGCCGAGAACGCCTGGCGGAGGATCTCGCTTTCCTGCGAGCGGTCATTATCGAGCACCGCATAGCGAACGTTCTCGAGGTCGAAGGAGATGCCGTAGGCCATGGTGACGAGCAGGATCAAGGGTCCCACGAGCGCAAAGGCGATGCGGATGGGATCGCGCGCGAGCTCCAGCGCCTCGCGCCGCGCGAAGGCCCAGATGCGGGCCCTCGCCAGATCGATCGCCTGACGCACCTTCGTCTGAGGGCGCGGGTCCGAGACCGGGTCGGCGTCGGCGCCGGCAGTCGCATCGCGCGGGGCATCGCTCGGTACGCTATCGGCTCCGGCTGCGGCCTCGAGATAGTCGATGAATGCGTCGGTGAGCGTCGCCGCGTTCTTGCTGTGACGCAGGGCCTCCGGCGTGTCGATGGCGAGGATGCGTCCGGCATGCATCAGCGAGACGCGGTCGCAGCGCTCGGCCTCGTTGATGAAGTGCGTCGAGACGAAGATGGTCACGCCGTCCTGGCGTGACAATTCGACGAGCCGCTCCCAGAAGCTGTCGCGGGCGATCGGGTCGACGCCCGAGGTCGGCTCGTCGAGGATGAGCATGTCGGGGCGATGGATCACCGCGACCGCGAGCTGGAGCCGTTGGCGCATACCGAGCGACAGAGACTCGGGCATGGCATCGGCAACGTCGAGGAGCGCGAAGCGGGCGAGCATCTCGGCGACGCGTGCCTCGACCTCCTCTGCCGGCACCTGGAACAGGCGCGCGTGGAGGGCGAGGTTCTGGCTGACGCTCAGTTCGGCGTAGAGCGAGAACGATTGTGACATGTAGCCGACGCGCCGGCGCGTCTCGATATCGCGCGCATCGACGGGGCGCCCGAACAGGAATGCCTCTCCGGACGTCGGCGGCAGCAGCCCGGTCAGCATCTTCATGGTCGTCGTCTTGCCGCAGCCGTTGGAGCCGAGGAAGCCGAAGATCTCGCCCTGCTCGATGCTGATGTTCACATCATCGACGGCGGTGAAATCGCCGAAGCGCATCGTAAGGTGGCGGGCCTCGATGGCTGGCGGGCCTTCTTGCGCCCGGCGCGGCGGGATGACGAGCTTGTGGCGGCCAACGCGCCTGCCCTCGGGCAGCAGCTCGATGAAGGCAGCCTCTAGCGTGTCGCAGCCGGTGCGCTGCATCAGCTCCTCGGCAGTGCCGGTGGCGACGACGCGGCCGGCATCCATGGCGATGAGCGAGCCGAAGCGCTGCGCCTCCTCCATGTAGGCGGTGGCGGTGAGCACGCTCATGCCGGCGCGCCGCTCGCGGATGCGGTCGATCAGCTCCCAGAAGCGCTGCCGTGACAGGGGATCGACGCCCGTAGTCGGCTCGTCGAGGATGAGGAGATCCGGTTCGTGAATGAGCGCGCAGCATAGGGCGAGCTTCTGCTTCATGCCGCCCGACAGCTTGCCGGCCGGGCGACCAGCAAAGTTTTCGAGGCCGGTCGAGGTGAGCAGCTCGCCGATGCGCCAGCGCCGCTCCGCCTCGCCCTGGCCGAAGAGACGCGCGAAAAAATCGACGTTCTCCTCGACCGACAGCGTCGGATAGAGGTTGCGCCCCAGACCTTGCGGCATATAGGCGATACGCGCGCACACACTGGCGCGATGTCGCCGGTCGGCCATGTCGCCGCCGATTGTCGTCACCGCGCCCTGCTGGATGGTGCGCACACCGGCGATCAGCGCTTGCACCGTCGACTTGCCAACGCCGTCGGGGCCGATGAGACCGACCATGCCTCCGGCTGGGATGCTCAGCGATACATCGTCGAGCGCCACGACGCGGCCGTAGCGGTGTGTCACCGAGGACAGCTCTGCGACGGGAGGCACACTGCCAAGCATACTGGTGGCTCGCGATCGCTAGGGCAGCTTAACGGTCAGGTAGTCGGGCCATACGGCATCCTGCGACACGCGGATATAGGAGACGCCCGGGACACCGGTTTTCACCCAAGCGGCATACTTCTCGAGCACTTCGCGCGGGATCTGCACCTTGACGCGAAACATCAGCTTCTCACGTTCGCTGCGCGTCTCGACGTACTTGGGTGTGAACTGCGCCTCGGTAGCGACGAACGAGACGGAGGCTGGCACGACATATTGCGGGGCGGCATCGAAGACGATGCGCGCCTCGGCACCGATGGGCAGCCTTCCGGCGTCCTGAGTTGGCAGGAACACGGTCATATAGACGTCGGTCACGTCGAGCAGGGTCAGCACCTTGCCGCCTGCAGCCATCACCTCGCCGGGCAGCGCCAGACGGTACTGCACACGCCCCGATCGCGGCGCGAGCAGCACGCTGTCGTTTATGTAGGTTTGAATGCGATCAATGCGCGCTGCCGTCGATTCGATGTTGGCCTTGGCGAGGTCGATCTGCGCCTGGGCACTGTTGACCGCGGCCTGGGCGGTGATCTTCGCCGAGGTACGCTGATCGACGACCTGGCGGGGCGTATAGCCCTTGGCGGCGAGCTTCTCCGCCCGTTCCAGCTCGACGACGGCGAGATCGAGTTCGCTGTGGCGCTGCGCCATCAGGGCGACGGCCTGGTCGAGCTGGCGTTCTGCCTGTCGTTTGGTCGCGCGCGCGTCGTTGAGCTCAGCCTCGTACTCAGCGGTATCCATGATCGCCAGCGTCTGCCCCGCCGTGACCGTGTCGCCTTCCTTGACGAGCACCTGCTTCAGGCGTCCGGGAAACTTGCTGGCAACGTCGACGCGCTCCGCTTCGGTGCGGCCGTTTGCCATGACGATGCCAACCGGGAGCCGCGGGACCGCGAGCTTCCTCCAGAGGAGGTAGCCGCCCGTCGCAACAGTGATTATGACAAGCGCGGATGCCACCAGCACCTTGGCGCTCGTGCGTCTACTCGGCGCGCTACTCGACAGCGAGGCTGGCAACGATCCAGGCCACCACGACGGTTGTTGTTTGAACAAATCTAACATGAACTGCGAGGCATCCCGGCGCAACATCGGCAGGCAGCATGCGGACATCCGCGGTGCTGCGTATTGATTTGGCGCAAATTTGCTCTGGCAGTTTGAAGGAGTGCCGAGGCCGCCAGCGGGCGGTGCCCTATGCACGAGGCTGCCCGCGAATGATGGCGATCAGTGCTTGGGACCGAAGCGCGTATGGGCCTCTAGTGCGAGCCCCGTGGCTACGGAGCCGAACGCGTCGCCTTCGACTATGCGGGCTTGGGTGAACGTCTTTCGCAGCTTGGCAAGCAGCGCCGGTATCCGTGACGAGCCGCCGGTCAGAAACACCGCGCCGATGGCGTCGGCCGATACGTTGCTCTGGCTGAGCGTGCTTCTGATCGTCGTATCAATCCGGGCGATCTGGTCTGCGATGGCGCGCTCGAACTGTTTACGTGTGATGTCTATCGGCTCGATCCCGGCGAGCTTCTGCAAATCCATCGCGACGAGCTTGGCGGAGGAGAGCTCGATCTTGACGTCCTCGACGGCAGTCAACAGCGCGTGCCCCTTCCTGTTCTCCAGAACCTCAAGCAGCCGGTCGAGCTTTTCCGGCTCGAACATATCGCGGCGTACCTGGCGGATGTCGGCGAAAAGCTTCTGGTCGTAGAGGAAGTTGATACGCTGCCAGGTCGCAAGGTCCTGGTACCACCACGAGGGTGTTTCCATGTTCTTGTGACGGAGCTTGGCACCAAGCCCAAGAGCGGGAAGAACCGCATCGAGTTCCAGGCGGCGGTCGAAATCGGTGCCGCCGAT
This sequence comes from Hyphomicrobium sp., assembly GCA_030148725.1. GTDB lineage: Bacteria > Pseudomonadota > Alphaproteobacteria > Rhizobiales > Hyphomicrobiaceae > Hyphomicrobium_A. The sequence continues at coordinate 5,594 of JASBSU010000025.1, forward strand.
GTGGACGCCGGAATAGGCGAGAATGTCGGACTTGCGGTCCGGCTTGCCCCGCCGATGCGGTGACACACGGACAATGGAGAAGTCCGAAGTGCCGCCGCCGATGTCGACGACGAACGTGAGTTCCTCGGCGTTCACCTGCCGCTCGTAATCGAGGGCGGCGGCGATGGGCTCGAACTGGAATTCGATGTGCTCGAAGCCTGCCTGTCGCGCCGCCTGCCGGAGTTGATCCTCCGCACTTTTGTCGGACTCGGGGTCCTCGTCGACGAAGAACACTGGCCGGCCCATGACGACGGACGAAGGCTCGTCGGCGGCTTTGCGCACGTAGCTGAGGAACAGCGAGACGATCTCGTCGAACCGGAGGCGCTTTGCCCCGACCTGCGTCTGCTCGTTGATGAGCGAGGATCCGAGCACTGATTTCAGTGACCGCATCAGGCGCCCATTCTCGCGCTGCAAGTAGCGGGAGACGGCGTCGCGGCCGAAGGTGACGCTTGCGTCCTCGAAGCTAAAGAAGACGGCCGTGGGAATGGAAACGCGGCCTTCCTGCAGGGGGATCAGTGAGGGGTGAGCTTCCGCGGCATGGCCGATAGCGCTGTTGGAGGTGCCGAAGTCAAGACCGCACGCGGCGGAGGCGAGTGTCACAATCGTTTCCTATGAGGATTTTCTGATGCCGCACGCCCGAGAGGCTCTAGGGGCGAAACACATGCAATGCTTCAGTGGTGCATGGGCTAGCAAGTTATGAGGATGTCGACAAGTTATTGCTCGCGGCGCGTTCGATCGGATCACCGCTTCACAATCAATGGGTTAGGTTATGAGAATGGTGGGCCCGCCAGGATTCGAACCTGGAACCAGACGGTTATGAGCCGCCAGCTCTAACCATTGAGCTACGGGCCCGCTGCGGGGCGACTCAGCGAGTGCGCGAGCAGGGCGGCGCACCTCATAGCAGACTTACGGTCGCCTCCAAAACCCTCCGATTTCGCCGCGAAACGTCCGCCAAATGAGATTAGGCTCGTACGAACCGCAACTCGAAGGTCTGCAAAATGCGCTCTCTCACTATGCTTCGCTTCGCTGCTCTGGGGATTTTGATGCTCGGAACCGTTCCTGCCGCACAAGCCGACGACGAAAAGCCGCGGCGGACCATCACCGTATCGGCCTCCGGCAGCGTCGCCGTGGAGCCGGATCAGGCGCGGCTTACGTCCGGCGTCACTGCCGAGGGGGCGAGCGCGCGCGAGGCGCTGACAGCGAATTCGGAGGCGATGAAGAAGGTCGTCGGTGAGCTCAAGTCGGCCGGCATCGATCCCAAGGACATCCAGACGTCGTCGTTCCGCGTCGAGCCGCGCTACACGCGCCCGGCGGAGGGACAGGCGCCAAAGATCGACGGCTACTCCGTGACGAACGAGGTGCAGGTGCTGGTGCGCGACCTCGAGAAGGTCGGTGACATTCTGGACCGGCTTGTGACGGCCGGTGCCAACCAGTCGTCAGGCCTCAATTTCGAGGTGAGCAAGGCCGAGACGGCGCTCGATGAAGCGCGCAAGCAGGCGGTTGCGAACGCGCGTCGCCGGGCGGATCTCTACGCGGCTGCTGCCGGGGCGGAAGTCGGCGAGGTGCTGACGATCGTCGAAGGCGATGCTTCCGCGCCGCCGCGACCGATGTTTGCGCGGGCCATGAAGGCGGACGCGGTGCCAATCGAGCGCGGGACGGAGACGCTGGAGGCCAGCGTGACCATCACATGGGCGCTGAAGTAGGACCCTCAGTCGTGGCAGCATCGTCATCCCAGGTTTCGTCCGGGGATGACAGCGCGCTGCCTACTGCAGCGTGACGAGCTTCACCTTGTCGGCGAGCTTGGTGGCGCCGGCCTGGTTGCTCCAGTCGACGTAGTTGCGCATCTCGCCGGAGTTGCGCAGGTGGCGCAGCCGACCGAGATCGATTTCGGCTGCTACCCACTGAGCGGCGTTGACCTCGCCTTGTGCGAGAATGCCGGTGTCGGAGATCGTCTGCTCGGCGGGAACGTAGATACCGGCGGCGCCGGAATTGAAGTCGACCGCGGGAGACCAGGGCGCTGCGCCGACGGTCGGGCTGACGACGGCTGCGATCTGGTTTTCGAGCGCGCGGGCGCGAGAGCCGGTGCGGACGCGGTGATAGCCTGACATGCGCTCGGTGCATGAGGGGACCAGCAGCAGCTCAGCGCCGGCTTCCGCCATGGCACGCGCGAGCAGCGGAAACTCGCTGTCGTAGCAGATGTTGATGCCGACCAGCCCAAGCTCGGTGTCGAACACGTGCGCTTCGTCGCCGGCCGTGATGCCCCAATCGGTTTCGAAAGGCGTCATGATCAGCTTGTCCTGCACGCCGACGTTGCCCTTCGGGGTCACGAGCTGCGCGGCGTTGACGTAGCGCCCCGCGCCTTTGCGCGCCGGTCCGCTGCCGACCAGAATGAAAATGCCGTGCTTGACCGCGAGTTCCTGGTGCAGCGCCACGCGACTGGCTTCGAGGTCGGCCACAGCGCTAAGCGTTGCATCGAGATCGCGATAGACTTTCTCGCCGAGCGCCGCGGCCTGCTCGATAGCGGCATACTCCGGGAACACCAGGACTTCGGCACCCGTGGCCGCGCCCTCGGCAACCCAGCGAACGATCTTGTCCCGCCACGCGTCGAGCGTCGCGGGCTGGTCGATGGGATACTGAGCGGATGCAACCTTGACGGTCTGGCGGTGTGTCATACGGCCTTACTTGGGGATGTCGAGTGGCTTCATCCAGAACTGCATCTGATGCGGGGTTTCGCCCGGCTGGTCGATGTCTTTCCAGTCGTAGGTGGCGATGAGCCCTTCAACGGGGGCGTAGCCGCGCTTTTTCCAGAATGCGTCGAGCGGCAGGTAGTCCTTCGGTTTCAGCGGGTGGTCGTCGGGGCGGACGACGCGACAGAACGTCGAGTGCGTGAAGCCTCCGAGCTTTCTGGCATGTGCCTCGCGCCCATCGAAAAACGCGTGGCCGAGTCCGTGGCCGCGATGGGATTTCAAGAGCACGGATTCTCCGCAGTAGAAGATATCCTTGAGGTCGTAGCCGGCTTTCTCGAACGGCTCGGCGAACTCGTCAGCGTGCTCGATCATCGGGGCGGCGGTGGAGGCGCCGACGATATCGTCGCCATCCTTGGCGATGATGCAGACGGCACCCGGCGCGGCCGCGAGCTTGGCGAGGTATTTCTCCTCGTATTCGAGCGTGCCGTCGTAGAGGTAGGGCCAATCGCGGAAGACGACGATGCGCAGTTTCGCCAGCGCCGGGAGCACGGTGCGGATCTCATCGCCGGTCAGGGATTTTACCTCGATCGCCATGATGCACCCCTTCAGCGTTTCTGGTCTGCGGTTGGGCGGTCCGTGATGCCTTCAATCGTGTTGCGCTCGCCCAGCAGCACAACAGTCGGCTTGTGCGTCTTGGCCTCGGCGAAATCGAACTGTGCGTACGCGCAGATAATGATGCGGTCGCCGAGACAGGCACGACGGGCGGCGGCGCCGTTCAGTCCGATGACGCCGCTGCCGGCTGGCCCTTCGATGACATAGGTGGCGAAGCGCTCACCGTTGTCGATGTTGTAGACCTCAATGTACTCGTTCGGCAGGAAGCCGGCGGCAGCGATGAGGTCGGCATCGATCTTGAGCGAGCCCTGATAGTGCAGGTCGCATTCGGTGACAGTTGCCCGGTGCAGTTTGCACCTCAGCATCTTTACGAGCATCTGCGCTTCTACCTTGTCGCGTGCGGGCGTGTCAGCCCGAGACCTGAGCGATCCAGTCGGTCAGGTTGTAGTACGTGGTGACGCGAGCGATCTTGCCATCGCGGATGGCGAAGAAGGTTCCAGCCGGCAGGATGTAGGTCTGGCCCTTGGCTTCGGGAAGGCCGCTGTCGGTCGCCTTGTAAACGCCATGGACGTTGAACTCGGCGGCGGCGCGGGCGCCGTCCTTGCTCACCATCACGGTGACGTTCTCGAGCTTCTCCTTGTAGTGATGGTCCATGCGGGCGTTGAACGCCTTGAACTTGTCGAGGCCCATGCGGCGCTCGCCCTGGTTCACGTCATGGATCACGTCTTCGGTGAGGCAGGCGATCATGCCCGCGCTATCGCCGCTGTTGAAGGCGTCGTAATAGCGGCGGATGAGAGCGGCGGTTTCGACCCGCGCAGTGCTTTCGGCGTCGCTCATGGTAGCTCCAGTCAATTAAATCCGGAGCGCTCATTAGCAGGTCGGGGGGCTGGCTGCTACTGGCTGGCGCGCGACATAGGGCGCTGAGGCAGAGGGCGGATAGAAGCGTTCTTCGCGGTGGAATGGTGGCGCGCTACCAGATCCCCGGTCTCACCAACCGTGCGGCTGATGGCGGACAGGCAACGGCTAAGCCAGCCGGGCATGTCCGGGGCCCGTGAGGCGTCGTCCAGGTAATCTTCAAGATCATACAACAGGCGCGTCATCTATTAGCTCGAGCTTGGGTCTGACCCGGTGGTCTTAACGGAGCATTGTGCAGCTTGTGTGGAGCTTCCGTGGAGGCTGGTCTGAGTCGGCTTACGGACTTGTTAATTGAGGCCTGATGCAAGAAGGGCCGCGTCGGAACGCGGCCCTTGGCGTCGTACCCTCGTGATCTGAATTCAGCGACGGTTGCTGGCCTGGCGGCGTGCAATGTCGCTTTTGGAAACTTCGCCAGCGGCGACGAGGGCGGAGATGCAACCCTTGGACAGGCGGTATCCAACGGCGCGCATGCACCGGCGGGTCTCCGGGCTCTCAGGCTTGAAGGCGCTGCAGTTGGAGAGATAGTCGTTCGCGCAGGCCGAGCGCACCTGCGGGCTTACGGCGTCAGCGCGAGGGGCGAGCGCGACGGTAGCGACGATTGCCGCGGCCGCGGCGATCCCGGCACGATACGTGCGCAGCTTAAATCCGTGTGACGTTGCGAACATTGCCTTTATTCCTTCATACGCGGCCAACTGGCGCTTCACTCGGAGATACCCTACGGGCACGCGAACGGCTGTTCCCGTGAAGACGGGAAACGCGCCGCGCGCGGCCCTTGTTTTTGGGGCAGTGAGTTTTGGGCGGTTGGCCGAAGAGTGATCAGCCCGGCGCCCTTGCCAGGAGGATGGACCGTTAAGGTAACCGGTCGGTAAACGCGGTCGCTGGAAGCTTGGCAGCGTTCAGTTTATCGCGTTCAGCCGCGGCATGGCCGGGCATCGAGGTCGGCGCTCCAGCCGCTGGCTTCCTTCGTGTAGCGAACCGATTTGCCGCGCGCCACGGACCAGCGAGCCCAGGCGCTGCCGTACTCGAAGTTCGTGAAGTCGGCCCAGGAGCGGGCGGCAGCCGCCTGCGCGGCGGCTTTGGTGCGCCCGGAGCCAGAGCCCGAGTGGTAATGGTCGGCCATGCACAAGCGGCCGCCTTCTTTGCGAAGGGTGTGGCTGTAGGCAAAGCCGGTGTCGTCGGCGCGGACGGCTGTGGTCGACGCAAGTGCGGCGGCAATTATCGCGAATGAAATACGGCGCATGTTGTTTTCCCCCCAACGTGAGCGGGGAAAGTGTAGTCTTGGTACGGAGCAGTCGCAATGACGGCTTTGCTCCGCAGGCCTACCAGGTCAGGCGTTCCATCACCGCGATTGCTGGCGGAGCGGGGGGCGCAAAGAGAATGGCCAGCTTGTCGGCGTCCAAGACGCCGTTCCCCATCATTTCGTCCCGGTGAATGCCCGAGGCCACGAAAATGGCGTCAATGCTGGCCGCCTCGGCGCCTTTGAGGTCGGTGCGCAGGCTATCGCCTACGGCGATGATGCGTTTGCGATCGACGGTTTCTCCGCGTGCGTTTTCCGCAGCTGCGTGGGCGGCATCGTAGGCGTTGGCGTGCGGCTTGCCGGCCCAGAACACTTCGCCGTCCATGCGCTCGTAGAGATCTGCGATGGCGCCGGCGCACAGGTATTGGGTGCCGCCGACGTCAACCACGAGATCGGGATTGGCGCACACGAACGGTATGTTGCGGGCCCGCGCCCGCTCCAGCAGCGGGCGGTAATCGTCGGCTGTCTCGTTGATATCGTCGTTGAGGCCGGTGCACAGAATTGCTTCCGCGGTGTCGATGCTGGCCTGCGCGGCCGCGAGGCGGGTGAAGGTCGCTGCGTCCCGCTGCTGGGGACCGATGCAGTGGAGGCGTGTGTAACCCTTCTCCGCGATGTGGCGCAGCGCGATCTCTCCAGATGCCACGATGCCATCGTAGGCGTCGCGCGGTACGGCGCGCGAATCCAGCATCGCTGCAACGCGCTCTCCCGGCACGGGGGCATTGGATACGAGGATCACGGTTCCGCCCTTGGCGCGAAATTTCAGGAGCGCATCGCAGGCGGCCTCGAATGCGCGATGTCCGTCGTGCAGGACGCCCCAAACGTCGCAGAACATGACGTCGTAATTTGCCAGGAGTTCACCAGCGCGGGAAAGGACTGGCGGGGGCGAGAGGCGGCGCGACATGAGGTTTGTTGTCCGGCTGGAAACTGAGGAGCGCCTCAATACGTTCTGCAACGTGAAAAGCCAAGCCGAAGCCCTGGGAGGCAGTTATGACCGACGGGAAGAAGAAAACGCCGACGGCGCGCGAGACATCGGGCGAGGGCGTGACGAAGGAGGTCCGCAAGGACAGCGGACGTACCGCCGAGGAGCGGGCCAATCCAAATCGCGATGAGGAATCGTCGGACGCTCGGCTGATCGATCGTCGCCGCGACGCCCGGAACCCGCAGGGCATCTAGTCGCGCCACGGTCGCGCCCTCTGAACCAGCGTATAGTCGCGTCGCGTGGCAGGGGGTGGGGAGCGGCGGTGACAGCTAGTCGTAAGGCGATCTACCGTGTGTTCGCGGGGCTGATCACCCTCGCGGCCGTCTGTTTGCAATACTGGCTGCTCGTGCGGGGGCTCAGCGGACCAGCGGCGGTTCGCTTGACGATCCGGTTTTTCAGCTTCTTCACAATCCTGAGCAACCTCATCGCTGCCGCGGCTCTCCTGGTGCCGCCCTTGTGGCCGAGCAGTGCGCTTGGATCATTCCTCGCGCGCCCATCCGTGCGTACCGGTATCGCTGGGTACATGGTGGTGGTCGGTGTCGTTTATTATCTGCTGCTCGTCGGGTTGAGCGAACGCGCTGGGCTGCCGCTGATCGTCGAGCACGTTCTGCATGCCGTGACACCGCCTCTGTTCCTGTTGGATTGGCTGATGTTCGTCGACAAGCGCGCGCTCGACTGGCGGGCCGGGGTGGCCTCGCTCGGATTCCCGCTGGTTTACGGAGCGTACACGCTGGCGCACGGCGCCACGACTGGGTGGTACCCTTATCCGTTTCTCGATGTGGAGACGCTCGGCTATGCGCGCGTCGCGCTCAACATGGTGGGGCTCATCACCGCCTACCTGCTGCTTGTGGTAGCGATGACCTTCATCGGTAAGCGCGTCGGACGCATCAGCGGTGGCAGCGCCGCACCGTAGTTACTTTGCTTCTATCTTCACGGCCGGGGTGTCGATCACGATGCCGTGGCGCGAGTGCTCGTAATAGAGATATCCCAGCACGGCGACGGCTACCGCCAGCACAGCAATGATGATGGTCTTGGCGTCCATCGGATCACTCCCCGATTTATTGTTCCTTGGCGCCGAGGAGTGCCACAGCGGGGGATTGCCGACAAGGCGGGTTTTGGCGCCAAAGGGGAATGCGGCCCGCGGCTCAAGCGTGAATGAGGTACCCCGGGAGACCGCGTGCGGCTTTGGTGCCTGCCAGACGCATGGCCTGCTCATGGGCGCGATCAAAGTCGCTGGTGAGCGTCTGCTTGGCGATGTGCTCGCGAAAGAAATTCGCCCACGCGAACTCACTGAACGGGACGCTCGTCTTGTGGAAGCCGCCGGCTTCGCGGACCGACCAAGCCAGATCCCGATAGCGGTCCGGCTTCATCTGGTCGAGCGCCGTGGGCAGTCGCGTCGGGCAGATCTTCCGACCATCCGCGTCATAGGCGTGCAGCCAGCCGAATGCCGCCATAGCGCGCAGGAACGGTCGTTTGGGAAGATCTGAGAGATCACCGACGATACGGACGAACACCTCGTCGACTTCGCTCTGCCAGAGGGCGAGGCTGAGGTGGTGGTGATCGATGATGTAGTAGGCATCGCCCGGCCCCAGAACGGCCGGTACGGGGCGACGCTCGAGGAACCGGCGAAGCTTACGGGTGCTGTCGACGTGGCGAGCGATCTTGCGGCGCTTGGATTCGACGACGCTCATTCCGACTGCCATTTGCGTCGGGCGAATGTCGGAGAGGGGAACCGGTTCGTGCCAGTCGAGCTCGCCGATGGCAGCGATGGCGCTGCGCGGGATGCTCCAGTGGACGGGTGGGGGTGCAAGGGGACGTTTGGTGCGATTGCGACTGCACAACTTTGACGTCATCGATCCTCGACATGGTGCACGTGTGGTCGGGGATTCATCCTTTTGTGACTGTGGTAAATATTTCGTTGGCGGTAGCCTGCCACTGCGTCGCGAATGAAGCGAAGGATCGTGGTGCCGGCTGCAGGATTTGAACCTGCGACCCCCTGATTACAAATCAGGTGCTCTACCAACTGAGCTAAGCCGGCTGAAGGCGCGCGTGAGCCTTATACAGCGTGTCGGGCAGAAGCGCCAATGGGTGCAGTGCGCCGCGGTGGGGCGGCGGTTAGCCAATCATTATCCATACGCTGGCATGGTGGGCTCAGTTGCGTCGAGTTCATCAAGTCCGAGGGTTTGCGCATGCGTTTTGGTTCTTCGCTCGCCGTTATCAGCGTTGCCGCGGTCGTCGGCTTTGCTGCTGCGGCGCCGGCCCATGCAGAATGGTGCAGGGCTCCAAGGGGTGCGGTCTGCGGACCGGCTCCCGTCAGTCACTTCGTCTATTACCCGCGATATTCCAACGTCTACTACTGGGCGACGCTCGTTCCCTATCCGGGCGCCTACCCGTACATGCCGCGCGGCTACTACGATCGCTACTACCGTCCCTATGGCCAGTATGCGCGTCGCTTCTGGCAGCCACGGCGGGCTCGTGTTGCGCCTGTTGCGGTTGCAGTACCGGCGCCGGCACCAGTGCCGGTTGGATGCTGTGAGGGCGGGCCGATCAAGTAGTGCCCCAAAGGTGCCGTGTTTCGGTCCGCCTTCAGGCCACGTTCATGTGGCGAGGCTCTTCGTGAGAGAGGAACGGGCGCCAGGTGCGCGCGTTTCCTCTGTCGCGATGCATGGACCGCCCCGGGGGCGGCGTAGAAATTTCTGGGAGATTTGCATGATCAAGAAGAAGATCCTGCATCCATTGATGGCGCTCGTGTTTGCGGCGGGTCTTGCCGGCGCGACGGTTCAAGAAGCGCAGGCTGGTCGCGGTGCCGGCGTAGCTGCTGGCGTTGCAGCAGGCATCATCGGACTGGGCATTCTCGGTGCAGCCGCGAATGCTCGCGGCCGCGACTACTATTACGATGAGGGCCCCGCCTGCTACCGCGGTCCGCGTCGCTGCGGCTGGGAAAACCGGCGCTGCTTCGAGAACCGCTACGGTGACACGGTGTGCCGCGGAGGCGACTGGGTTTGTCGTCGGCCGATGATCTGCGACTGATCCTGTCGGACATCGCGGATAAGTAAGTTTGGAAGTTCAGGCGTCCACGAGACGCCGTGCATGGGCCGCTCGACGGCCCATGTTGTTATGCGGATCAGCCTGCGTGGTGCGTGCGCTTCCAGCTCGCGTGATGCAAGCTGATCGCCGCGGCATTAGAAACGTTGAGGCTGCCGATCGGGCCGTTCGTGGCGATGCGGACCAGGCGATCGCAGCTCTGACGTGTCAGCTCGCGCAAGCCCTTGCCTTCAGCGCCAAGCACGAATGCAACGCGCTCGGTCAGCGGCTGGTCCTCGATGAGATGTTCGGCCGTGCCATCGAGCCCGAGAACGGTGCAGCCGTGCTCCTTCAGCTCGGCGATGGCGCGTGAGAGGTTTTTCACCAATGCCACGGGTACGAACTCCAGAGCGCCGGAGGCGGACTTTGCGAGCGTGCCGTCGAGCGGGGGGCTGTGGCGCCGCGTCATGACGAGGCCGGCGGCGCCGAACACCGCCGCGGAGCGGAGGATCGCACCGACGTTGTGCGGGTCCGTCACCTGATCCAGGACGATGAGCGGACCGGCGTCGGCGCGGGCCGCGAGCGCGAAAATGTCCGGCTCCTCCAGCGGCTCGGTTTCGAGCATGACGCCTTGATGCACCGTGTCGGCACCGAGCATGCGGTCGAGATCGCGGGGACTCACGCGCTCAGGGGCCGCCTGGCGGGCGGTGACCGATTCGCTGAGGCGGTTCTCTGCGTTCTCGGTCATCAAAAGGCGCAGGATCGGGCGGCCGGGGTTGCGGAGAGCGGACTCGACGGCATGAACGCCGAACAGGCGGACCCGGCCGTCGCCGGGCTCGTTCCTGGGGCTATCGCGCCAGTCGCGGCGCCCTTGGGAATGGCCATGCGAGGAGCGCTGACCGCGGTTGCGGCGGGGAGCATTCTGCTTCATTTGGGGTCTCAGGGCGGACATATCGGGCCTGCGGCAGCCGCATTGGCCGCGAGGCGAACTCAGGAAGCCGCATCCTGCCGCTTTTCCATTTGACATCCAAGGGGCTCATGCGGATAAACGCCTCCGCCCTGTCGCCCCTAGCGCGGGGCGATTTCATTTAGGCGCCTGCGGCGCCTCAATGGATGGTGTGAGGAGGGGTGCCCGAGTGGCTAAAGGGGACGGACTGTAAATCCGTTGGCTTCGCCTACGCTGGTTCGAATCCAGCCCCCTCCACCATTTTTACGCCGCTCCTGCCGGCAGCGGGCGGGCCATGTGGCCAGACTTCCTTTCACGAGCTTTTTGTTCGACGCGCTTCTGAGGGCGAAGGTGCGGCTTCGTACCTGTCGCCCGGGACAGCTATGCGCTGGGGTTCGAGAAGCTCGAGTTCGCCATCGGCGTCGATCTGGAAGCGATGCACGTAGAAATACGTGTCAGCATCGTTGGTTGCTTCCATTACTGGCGAAGGCGCTGAGATGATGCCAAGGCCGCCGCATTCGCCGATCCAGTCGATATGCCGGTGGCCGTGCATGAGAACGCAGCGTCCGGCCATCGGCGCGAGGCGGCGCAGAAACCAGTTTCCATTGACGAGCGTCGTCCCGATGCGTTCCGAAAGCACGTTCGCAGTGCGTGGGTACTCCACCGGGTGGTGATGCAGCCCGATGAGCCAGCATGCATTTGGATAGCGTGCGAAGATGCCTTCCAACGCGTACACCTGCTCGGCGGAAACGAGGCCGAGAGCGTTGGTGAAGGAGAAGTGTGCGTCGGCGTTGGAGTTAAGCAGCACGATGCCTAGTCCGTTGTCGGACTCCGGCTGTACGACCATCGGGAAAACCTCGGCCCACAGGTCGGTGGCCAACGTCGACAGCTGCGGTGTGCCGGTGGAAGCGAACTGCGCCAGCTCTGCTTGATGCTTCTGCATGGTCTCGGCGAGGGTGTGGGCGAGACTTCGCTGGTCGCGGTCGACAACGCGCACGCGCTCCCCCTGTACGGCATTGATGGCAGAGAGCGTGCGGATCTTGCGCAGGCGGCTGTTAGGGCCAATCGAAAGATCGAGGCGAGCTGGGTTGGCGCGGTCCACGATGTTGATGTCGTGGTTGCCGGGTAGCATCAGTACGCGGCCTGCGATGCGTGGGTGCGCCGACAGCGCGTCGAGGAATTCCGCCCATTCGATGGATCGGCCGGCATCGGTGGCGTCGCCCGTTATGAGGATGACGTCAAGTGGATCTGTCGTGTCGATTTCTGCGAGGCGTTCAAGCACGCGGCGGAAGCGGGCATCGCCCTGCGGTCCCATGCGCCCGCTTTCAATCCGAAAGCCATAGCGCTCGCCGACGAGGTGGATGTCCGACAGATGGGCGATGCGCCAGATGCGGCTGCCGGGAATCGGCTGCGCGTAATGCTCAAGGTCGCGCGGCGGCGCCATCGTTGCGTCGGCGAGGCCCCAGGCGAGGGCGGCGATAGCCACGTACGCGCTGATGACGAAAACGGTATTCGCCAGAGCCGTCCACGCGAGCCCGATTGGATCCGCGAGGTCGGCGACGCTGCCGAGCCATTTGGTTGCAGGCCATACGGCGATGAGTATGAGAGCGGCGCAGGCACTGATGAGCAGCGCGGCGGTGGCGGCAGCAATGGCGCGCACGCGTTCGCGGCGTTTGGCCGTTGCATCGTTGGGGAGCGTGAGCTCGGCGAGGTGACGCAGGATCTCACGGAACATCGTGTAGAGCGGCTCGACGAGCAGCGAATTGAGCGACCAGAAGCTGCTCTCGACGAGGCGAACAAATTTCCAGCCGAAGAGCCAGCCGACCGATGCAACGGCGATGAGCAGCAGCAGGGGAACGATGCCGACCACGGCGGGCGTAATGGCAAAAGCCAGCTTGGCGGCCCAGGCTGTGGCGACGAGAGGCGCCAGGCCGATCGCGACGGCGGGTACGATGAGTAGGCCGAGCCACGCGACCATCAGCTTGGCAAAGCTGATCTCGCCGAGCAGGCTGCCAGCCATTGCCAGCAGCGAGTTCGACTTTGTGCTCGACGCGTCGTCTTCGACGTCGCCGTGCCGCGGGTCCACCAAAGGCTTCATGGGCGTTCCTTGATCATCCGCCCAAGAGACTATCGGCGGCGGGGTTCAGGAAGCGTGAGCGATGATGGAGCAACTCTTAACGGGGTGAGCTTCTTGCGCTTGGTTTGCTGGGGGCCGCGCCTCACTTGACGGTGACGGCGCCCTTCATGCCGAGCTCATAGTGGCCCGGAATGAGGCAGGCGATCTCGAACGAGCCGGGCTTCGTGAAGCGCCAGACGAGTTCGGTCGTTTCGCCGGGCGCCAGGCGGCGGCCGTTCGGCTCGCTGTGCTGCATTTCGGGATTGGCGGCCATCGCCTGTTTGTGTGCGGTGTTGTTGGCGACACTGTCGATCAGGAACTCATGGTCGACGGTACCGACGTTCTCGAGCACGAACCTGACTTGCTCGCCCTGCGCAACCTCGATGGCGCTCGGTGTGAATGCCATGATGCCGTTCTCGTCGCTCATCAAGATCTTTACAGTACGGGCGGGTTCGCCTTGAGCACCCGGTTCGCCAGCCGCAAAACCATGATCGGCGTGTGATGCATGTCCGACGTGGTCGCTGTGTGCAGACGCACTGTCTGTGACAGGACCGGAGGTCGCTGTCAGGATGGCGGCCAACATGGCCAGCGTCGTGGTTCGTGGCGTCATCACGTACCCCCTAAAGCCGAATCCCTCGGGCATGATAAGCGACGGAGGTCGGGAGACTATTCCCGGAATTGCCGCAGGATTTGGACGACTTACTCCATGCCGTTGGTAACTGTTGCGCGGATGCCTCGTTGCCACCGGTTTGCCAATGAGTCGTGAGCATATGCCGCCTCCGGCCTGCTAATTATAGGGCGGGGACCGAGGGACGAGGGGGCTGACATGAACCTGCCCAAAGCGATCACATTCATCGCCGTTGCGGCGATAGCACTGCTGTCGGCTGGCTATTACTGGCTCACCGGACAGACGGGTGCCGAAGGCAAGATCGTGCTGGCTACCGGTAATCTGCCCCACTATCAGGAGCTTGGCGCGTCTTACGAAAAAGCGCTCGAATTCTATGGCGTCGACGTGCAGATGCGCCCGGCCGTCGAAGGTTTCGAGACGCTGAAGGGCCTCGTTTCCGATCCGCCGCAGTTCGATGCCGCCTTCATCAAAGGCGGTCTCGTCGGCAGCATGCAGGGCCGGCTCGCGCGCTCGAAGGCGCAGGAGTGGCAGCAGAAAGAGATCGGCAAGCTGCGGTCGGTCGGGCGGCTGTTTTACGAGCCGATCTGGGTCTTCGTTCGATCCGACTTCTCCGGACAAAGCCTGCGCGACTTGAAGGGCAAGCCCGTACTGACCGGCACGCGCGAGAGTGGCGGGCGCCGCATCGCGGCCCAGTTGCTGCGTGCCAACGGCGTGGAATTCAACCGCGACAATCCCCTGATGATCGCGGAGGATCTGGCGCCGGATGGCAGCCAGCTCCTCACGGGCAAGGCCGAGGCGGCGTTCCTCATCCAGCCGGCAGATTCCGATCTGATCCAGAGCCTGCTGCACGTGCAGGGCATCAGGCTGCTCAATTTCGCGCTCGAGGCAGATGCGTATGCGAACCGGTTCCCGGCGCTCACCAAGGTGATGCTCAATCGCGGCGCAGTCGAATTCGAACCGTTGACGCCTCCGGAGGACATCACGCTGCTTGCGACCAGCACGGCGTTGGTGGTGCGTGCCGATCTCGATCCGTCGCTGATAAGCTTGCTATCGTTCGCGGTGCTGCAGAACCCGCGGCCCGGCTTCGATAAGGCGGGCGATCCGGTGTTGTTCCATCGTCCGGGGACATTTCCGCACATCTCCGATCCGGAGTACCGGGTGCCGGAGGAGACGCGGCAGGTGTTCAAGTCGGGCGAGCTGCCGGTGGCGCTGCGCTCGATTGCGCCGGCGGTGAAGGAGGCTGGGTTCCCGTTCTCGGTCGCTGCATTCATATCGAACCACGGTGCGCAGACCGTGCTGCTGCTCATCCCCTCGCTGGTGATCCTGCTGCCGATCCTGCGGACTATTCCCAGTGTCTATTCGTGGACGGTGCGGCGACGCCTGTTCTATTGGTACCGACAACTAAAGACGCTGGAGCGGCAGCTCGACAACCCGGTCGACGGCGATCTTGCGGCGTATCAGGCGGAGATCGAACGCATCGATGCGGGCGTGCGGCGGATCAGGTATCCGCTGAACTTCTCCGATCAGTTCTATCATCTGCGGCTGCACATCAATCTGGTGCGTGACAGGCTCTTCCAGAAGCCGAAGGCAGTGCGGATGGCGGCGGAGTAGCTGCCCGACGGTCAGCGCGGGGCGGCTTGCGGGTCCGATAGCGCCGCGTCGTCCTTGCTGGCGCCAAAGCGGCCGAACTGCAGGGCGAGCGTCGGCAGGACGAGCAGGTTGAGCGCCATCGAGCTGATGAGTCCGCCAACGATGACGAGCGCCATGGGGCCCTCGATCTCGCGGCCGGGCTCGTTCATGCCGATGGCGAGCGGCAGGAGGCCGAGCGCGGTCACGATCGATGTCATCAGGATCGGCGCAAGGCGGTCGGACGCGCCGGCGATCGCGGCTTCCGGGCCCCAGCGGACACCATCCTGCCCGACGATGTGCTCGTAATGCGAGATCATCATGATGGAGTTGCGGAGCGTGATGCCGAACAGGGTCACGAAGCCGACCATCGAGCCGATGGTGAGGACGCCGCCGGTGGCAAATACGGCGAGCACGCCTCCGACCATCGCGAACGGCATGTTGGCGAGAACCAGGATCACGTTGCGCGTCGATCCGGTCACGACCGAAAGCAGCACGAGGATGCCGAGGCCGGCGATGAGAGAATTCATGATCAGGTCGCGCTGGGCCTGCGCCTGCGCCTGCGCGGAGCCGGCAAACTCCAGGTGCACGCCCGGTGGAAGCTGAAGTTTGCGCTGAAGCGCGGCCTCGGCGTCGGCGACGAACGATGAGACGTCGCGTCCGATGACGTTCGAGGTCACGGCCTGCATGCGCTGGCCGCCGTAGTGGTCGACCTGATAGCGCCCCGCAACTTGGAACACGTCGGCGATCTGCTTCAGCAGCACGAAATTGCCGTTGCGGGTGCGCAGCGGGAGGTCGGCGACGTGGGCGACGCTCTCGCGGGTCGTTTTGTCGAGGATCGCAATGACGTTGAACACGCGGCTGCCTTCGTAAGTCTGGCCCACGATGTCGCCCTGATACGCGGTGCGGACGGCATTGAGGACCTCGACGGTGTCCAGCCCCCAGCGTTCGAGGTCTGCCTTGCGCGGTCGGATGGTGAGCTGCGGCAGTCCGGGTGGCGATTGAAGCTGCACTTCGGCTGCGCCTTCGATGCCGTTCAGCTCCTGCGCGACCTGCTGGGCGGTCTCGTCGAGAACGTTGAGGTCGTTGCCGTAGATGTTGACGATGACCGAGGCGGTGTAGCCGGAAAGAGATTCCTCCACGCGCTCCGTGAGGAATGGCTTCAGCGCGAAGTTGGCGCCCGGAAAGCCAGCGAGGACCTTGCGCATCTCGATCTGCGCTTCTTCGGTTTCCTCGCCCGTCATGCCCGGCTGCAGGTCGACCTCGAACTCGGAGTAGTTGGTGCCCCAGGTGTCGTCGGCCTGCTCGGCGCGCCCGATGCGCTGCGACACGACGCGGATGAACGGCAGCTTGAGCAGTGCATCGGTCACGAGTTTGCCCAGGCGCTGGGACTCTGCAACCGAGGTTCCCGGCACGGCCGCCATGTGCAGCGTGAAGTGGCCCTCCTTCAGCTCGGGGAGGAAACCGGCGCCGAAGAACGGGACCGCCGAGCATCCGGCGAGTGTGATGAGGACCGCTGCGGTCATCGTAATGCGCGGGTGCGCGATGATGGGGCGCATCATGCGGTCGTAGTGACGGCGCAGCCAGCGTGTCACCGGTGGATCGGCGAGTGCGCCATCGCCCTCGGTGCTGAGCTTTTTTGGAAAGAGCAGCATCGAGAGTGCGGGTGTCACGATCATCGCGACGGCGAGCGAGGCGAGGATCGCGAGGACGTAGGCGAGGCCGAGCGGGGCGAAGAAGCGACCGGCCAAGCCGGGCAGGAGCACGACCGGCAGAAACACCAGGATGACCGCGAAGGTGGCGTAGACTACCGATCCGCGCACTTCCAGCGAGGCATCGACGATGACATCGCCGATGGGGCGCGGGTTGGCGCTGCGTCGGTTCTCGCGCAGTCGCCGGGCTATGTTCTCGACGTCGATGACGGCATCGTCGACCACTTCGCCGATGGCGATGGCCAAGCCGCCGAGCGTCATTGCGTTCAAGGTGACGCCGAGCGCGTTGAGCACGACGACGGCGGCGAGAAGCGACAGCGGAATGGCGACGGACGAGATGGTCGCGGTGCGCAGGTCGTAGAGGAAGAGGTAGAGGACGGCGATGACGAGAATGCCGCCGAGAACGAGCGACTGCTGCACGTTGCGCGTGGAAATCGCGATGAAGTCCGCAGGCCGGAAAAGGTCGGCACGCAACTCGACGCCTTCTTTCTCGATCGACGGGCGCATGGCCGCCAGCGCCTTTTCGACGTTCTCGGTCACATCGATGGTGTTGGCGCCGAGCTGTCCGGAAACGAGGAGCACTACGCCGGGCTCGCCCATGATCGTCGCGCCGCCGATCGGCGGTTCGGGTGCGGCGACGACTTCGGCGACGTCCTTCAGAAGGACGCTCGCGCCGCTGGCGCTGGACACCACCGTGCGCGCGAGTTCGGAAGGGTCGATGGATTGACCCTCCGACTGAAGGACGATGCGCTGGTTCTTGGTTTCAATGAAGCCTGCGCCGGTGATCGCGGTGGCGCGGCGCGCCGCATCCAGCACGTCCTCCATCGAGAGGTTGTAGCGCAGCAGGTCATCGGGACGGATCTGCACCTGTAGCGAACGGACATCGCTGCCGAATACGGCGACCTTCGATACGCCGGGAACGGCAAGCAGGCGCTGGCGCAGCGTCCAGTCGGCGATGGTGCGCAAGTCCATGAGCGAGCGGGTCTTGGACGTCAGGCCGAGGACCAGCACGGTGCTCGATGATGAGGTGAGCGGCGTTATCGTCGGCGGCGGTAGGTTTTGCGGCAGATCGCGGATCGCTTCGGATAGGCGCTCCGACACCACCTGTCGGTTGCGGTAGATATCGGATTTGGCGTCGAAGATGATGGTGATAACCGAGAGCCCCTGAATCGACACCGAGCGCATCTGCTCGATACCCGGTACCCCGTTGACGGCGTTCTCGATGGGCTGGGTGACGAGCACCTCGACCTGCTCGGCGGTGAGACCGGGAGCCTCAGCCTGGATGCCGACCTGGGGTGGGGCGAACTCGGGGTAGACGTCGTATTTGGCGTTGGTCAGCGAGACGACGCCATATCCGAACATCAGGAATGCCAGCGCAACGACCATGCCGCGAAAACGGACGGCGAAGCGGATGATGGCGGCTTGTAGCCCTCTTTGCTCGCCAACGTCGGGTGTGTGTGGCGGCATCAGTCGTCGTCGCCTTCGACTTGAATCTGCGAGCGGAACTCCTCGGACAGCAGCATCTGGGCGCCGACCGTTACGACTTCGCCGTGATCGGCGAGCAGCGCCGCGGGCACGACGAAGCCGCCGTCCTTCTCGGTCGGCATGTCGATGGGGATGTCGCGGCGGCTGAAGGTTTCAGGACTGAGGCGCCGATAGACCCATGCGCGCCCTGCCCACCAGACGACCGCCGACGGCGGCACGATGATGCCGTCGACGGGTTGGCCATTGGCGAGAAAGGCGCGCACGTTCATGCCAGGAAGCACGCCGCTGTTGGCGGGCGCAGCGTAGAAAAAGGTGAGGCCCTGGATGCGAGGGTCGGTGCGCGTTGCCGGCGAAATGTACCGCGCCTCCGAGCGGCGCTGCTTTCCGACAACCTCGACGGAGACGGTGGGCGGGACGTCGTCGAGTTCAACGCCCGGCGGCAGCGTGATCTGAAGCAGAAACTCCACGCGCTCGATGAGGCGGGTGATCAGGCCGCCGTCGACGACCATGGCATTGCCGATGACGGGACCCCATTCCTGCATTGCGGTCGCGCGCAGCGTGCGGACCTGCGACTGCGCGGCTTCGACCGCTGCGCGGTCGGCGATCAGCGCGGCTTCGGTGCTCTGGACCTGAACGAGATTGCCGATGTTCTTGGCATAAAGCGCCTGGGCGCGGGTGAAGGCAGGCTGGGATGCGGCTAGCCGGGCGCGGGCCGTGTTGAGCTGCGATACCGCAGCGATGTAGTTTGTATTGAGCGTGGTCAGTGCGGCGAGGTCGAGGACAGTACCGTAGGCGCGGACCTGATCCTGGTATTTGGCCGGCTTCAGGGTTTCCGTCTTGAGGCCGACCGCGTCCTGCGCTTCGTCATCGAGGGTGATGATGGGCTCGCCGCGCTCGGGCAGGGTCACGCGCAATGGCGGCTTGATCGGCTTCTCACGCTCGGCTTCGAGCGTAGCCTCCTCGCGGCCCTCCAGAAACCCGCTGATGATCAGCGCCGCCGCAGCCGTGAGCAAGGCGACGCCTATCAGGGCCAGCAGCACGCTGCGGCCCGCACGCATAAACTTCATTGCCACGCTCTATCCGGACCGCCATCGAGGGCGGCCTCGTTTTTTGATTTAGCCCCGCATCTAAGGCCGGAGCCCGTCGAGATGGCAAGGCATACCGGCCCTGAAGGAGAGTAGGCGTGTCAGGCTGACGGCTCGCTGACGCGCCTGCGCCACAGGTCATCGGTCAGCCGTCGGAGGTGTTCGGAACGGTAAATCCGCCTTCCGAAACCATGCGGGCGAAGAGCCCAGGTCCCTTGGCCAGCGCGCTGAATGATCCTCGCTCAATAATGCGGCCGTTCTCAAAGACGAGGATCTCGTCGGCGTCGGCGACGGTCGAGAGGCGGTGGGCAATGATGAAGGTCGTGCGGCCTTTGCGCAGGCGATCCAGAGCGCGCTTGATGCGGGCTTCGGTGCTTGCGTCGAGTGCGCTCGTCGCCTCATCGAGGATGAGTATCGGCGCGTTCTTGAGGATGGCGCGGGCGATTGCTATCCGCTGGCGCTCACCACCGGACAGAGCGTTACCGCGTTCGCCGATGACGAAGTCATAGCCGCCGGGCTTGCGGGCGATGAAATCGTGCGCCTCGGCCAGCCGCGCCGCTTCCTCGATTTCGGCGAGCGAGGCGCCCGGCCGGCCAACGCCAATGTTTTCGGCGATCGATCGATTGAAAAGGCCCGCCTCCTGAAACACAACGGAGATCGAGTCGCGCAACGACGTAAGCGTGACGTCGGCGATGTCCTGGCCATCGATGACGATGCGGCCGTGGTCCGGCGTGCGCAGACGCTGGAGCAGAGAAAGTGTGGTGGTCTTGCCGGACCCCGTGGGGCCGACGAGAGCGATCGTTTTTCCCGGGTGCGCGTGGAAAGAGAGATCGAAGATGCCTTGCTCGGTGCCGGGGAAACGGAAGCTGACAGCCTCGTAGCGCACATCGCCTTCGACTGGCTGATCGAGCGGGCGTGCGTCCGGCTTTTCGATGACGCCCTGGGCTTCGTCGATGAGATCGAAGTAACCCTGCAGCGAGGGTGCCCGGCGATGCACGGACGTGACGAAGTTCGTCACCTGATCCAGCTTCCCGATGAGCAATCCGGCGAATGAAACGAAGGCGACGACCTCGCCGACAGTGAGTTCGCCACGACCGACGAGGGTTGCGCCAGTCGCCAGGACGGCCACCATTGTGATGGTCGCTGCCGAGCGTTGCAGGACGGTGAGGACGCCCCACCAGGTGAGCACGGGATATTGCGCGGCAAGCAGCTCGCTCATGACGGTGCGCATGGCGTCGGCCTCTTTCTTGAGGCGCGTGAAGCTCTGGACCACGGTGACATTCGGGATGACATCACCAACGCGGCTGAACACCGCCGAGTTATAGCGCTCGACGCTCGCCTGGCCGGATCGCGTCTTGCGCATGACAATGGTGTTCATGACCACGTAGGCCGTTGCGAGAAGGGCGAGGATGGCGGCCATGCGCGCATCCATGCTGATCGCTGTCGGGACGAGAAGCACGATGCCGACGATGGCCGTGATCTGCTCGCGCATGGCGCCGAGCCAAAGCCAGAACAGACTTTCCGTGCCTTGCAGGATGTTGCGGACGACGGCGCCTGAGCCGCGTTCGGCGTGGTAGCCGGCGGGCAGCGTCATGGCGCGCTCGAAGGCTTCGGCCATAGCGGCGAGACGGCGGCGATGCGCGAGGCGGTCGGCGTAGACGGCGACCGAGGCGCCGGCGATGATCCCGAACAGACCGAGCAGGGCCCACAGCGCGATATAGGTGAAAGCGCCTTCGCCGCGCGAAAGGCTGTCGACGACGCGTCCGAACAGGATGGGCTCGGCGAGTTGGACGAGACCGATGGCCACAGACGCGGCGGCCAGCGCCACCGCGAGGTTGCGCTCGGTCGCCAACATGGCCAGAGCCCGCGTGTAGAGACGTAGAAGAGACATCCGCCTTGCCGTGCCTTCAGCCGCGAGGCGGCCTATGCGGAAACCATAGAGAAAAGAGCCGCCGGTTTCAGCTGATTCTTCTGGAGATGGTCGGGGTGGGCGCTCGATCAGCGTTCCAGAGCTGGGGCCTGGGCGGTTGCGTCTTCGAGCTGGTAGACGCTCTCGTCCTTGAGGGTGACCCCGGTCAGGCCGCGACGGAAAGCTTCGCGGAGCAGCCAGTGGATCTTGAAGGCTGCCTCCGCCGCGGGAAGACCACCAACGCGAATATTGGAGACGCAGTTGCGCTCTCCATCCTTGCGGCCAACGCGCGGGTCGAGCGTCAGGTAGGCGCCGAGGCTGTCGGGCGAGGATAGTCCCGGCCGCTCGCCGATCAGCATGAGCACGGCATGAGCGTTGAGGATCTCGCCGGCCTCATCGCCGAGCGCGACACGTCCCTGGCTTGCCAGCAGCACCGGTCCAACCGACCAGCCGCTTTTGCGGGCGAGCGGCAGCAGTTCGGCAATCAACCCGGCGGCGTTGGCGGAGACGCCGGTCGATGAAAGCCCGTCGGCGACCACGATCAGCAGATCAGGCTTGGTGCCGGTTTCAGCGGCGAGGAGCTGGCGCGAGGCGGGACTCAGTCGTCGGCCGAGGTCGGGGCGGCGCAGATAGGTGTCGCGATCGGGAGCGGCGCTGGCGATGCGGATGCTCTCGAGGCCGAGCGCACGCAGCTCATCGGCGAGGGGCTGCCAGTCGATCGGCGTCGTCACAGCGTCGCGGGCTTGGGCGTGCGCCATCGAGAAGCTCAGCACTTCCTTGATGGGAAGGGCGGAACCGGCTCGACCCAGGCCAATGCGGGCGTCGGTAAAGCGGCGAAGGTTCAGCCAGGCTGGGTCATTGCTGCTCATGCTGCCAGCCCCTTGACGTGATCGAGGAGGAGCTGCGCCGGCTCGGACAGAAGTTTGCCGTCGATGTCGGTGAGGCCCACGCGTTCCAGCCACGCTTCGAATTCGGGAGCGCGGCGTAGACCGAGTGCTTCGCGCACGTAGAGCGCATCATGGAAAGACGTCGACTGGTAGTTGAGCATGATGTCGTCGGCGCCAGGGATGCCCATGACGAATGTCACGCCGGCGGCGCCGAGCAGCATCAGGAGGATGTCCATGTCATCCTGATCGGCTTCGGCATGGTTCGTGTAGCAGACATCGCAGCCCATCGGCAGGCCGAGCAGCTTGCCGCAGAAGTGGTCCTCGAGGCCGGCGCGGATGATCTCCTTGCCGTTGTAGAGGTATTCGGGCCCGATAAAGCCAACGACTGAATTGACGAGCAGGGGCTTGTAGGTGCGGGCGACGGCGTAGGCGCGCGCTTCCAGAGTTTGTTGGTCGACGCCGTGGTGGGCATCGGCCGACAATGCCGAGCCCTGGCCGGTCTCGAAGTACATGACGTTGTCGCCGACAGTGCCGCGCTTCAGCGACAGTGCCGCGTCGCGACCCTCCTTCAGGTTCGCGAGTGTCACCCCGAAGGAGGCGTTCACCGCTTCCGTTCCGCCAATGGACTGGAAGACGAGGTCGACGGGTGCGCCGCGCGCGATCGCCTCGATGGAGGTCGTCACGTGGGTCAGGATGCAGCTCTGCGTCGGGATGTCGAACCGCCGGATGATGTCATCCAGCATGTAGAGCAGGTCGATGATGGCGCCGACATTGTCGCTTGCCGGGTTGATGCCAATGACCGCATCGCCGCAACCGAGCATCAGGCCGTCGACGATGGACGCCGCGATGCCGCGCTTATCGTCGGTCGGATGGTTGGGCTGCAGGCGCACCGACATCCGGCCCTTGAGGCCGATGGTGTCGCGGAAACGGGTGATGACCTCGACTTTGCGGGCGGCCAGGATCAGGTCCTGGTTGCGCATGATCTTGGACGTTGCCGCGGCCATCTCGGGGGTCAATCCTGGGGCCAGGCGGGCGAGGACGGGTGTCGTCGCCTCCTCGGACAGCAGCCAGTCGCGGAATTCGCCGACCGTCATGTGGGCGACGGGCGCGAAGGCCGCCTTGTCGTGGCTGTCGATGATGAGGCGGGTGACGTCGTCGATTTCGTAGGGGACGACCGCTTCTTCGAGGAAGCGCTTCAAGGGGATGTCAGCCAGCACCATTTTGGCGGCGACATTCTCCTCGGCGCTTCGGGCGGCAATGCCGGCCAGCACGTCGCCCGATCGCGGCGGCGTTGCCTTGGCCATTACCTCTTTCAAATCGGCAAACCTGTATTCGGTCTGCCGCCATGCCGCGCGATACATGACGGGCCTCCGCCATCGGTTGGACCGATCAACCATAAACCGGCAGTGGGCCGAAGCACAATCGGCTCGCGCTGCGACTTACGGCCGGCAGGAGGCGTTCGGGGGTCTTACGGCAAGTAGAGCTGCGTCAGGTCGAAGCCGAACGTCAGGTACCCGAGCGGACCGGAGACAATGCGCTGCTCGACCGCGATGCGGATGAGCTGCATGGGGGTGCGGGCATTGAACTTGGTGCGCAGGGTCGCGCAGGTCG
Source organism: Hyphomicrobium sp. (assembly GCA_030148725.1). Classification (GTDB taxonomy): domain Bacteria; phylum Pseudomonadota; class Alphaproteobacteria; order Rhizobiales; family Hyphomicrobiaceae; genus Hyphomicrobium_A. Next base: position 29,152 of record JASBSU010000025.1, read on the forward strand.
TCGCCACCGTCTTGTAGGAGACGTTTATCAGTGCTGCGATCTCCGACATGCTCTTTCCTTTGGCGAGCAGCCGGAGAACCTCTCGCTCGCGCGAGTTGAGGGCGATCTGCTCGCCGGCATTGCGCAGAAAAGCGATCTTCTGCGCCATGTCCTGAGGCAGCCAATGACCGCCGGCGGCGACTTCGCGAATGGCGGTGAGGAAAGCGGTAGGATCGTCGCTCTTGCTGATGTAGCCGCGGGCGCCGCCTTCGATCGCTTGAGCGGCGAACATCGGGTCGTCATTCATGCTGAACATGATGATGCGGGCGTTCGGATTACGAACAAGGAAGCGGCGCGCCAGCTCGAAGCCGGAAACGTCCGGCAGGTTGATGTCGATGACGGCGACGTCGGGCTTGTTCACCACGAAATGTTCGTGTGCGCTCGTGGCATCGCGTGCCTCGAGCATGAGCATGTCATCGGTCTCGGCGAGCAGGGCCCGGCAGCCGGAAAGAACGATGGGGTGATCGTCGACTATTAGTACTTTCACTGGCCTGTCCCGGCCTTTTCTCAGCCACTGGTATAACGTAACAGATAACTCACCCATCCGTGGGCAGTCAAACACTGGTGCGCGCCCGGTTGGGCGCCTTTTCCTTAGGGTTTTGCGTATGTCGATCCGATTCCGGCTCAACGCGCTCATTATCGCGGTTTCAGGGCTCGGACTGGCGTTGCTGATGGTCGCCCTGGTGCTCAATGCGGGGCCGCGGATGCGCGCCGAAAGCGAGAGCACGATGCGGCTTGCCGCGGAGTTCGTCGAAACCACGATTGCCAGTCTCGAGGGGACACACGATCCGGCAGCGCGCCTCAAGGTGCTTCTCGGCGGCCTCAAGGAGCTGCGGCACGTCCATATCTATCGGAGCGACGAGCCGCATCCTCGCATTGCAGAAGAGCCGCTTTCGGGGAGTTCGGGTTCCGTGCCCAGATGGCTGGCGCAGTTGGCTGGCAAGTCTGCGGCAACCGAGGTCCCGGTGGTCGTCAACGGGGAGGATTTCGGCACGCTGGTGATTGCTCCGCGTCTCATGGATGAGGCGCTGGAGATCTGGGAATCCATCATGAACTTCACGCTCGGCGGCGCCATTCTGGCGATCGGGGCGGTGCTGCTCATGAGCCTCATGACGGCTCGACTACTGCGTCCGATCAACGATGTTGGCGATGCGCTGATGGCGCTGGAGTCGGGCCAATACAAGGTAGAGGTGCCCGAGGGCGGGCCGCCAGAAATCGCGAGCATCTGCCGGAAGCTCAATCGGCTGGCATCGACCCTGCTCAACACCGTGAGTGAGAACAAGCGGCTGGCGCAGCGGCTCGTGCGCGTGCAGGACGAGGAGCGCAAGGACCTCGCCCGCGAGCTGCACGACGAATTCGGCCCGTATCTGTTCGCCGTCCGCGCGGCGGTGACCGCGCTCAAGGCTGAGATCAATCGTGGCGGGGCGGACCCGCAGAAGCTGCTCGCGATGTGCGACACCCTGGTGGGCCACATGGAAACCATCCAGCGCATGAATCGCAGCGTGCTGCAGAAGCTGCGCCCGATCGGCCTGGAAGAGTACGGCCTCAAAGCAAAGCTAACGTCGCTGCTCGCCATGCTGCGGGAGAGCCATCCGCGCGTGGTCGTCAAGCTGACGGTCGACGATGATCTGCCGCCGGGTGACGAGACGTCCAATCTCACTGTCTATCGGCTTGTGCAGGAGGGACTGACGAACGCCCTGCGCCACGCCGATGCGACGAGCGTCGAGGTGATGATCGCGCGTGGCGAGGATGAAGCGCTGCCCGCGGTGGTGCAAAGCAAAGCGCTGCCCGTGATACACGTGTCGGTCGCCGACAATGGCCGCGGATTACCGCAAGAGGCGAAGCTGAGCTACGGCATCACCGGCATGAGCGAACGCGTCTGGGCGTCCGGTGGAGAGATGCGCCTCACCAACGCTGAAGACGGCGGCGTGCGGCTCGACGCGTGGATTCCCATCGCGTCAGCGGAGGCACGAGATGCCCCGACGGCGGCGCAGGCAGTCGCCTGATCCTGACCACGTAGTAGTTGCTGGAACGGCACAGCCAAACGCTCAAGCGACTTGTGCGTCCGCGTTTGTTTGGAAGTGCTTTTCTCAATCTCTGAAATTTCGATCTGCCACTCTCACCCGTAATCATTGGGATACGGGAGAAGAAGGCAAGGCAGGTATTGCCCAAACTCAGAATGCTTTTCCTCCCGAGTAGTGCGTAGCCGGCGACACCCGCAGGGGTTTCGGCGGCCGGGGGAGTAAAAGAGTAATGCGTAAGTATCGCGTGGGATCCGTCTCCGTTGCGGCCCTTTTTGCCGTCTTATCGACCGCCTCGGTGGCCCAGGAGCCGCCGACGCCTGCTCCAACGGGGGAGCAGCTGCCGCCGGTCGAGGTCATCCAGAAGCAGCCGACACCTGCGCCAGCCGCCAAGAAGAAGGCTGCTGCCAAGAAATCCGTTTCTCCGTCGCCGCAGCCGCCCTCCATAATCGCTGCGCCGGCGTCCGGCCCGCAGCGTGATCCCGATGGACGCGTTCCGGATAGGGCTGCCAACCTCAGCCCGGTCGATCCGACGTCGGGCGTCGTTCCCTCAAATCTGCAGAACTTCACAGGCGCCGGCACCAGGGTGACGACGCAGGAACTCGACGAACTGCGTCCGCTCACCAACCACGAGGCGCTGGCGAGTGTTCCCGGCGTCGTGACGGTCACCGACGATGGTCTGGCTCGTCATTCGGGTGTCGGTATCCGCGGCTCCAACTTCCGCCGCTCGCGTAAGGTCCTCTTCCTGGAGGACGGCCAGTCGATCAACTTCTCGACCTACCTCGACCCGTCCGTGCACTACACGCCGCCGACCGATCGCGTGGAAAGCATCGACGTGCTGCGCGGCACGGTCGTCTCGTATGGCCCGCTCAACAACCACGGCATCGTCAGCTTCCAGAACCTTAATCCGTTCGGGGCTGAGGAAACGGTCATCAAAGGCGCGCTGAGCTTCACCGATGGCGTCGACAAGGACGTGGGCAACTATCGCCATGTGCGCACACGCCAGCATGCCGGCAACGTCGGTGCGGTCGTTGCTTACTCCGGCGCAGACGCTGCGGGCGCCTGGGACAACGAAGTGCTGCGCTACAATGACTTCTACGGCGCCCTTGGCTGGAGGGGCACGGATCAGGATCTGACGATCTCCGGCGTTTATTTCCGCCAGCGCGACAACTATGACGAGGACAATTTCGTCGGGCCTTACGACGCTTTCTTGGCCAACGGGCGCAGCAAATCGGGCAATGAGGCGTTCGGTGGCGGCGCGACAGACGTCAACACCTACAACGCGGACTACTTCAGGCTCCAGCTTGCGCACAACCTCTATGTCGATGAGGACACCACGCTCTCGACGCGCGTCTATATGCACGATCACGAGCGCAACAGGTTCTCGGCGCGCGAGGCGCTCGACGACCCAGAATTCCACATGCGCGGTCGCAATCGACACTATCAATACTACGGCGTCGAAAGCCGCATGGAGTTCGCGAACCGTCCGTTGATCGGCAGCATCAAACAGGACATCCAGGTGGGCGCCCGCTTCGAGCACCACCAGCTGCGGAACTGCACGAGCTTCGGCGAAGTCGGCGAAATCCTGGGTGCCGACAACACCGGCAACTGTCGCGCGGAGGATGGCGTCGGTAATTACGTCGATGACGGCGACATCGAGAAGTACACATCCGACGCTTTCGCGGCGTTCATCCAGAGCGCCGTGCACGTGACCCGCAACTTCACCGTGACGCCGGGCGTGCGCTTCGAGAGCTATGACGTGACGGGTCGCCAGGCGTTCGCTGTCAATCCCGATCCCGATGATCCGACGAAGGTGAGGTCGACGCACGATCACGTGCTGCCCGGTATCGCTTTCGCCTGGGAAGCGATGAGCCAGGTGACCGTGTACGGCGGCTACCATCGTGGATTTGCGCCGCACATTGCGCGTGATGCCGGTTTGTCGAGGTTCCCGCTGCCGGAAGAAGTTGGCGACAACTTCCAGGTTGGCGTGCGCTCGACGGCCATCAAGGGTATGACGTTCGATGCGGCCTACTTCCATAGCTTCATCGACAGCTATCAGCTCAAGGAGAGCTATTCGAGCAGCTCCGGCGACGGCATCTTCGGCACGCTGGATGAGGTGGAGATCAAGGGCATCGAACTCGCGGCCCGCGTCGATAGCCGGCCATTTACCGGCGGACCGTGGAACCTCTTCAGCCAGGCAGCCTACACCTACACCGACGGCAAGATCAGCCGCGGCCAGGATGCGCTCTTCGAGGACCTGCCGGCAGTGGACGTATCGGGCAACCGCCTGCCATTCGCGATCAAGCACTTCGCGAACCTGACGGTCGGCATGGCGTACAAGAAGCTGTGGGACGCCAGCATGACCTGGACCTACCGCGGCGACTTCTTCACCAACCCGCAGAACACAGGGTCTCTGGTTTGCGTGGACGAGGATTTGCTGGTCGTCGACGTCGGCTGCGGCGGCGGAAGCGACGACCTGGAGATGGTCGGCGGGAAGGTGCCAAGCGTCTGGCTGCTGTCGGCCCGCACGAACCTCAACTTGACCGACGATCTGTCACTGTTTCTCGCTGGTTCGAACCTCACCAACGAGTTCTATCTGAACGAGCTGTCGGACGGTGCGAAGCCCGGCCTCGGTCGCACAATCTACGGCGGTTTCACACTGAAGCTGCAGTAGCCCTACGACGCAACCCGTTACTGACCGCGTGCTGACGCACGTTGTAACCGCCCTCACCACCCCCCAGAGGTGAGGGCGGTTTTTTACTGGAAGCGCGGCGCTGCAGCGAAACCGGCCTGTCAGCTAGCCGCTTTTGTGTAGCTCGATAGGCCGCGGACCACGGGGCGCTGGGCGAACTGGGCCGTTGCGAGGTCCGGCGCGGCGCGCTCGGCAGGAGCCGGTTGGTGCAGCAGTCGGTGTTTCTGCAGGATCTTGGTCAGCAGTGCGCCGAGGATCTGTCCAGCCGGGCCGCTGAGGTCCTCACCGGGGCTTTCGACGAAGGCCAGCCCGCGGTTATGTGCCTCGCGATAGCGGGCGCGCTCCACGACCGCGCCGGGCAGCAGGTTGAAGTCGGCGACCTCGACGTACGCGCGCGCGGCTTGCTCCTCGTCCGGGTCGAGCATGCGCGAGAGGGCAAAGTAGAGGCGGGACTTGGGGATGCCGGACGCCTTGAGTTCGTAGAAAAGCTCTACGGCCGGCTGCAGGTCATCGAATGACGACGCCGTGGGCTGCACGATGATGTGCGCGATGCTCGCGATTTCGCTGGTTATTGCAGGCGAATTGCCGGGTGCGTCGACGATGAGAAGGTCGGCGGCCTGCTCGCCCGCGATGGCGGAATCCACGTTGCGATAGCTTTGCACGCTCAACGGCGGGAAGAAGCCGGCGGCCTCGCGCAGACGCTGCCAGCGGACCGATGTCTGCTGGTCGGGGTCGAGATCGGCCAGCGTGGTTGCAAGACCCCGCCGGGCGGCTACCGCGGCGAGGGCACGGGCGAGCGTCGACTTCCCGACCCCGCCTTTACGACTAACAAACGCGACAACGACTGTCATTGTGCGACCAATGATGGGATGCCAAGGTCCTAGTGATCACACCGGCTGCTTATGGTTTAAAAGGGGCGGTTTGGGGGCCTCGCCGTCTCCGGGGCCGCACCCTCGGCTCCACCATCACCCAAGAACTTCCTCGCATCAGAGACTTGATCGAATGAGCGAAGCAAAGCTTTCAGCTACGGCTGGCGCGCCGAGAATGAACGATCTCAGCGCGTTCTTCATGCCCTTCACCCCCAACCGGGACTTCAAGCGGGCACCACGCTTGTTCGTGCACGCGGAAGGCATGCGGTTTACGACGGACGATGGTCGCCAAGTGCTGGACGGCACGTCCGGGCTCTGGTGCGTCAATGCCGGGCACTGCCGCAAGCCGATCGTGGACGCGATCCGCCAGCAGGCCGGGGACCTCGACTTCGCGGGCACCTTCCAGATGGGTCACACGAAGGTGTTCGAGGCGGCGACCAAGGTCGTCGGAATTGCGCCTGCCGGCTTCGAGCATGTCTTCTATACGAACTCGGGTTCAGAGGCCGTCGACACGGCGCTGAAGATGGCCATCGCCTATCATCGCATCCGGGGGAACGGATCAAAGATCCGGCTGATCGGTCGCGAGCGCGGGTATCACGGCTCCAACCTTGGTGGGACCGCCGTCGGCGGCATCCTCGGAAACCGCAAGATGTTCGGAGCGCTGGTCGCCGGCGTCGACCATCTGCGGCACACGCATGATCTGTCGCGGAACGCCTACAGCCGGGGAGAGCCGGAACACGGTGCTGAACTGGCTGACGATCTGGAGCGGCTGATCGGTTTGCACGATGCTTCCACCATCGCAGCGGTGATCGTAGAGCCGGTCGCCTGCTCGGCCGGCGTCTTCATTCCGCCGAAGGGCTATCTGAAGCGCCTCGCCGAGATCTGCGCGCGCAACGATATCCTGCTCATTTTCGATGAAGTGATCACCGGGTTCGGTCGCCTCGGGACGCCATTTGCAGCCGACTACTTCGGCGTTACGCCGGACATAATCACGACGGCCAAGGGCATTACCAACGGCTCGGTGCCGATGGGTGCGGTGCTGCTGCAGGGTAAGATCCACGACACGTTCATGAGTGGTCCGGAGACGGCAATCGACCTTGCGCATGGTTACACTTACTCCGGCCATCCGCTGGCGGCTGCGGCGTCGATCGCGACGATCGACCTTTTGAAGGACGAGGGCCTGCTGACGCGGGCTTCGGAGCTGTCACCTTATTGGGAGGAGGCGGTTCATTCGCTCGAGGGGCTTCCGCACGTGATCGATGTGCGCAACATTGGGCTCATCGGCGCCATCGAGTTCGATCCGATTGCGGGCTCGCCCGGGAAGCGGGCGCACGCGCGGTTCCTGGAAGCCTTCAAGCGCGGCATTCTCGTGCGCGGCACGGGCGACGTCATCGCGCTGGCGCCGCCGCTCATCATCTCCAAAGCCGAGATCGACGAACTGATCGGCACGTTCAAAGAAGTTCTGCGGGACGTGAAGGACTGAGGTCCTTCTGGCCGTTGCAACGTGGTTTGCCCTCTCCCGGCGGGTGGGAGAGGGCAAGTGCCATCAGTAGGCTTGGCTGGCGGCTGCTCCACTAACCTGCTGCTGGCTTTGCAGCCGGTCTAGCGCCTTTCTGCCGAAGAGCAGGAACAGCGTCGGCGTCAGGAAGGCGTCGAGCAGCGTCGCCGAGATGAGACCGCCAAAGATGGTGACGGCAACGGGATTCAATATCTCCTTGCCAGGCTCCTCGGCTCCGATCAGCAGCGGTACGAGAGCAATGCCGGCGGAGAGCGCGGTCATCAGCACCGGCCGCAGACGTTCCAAGGTGCCACGGACGACCATCGGGATGCCGAAGCGCTCTCCCTCGAACAGCGCGAGGTTGATGTAGTGGCTGATCTTCAAGATGCCGTTGCGGGTCGCGATGCCGGCGAGGGTGATGAAACCGATGGCGCTCGCGACTGAGAACGGCTGGCCGGCGATCCATAGGGCTGCGACCGAGCCAATAAGGGCGAGCGGTACGTTGCCCATGATGATGAGCGCGAGCGTCGCGGAGCTGTAGCGCGCATAGAGCACGATGAAGATGAGCATGAGTGACGCTGCCGATAGCGCGCCGATCATAGCCGATGCTTCCTCCTGCGCCTGGAACTGGCCTTCGAGGCTGGCGAAATAGCCCTGAGGGTACTGCGTATCGGCGATGGTCGTCCGGATGTCGGCAACGATGCGTGCCATGTCCGATCCGTCGGTGTTGGCGAAAACGGCGATGCGCCGGCGCCCATTTTCGCGCTGGATCTGGTTGGGGCCGTCCGTCTCGCGAACTTCGGCGATGGTTTCGAGTGGGATGCGGCCAGCCGGGCTTTCGATGAGCATTTCGCCGAGCGCGCGCGGACTGCGGTCGGCATCGGAGAGACGTACGACGACGTCGTAGCGCTTCGACTGATCGACGATTTGAGAAACGAGTTGCCCGTTGGACAGCGCGCCGAGCGCTTCCGTCACCTGGCTGGGGTTCAGGCCGTAGAGAGCAGCCTTGGCATAATCGACACGTACCTGGAGCTGGGGGATGCGCACCTGCTTTTCGATCTGCAGGTCGACGATTCCCGGGATCGACTTGAGTTTTTGCTCCAGTGTAGAGGCGAGTCCGCGCAGGGTGTCGAAATCGTCGCCATAGATCTTCAGGGTGATTTGTGCGCGCACGCCGGACAGCATGTGGTCGAGCCGGTGGGCGATCGGCTGGCCGACGGTGATGCTCGCCGGCAGCACGGAGAGGCGCTTCCGGATGTCGGCTAGAACCTCCTCGCGGCTACGCTTCGATGTTGCGAGGTCGATGTCGAGCTCGCTGTTGTGGACGCCCTCGGCATGCTCGTCGAGTTCGGCTCGACCCGTGCGGCGGCCGACGGAACGCACTTCGGGGACCTCGGCGACCAGAGTCTCGGCCATGCGGCCGATGCGGTCGGACTCGGCGAGGCTGATGCCCGGCTGAAGGACGACACTGACTAGTACGGTGCCCTCGTTGAAGGTGGGCAGAAAGGCGCGCGGCAAGGCCAGTCCTGCAATCGCCGCGGTCACGACCGCGATGAGGGGTATGCCGATCACGAACACCGGCCGCTCAAAGGACCATTTCAGTCCGGCCGCCTGCCAGCGTTTCAGAACACGTACGAGGGCGCCATCGTGTTCGGATAGCGATCGCATGCGGGGCAGGAGCCAGAAGCTCAATACCGGCGTAACCGTCAAGGATACCGCGAGACTGGCGAGGATCGAAACGATGAACGCGACACCGAGCGGTGTGAACAATCGCCCTTCGATGCCGGAGAGAGCGAACACCGGGAGGAACACCAGCACGATCACGAGCGTGGCGTAGAGGATACCCGAGCGCACCTCCATTGCAGCAGAACTGATGACCTGAATGAGCGTTCGGTCGTCTTCTGCTCCGTGGGCGGCCCTATGAAGGCCGAGGCGCCGGTAGATATTTTCCACGTCGACGACGGCGTCGTCGACCAGTGCGCCAATGGCGATGGCGATGCCGCCGAGCGTCATGGTGTTGATCGACAGTCCCCATAGTTGGAAGACGATCAGGGTCGCGAGAACCGATAAGGGAATTGCGACGAGCGAGATGAACGTCGTCTGCCAGTTGAGCAGGAACAGAAAGAGGACCACAGCGACGCAGACCAACGCTTCGATGAGCACGCGGAGCAGGTTCTTGACCGACGTCTCGATGAACGTTGCCTGGCGGAACTGTATGTCCTCGGCGCGGACGCCCTCCGGCATCACCTTCTGCAATTCGGGGAGCATCGCCTCGATACGCTCGGTAATGCGGACCGTGTCGGCATTAGGCTGCTTCTGGACGGCAAGAATGACGGCGGGTTTGCCGTTGAAGCCCGCATCGCCGCGCTTGGTCCTCGCGGCAAAGTCGACTTTCGCCACCTGATGCAGCGCCACGCCGTGCCCCTCGCGATAGGCGACGACGAGGTTACGCAGATCCTCGATGCGCGTCGTGCGCGCGATGTTGCGGATCAGGAATTCGCGGGCCTTGAGGTCGACGAAACCGCCGCCGGTATTGGTGCCAAATTCCTTCAGCGCCTTCTCGATGGCGTCATAGCCGACATCGAGGCTGGTCATGCGGCGTGGGTCGGGGATGACGCGATACTGGCGGACCTCGCCGCCTATGGGGATGATCTGTGCGACTCCAGGGATCGTGAGGAGCTGCGGTCGCATCGTGAAGTCGGCGAGTTCGCGCAGCTCCATCGGGCTCACCTTGTCGCTCGACATGGCGATGAGCATGATCTCGCCCATAACCGATGAGATGGGGCCCATCTGCGCATTGACGCCGCGGGGCAGTTGCTCGCGGACGAGCTGCAGACGTTCGGCGATCTGCTGCCGGACGCGGTAGATCTCGGTCGACCAATCGAACTCGACGTAGACGATCGACAGGCCGACGCCGGAGACGGAGCGCACGCGGGTGACCCCCGGCATGCCGTTCATCGCAGTTTCTATCGGGTAGGTGACGAGCTGCTCGACCTCCTCGGGGGCGAGCCCTTCGACCTCAGCGATCAGGGTGACCGTGGGGCGATTGAGATCGGGGAACACATCGACCGGCAGTTGCCGCAGTGTCATGAGGCCGTACAGCGAGAGCGTCAGTGCGCCGACGATGACGAACAGGCGATGGTTGAGGCTGGCGCGGATGATTGCGTCGAACATGGTTCCCTCAGCGCACTTGGTTGAGCAACTCGGCGCCGCCGACGACGACGCGGCTGTCGCGATCAAGGCCAGCAACGACCACGATGTTATCGCCGTCGAGTGGCGCTATGCGCACCGGGCGCGGGCTGAACTGTTGCGGTCCGGTCTTGACCCACACGCGCGGGAGGCCTTCGGGGCCGCGGACTACGGCAGCGTCCGGCAGCACGACGCCGTCGACGGGATCGCCTTGCTGGACGAAGACTTTGACGGCGGAACCGATGACGAGGCCTTCGTGGTGCTCATCGACGTGGAACTGCAACGGCTGCGTCTGCTGACGCAGCGCAGGTGCGCGACCGATGTAGGAGAGTTTGATCGAGTGGCCGTCAGGGTCGCTCGCATAGGCGGTGACGCTGCTGGGCGCTGCATGTTCGGCGCCGCTGATTGCCTCGATCCAGAGCCGGTTCGGATCGACGATCTCGAAGAGCGTCTCGCGTGTCGTCACAACCTGGCCGGCACGCACGTTGGCAACCGATATGATGCCCGCTACGGGTGCTTTAAGCGGGAAGAGTTCGGCATCTTTCTGCGCGAGAACGCGCTGTTGCTCCCGCAACGCCTCCAATTCGGTTCGCGTGTCATCGATTTCTTTCTGGGCGATGACGTTGGCGATGCGGGAGAGCCGCGCCAGGCGCTGCTCGGCGATCTTGAGTTTGCCGGCTACGTCGGCGCGCAGCTGCTGCATGGTGCCGAGGTCGGCGATGGGGATGTTCGGCGAGAGGTACGCCAGCACCTCGCCGACTTCTACGCGCTGGCCGACATGAGAGATGCCGCGCTCGGCCAGCTCGATACGACCGTCCATCGGAGCCTGCACCTGCCCGAACGAGGACGGATCGGGCACCACAGTGCCGATCAGCTCGTGGCTGGGGCGCGCCGCTTCGGTGTGCGCGACCTTGGTGCGGATTTGCAGGAGGCGCTGGCTGGCCTTGGGCAGATAGACCTGCCCGTCGGGCAGGCGTCGCGGGACATTCGGCGCTGAGTTCGCGGCGGGTGCCTCGTCGGCATGGTCGTAATCGCCGTGGGCCCGGACGTCGGTGGACGGACCGAGCAGCATGGGCGCGGAAAGAAGCGCCAGGATCAGCGCGCGGTGCAGTTGTGACCCGCTCGATGGGTCGCTCGCGACTGGTTCGGTGGCAGAGGCTGGCAGTTTCACTGGCCGGAATGCGAAGGCGACGACGAAGCCTGTGGCGCCGGCGAGTAAGACGAGGAGCCAGCTGAGCGGTGACAAAAGAAGCGTCGCCCATGATGTCGCTGCGGCCGGTGCCTTGGGTGGTACGGCTGCGACGTCGAGCTCTCCCTGCAATACCGTGTCTACGCCGTTCACGGCGATTGAGAACTCCAGCGGCTTGTGGCCTGGGTCGTCTGCCCAAGGTGCGGCGAGCACATAAATGCCGGGGCTCTCCTCTTTCGCGGTGCCGGCGGGGATGCCGTCGGCCGTCACATTGACGATCGCGCCCGTCACCGGTTCGTTGGTTGCTGCATGGTCTAGATAGATCGTCAACGTCCGGTCGGCGACGCTTCCGACGAGCTCAAGTGCGTCGCTGGAAAGTTCGACTTGCGGAGCATGGGCGGCGGCGGTGGAGGCGGGCGCTTCATCGTGTGCGTGGTCATCGCCGCCGTGCGCGCAGGCGGCGCCTGCCACAAGAATGAGGCTCAGGGTCGCTAGAAGATAGCGGATCATTGGCCGGTCCGAAGCTTGAGGAGCACCGAGGTCGGCACGGCGGATCGTCCGCCGGTCAGCGGATCAGATCATCAGGGACGGAGCGCGCGATATGTGTCGCTGCCAGCCCTGCCATGCCGGTCTGGAAGAGCACGCCGCGGGCGTGCTTCAGATCAGGCCGAAAGGCGAGGGGGGCGCAGTGGGGGGCGTGCGAGCTGCCCATAGGGAAGGGCGCCGTTGCGCTCAAGGCGGAGCTGGCCGACTTCCGCTATGGCCGGAGTCACCGCGAGCGTCACAAGGATTGCGGTGGCCGCGCAGCAGTGCGCGTGCACGTGCGTGCATCCGTGATCGGAGCCAGGCTGGCGGTCCTCATCATGTTGATGCTGATCGGAGCCGAAAGTCGCATCGTGCTGGTGAACGCTGCCCGTGTCCATGTGCTGATGCACAAAGGCGTGCGCCTCGGCGAACTGAGGAGCGTGCAGAATCGGAAGCTGGCCCCCGCCGAGCATTGCCACGGCGAACAACACGGCGACCATAAAATATTTCACGATCCTCTTCACAGGACCCAAGTGACCTCTATCCGCGTTGTTCGTCAAGTGTGGCAACGACGCGTAAAGCGATGCGTCGTCATTTGCGCGTCAAAATATAGTTTCCATCTACCTAGTGTGTGGGCTGCCGGGACGGCAGCCAGATTGCAACGCTTCAGAATACGAGGATCAAATGACGATCGACGTTCGAGCAAAAAGCATGGCTGTTTCAGTGCTTGCGCTCGCATTCGCCGGACCGGCATTCGCGCATGGCTTCGACAACTGCACTCAGGAGCCCAAGGATAAGTGGAAGCCGCAGGCGGAGGCTGAGGAGGCTGCAAAGGCAGCCGGCTATAGCGTGACGCGCTCGAAGATCGAGGGCTCGTGCTACGAGGTCTATGCCAAGGACAAGGACGGTAAAAAGTTCGAGCTGTTCTACAACCCGGTCGATCTGTCGCTGGTCAAGAAGCAGGACGACTGAGACACCAGGCCGTCGGCGCCATTAAGGGGGCGTCCACTGTTGACGTCCCTCAATGCGATCCAGGGTCGTGCCCCTTAGACGAAGCTGCGGCGGCGCACGGTGCGCCGCCGTAACTTTTTGGATCGTGTCAGACCGTGACCGTCAGAAATCTCGACAAGCTGCTCCTTCCGCGCTCGGTTGCCTTGGTCGGCGCGAGCCCCGAGCCGCACTCGGTGGGCTCCATCCTGGTGCGCAATCTGCGCAGTGGCGGCTTCGATGGTCCGATATGGATCATCAATCCGAAGCACGTCGAGATCGACGGCCTGGCGTGCTTTCGGTCGCTCGATGCGCTGCCAGCGGCGCCCGATCTCGTGGTTGTTGCGACGCCGCCGCAGACCGTTCCCGCTGTCATCGCGGAGGCCGGAGCGCGAGGGGCACGCGCGGCCGTGGTCATCACAGCCGGTGTCACGCGCGAACTTCGTCAGGCGATGCTGGATGCGGCACGGCCATACTGCTTGCGCGTGCAGGGACCGAACTGCCTGGGGCTCATTCTTCCGCACGTCGGGGTCAACGCAAGCTTCTCGCATTTGATGCCGGCGCCGGGCGATCTGGCGTTCCTGTCGCAGTCGGGTGCGCTCGTCACGGCGGTGATCGACTGGGCGGCGGCGCGGGGCATCGGGTTCTCGCAGGTGATCTCGCTCGGCGATATGGCGGACGTCGATTTCGGTGATCTGCTCGACTACCTCGCTGGCGACGTCACGAGCCGCGCGATCCTCATCTACATGGAGCAGATGACGGCGGCGGCGAAATTCGTCTCCGCTGCGCGAAGGGCGTCGCGTGCCAAGCCGGTGATCGTGCTGAAGCCGGGCAGAAACGCCACCGCGGCCAAGGCGGCGATGTCGCACACGGGAGCGTTGGCCGGCTCGGATGCGGCATACAACGCGGCGTTCCGCCGGGCCGGCGTGCTGCGCGTGAAAGAGCTGCGCCAGCTTTTCGATGCCGCCGAAATTCTTTCATCTTCTCCGACATTGCCGGGTGAGCGGCTGACGATGCTCACCAACGGTGGCGGCGCGGGTGTGCTGGCGACCGACGCGTTGGCGGATCTGGGAGGGCGGCTGACCGACCTTCCGGCGGAGACCATCGCGAAGCTCAATGAGACGATGCCGAAGACGTGGTCCGGCGCCAATCCGGTCGACATCATCGGTGATGCACCACCCGACCGTTATGCCAGCGCCATGCGGGTGCTGCTGGAAGATCGCGCCACCGATGCGCTGCTGGTGATGAACTGTCCGACAGCGCTGGCTTCAAGCGAGGCTGCGGCTCAGGTCATCGTCGATGAGGTTGCCGCCGCCAAGGCCGAGCAGCGGCGCAAGGTCGTGCTGACGAGCTGGTTGGGTGATGGCGCTGCGGCCGAGAGCCGGCGTCTCTTCACCGAGGCAAACATTCCCACCTTCGAGACGCCAGAAGCGGCGGTCGAAGGCTTCATGCAGCTCGTGCGCTATCGGCGTGCGCAAGACGAGCTGATGCAGGTGCCGCCGTCGGCGCCGGAAGCATTGCGGTTCGACGCTGCGGCGGCGGACAAGATCCTCAAAGAAGCCCTGGCGGCCAACCACTACACGCTGTCGGAGATCGAGGCGAAGAACCTTCTTGCGACGTACGGCATCCCCGTCGTGCCAACGGCCGTCGCGACCAGTCCGGCCGAGGTTGAATCCAAGGCGCGCGACATCCTCGAATTTCACCGCGCTTGCGTCATCAAAATCCTGTCGGACGACATCACGCACAAGTCCGACGTCGGGGGCGTGCGCCTCGCTCTGACGACGCCGGCCGAGGCACGCGTCGCGGCAGAGGAGATGCTGGTCAACATCGCGAAGCTCCGGCCGAAGGCGGTGATCCGGGGCTTTACCGTGCAGGCGATGATCGAGCGGGCTGGCGCGCACGAGTTGATCGTCGGTGCGAGCGAGGACGCGACGGTTGGGCCGCTGATGATGTTCGGGGCCGGTGGAACGTCGGTTGAGGTCACTGCCGATACCGCGCACGCGCTGCCGCCGCTCGACTTGAAACTCGCCCATCAGATGATGCGCGAGACGCGCGTCTACCGACTTCTCAAAGGGTATCGTGATAGGCCGGCTGCCGACATCGAGGCGATTGCGCTGGTGCTGGTTCGGCTGAGCTATCTCGTGGCTCGCCACCAGGAGATCCGCGAGATCGACATCAACCCGCTGCTCGCCGATGAGCACGGTGTCATCGCGCTCGATGCGCGCGTCGCCATTGCCGACCCGGCTCAGAAGCCACGCAGGCCGCTGTCGGTGAGGCCGTACCCGGTTGAGTGGGAACGCAGCGTCAAGATCGACGACATCGGCGAAATGGTGCTGCGTCCGATTAGGCCGGATGATGAGCCGCAATACGAGAAGTTCTTCAGCTTCATCACCCCGGAAGACCTGCGGATGCGGTTTTTCACGGCGGCGCCGGAGCGTACGTTCCGCTTCTTCGCCCGCATGACGCAGATCGACTATGCGCGCGAAATGGCGTTCACGGCTGTAGCCGGGAACGAGATTCTCGGCGTCGCGCGACTGATCGCCGATCCGGATTACCGGCGGGCGGAGTTCGCCGTCATCGTGAGGTCGGACCTCAAGGGGAAGGGGCTCGGGAGCGCGCTGATGCAGCATTTGGTGCGCTATGCGCGGGCGGAGGGCCTGTCAGAACTCTACGGCGACGTGCTTGCGGCCAACGCCACCATGCTCAGGCTGTGTCGTGATCTCGGCTTCACGGCCGCGATCAAGAACGATGCGGACGTTTTCCATGTGCGGCTGCCGCTCGGTCCGACCGAGCCATCGGACGAGCCGACGAGCGGCATATAACGCCGTCGTGGAACAATTGATTTGCGCCGCCTCAAAGTGGCTGGCGGCGGGTTATGATGTGGTCGGGGGGACGATCGGGGCTCTGAATAGGAGTTCGACCCATGATTACCCTTGAGGACTGTATCGCCTTATGCGGGCTCAGTGAGGCCGAGGTTCTGGCAATCGCGGAGCACGAGCATGTGCCCGAGATCGCGGCGGCGGCGCTCGCGGAACATCTATTGAAGCAGCGCCGGGGCGTCGACACGATCCACCGAATGATCGTCGAGGACATCCGTGCGGCGCTGCACCGAGGGGACCGCAAGCATGCTTGTGAATTGTTTGCAGCGTTGCGGCATTTTCTGAAAACGCACCCAGAGCACTTCCACTAGCCTTGCTGTTGTTTGGGTGCCGATGCCCCGGAAGCCATAGAGATCCAGTGTCTAACCAAAAGACTGAATTTGTATTGAATGAAGGAGGGCCCGTCGGCGACATCGCGGGCGGACTGTCGAGTGCCGAGGCTGCTGCACGCCTCGCCACTTTCGGGCCAAACGCGCTGCCGGTGGCGCAGAAGCCGAGCATCTTCAAGCGGGTCATCGCGCAGATCACGAACCCGCTGATTTACGTGCTGCTCGGCTCGGCCACGATCAGCCTTTTGCTGGGTCATTTCGTGGACAGCGGCGTCATCCTGGCGGTTGTCGTCATCAATGCCGTGGTCGGCATCGTGCAGGAGGGACGCGCTGAGAAGGCGCTGGATGCGATCCGCGATCTGCTGGCGCCGCGGGCGTCGGTGCTGCGCGACGGGCAGAGGGTCGGTATTGCGGCTTCCGATGTCGTGCCTGGAGACGTGCTGCTGCTGGAAGCAGGAGACCGCGTCGTTGCCGATGGACGCATCGTCAAGGAGCGCAACCTGCGGGTCGATGAGTCGATCCTGACCGGCGAGTCCGTGGCGGTCACCAAGTCATCGTTGCCCGCAGGTGATCCCGGCGAGGGATCGCTTGCCTATTCAGGCACGCTGGTGGTGGCGGGGCAGGGAGCCGCCGTGGTGACCGCGACGGGCGCGGGCTCGCGACTTGGACAGATCACAGCACTGCTGGAGCGCGTGGAGGAGCTGCAAACGCCGCTCGTGCGGCAGATGAACGTTTTTGCGCAGCGCGCGACTACAGTCATTCTAGGGCTGTCGGCGCTGACTTTTGCGTATGCTTGGCTGGTCCGCGACTATTCCGTTTCAGATGCGTTCATGGTCGTCGTCGGGATGGCCGTGGCGGCGATACCGGAAGGGCTTCCGGCGGTGACGACGATCACGATGGCGATCGGTGTGCAGCGCATGGCGCGACGCAACGCCATCCTGCGGCGGCTGCCGGCGATCGAGGCGCTGGGCTGCGTGTCGACGATCTGCTCCGATAAGACGGGCACGCTGACGAAGAACGAGATGACCGTGACCCGCATCGTCACCGGTGGTCGCGACATCGCCGTGAGCGGTGTCGGGTATGGGCCGAATGGCAGCTTTGCCATCGATGGTCAGACCATCGACGTCGCTGGCGATCCGCAGTTGGTGCGGCTGCTTCGTTCGGCGGCCTTGTGCAACGAGGCGAACGTCCGCCAGAAGAAAGACCACTGGGTCGTCGATGGCGATCCGTTGGAGGGTGCTCTGCTCGTTGCGGCTGCAAAAGCCGGAGAGAGGGCCGATAGCCTGCGAAGCCGTTATCCGCGCATCGATGAGATTCCCTTCGACGCCGCCTATCGTTACATGGCGACGTTGCACCGGGCGGCGGACGGCGCAGCGTTCGTGTGCGTGAAGGGTGCGCCGGAGAACATCATCGTTCTTTGCGCGCGGCAGCTCGATCGCTCGGGCGACACGGCGATCGACCGCGCGTATTGGTTGGGCGCCGTGGAACGTCTCGCCGCGTCTGGTTTCCGGGTGTTGGCAATTGCATCGAAGCCCGATCCGGGATGCTCACGCCTGTCATTTGCCGATATCGATGGGCTGACGCTCGAGGGGTTGGTCGGATTGATCGATCCGCCGCGCGAGGAAGCCGTCGCGGCAATCGCCGAATGCCGGTCGGCGGGCATTGCGGTGAAGATGATCACCGGGGACCACGTTGCGACGGCGCAGGCGATTGCGGGGCAACTCGGAATCGATGTCGCCCATCCGGCGGTTGCGGGCGACCAGATCGAGGCGCTGGACGATGCCGCTCTCGCGCGGCTTGCCGCAGAGACGAGCGTCTTTGCGCGCACGACGCCGGAGCACAAGTTGCGCCTGGTCGAAGCGCTTCAGTCGGACGGCGATGTGGTTGCGATGACGGGCGACGGCGTCAATGACGCGCCGGCGCTGAAGCGTGCCGATGTCGGCGTGGCGATGGGCCGGAACGGCACGGAGGCTGCGAAGGAGGCGGCCGAGATGGTGCTGCTCGACGATAACTTTGCGTCCATCGTGGTGGCGGTGCGCGAGGGGCGGGCGGTCTACGACAACCTCACCAAAGTGATCGGCTGGACGTTGCCGACGAGTTGCGGGCAGATGCTGGTGATCATGCTCGCCATCCTGTTCGGTCTCACGCTGCCGATCACGCCGGTGCAGATCCTCTGGGTGAATACGATCTCGGCTGGCGTGCTCGGGCTCATTCTCGCTTTCGAGCCGGCGGAGCCGGGCATCATGGAGCGCAGTCCGCGCAGCGTCGGGGAGTCCCTGCTTTCGAAGTTCCTGGTTTGGCGTGTGCTTCTGGTTTCCGCATTGATGGCGGTAGGGGCATTCAGTGTACTTCAATGGGCCATTGCCGGCGGCGCGACCCTTGAGACGGGCCGGACCATGGTGGTCAACTCTATCGTCGCGATGGGTATCGGTTACCTGTTCAACGTGCGTTACCTGCATTCCGCGTCGCTGACGCGGCAGGGGATGCTGGGGACTCCGGCGGTCCTTATCGGCGTCGGTGTTGTCGCTGGGTTGCAGGCAGCCCTGACATACGTCCCGATCATGAACGATGTTTTCGAGACGCAGCCTCTTTCGACTGCGCAGATGGGTGTGGCGCTCGCAACCGGCGCCATTCTGTTTGTGGTGCTCGAGGTAGAAAAGCAGCTGCAGAGACGCTTCAACCCGACCCTGCAGGGTCGGGTTGCCGGTCAGGGGCAGCGCCTTCGCGCGGCTTGACGTGCGTCAACGCCGGTTGCGCTTCGGACCCCTATTGTTCTCTCGCGACGCCATTGGAGAAGCGCCATGCGATGGGTTTCGGGAGCGTGGGTCGTCGGTATCATCCTTCTTACGGCATCTCTGACGGTGACGGCCAAAGCCGTTGAGCTCGGAGATAAGGAGCGTGGCCATGCTTACGCGCAGAAGTTCTGCCGCGAGTGCCATGCCGTCGATAAGGATGACCACCTGCTGTTAGGTGACGTACCGACGTTTCAGGATGTGGCAGACTCCGACGGGATGAGCCCCCGTGCCCTGGCGGCGTGGCTAACCACCTCGCATCCGAATATGCCAGACTTCATAATTCCGGCGAACGATATGGACGATGTGATCGCCTACATCATGAGCCTCAAGACCCCGAAGCAGTAATTGTCAGCGCGTGGAACCCGGATGAGCGAACTTCCGAAGCGCGCGGTGGTGATGGAATTTGCTGGCGCAGGCCAGCCGCTGCGCAGGGCAGATCGCGCCGTCCGCAAACCGACCGGTCGCAACCTTCTAATTCGAGTGGGGGCCTGCGGCATCTGCCGGACGGACCTGCACGTCATCGATGGAGACTTGAAGCAGCCGAAGCCACATGTCGTTCCGGGTCACGAAGTCATTGGGACGGTGGTGGCGCTGGGGCCGGAGGCGCGCGGTTTCAAAATCGGCGATCGCGTCGGGGTGCCTTGGCTCGGGTTCACGTGCGGACGCTGTCACTTTTGCCGGTCGGGTCGCGAGAACCTCTGCGAGAAGCCCAAGTTCACCGGCTATACCCTCGATGGCGGGTATGCAGAGTTCGTCACCGCCGACTCCCATTACTCCTTCAAGATTCCGGACGCCTATACGGATGCCGAGGCAGCGCCGCTCCTGTGTGCCGGCCTGATCGGCTACCGTTGCTGGAATCTCGTGCGGCATGCCAAGCGGCTCGGGATCTACGGATTCGGGGCGGCTGCCCATATCGTCGCGCAGATCGCCAAGCACCACGGGCAGGAGGTTTATGCCTTCACGCGGCGCGGTGATGTAGCTGCTCAGAAGCTCGCGCGGTCGCTCGGTGCGAAGTGGGCGGGCGCGTCAGAGGATCTGCCGCCAAAACTCCTCGACGGAGCGATCATCTTCGCGCCGGTTGGTAGCCTGGTCCCGCCGGCATTAAAGGCGCTGGAGAAGGGCGGCACGCTGGTGCTCGGTGGCATTCATATGTCCGATATTCCCGCGCTCCCTTACGGGCTGCTGTGGGGCGAGCGGGTGGTTCGCTCGGTCGCTAACCTGACGCGGCAGGACGCCTTGGATTTCCTGGCGCTGGCACCGAAGGTGCCGATCCGCCCTCGCGTAACGACCTTTCCGCTGAGAGACGCAAATGCCGCGATCCAGGAACTCAGGGAAGGAAATCTCACGGGGGCGGCGGTTCTCATGCCGTAGATGGTGCGGTGCTGCCCGCGCTCACAAGGCAGGGCGTCGGCGGTGCTTGACTGTACCGTGAGGCCCTTTATGCAAGGGGCGAGCGCGGGTGTAGCTCAATGGTAGAGCAGCAGCCTTCCAAGCTGAATACGAGGGTTCGATTCCCTTCACCCGCTCCATATCCCCTGAATTCTCTGAGCCTCTGGTTGCTGCCGAACGGCGTTTTGCTACCGTTCGTTGCGTTAGATCGCGGCGTGCCTTCAGCGCGGGGCGGGGGATTTCATGAAATGGCTTTTCGTGGCCGGCGCTTTGCTGGCGCTTGCGGCGTGCGCGTCTCTGCCCGCCCATCATCTTTCGACGATCGAGGTCGAGTCCTACAAGTTGGAGGGCGTGACAGCATCGGTCGCGCCGGATGCCTCAGTGGACTGGGGTATCGACGAGCCCGCTGCCAAGGAGCAGGCGCGGACTGACGCAACGCGGCGGCTGCAGGAGCATCTGTTCAAGTACGTAGGCGAAAAAATGCAGGGCACTCAGCCCGTTCGCATCGAGGTGGTGATCCACCAGGTCGTTGTTCCCTCGAAGACGATGCGGGTCGTGATGGGCGGTCTGCCGGTGCTGGAGGCGACGGCTACTCTGAAGAACGCTACGACCGGCGCGGAACTGGCTGTCCTGAGGAAGCACCGAGTGGTGGCTGCGGGGACCAGCGGCGTTGCGAGCATCCTCGTCGATGCGATGTTGAGCGAAGATGTATACGACAAGCTCATCTTCAATTACGGGCTAGACTATAGGGCATGGTTGCTCGGGAAATAGTCGTTGAGGGCTGAGATGATCGTGGTCACGACCAATGACCTTCCGGGCTTTCGGGTCGTGAAGCACCTGGGGGTGGTTCGCGGGCTTTCCGTGCGCTCCCGGAGTGTGATCGGCAACATAGGGGCGGCGGTACAGATCTTCTTCGGCGGAAATATCACCCTATATACGAAGCTCGCCGAGGTGGCTCGGCAGGAAGCTTACGATGAACTCATGGCCCATGCCGAGGCCATGGGAGCCAATGCAGTTCTCGCCATGCGATACGACGCCAACGAAATGGCATCGGCGGTGACGGAAGTACTTGCTTATGGGACGGCGGTCGTCGTAGAGCCCGTGGCGTAGTCACGGGCTCGCGACAATTGCGTCACTAGCAAGTGACAAAGGGGAAAAGTTCGGCTAAGTATGCCGCCCCCGCGGACTGAAGCGCGCGCTTTTCCGCGAAAATAGGGGTGTAGCTCAATTGGTAGAGCGTCGGTCTCCAAAACCGAAGGTCGGGGGTTCGAGACCCTCCGCCCCTGCCAAATTCGTTTGGACGCATCCGAGCAGAGGGCGCCGGATGTGCCAACAGCCGTCGCCGAGGGTGCGGCCGGTTGTCGCATGGCGCCCGGGAAAGTCAGATTAATGGCCAAATACAACCCGGTCGAGTTTATTCAGGAGGTTCGCCAGGAAGTCTCCAAGGTGACTTGGCCCACCTGGAAAGAGGTGTGGATCACCACCCTCATGGTTTTGATCATGGTCAGTCTTGCCTCGGTGTTCTTCCTCGTTACCGATCAGGCGCTCGGGTATCTCGTCCGGCTGGTGCTGGGCGGTGGGCGCTGAGCCGGAGCTAAAAACTAGTGAATATCCAAGTTGCGCAGACGGGCGCTGAAAGAGCGGCAATGGCGACGCGCTGGTACATCGTCCACGCTTACACGAACTTCGAGCGAAAAGTGGCTGATGCCATTCGCGAACGCGCCAAGGCAGCGGGCCTTGAGCACCTCTTTGAGGAAGTCCTCGTGCCGACCGAAGAGGTCGTCGAGGTCAAGCGCGGTCGCAAGGTGCAGGCAGAGCGCAAATTCCTTCCCGGCTATGTGCTGGTGAAGATGCAGATGACCGACCCGGCGTTTCTTCTGATCAAGAACACGCCGAAGGTCACCGGGTTTCTCGGCGCGGAAAATAAACCGATGCCGATCTCGGAGGATGAAGCGATGCGCATCCTCCATCAGGTGAAGGAAGGCGTGGAGCGCCCGAAGCCCTCGATCACCTTCGAGGTGGGCGAACAGGTGAAAGTGGCCGATGGGCCGTTCGCCTCCTTCCAGGGCCACGTGGAAGAGGTCGACGAAGAGCGTTCGCGGCTCAAGGTTGCCGTCTCGATCTTCGGCCGTCCGACGCCGGTCGAGTTGGAGTTCGGCCAGGTGGAGAAGGTGCCGGCGTAGGCCGGCGAGATTTGAGAATTTCGATGGACGCGCTTCGGCGCGTTCGTCTGTGAGCCCCGCAGGGCAGCCTTTCACGGGCCTCCCTGCGGACATCCGCGGGAGGGCCTGTGTGGCCCGTCGTACCGCTAACCCTGGGAAGGAAAGCCCCTTCCCGTCAAGTGCTAAGGGGAGACCATGGCAAAGAAAATTGACGGCTATATCAACTTGCAGGTTCCGGCGGGGGCGGCCAATCCCTCGCCGCCGATCGGTCCCGCGCTCGGTCAGCGCGGCGTCAACATCATGGAGTTCTGCAAGTCGTTCAACGCCAAGACGAAGGACATGGAGCAGGGCACGCCCATTCCTGTGAAGATCACGGTCTACTCCGACCGCTCGTTCACGTTCGAGATGCGCACGCCGCCCGCAACCTTCCTCATCAAGAAGGCTGCCGGCATGAAGCCGACCGGCAAGCCGGGCTCGGGTTCCAAGAACCCAGGGCGTGACGTTGCCGGCAAGATCAGCACGGCGCAGCTTCGCGAGATCGCAAAGGTCAAGCTGAAGGACATGAACACCGACGATATCGACCAGGCCACCCGTACGCTGGCTGGCTCCGCCCGTTCGATGGGCCTGCAGGTGACGGAGTAAGACCAATGTCAGCAAAGCTCAGCGCAGAAGCAATCAAAGAGACGCGTCTTGCCGGTGGTAAGCGCCACGCCGCAGCCCTCAAGGGTCTCGACCGCGACAAGGCTTACTCCGTCGAAGAGGCGGTGAAGGTCATCAAGGGTCGCGCCAAGGCGAAGTTCGACGAGACGATCGAAGTTGCGATGAACCTTGGCGTCGATCCCAAGCACGCCGACCAGCTCGTGCGCGGCGTCTGCAACCTGCCGAACGGTTCGGGCCGTACGGCGCGCGTTGCGGTGTTCGCACGCGGTGCGAAGGCGGAAGAAGCAAAGGCCGCTGGCGCCGATGTCGTCGGTGCGGAGGACCTCGTCGAGCAGGTGTCGAAGGGCACGATCAACTTCGATCGCTGCATCGCGACGCCGGACATGATGGGCCTCGTTGGCCGTCTCGGTAAGGTGCTCGGCCCGCGCGGCCTTATGCCGAACCCGCGTGTCGGCACCGTCACGATGGACGTCAAGACGGCCGTCCAGGGCGCCAAGGGCGGTTCGGTCGAGTTCCGCGTCGAGAAGGCGGGCATCGTGCACGCCGGCATCGGCAAGGCCAGCTTCACCGAGAACGCACTCGCCGAGAACATCAAAGCGTTCGTCGATGCCGTGGTGAAGGCGAAGCCGGCTGGTGCCAAGGGCACTTACGTCAAGAAGATCTCTCTCAGCTCGACGATGGGGCCCGGGGTCAAGATCGACTCCGCAAGCCTCGGCGGCGGGCAAGCCCTCGCCTAACGAGGGAACGGAATTCGTGCGCCGCTCGGCAACGGGCGGCGGACGATAGCCGGAGGATGCGCGAAAGCTCAGCCTCCGGAATCTGTCCGAGACTGTGGGTGCCGTCAGAGTCCTCCGACTCTTACAGCTTAAGCCCGATACGGGGCCCGCATGAGACAGGAGCGAACCCGGATTTCAGCTCTCCACAAGAGAGCGACAAAGCCGGTTTGAACCTGGGTCGGCACCGTGTCGCCTCGTGCGTCGCGGTTGGACAGAACAGCGTTGCCGGAAGCGAAATCGCTGATGGCGACAGGTGCAACCCGCGGAGCAGTCTCAACAGGAGGCTGCTGCGTAAACTGGAGTGAGCAGGTGGATAGAGCCGCGAAACGTGAGCTCGTGACGTCGCTCAACGCCGTGTTGAAAGACACGGGGTTGGTCGTTGTCGCCCACTATGCCGGAATGACGGTCGCTCAGCTCACCGATTATCGCCAGAAGGTCAAAGAAGCTGGCGGTAAGGTGAAGGTGGCCAAAAACCGGCTGGCAAAGCTCGCGCTGAAGGACACTTCGTACGAGCCGATCTCAGATCTCTTCAAGGGGCAGACTTGCGTCGCCTACTCGAAGGATCCGATCGCCGCAGCGAAGGCGTCGGTCGCATACGCCAAGGGGAATGAGAAGCTTGTCATTCTCGGCGGCGCCATGGGCTCGACAG
Source organism: Hyphomicrobium sp. (assembly GCA_030148725.1). Taxonomy (GTDB): domain Bacteria; phylum Pseudomonadota; class Alphaproteobacteria; order Rhizobiales; family Hyphomicrobiaceae; genus Hyphomicrobium_A. Next base: position 53,800 of record JASBSU010000025.1, read on the forward strand.
TCCTTGACGCGAACGCTGTCAAGGCGCTCGCCGAACTGCCGTCTCTGGATGAACTCAGAGCGAAGCTCATCGGTCTTCTCAACGCGCCGGCGACGAAGATCGCCCGCACGGTCAAGGAGCCGGGAGCAAAGCTCGCACGCGTCATTCAGGCAAAGGCGTCGCAGGGCGAAGCTGCCTAAGGCACGGGCGGCGCCGCAAGGCGCCACGACACAAGGTACGCGCAGTTCAAGAACTGCATCAGTCATTAGGTTCGAACCGAAGGAAACTACATCATGGCCGATCTTTCCAAGATCGTTGACGATCTCTCCAGCCTGACCGTCCTCGAGGCGGCTGAGCTCGCAAAGATGCTCGAAGAGAAGTGGGGCGTGTCGGCGGCCGCTGCCGTTGCCGTCGCTGCGGCTCCGGGTGCTGCTGCTGCCGCTCCGGCGGAAGAGCAGACCGAGTTCACCGTCATCCTGAAGGCTGGCGGCGACAAGAAGATCAACGTCATCAAGGAAGTCCGCGCAATCACGGGTCTTGGCCTCAAGGAAGCCAAGGACCTCGTCGAGGCCGGCGGCAAGACCGTGAAGGAAGGCGTGACCAAGGACGAGGCTGCCAAGCTGAAGAAGCAGCTCGAGGACCAGGGCGCCACCGTCGAGGTGAAGTAATTGCTCGGGCGGCCGGCGCTTCGGCGCCGGCTGCCTACTTCGCCCACTCGCTGAACGAGTGGGCAGCGGACGTCTCTCCGGAGGGTCTTTTTGGGGGTTCTGCAACTCCCAAACGGGCCTTCCGGTGAGCCGTTTCAAGGCTAAAGCAAGGGTTGGCGGCCCTTGCCATGCAGGCAGAAGTAGCGCGGGCCGTCACCTGCGCGGATGACAAGGAGCGAAAATGGCTGAGACGTTCAACGGCCGCAAGCGCATCCGGAAGAAATTCGGATCCATTCGCGAAGTTGCAGAGATGCCGAACCTCATCGAGGTTCAGAAGAGCTCCTACGACGACTTCCTGATGGTGAAGGAGCCTCCGGGCGGCCGTTCAGACGATCACGGTTTGCAGTCCGTATTCAAGTCAGTGTTCCCGATCTCGGATTTCTCGGGGCGCGCGACGCTGGAGTTCGTGCGTTACGAATTCGAGCCGCCGAAGTACGACGTCGACGAGTGCATGCAGCGCGATATGACCTTCTCGGCTCCGCTGAAGGTTAAGCTGCGCCTCATCGTGTTCGATATCAACGAAGAGACGGGCTCCAAGTCGATCAAGGACGTCAAAGAGCAGGACGTCTACATGGGCGACATGCCGCTCATGACGTTGAACGGTACGTTCGTCATCAACGGTACCGAGCGCGTCATCGTCAGCCAGATGCATCGTTCGCCGGGCGTGTTCTTCGATCACGACCGTGGGCGCACGCATGCCTCGGGCAAGCTGCTGTTCGCCGCTCGCATCATTCCCTATCGCGGCTCGTGGCTCGATTTCGAGTTCGACGCGAAGGACATCGTGTACGTGCGCATCGACCGTCGCCGCAAGCTGCCGGTGACGACGCTTCTCTATGCGCTCGGTCTCAACGACGAAGAGATCCTCGAGACGTTCTACAAGCACATCCCGGTCAAGGAATCCAAGCGCGGCTGGAAGATGCCGTTCGTGCCCGAGAAGATGCGCGGCATGACGCCGATGGCAGATCTCGCGGATGCCAAGACCGGCGAAGTCATCATCAAGGCCGGCGACAAGATCACCGCTCGCAAGGCGCGTGAGCTGGCCGAGGGCGGCCTCAAGGAAGTGCTGGTGTCGTCCGACGACCTCGCCGGCCGCTACATCGCGGCTGACATCGTCGACATGGAGACCGGTGCGATCTACGCCGAGGCCGGCGATGAGCTCGACGCGGAGCTGCTGGCCGAGCTGAAGGATCAGAAGGTCAAGGAATTCCCGATCCTCGATATCGACCACGTCAACATCGGACCGTTCATCCGCAACACGCTCAACATCGACAAGAACGCCAACCAGGAAGAGGCGTTGATGGACGTGTACCGGGTCATGCGGCCTGGCGAGCCGCCGACCATCGAGGCGGCGACGAACCTGTTCCATTCGCTGTTCTTCGATGCGGAGCGCTATGACCTCTCGGCGGTCGGCCGCGTGAAGATGAACATGCGTCTGGAGCTGGACGCACCGGACACGATGCGCGTTCTGCGCCGCGAGGACATCCTGGCGGTCATCAAGACGCTGGTCGACCTGCGTGACGGCAAGGGCGAGATCGACGACATCGACCATCTCGGCAACCGGCGCGTGCGCTCGGTCGGCGAGCTGATGGAGAACCAGTATCGCGTCGGTCTGCTCCGCATGGAGCGCGCGATCAAGGAGCGCATGAGTTCGGTCGACATCGACACCGTGATGCCGCAGGACCTCATCAACGCCAAGCCGGCAGCGGCGGCGGTGCGTGAGTTCTTCGGCTCCTCGCAGCTGTCGCAGTTCATGGACCAGACGAACCCGCTGTCGGAGATCACCCACAAGCGCCGCCTGTCGGCACTTGGCCCGGGCGGTCTTACGCGTGAGCGTGCCGGCTTCGAGGTGCGCGACGTGCATCCGACGCACTACGGCCGCATCTGCCCGATTGAGACGCCGGAAGGTCCGAACATCGGCCTCATCAACTCGTTGGCGACGTTTGCGCGCGTCAACAAGTACGGCTTCATCGAGAGCCCGTACCGCAAGGTCGTGAACGGCAAGCTCACCGATCAGGTCGTGTACCTGTCGGCGATGGAGGAGATGCGTCACCACGTTGCGCAGGCGAATGCCGAGGTCGATTCCAAGGGCAAGCTAACGGACGATCTCATCACCTGCCGCTATCAGGGCGACGTGTTGCTCGTGCCGCAGGAGAAGGTCGATTACATCGACGTGTCGCCGAAGCAGCTCGTGTCGGTGGCCGCGGCGCTCATTCCGTTCCTCGAGAACGACGACGCCAACCGCGCGCTCATGGGCTCGAACATGCAGCGGCAGGCTGTGCCGCTGATCCGTGCTGAGGCGCCGCTTGTCGGCACCGGCATGGAAGAGGTGGTGGCGCGCGACTCGGGTGCAGCGATTGCTGCGCGTCGGACGGGCGTCATCGACCAGGTGGACGCGACGCGTATCGTTATCCGCGCTACGGAGGAGACCGATCCTTCGAAGCCGGGCGTCGACATCTATCGCCTGCGCAAGTTCCAGCGCTCGAACCAGAACACCTGCATCAACCAGCGTCCGCTGGTGCATGTGGGTGATCACGTGAAGGCCGGCGACATCATCGCTGACGGTCCCTCGACCGACCTCGGCGATCTGGCGCTGGGCAAGAACGTGCTCGTCGCGTTCATGCCTTGGATGGGCTACAACTTCGAGGACTCCATCCTCCTCTCCGAGCGCGTCGTTTCCGACGACATCTTCACCTCGATCCACATCGAGGAATTCGAGGTTGCGGCTCGCGACACGAAGCTCGGCCCGGAGGAGATCACTCGCGATATTCCGAACGTTTCGGAAGAAGCGCTGAAGAACCTCGACGAAGCCGGCATCGTCTACATCGGTGCCGAGGTGAACCCGGGCGACATCCTCGTCGGCAAGATCACGCCGAAGGGCGAGAGCCCGATGACGCCGGAAGAAAAACTGCTGCGCGCCATCTTCGGCGAGAAGGCTTCCGACGTTCGCGATACCTCGCTGCGTCTGCCGCCGGGTGTTGCCGGTACGGTGGTCGAGGTGCGGGTGTTCAATCGCCACGGCGTCGAGAAAGACGAGCGTGCGATGGCGATCGAGCGCGAGGAGATCGAGCGTCTCGCCAAGGACCGCGACGACGAGATGCAGATTCTCGACCGCAACGTCTATGCGCGTCTCAAGGAGGCACTGCTCGGCAAGGAAGTGTCAAAGGGTCCGAAGTCCGCGCCGAAGGGCACGCACATCTCCGAGGATACCCTCGAGCAGGTGCCGCGCAGCCATTGGTGGGAGTTCGGCCTCAAGGACGAGAAGGCTCAGGCCGAGATCGAAGCCATCAACAAGCAGTACGAGGAAGCCAAGAAGAGCCTCGAGCGCCGCTTCGTCGACAAGGTCGACAAGCTGCAGCGTGGCGACGAGCTGCCTCCCGGCGTGATGAAGATGGTCAAGGTCTTCGTCGCCGTGAAGCGCAAGATCCAGCCGGGCGACAAGATGGCCGGCCGTCACGGCAACAAGGGCGTCGTGTCGATGATCGTGCCGTGCGAGGACATGCCGTTCCTCGAGGACGGAACGCACGTCGACGTGGTGCTCAATCCGCTGGGCGTGCCGTCACGCATGAACGTCGGGCAGATCCTCGAGACGCATCTTGGCTGGGCCTGCCGTGGCCTTGGTCGCGCAATCGATGAGGCCCTGCAGCAGTGGCATGAGAGCGGCGAGGCTAAAGTGCTTCGCGAGCGCATGGCCGAGATCTACGGCAGGGACGAGATCAAGGCCGGCATCAAGGACGAGGAACTCGTCGAAGTCGCGGAGAAGCTGACAAGAGGTGTGCCGATCGCGACACCGGTGTTCGACGGCGCGAAGGAAGCCGACATCGTCGACATGCTGAAGCTTGCGGGCTTCGATTCGTCGGGTCAGGTCCGTCTCTATGACGGCCGTACCGGCGAGCCGTTCGATCGCAAGGTGACGGTTGGCTACAAGTACGTCCTGAAGCTGCACCATCTTGTCGACGACAAGATCCACGCACGCTCCATCGGTCCCTACTCGCTCGTCACTCAGCAGCCGCTGGGTGGTAAGGCGCAGTTCGGCGGCCAGCGCTTCGGCGAAATGGAGGTGTGGGCCCTGGAAGCGTACGGCGCTGCCTACACGCTGCAGGAGATGCTCACCGTCAAGTCGGACGACGTTGCCGGCCGCACCAAGGTCTACGAGGCCATCGTGCGCGGCGACGACACCTTCGAGGCGGGCGTACCGGAAAGCTTCAACGTGCTCGTCAAGGAAATGCGAGCGCTGGGCCTCAATGTCGAGTTGGAGAACTCGGAGGTCGTTGCCATCGCGCCACCAGAGGAAGAGCCGGCGAAGCAGCCTCAGCTGCCGCCGGCCGCCGAGTGACGATCTAGGGATCAAGTCCGGGGCTCAGACAGGGCCCCGGACAATGCGCATCACGGTCATGCGCGACGAAATCCGGGCTCATGTGCGCCAGAGCCCACTTTCTGCGAGAGCCGCTGCCACCGGGTTCTCGCAAGCTGACACGGGGCGACGGCCGCCACGCCCCGAATGGAGAGACGGATGAACGAGATTACCAGCCTGTTCAAAACGCAAGCGCCGCTCCCGACGTTCGATCAGATCAAGATCTCAATCGCGAGCCCTGACGATATCCTGTCGTGGTCGTTCGGCGAGATCAAAAAGCCCGAGACGATCAACTACCGTACGTTCAAGCCGGAGCGTGACGGTCTGTTCTGCGCGCGAATCTTTGGACCGATCAAGGACTACGAGTGCTTGTGCGGCAAGTACAAGCGCATGAAGTACAAAGGGCTGATCTGCGAGAAGTGCGGCGTCGAGGTGACGCTCGCCAAGGTGCGTCGCGAGCGGATGGGACACATCGAGCTCGCCGCGCCCGTCGCGCACATCTGGTTCCTGAAGTCGCTGCCTTCGCGCATCGGTCTTTTGCTCGACATGCCGCTCAAGGATCTCGAGCGCGTTCTCTACTTCGAGAATTACATCGTAGTTGAGCCTGGCATCACGGCGTTCCGCGAGAAGCAGCTGCTCTCGGAGGAAGAGTACAACCGTGCGCTCGATGAGCATGGCCCGGACAGCTTCACCGCCGGCATCGGTGCCGAGGCCATCCGCGACATGCTCTCGGCGATGGACCTGCCGAAGATCGCGACCGACCTGCGCCAGGAGATTGCCGAGGCGACCACCGACCTCAAGCCGAAGAAGCTCGGCAAGCGTCTCAAGGTCATCGAGGCGTTCATGGAGTCGGGCAACCGCCCGGAATGGATGATTCTGACGGTGGTTCCGGTCATTCCGCCGGAGCTGCGCCCGCTGGTGCCGCTCGATGGCGGTCGCTTCGCGACGTCCGACCTCAACGATCTCTACCGCCGCGTCATCAACCGCAACAATCGTCTGAAGCGGCTGATGGAGCTGCGTGCGCCGGACATCATCATCCGCAACGAGAAGCGCATGCTTCAAGAGGCGGTTGACGCACTGTTCGACAACGGTCGCCGCGGGCGTGTCATCACGGGCGCCAACAAGCGTCCGCTGAAGTCGCTCGCCGACATGCTGAAGGGCAAGCAGGGCCGCTTCCGTCAGAACCTGCTGGGCAAGCGCGTCGACTACTCCGGCCGTTCGGTGATCGTCGTCGGTCCCGAGCTGAAGCTGCATCAGTGCGGCTTGCCGAAGAAGATGGCGCTCGAGCTGTTCAAGCCCTTCATCTACGCGAAGCTGCAGGCACAGGGCCAGGCAGCAACCGTGAAGCAGGCGAAGAAGCTGGTCGAGAAGGAGAAGGGCGAGGTCTGGGATATCCTCGACGAGGTCATCCGCGAGCACCCCGTGCTGCTGAACCGCGCTCCGACGCTGCATCGCCTCGGCATTCAGGCGTTCGAGCCGACTCTGATCGAAGGCAAGGCGATCCAGCTTCACCCGCTTGTCTGCGCCGCGTTCAACGCAGACTTCGACGGCGACCAGATGGCCGTGCACGTTCCGTTGTCACTCGAGGCGCAGCTCGAAGCGCGCGTCCTCATGATGTCGACCAACAACATTCTGCATCCTGCAAACGGCTCGCCGATCATCGTGCCGTCGCAGGATATCGTGCTTGGTCTCTACTACCTGTCGATCATCCGCGACCATGAGCCGGGTGAGGGCATGCTGCTGGGCTCGGTTTCGGAGGCGCGCCATGCGCTGGAGGCCGGCGTTCTCAGCCTGCACGCTAAGGTGAAGGGCCGCTTCAAGACGTACGACGAGGACGGCAACGAGACCATCGAGGTGATGGACACGACGCCGGGCCGGATGATTCTTGCCGAACTGCTTCCGAAGAAGGTCGGCATCACCCCGGCGCTCGTAAACCAGCTGCTCACTAAGAAAGCCATCTCCGGCATGATCGATGCCGTCTACCGCAACTGCGGTCAGAAGGAGACGGTGATCTTCTGCGACCAGATCATGGCACTGGGCTTCAAGCATGCGTTCAAGGCCGGCATCTCGTTCGGCAAGGACGACATGGTGATCCCCAACACCAAGACGAAGATCGTCGCGCAGACCACGGAAATGGTCCGCGAGTTCGAGCAGCAGTACAACGACGGCCTCATCACGCAGCTCGAGAAGTACAACAAGGTCGTCGACGCCTGGTCGAAGTGCACCGACCAGATCGCCAAGGAAATGATGGAGCGCATCTCGGCGGTCGAGAAGGACAAGGAAGGCCGCGAGAAGCAGATCAACTCCGTCTACATGATGAGCCACTCGGGAGCGCGCGGTTCGCCGGCGCAGATGAAGCAGCTCGCTGGTATGCGCGGATTGATGACGAAGCCGTCGGGCGAGATCATCGAAACGCCGATCATCTCGAACTTCAAGGAAGGCCTCAGCGTGCTCGAGTACTTCAACTCGACGCACGGCGCCCGCAAGGGTCTCGCCGACACCGCCTTGAAGACGGCCAACTCGGGATACCTGACGCGTCGTCTCGTCGACGTCGCACAGGACGCGATCATCTCCGAGGAGGATTGCGGGACCGAACGGGGCATCAGCGTTCAGGCAGTGGTCGATGCCGGTCAGGTCATCGTCTCGCTGGCAGCGCGCGTGCTCGGCCGTACGGCTGCGGAAGACATCGTCGATCCGAACGATCCGAGCAGCGTTCTGGTGCAGAACGGTGAGCTCATCGAGGAGCGGCATGCAGAGGCGCTCGAAAAGGCGCAGGTGCAGGAGGTCAAGATCCGCTCGGTGCTGACGTGCGATACCGTCACGGGCGTGTGCGGCAAGTGCTACGGGCGCGATCTCGCCCGCGGTACGCCGGTCAACATCGGCGAGGCGGTGGGTGTCATCGCTGCGCAGTCGATCGGCGAGCCTGGCACGCAGCTCACGATGCGTACGTTCCACATCGGCGGTACCGCCAACGTCGTCGACTCCTCGTTCATCGAGTCGAACTTCAACGGCAGCGTGAAGATCAAGAACCCGTCTGTCGTGAAGGACAGCCAGGGCCGTGAAGTCTCCATGACCCGCACGATGTCGATCTCGATCGTCGACCAGGGCGGCAAGGAACTCGCGACCCTCAAGGTGCCGTATGGCGCCCGTGTCCACGTGAAGGAAGGCGATGCCGTCAAGCGTGGCACCAAGCTCGCTCAGTGGGACGCCTATACCCGGCCGATCCTCACCGAGGTGACCGGCAAGGTCGACTTCGAGGATCTGATCGAGGGCGCCTCGGTGCGCGAGCAGACGGACGAGATGAAGGGCACGACCAATCGCGTCATCGTCGATTGGCGCGCGTCCCCACGCTCGGCCGACCTCAAGCCTGCTATCGTGGTCAAGGACAGCAAGGGCAAGCCGATCAAGGTGGCGCGTGGTGGCGATGCCCGCTACCTGCTGGCGGTCGATGCCATTCTGTCGGTCGAGCCGGGGCAAGAGGTGAAGGCCGGCGACGTGCTCGCACGTATTCCGACCGCGTCCGCTCGTTCGGGTGACATCACCGGTGGTCTGCCGCGCGTTGCGGAGCTGTTCGAGGCCCGCCGTCCGAAGGATCACGCGATCATCGCGGAGATCTCGGGCACGGTCGAGTTCGGCAAGGACTACAAGAACAAGCAGCGCATCACGATCAAGCCCGACGAGGCTGGCGCCGAGGCCGTGGAATACCTCATTCCGCGCGGCAAGAGCTTGGCGGTGCAACACGGCGACCGCATCGAGCGCGGTGACTTCGTATACGACGGCCATCCTGCGCCGCACGACATCCTGGCGATAAAGGGCGTTGAGGAGCTTGCAAACTACCTCATCAACGAGATCCAGGACGTCTACCGACTGCAGGGCGTGACCATCAACGACAAGCACATCGAGGTGATCGTTCGCCAGATGCTGCAGAAGGTCGAGGTGACGGATGCCGGCGAGACGGAGCTGATCAAGGGCGAACAGCTCGACCGCGTCGAGCTGGACGAGATCAACGCCAAGATGGTCGAAGCCGGCAAGAAGCCTGCGGTCGCGAGCCCGGTGCTGCTCGGCATCACCAAGGCCTCGCTGCAGACAAGGTCGTTCATCTCGGCGGCCTCGTTCCAGGAGACCACACGCGTCCTCACCGATGCTGCCGTTAACGGCAAGATCGACACGCTCGAGGGCCTCAAGGAGAACGTCATCGTCGGCCGGCTCATCCCGGCAGGCACCGGCGGAGCGCTGCGTCGTCTGCGGAAGATCGCGCAGAAGCGTGATGAGCTCATTGCCCGGGAGCAGGCGAAGACCGATTCCGACAAGGCGCTGTCTGGTCCGGGTGCCGGCCCGATGCGTCGCCGCCGTCGTACGGCCGAAGAGGCCGTCGAATAAGGCGGTTCTGAGAAACGTTAAGGAGCGCGGTCGCCTTGTGCGGCCGCGCTTTTTTGTTTAGTCGGCCCTTTAAAATCGCAGTCTTCTGACACTTGTCGCCGTGTAGTAAAAAAAACTGTTCGTTGGTGTTGACCGGATTCAGATGGCTGTATATAGCTCACGCCACTCTCACGGTAGGTGGTAGGACAATTTCGCGTCCGTTCATTCTGGACGCCTTGACCTAAACGCTGCCGTCGCAAAGCAGAGGACAAATTCGGACCAAGATCTGCGGCTCGCTGAGCTCGCTAGATCCTCTGGTTTTTTCGTGCCGGGCACGCACCTTTCGGAGGTGTGAGCTTGGCAGGTTCGGTTTGGCGCATGCGCTTAACAACGCATGATCAGACCGAGCATTCGTAGACGGAAGAGGCGCATGCCGACTATTCAGCAGTTGATCCGGAAGCCCCGGACTCAGAAGACGTATCGCGAGAAGTCGCGCCACATGGAGGCATGCCCGCAGAAGCGCGGCGTTTGCACCCGTGTGTACACGACGACGCCGAAGAAGCCGAACTCGGCACTCCGTAAGGTCGCGAAGATCCGGCTGACCAACGGCTACGAAGTCATCGGTTACATCCCGGGCGAAGGCCATAACCTGCAGGAGCACTCGGTGGTGCTCATTCGCGGCGGCCGCGTCAAAGACCTTCCCGGCGTCCGCTACCACATCATCCGCGGCGTGCTTGATACGCAGGGCGTCGCGGCCCGTCGTCAGCGCCGCTCGAAGTACGGTGCAAAGAGACCGAAGTGATCGCCTTCGGGCGGTCTTGCTCGTGAGAAGCGGGCACCCTGGGCCGGACAGTCGGCCCATTGTCATTGAGAGAATTGCAGCGAAGGGCTGAAGAGAAATGTCCCGTCGTCACAGTGCCGAGAAGCGCGTTGTCAATCCGGACCCGAAGTTCGGAGACCTCGTCATCTCCAAGTTCATGAACGCCGTGATGGAGCAGGGCAAGAAGTCCGTTGCCGAGCGCATCGTCTATGGCGCCTTCGAGCGCATGGAGCAGAAGGCGAAGTCGGACCCGGTGCAGCTGTTCCGTTCTGCGCTCGACAACGTGATGCCGGCCGTCGAGGTCCGCTCGCGTCGTGTCGGTGGTGCGACGTACCAGGTGCCGGTCGAGGTTCGTCCCGAGCGCCGCCAGGCGCTGGCCATCCGCTGGCTGATCACGGCTGCACGTGCACGCAATGAGAACACGATGGTGGATCGCCTGTCGGGCGAGCTGCTGGACGCTGCCAACAATCGCGGCACCGCAGTCAAAAAGCGGGAAGACACCCACAAGATGGCGGAGGCGAACCGAGCCTTCTCCCATTATCGCTGGTGAATTCGGAGCGCTGAGAGCACATGGCCCGCGAATACGAGATCAAGGACTACCGTAACTTCGGCATCATGGCCCACATTGATGCCGGGAAGACGACGACGACTGAGCGCGTCCTCTATTATACCGGTAGGTCCCACAAGATCGGCGAAGTGCACGATGGCGCTGCTACCATGGACTTCATGGATCAGGAGCAGGAGCGCGGCATCACGATTACGTCCGCTGCGAACACGTGCTTCTGGCCGGGTCGCGACGGCAAGAAGCGCCGCCTGAACATCATCGACACGCCAGGCCACGTCGATTTCACCATCGAGGTCGAGCGCTCGCTGCGCGTTCTCGATGGCGCCGTGTGCGTCCTGGATTCGAACCAAGGTGTTGAGCCGCAGACGGAGACGGTCTGGCGCCAGGGCGACAAGTATAGCGTTCCGCGCATCATCTTCTCCAACAAGATGGATAAGACCGGCGCAGACTTCTTCATGTGTCTTGCCGACATCAAGGAGAAGCTTGGCGCACGCGCTGTTCCGATCCAGCTGCCGATTGGCGCCGAGGCCGACTTCGTTGGCGTTGTCGATCTCATCGAGATGAATGCCATCGTCTGGGACGGCGACGGCAAGGACGCCAAGATGGTGATCAAGGAGATCCCTGCCGATCTCGTTGACATGGCCAAGGAATACCGCTCCGCGCTCGTCGAAGCTGCGGTCGAGATGGACGATGATGCCATGGGGGCCTACCTCGATGGCAAGGAGCCGGACGCTGCGACGCTGCGCGCGCTCATCCGCAAGGCGACGATTTCGCGCGCGTTTTATCCGATGATGTGTGGCTCGGCGTTCAAGCATAAGGGCGTGCAGCCGCTGCTCGATGCGGTCGTCGACTTCCTCCCCGCGCCCTCGGACCGCGATGCGTACAAGTGCGTCGACGTCAAGACGGGCGAGGAGACAATTCGTCGTCCGCTCGATAGCGAGCCGCTATCCATGATCGCCTTCAAGATCATGACGTTCCCGCACGTCGGCTCGATCACCTTCTGCCGAATTTATTCGGGCAAGATCGAGAAGGGCATGGCTCTGGCTCAGACGACGCGCGACAAGAAAGAGCGCGTTGGCATGATCTATGAGATGCACGCCGACGACCGGAAGTCGGTCGACGAAGCCTATGCTGGCGACATCATCGCGCTTGCGGGTCTCAAGGACACGCGCACCGGCGAGACGCTGTCGGATCCGAACAAGCCCGTCCTCCTCGAGAAGATGGACTTCCCGGATCCCGTCATCGAGATGAAGGTCGAGCCCAAAACCAAGGCCGACCAGGAGAAGATGGCGACCGTCCTGCACATGATGTCGGTCGAGGATCCGTCCTTCCGCGTCTCGGTTGATCCAGAGTCTGGTGAGACCATCTTGAAGGGAATGGGCGAGCTGCATCTCGACATCAAAGTCGATATTATGCGCCGCGAGCCGCACAACATCGCTGTCAACGTCGGTGCCCCGCAGGTTGCCTACCGCGAGACGCTGGCGCGCGCGACCGAGGTCGACTACACGCACAAGAAGCAGACCGGCGGCACGGGTCAGTTCGCCCGCGTCAAGATGAGGCTCGAGCCCAACGAGACGGGCAAGGGCAATGAGTTCCAAGCCGAGGTTGTCGGCGGTACGGTGCCGAAGGAATACATCCCTGGCGTCGAGAAGGGCGTCGAGAGCGTCTGGAACAACGGCGTACTCATCGGCTTCCCGATGGTCGACATGAAGGTGACGCTGTTCGACGGCGCCTTCCATGAGGTCGACTCGTCCGCCATCGCGTTCGAGATCGCTGCCCGCTCTGCCATGAAGGAAGGCTGCGAGAAGGGTGGCGTAAAGCTGCTCGAGCCGATTATGGACGTCGAGGTTGTGACGCCGGGCGATTTCGTCGGCGGTGTGATCGGCGACATCAACTCGCGTCGTGGCCAGATCCGCAATCAGGAGATGCGCGGCAACGCTACCGTCATCCGCGCTTACGTGCCGCTGGCCAACATGTTCGGCTACGTGAGCCAGTTGCGCTCGCAGAGCCAGGGGCGCGCCTCCTACACCATGCAGTTCGCTCATTACGCGGATGTGCCGCGCAACGTGGCGGACGAGGTGAAGGCCAAGTACGCCTGACGAAGAGAACAGGGATAGGGCTCGCTTAACGTGAGCCTAGTAACGAAGACCGGTCTTTGATCAGACCGATAACTGAAGTGGAGAGCCAACGATGGCGAAGGCAAAATTCGAGCGGAACAAGCCGCACTGCAACATCGGCACGATCGGCCACGTCGATCACGGCAAGACGTCTCTGACGGCCGCGATCACGAAGGTGCTCGCCGAGTCCGGCAAGGCGCAGTTCACCGCTTATGACCAGATCGACAAGGCCCCCGAGGAGCGCGAGCGTGGCATCACGATCTCGACCGCTCACGTCGAGTACGAGACCGACAAGCGCCACTATGCGCACGTCGACTGCCCAGGCCACGCCGACTACGTCAAGAACATGATCACCGGTGCCGCCCAGATGGACGGCGCGATCCTCGTTTGCTCGGCTGCTGACGGCCCGATGCCGCAGACCCGTGAGCACATTCTGCTCGCTCGTCAGGTCGGCGTGCCGGCGCTGGTCGTGTTCCTGAACAAGGTCGACATGGTCGACGACCAGGAGCTCATCGATCTCGTCGAGATGGAAGTGCGCGAGCTCCTTTCTTCTTACGAATTCCCCGGCGACACGATCCCGATCATCAAGGGCTCTGCTCTGATGGCTCTCGAGGACAAGAAGCCGGAGATCGGCAAGGAAGCCATCCTGAAGCTGATGGACGCGGTCGATGAGAACATTCCGCAGCCGGAGCGTCCGATCGACCAGCCGTTCCTGATGCCGATCGAAGACGTGTTCTCGATCTCGGGTCGCGGCACGGTCGTCACCGGTCGTATCGAGCGCGGCATCGTCAAGGTTGGCGAGGAAGTCGAGATCGTCGGCATCAAGGACACGCAGAAGTCGACGGTCACGGGCGTTGAGATGTTCCGCAAGCTGCTCGATCAGGGCCAGGCTGGCGACAACGTCGGCTGCCTGCTGCGCGGCATCGACAAGGAAGCCGTCGAGCGCGGCCAGGTGCTGTGCAAGCCCGGCTCTGTCAAGCCGCACAAGAAGTTCAAGGCCGAGGCCTACATCCTCACCAAGGAAGAGGGTGGTCGCCACACGCCGTTCTTCACGAACTACCGTCCGCAGTTCTACTTCCGCACGACCGACGTGACGGGCGTGGTGACGCTGCCGGAAGGCACGGAAATGGTTATGCCGGGCGACAACATCACGATCGATGTCGAGCTGATCACGCCGATCGCCATGGAGGAGAAGCTCCGCTTCGCCATCCGTGAGGGCGGCCGTACGGTCGGTTCGGGCGTCGTCGCTAAGATCGTCGAGTAGGGCTTAAAGGCGTAGAAGCGCCCGACCACCGGGCGCTTCTTCCTTTTGAAAGAGTGCGGGACATGAACGGCCAGAACATTCGCATCCGGCTCAAGGCATTCGATCATCGAATACTCGATGCCTCGACGCGGGAAATCGTCAACACGGCGAAGCGCACCGGCGCGGAAGTGCGCGGACCCATTCCGTTGCCGACGCGGTTCGAGCGTTTCACGGTCAATCGCTCGCCGCACATCGACAAGAAGAGCCGCGACCAGTTCGAGATGCGCACTCACAAGCGTCTCTTGGACATCGTCGATCCGACGCCGCAGACGGTCGATGCGCTCATGAAGCTCGACCTCGCCGCAGGCGTCGACGTCGAGATCAAGCTTTAAGGTCAATTGGGGCCGGCGGTAGTCGCCTTGGCTCCGGGATTAAGAAGGAAGGAATGCTCTCATGCGTTCCGGGGTAATCGCACAGAAGGTGGGCATGACCCGCATCTTCACGGAAGCCGGGGAGCACATCCCCGTCACCGTGCTGAAGCTCGACAACGTTCAGGTTGTCGCCCACCGCACCAACGATAAGAACGGCTACACCGCGGTGCAGCTCGGGGCTGGCAGGCGCAAGCCTTCGCGCCTTACCAAGGCCGACCGGCAGAACTTTGCCGTCGCCAAGGTGGAGCCGAAGCGCAGGCTCGTGGAGTTCCGGGTTTCCCCCGAGAACATGATCGAGGTTGGGGCGCAGATCACCGCTGACCACTTTGTTCCCGGCCAGTTCGTCGACGTGACGGGCACCAACCAGGGCAAAGGCTTCCAGGGCGCGATGAAGCGCTGGAACTTCGGCGGCTTGCGCGCCACGCACGGCGTGTCGCTCAGCCATCGTAGCCACGGTTCGACCGGTCAGCGCCAGGATCCCGGTAAGGTGTTCAAGGGCAAGAAGATGGCCGGCCACATGGGTTCGGAGCGTGTCACCACGCAGAACCTCGTGGTCGTGAAGACCGACGTCGATCGCGGCCTCGTCATGGTCCGCGGCGCCGTTCCCGGCTCCAAGGGTGGCTGGGTGCTGGTGCGCGATGCGGTCCTCAAGCAGCCGCACAAGGACGCTCCACGTCCCGGCGCCTACAAGGCTGCCGGTGAAGCCGCTGTGAAGGAGCAGGCGTGATGAAAGCCGATGTCACCACGCTCGCGGCCTCCAAGGCCGGTACAGTCGAGCTTTCCGAGGCCATCTTCGGTCTCAAGCCGCGCCCGGATCTCATCCAGCGCATGGTGCGCTACCAGCTCGCCAAGCGTCGCGCCGGTACGCATCACGCCCAGGACCGTTCGGAAGTGAACGTCACTGGCAAGAAGATGTACAAGCAGAAGGGCACCGGTGGTGCTCGTCACGGCGACAAGTCGGTTCCGCAGTGGCGCGGTGGCGGCAAGGCGTTCGGTCCGAAGCCGCGCGATCATGCGATCGAGCTGCCGAAGAAGGTTCGCGCCCTGGCTCTGCGTCATGCGCTGTCGGCGAAGGCTCAGGCCGGTGACGTTCTGGTACTCGACAAGGCGGAGTCGAACGGCAAGACGAGCGCTCTGCGCGATCAGTTTGCTGCCCTCGATCTCACGAATGCGTTGATCATCGATGGCGTCGATCTGCAAGTCGAGTTCGTGCGGGCTGCACGCAACCTGCCGAATATCGACGTGCTGCCGGTTCAGGGCATCAACGTTTACGACATCCTGCGCCGCCAGAAGCTGGTGCTGACGAAGGCTGCCATTGCTGCGCTCGAGCAGCGCTTTGCTGGCGCCAACGGCAATGCCGAGGAGAGCAAGTGATGAGCAAGCCCCATAGCGCTTACGACGTCATCGTCTCTCCGGTCATCACCGAGAAATCGACGCTCGTTTCGGAAGCCAACCAGGTCATCTTCAACGTCGCCCCGCGTGCGACCAAGAAGGAGATCAAGGATGCGGTCGAGACGCTGTTCAAGGTGAAAGTAAAGGCCGTCAACACGCTGGTCCGCAAGGGCAAGCTCAAGACGTTCCGTGGTCATCGCGCCCTGCAGAGCGACGCCAAGAAGGCGATCGTGACGCTGGTCGAAGGCCACCACATCGACATTGCTACGGGCCTCTAAAGGCAAGGCCCCGAGGAAACGATCATGGCTCTGAAGACATTCCGTCCGACATCCCCCGGCCTGCGCCATCTGGTGCTGGTCGACCGTTCGCAGCTCTACAAGGGCGCGCCGGTCAAGGTGCTGACCGAAGGCAAGTCGAAGACGGGCGGCCGTAACAGCGACGGACGCATCACGACGCGTCACATCGGTGGCGGTCACAAGCGGACCTATCGCCTCGTCGACTTCCGCCGCCGTCACTTCGACGTGCCGGGCAAAGTCGAGCGCATCGAGTACGATCCGAACCGCACGGCTTTCATCGCGCTGGTGAAGTACGAGGACGGCAAGCTCGCCTACATCCTCGCTCCGCAGCGTCTTGCCGTTGGCGATCAGGTCATCGCTGGTGAGAAGGTCGACGTGAAGCCCGGCAACGCGATGCCGCTCGCCGGCATGCCGATCGGCACCATCGTGCACAACGTCGAGCTGAAGCCTGGCCGCGGTGGTCAGATTGCTCGCTCCGCTGGCTCGTTTGTGCAGCTCGTCGGCCGCGACTCCGGCTGGGCGGTCGTCAAGCTCAACTCGGGTGAGACGCGCCGCGTTCGCGCCGAGTGCATGGCAACGATCGGCGCCGTGTCGAACCCGGATCACTCGAACGAAGTAACGGGCAAGGCTGGCCGTACGCGCTGGAAGGGAACTCGCCCGACCGTTCGCTCGATCACCATGAACCCGATCGACCATCCGAACGGCGGCCGCACCAACGGCGGTAAGCACTGGGCTACGCCGTGGGGCAAGCCGACGAAGGGTTTCAAGACCCGCAAGAACAAGGCGACCGACAAGTACATCATCCGTGGCCGTCAGGCGAAGAAGTAACGGGCGGCGACGAGGAGACACGTTATGACACGTTCGATTTGGAAAGGTCCGTTCGTCGACGGCTATCTTCTCAAGAAGGCAGAGAAGGTGCGTTCGTCGGGCCGGAACGAGATCATCAAGATCTGGAGCCGTCGCTCGACGATCCTGCCGCAGTTCGTCGGTCTGACGTTCGGCGTGCACAACGGGCACAAGCATGTTCCGGTGGCGATCACCGAGGACATGATCGGGCACAAATTCGGCGAGTTCGCCCCTACGCGCATGTTCCATGGACATGGCGGGGACAAGAAGGCGACCAAGGGCAGATAAGGGCTGAGGCGAAGTATTATGGGCAAGCCGAAACGTGAGCGCAGCCTCTCTGACAGCGAGGCGCAAGCCGTCGCCAGAAACCTGCGCGTATCTCCGCGCAAGTTGAACCTCGTTGCCGGGCTGATCCGCGGCAAGAAGGTCGACACGGCGCTGGCAGAGCTCCAGTTCTCCCGCAAGCGCATCGCGCAAGACGTGAAGAAGTGCGTGATGTCGGCGGTGGCGAATGCCGAGAACAACCACGGGCTGGACGTGAACGAACTCGTCGTTTCCGAGGCGTTCGTCGGCAAGAACCTGGTCATGCGCCGCTTCGCAGCGCGCGGTCGCGGTCGCGCCAGCTCGATCACGAAGCCGTTCGCGCAGCTTACGGTCATCGTCCGCCAGAAGGCGGAAGAGGAAGCCGAGGCGGGCGCAAAGAAATCGAAGGGTAAGTCCGCCGGCAAGCCGGCCAAGGCCAGCAAGGCGAAAGCCGCTGCCAAGGAGACTGCATAATGGGTCAAAAGGTCAATCCGGTCGGTCTGCGCGTTGGCGTCAACCGCACCTGGGACAGCCGCTGGTTTGCTGGCCGCGGCGAATACGGCCGGTTGCTGCACGAGGACATGCGCATGCGGGATCACATCCTGCAGCAGCGCCGTCAGGCGGGCATCGCCAAGGTTGTCATCGAGCGTCCGCACAAGAAGTGCCGCGTGACGGTGCACACGGCGCGCCCGGGCGTGCTGATCGGCAAGAAGGGCGCCGACATCGAGAAGCTGCGCGGGGAACTGGCGCGCTTCACGGACTCGGAGGTGCATCTCAACATCGTCGAGATCCGCAAGCCGGAGATCGACGCTACGCTGGTGGCTGAGACGATTGCTCAGCAGCTTGAGCGCCGCGTTGCCTTCCGCCGTGCCATGAAGCGTGCGGTGCAGTCGGCTCTGCGTCTGGGTGCCCTCGGCATTCGTATCAACGTGGCCGGCCGATTGGGCGGTGCGGAAATCGCGCGGACGGAGTGGTACCGCGAGGGCCGCGTACCGCTGCACACACTGCGCGCGGACATCGACTTCGGTTACGGCGTGGCGAAGACCGCGTACGGCATCATCGGCATCAAGGTGTGGATCTTCAAAGGCGAGATCATGGAGCATGACCCCATGGCCTCGGAGAAGAAGAACACCGAGCTGCAGGAGAGCGGTGGCGGCGGACGTCCGCGTCGTGAGGATCGCGATCGTGGAGACCGCGGCGACCGTCGCGATCGTCGCGGACCACCTCCGGCGCCGACCGCTGAGGCCGCAAAAGATGGCGAAGGCGCAGATAAGGCGTGAGCCAGCGTTCGACACGCTGACAAGGACGACAAGAGATGCTGCAACCCAAAAAGACGAAATTCCGTAAGACCTTCAAGGGTCGCATCCATGGCGCTGCCAAGGGTGGCTCGGCGCTCAACTTTGGTTCGCACGGCCTCAAGGCGGTCGAGCCGGAGCGCGTCACGGCGCGCCAGATCGAGGCCGCTCGCCGCGCTATCACGCGCCACATGAAGCGCGCTGGACGCGTGTGGATCCGGATCTTCCCGGATGTGCCGGTGACGAAGAAGCCGGCGGAAGTCCGCATGGGCTCCGGCAAAGGCTCTATCGAATACTGGTGCGCACGGGTGAAGCCGGGCCGCATCATGTTCGAACTCGACGGCGTGCCTGACCAGGTCGCCCGCGAGGCATTGGTTCTGGGCGCTGCGAAGCTGCCCATCAAGACGCGTATCGTGACGCGCGTCGGCTAAGGACAAGACGAAGGATTTAAGGCGATGAGCGCGGACGCGTTTCGGGATTTGACCATCGACCAGCTCGATGAGCAGCTGCAGAAGCTGAAGAAAGAGCAGTTCAACCTGCGCTTCCAGCGTGCTTCTGGCCAGCTCGAGAACACCTCGCGCGTGCGTACGGTTCGCCGTGACATCGCTCGCCTGCTGACCGTAGCGCGCCAGAAGCGCGCCGGCGGCACCAAGAGCGCCAAGGAGTAATACCGATGCCGAAACGCGTGCTTCAGGGTGTGGTCGTCTCCGACAAGAACGACAAGACGGTGGTGGTCGAGGTCGAACGCCGCTACACGCATCCGCTGTTCAAGAAGACGGTCCGCCGTACGAAGAAGTACCACGCTCACGACGAGCAGAACGCATTCAAGATCGGCGATCGCGTCGAGATCGTTGAGAGTGCGCCGATCTCGAAGAACAAGCGTTGGGTGGTTTTGACCGAAGCCGGCTGATACCGGCTGAGGTTTGAGCGGGCTCTGCCCGCGAGATGATGATGCACCGCCTAGCGCGGTAGTTGGAAAGGGAAGCCGCGATGATCCAGATGGAGACGAATCTCGACGTCGCTGACAATTCGGGCGCGCGCCGCGTTCAGTGCATCAAAGTGCTGGGCGGCTCGAAGCGCAAGTACGCGACCGTGGGCGACATCATCGTCGTCTCGGTCAAGGAAGCCATTCCGAAGGGTCGCGTTAAGAAGGGTCAGGTCATGAAGGCCGTGGTCGTGCGCACCGCCAAGGGTGTGCGTCGTCCCGATGGCTCGCTGATCCGCTTCGATCGCAACGCCGCCGTGCTGATCAACGCACAGGGCGAGCCGGTCGGCACCCGTATCTTCGGACCGGTCACTCGCGAGCTGCGCGCCAAGAACCACATGAAGATCGTATCGCTCGCGCCGGAGGTGCTGTAATGGCCTCGTTGAAGATCAAGAAGGGCGACCACGTCATCGTGCTCGCGGGCCGTGACAAGGGCAAGCACGGCGAAGTCGTCGAGATGCTCCCCAGGGAGCAGCGCGCGGTCGTGCGCGGCGTCAACGTCGTGCGTCGCCACCAGAAGCAGACCGCTTCGCAGGAAGGCGGCATCATTTCGAAGGAAGCGCCGATCCACATTTCGAACCTCGCGATCGAGGATCCGAAGGACGGAAAGCCGACGCGCGTCGGCTTCAAGCTTCTCGACGACGGCAAGAAGGTTCGCTTCGCCAAGCGCTCTGGCGAAGTCATTCCGGAGAGACAGTAAGTCATGGCTGAGAAAGAGAAACCGGCAAAGGCTGCCGGCGCCCCCAAGGGTGGCGCTCCGGTCAAGGCCAAGCGCGAGAAGAAGGCAGCCGCTCCGAAAGAGCCGCGCGCGCCAGCAGCTCCGCGTCCGGCCGATTACAAGCCGCGCCTCAAGACGCACTACGAGACGGTTGTCCGTCCGGCTCTGCAAGAGAAGTTCAACTACCAGAACGTCATGCAGCTGCCGAAGATCGAGAAGGTCGTGCTCAACATGGGCGTCGGCGAGGCGGTCAACGATCGCAAGAAGGTGGAGAGCGCCGCTGGCGACCTCGCCCTCATTGCCGGTCAGCGCCCCGTGCAGACGCGCTCGCGCAAGGCCATCGCGACCTACAAGCTTCGTGAAGGCATGCCGATCGGCGCCAAGGTCACCCTGCGTGGCGACCGGATGTACGAATTCCTGGATCGGTTCGTCACCATCGCGCTGCCGCGCGTGAAGGACTTCCGCGGTCTCAACGGTAAGAGCTTCGACGGTCGCGGCAACTATGCCTGCGGTCTCAAGGAGCACATCGTGTTCCCGGAAATCGACTATGACAAGGTCGACCAGGTCTGGGGCATGGACATCATCGTTTGCACGTCGGCTACCACCGACGACGAGGCGCGCGAACTCCTTCGCGGCTTCAATTTCCCGTTTCGCAGCTAGAGGACCTCGGGCTGAACCCGACAGGCCTTTGGAGGATATAGATGGCTAAGACGAGCTCGGTAGAAAAGAACAACAGGCGGCGTCGCCTGTCGGCCCAGAAGGCCGAGAAGCGCAAGCGCCTCAAGGCAATTGCGAACGACCTGAAGCGTCCGGCCGAGGAGCGCTTTGCTGCTCGCATCAAGCTGGCTGAGATGCCGCGTAACTCTTCGCCGGTGCGCATCCGTAACCGGTGCGAGCTGACGGGCCGTTCGCGCGCCTATTACCGCAAGCTCAGGATTTGCCGTAACCAGCTGCGCGATCTTGCCAGCCAGGGTCTGATCCCCGGCATGGTCAAGTCGAGCTGGTAAGGGGAGAACAAAATGTCGATCAACGATCCCCTAGGCGATATGCTGACGCGCATCCGCAATGCTCAGATGCGGCGTCGTCCGAAGGTTGTCACGCCGGCTTCCAACATCCGCGCGCGCGTTCTCGACGTGCTCGAGGAAGAGGGCTATATCCGTGGCTACTCGCGCGTCGAGCAGAAGGGTGCCCTGCCGGTCTTCGAGATCGAGCTGAAGTACTACAACGGGCAGCCGGCCATCCGCGAGATCCAGCGTGTTTCGACGCCGGGCCGCCGCGTGTACTCGCCAGTGCGCGACATCCCGACCGTCGCCAACGGCCTCGGTGTCGCGATCCTCTCCACGCCGAAGGGCGTGATGTCGGACTCGAAGGCGCGCGAGCAGAACGTCGGCGGAGAGGTTCTCTGCAGCATCTTCTAATCTGCGGCCCGCTTTGAGCGGGTGTGCATCAAGGCTTTGGAACGACCATGTCACGTATCGGCAAAAAAGCAGTCCCGGTCCCGTCCAACGTGACGGCGACTGTCAGCGGGCGAGAGGTCAAGGTCAAGGGCGCGAAGGGGGAACTCTCCTTCACCGTTCCTGACAAGATCAAGGTCGAGAAGACGGCCGAAGGCATCTCGGTCGAACCGCTCGACGAGACGAAGCTGGCGCGCTCCATGTGGGGCATGTCGCGCACGATGATCTCGAACCTCATCGAGGGCGTCACCAACGGATATTCGCGCACTCTGGAGATCCAGGGCGTCGGTTTCCGCGCCGCGATGAAGGGCAAGGATCAGCTGCAGCTCAACATCGGCTTCAGCCACGACGTGGTTCACAAGATCCCGGCGGGCGTCGAAGTCAAGGTTTCGGGCGCCAAGCAGGAAATCATCACCGTGTCCGGCATCGACGCACAGCTCGTCGGGCAGGTCGCCGCCAACATCCGCGCCTCGCGGCCGCCGGAGCCCTACCAGGGCAAGGGCATCCGCTACCAGGGCGAATACATCTTCCGCAAGGAAGGCAAGAAGAAGTAAGGACGCTAGCCATGAGCGAACTCAGCAAACTGTTCGATCGGCGCAAGACACGCGTCCGTCGCTCCCTGAAGGCGAATTCGACAGGGCGTGCGCGTCTGTCGGTGCACCGTTCATCCAAGCACATCTATGTGCAGCTCATCGACGACGCCGCCGGCAAGACCGTTGCCTCGGCTTCGACGCTGGAAAAAGATCTCAAGTCGTCGCTGAAGACCGGCGCCGACAAGGCGGCCGCTGCGGCGGTCGGCAAGCTCATCGCCGAGCGCGCGTTGAAGGCAGGCGTCAAGGACGTCGTCTTCGATCGCGGTGGCTACATCTATCACGGCCGCGTCAAAGCGCTGGCTGATGCCGCGCGCGAAGGCGGCCTGAACTTCTAACGAGAGGATTGCAACGTGGCACGTCCCCAAGGACAAGGCAGAGACCGCGGCGGTCGCGATCGCGAGGAGCGGGATAGCGAGTTCACCGAGAAGCTCGTTCACATCAACCGCGTCGCCAAGGTCGTGAAGGGCGGCAAGCGCTTCGGCTTTGCTGCGCTGGTGGTCGTGGGCGATCTCAAGGGCCGCGTCGGCTTCGGCCACGGCAAGGCGCGCGAGGTTCCCGAGGCGATCCGCAAGGCGACGGAAGCTGCCAAGCGCTCGCTGCTGCGCGTGCCGCTGCGCGATGCTCGGACGCTGCATCATGACAGCGAAGGCCGTCATGGTTCGGGTAAGGTGGTTCTGCGCTCGGCGCCTCCGGGCACCGGCATCATCGCAGGCGGCGCCATGCGCGCCGTGTTCGAGATGCTCGGCGTGCACGACGTTGTCGCAAAGTCGCTCGGCTCGACCAACCCGTACAACGTGGTGCGTGCAACTTTCGATGCTCTGAAGCATCAGGAGAACCCGCGCGGCGTTGCGGCCCGCCGCAACAAGAAGGTGAGCGAGATCGTCTCGCGCCGCCGTGACGGCTCCGCTGCCGGCGAGGCAGTCGCCGAGGCGTAAGCGTCGGCGCAGGAACACCCTTAGGAACGAAGTGTCATGGCCAAGAAGACCATCACCGTCGAGCAGATCGCCAGCGCGAACCGTCGCCCTGAAATTCAGTCGCAGACGTTGCGCGGCCTGGGTCTCGACAAGCTGCACCGTCGTCGCGAGCTGGAAGATACTCCAGCTGTTCGCGGCATGATCAACAAGATCCCGCACCTCGTGCGCATCATCGAAGATGCGCCGGCGGGCAAGAAAGCCTAAGGAGCTAGAGTCCGATGCGGCTCAATGAGATCAAAGACAAGCACGGCTCACGCAAGGATCGCGTGCGCGTCGGGCGCGGCATCGGCTCCGGCCTCGGCAAGACCGGTGGTCGCGGCGGCAAAGGCCAGACTGCACGTACCGGTGTTGCCATCGGCGGCTTCGAAGGCGGCCAGATGCCGTTGCATCGGCGTCTGCCGAAGCGCGGCTTCAACAAGTGGCGCCGCAAGGACTTCAACGAAATCAATGTCGGCACCTTGCAGCAGGCGATCGACGAGAAGCGTCTCGACGCGAGCAAGCCGGTCAATCTCGAGGCTCTGATCGAGGCTGGCCTTCTGCGCCGCTCGAAGGATGGCTTGCGCCTGCTCGGTTCGGGCGAGCTCACTGCCAAGGTCTCTCTGACCGTTGATCACGTATCGGGGACAGCTCGTGCGGCCGTCGAGAAGGCCGGGGGCTCGGTAACCGTGATCGAGAAGAAGGTGCTTCCGGCAGACGAAGCCAAGCGCAAGAAGACGCAGGCGAAGAAAGCCGCCGGCGCCAGCAAGAAGCCGGCCGGCGCGGCCAGCGAAGAATAACCTTGGCGCAGATAAGCGTCGGCGGCAGGTGCTGCCGACGTTAAGGTGTCTGCGGCGTTGCCGCACCCGGGACGGCCTCCCATGTAAGCGAGGGGACATCCAGAGGGCGGCCCGCAGCAACGGGCGCGAAGGGTCGGGAGAGACGAACAATGGTATCCGCTGCCGAGCAGCTAGCCGCCAATCTTAATTTTGGCGCGTTCGCCAAAGCCGATGATCTGAAGCGCCGCATCTACTTCACGCTCGGCGCTCTCATCGTTTATCGGTTCGGGACGTTCATCCCGCTGCCGGGCATCAACCCGACCGCCTTCGCGCAGACGTTCCAAGCCAACGCTGGCGGCATCCTCGGCATGTTCAACATGTTCGCGGGTGGCGCAGTCGAGCGCATGGCGATCTTTGCGCTCAACATCATGCCCTACATCTCGGCATCGATCATCATGCAGCTCATGAGTTCGATGTCGCCGAAGCTCGAGGCCCTCAAAAAGGAAGGCGAGCAAGGGCGCAAGCAGATCAACCAGTACACGCGCTACCTGACGGTGGTGCTCGCGGCTTTCCAGGCTTATGGCATCGCGATCGGCTTGGAAGGGTCGCGCAGTGCGGCCGGCGCCGTCGTGATGGACCCCGGCTGGTTCTTCCGCGTGACGACGGTCATCACGCTGGTCGGCGGTACGCTGTTCCTGATGTGGCTCGGCGAGCAGATCACGCAGCGCGGTGTTGGTAACGGTATTTCGCTCATCATTTTCGCAGGCATCGTGGCAGGCCTTCCGTCGGCGCTCGTCGGCCTGTTCGAGCTCGCTCGCACCGGCTCGCTGTCGGTTGTGCTGCTGCTGGCGTTGCTGGCGCTGATGTTGTTCGTCGTCGCCGCCATCGTTTACATGGAGCGCGCGCAGCGTCGCCTGCTAATTCAATATCCGAAGCGACAGGTCGGCAACCGGATGTTCCAGGGCGACAGCTCGCATCTGCCGCTGAAGCTCAATTCTGCTGGCGTCATTCCGCCGATCTTTGCATCCTCGCTGCTGCTGCTGCCGATCACGGCTGCGCAGTTCACTGCGGGACAGGGGCCGAACTGGCTCAACGAGCTGACCGCAGCGCTGGGAAGCGGCCAGCCGCTCCATATTCTTCTCTATGTGGTGCTGATCATCTTCTTCGCCTTCTTCTATACGGCTGTCGTCTTCAATCCGAAGGAGACCGCTGACAACCTGCGCAAGTACGGCGGGTTCCTGCCCGGTATCCGTCCTGGTGAGAAGACGGCTGAATACATCGACTACGTTCTCACCCGCATCACCGTCGTCGGCGCCATCTACCTCGCCGCGGTCTGCGTATTGCCAGAAATACTCATTTCGTATGCAGCCGTGCCGTTCTACTTTGGCGGTACCTCGCTGCTGATCGCGGTGAGCGTGACCATGGACACCGTGGCACAGGTGCAGAGCCATCTGCTCGCGCACCAATACGAAGGCCTGATCAAAAAGGCCAAGCTGAGAGGCGCGACGGGACGAGGGCGGAGATGAATCTGATCCTGCTGGGTCCACCAGGAGCCGGCAAAGGAACGCAAGCCGAGAATCTCGCCAAGAAGCGTGGGCTTGTCCAACTTTCTACCGGTGACATGCTGCGCCAGGCGGTCAAAGCCGGAACCCCGGTGGGTCTGGAAGCCAGCGCGATCATGGAGGCCGGCGGGCTTGTTCCCGACGATGTCGTGATCAAGATCATCGAGGAGCGGATCGCACGGCCCGACTGCGCGAACGGCTTCATTCTCGATGGTTTTCCGCGCACGCTGAAGCAGGCGGCGGCACTCGACAAGCTCCTTGCCTCGAAGGGCAAGAAGCTCGACGCCGTGGTCGAGCTGAAGGTCAACGACGGCGCTCTGGCGGCTCGCATCGAGAATCGCGCGCGGGAGACGATCGCTGCCGGTGGCGTGCCGCGCAGTGACGACAACGCTGAGGCGCTGAAGACACGGCTCATGGCTTACTACCGCGAGACGGCGCCACTGATTGGTTACTACTTCGCGAAGGAAAAGCTCAGCTGTGTCGATGGTATGGCGCCCATTCAGGACGTCGCGGCGCAACTGGACAACGTTCTGAACACTGTCGTCGCACCTTAAAAAAGTCGTTATCGGACAATTGACGGAGACGTAGTGCTTCGGTACAACACCGCGTTCTTAACGCACGCTCGAAACCGCCCGATCTTTAAACAGACGGGCTGGAGAGGTGTGTTTTTGGCGCAGGATCACTAGACACTAAGAGCAGCGGGATTGCCGCATCGGGGGCGGTCAAGCCTCTGTCGGCGGCAATCGATACCTCAGGAGAGACGTGTGGCCCGTATCGCAGGCGTCAACATTCCGACGCAGAAGCGCGTAGAGATCGCGCTGCAGTATATTCACGGCATTGGTCCGAAGTTCGCCAAAGACATTTGCGGCAAGGTCGGGATTCCGGCTGAGCGGCGCGTCAACGAACTGACGGACGCCGAGGTGCTGCAGATCCGTGAGACGATCGACCGCGATTATCTCGTCGAAGGCGATCTGCGCCGCGAGGTCATCACGAACATCAAGCGCCTGATGGATCTCGGCTGCTATCGCGGTCTGCGCCATCGTAAGGGCCTGCCGGTTCACGGTCAGCGCACGCACACCAACGCGCGCACCCGCAAGGGTCCGGCCAAGCCGATCGCCGGCAAGAAGAAAGCCTGATCGCGCTTTTCTCGGGGACAGCCACATCGGCGGCCCCATACGTTTTTGAAGAACTATGCATGTCGGGTCGCGGCGCGGCCCCTGGAGAGACCTACGGATGGCCAAGGAAGCAACCGGTGCAGCCGGACGCGGTAAGGTTCGCCGCCGCGAGAAAAAGAACATCACGTCGGGCGTTGCGCACGTCAACGCCTCGTTCAACAACACGATGATCACGATCACCGACGCGCAGGGCAACACGATCGCCTGGTCGTCGTCGGGCACGAAGGGCTTCAAGGGCTCGCGCAAGTCGACGCCGTACGCTGCTCAGGTGGCGGCTGAGGACGCTGGCCGCAAGGCCCAGGAGCACGGCATGAAGATCCTCGAAGTCGAGGTCTGCGGTCCGGGCTCGGGTCGTGAGTCGGCGCTTCGCGCTCTTCAGTCGGTCGGATTCCAGATCACGTCGATCCGCGATGTGACGCCGATCCCGCACAACGGTTGCCGTCCGCGCAAGCGTCGTCGCGTCTAACACTTCTCCGGCGGGGCGAAGAGGCTTCCGTCCCGCCGTGCGCCGCTTACGCGTGCGCTGTACGCAAGCTGTATTCAATCGCCTGCCACCCCCGGCACAGGCGTCAAGGTAGCGAGGCACCCCGTGGTGAACGTTCTGCAAAAGAACTGGCAAGATCTCATCAAGCCGAACAAGCTGGACGTGGCTGCCGGCCGCGATCGCAACCGCATCGCGACGGTGGTTGCAGAGCCGCTGGAGCGTGGCTTCGGCATGACGCTCGGCAACGCGTTGCGCCGCGTGCTGCTGTCGTCGCTGCAGGGTGCCGCGATCAAGACCGTACAGATCGACGGCGTGTTGCACGAGTTCTCGTCCATTCCGTCGGTGCGTGAGGATGTGACGAACATCATCCTCAACATCAAGGAAATCGCGCTGCGCATTCACTCCGAGGGTGTGAAGCGCATGGTGCTGAAGAAGGAAGGCGGCGGCCCGGTCCGCGCCAAGGACATCGAGGCCGGCCCCGATGTCGAGATCCTGAACCCCGAGCACGTGATCTGCACCCTCGACCAGGGCGCCGCCATCCGCATGGAGTTCACGGCCGACATGGGCAAGGGCTACGTGCCCGCCGAGCGCAATCGCCCGGAGGACGCTCCGATCGGCCTCATCCCGGTCGACAGCCTCTACAGCCCGGTCAAGAAGGTCTCCTACAAGGTCGAGAACACCCGCGAGGGCCAGATCCTCGACTATGACAAGCTGACGATGACCGTCGAGACCGACGGCTCGGTGAAGCCCGAGGACGCGATCGCGCTCGCCGCTCGCATCCTGCAGGACCAGCTCGCTGTCTTCATCAACTTCGAGGAGCCGAAGAAGGCCGTCGAAGAGACCCGTCATCCGGAGCTGGCGTTCAACGCCGCGCTGCTAAAGAAGGTGGACGAGCTCGAGCTGTCCGTGCGCTCGGCCAACTGCCTGAAGAACGACAACATCGTCTACATCGGCGACCTCATCCAGAAGACCGAGGCGGAGATGCTGCGCACCCCGAACTTCGGCCGCAAGTCGCTCAACGAGATCAAGGAAGTCCTGGCTTCCATGGGCCTGCATCTCGGTATGGAAGTGCCGAACTGGCCGCCGGACAACATCGAAGAGCTGGCGAAGCGCTTCGAGGACCAGTACTAAGCCGGCCGTAGGCGACGGGGTTTCGCAAGAGACCAACCGTCGCCACTGCCATCGGAAGACCGAAGCAATCAAGGCGGGGCCAAAGAACCCCCCATTGCACAACGAAAGGGTAGAACTATGCGACACAAGAAGCTCGGCCGCCGATTCAACCGCGACGTCGGCCACCGTCAGGCAATGCTGTCCAACATGGCGGCTGCGCTCATCAAGCACGAGCAGATCGTCACCACGCTGCCGAAGGCGAAAGACCTCAAGCGCGTCGTCGACAAGTACATCACGCTGGCCAAGCGCGGTGACCTCAACTCGCGTCGTCTTGCGGCTTCGCGCCTGCGCGACGAAGACCAGGTCAAGAAGTTGTTCGACGTCCTCGGCCCCCGCTACAAGGATCGCGCCGGCGGTTACACGCGCGTCCTGAAGGCCGGCTTCCGCTATGGCGATAGCGCGCCGCGCGCCGTCATCGAGCTTGTCGATCGCGATACGTCGATCAAGGGCAAGGAAGACCGCGAGCGTCACGAGGCGGCCGTCGCCGCTGCTCAGTCCGAGGGCTGAGCCCGGCTCGGGAGCCGCCTCAATGGCGGCGCCCAAAATGATTTCGAGAAGGCCGGTGCTGGAACGCGCCGGCCTTTTTTCTTTGGCCCGGTCTCAGGCTGCAGTGGCGGCTTGCGTTTGGCCTTCGAGCAGGGCTTTGAATTCCGGTATGCCAAGGGTGGCGATGATGTTGAGGTCTGCGTCCAGGATCTCGTAGACCGGCCCCGAGACATTGCGGTTGCTGAAGAATGCGATCACGTCTTGCGTTCCGCCGCCTTCGGTGTGGGGCTCGCCGTCGCCGGGCGTCGAGACGTAGCTTCCGACAGGGCGCACCTCTTTCAGCTCGCCATTGGCGCGATAGATGCGCAGTTCCCCCTGCAGGACCAGGGTCACGTAATCGCAGCGATGACGGTGGATGGCGATCTTTGAGTTGGCGTCGAACTTGAAGAGGATGTCGACGATGCGCTTTGCCTCATCAACCGCGCAGATGTGGTAGGCGATGTGGGGGAAGCCCTCGAGTGTGTGCCAGCTGATGTTGCGGGCATCATACGGCAGGGTTGTCGTCATGGTCGGTGCCTTTCTGGGTTAGACCGCCTGCTCGGCGTCAAAGCGTCCCCGGTCGGTGGCGCTCTGGGTTTCGGCTGACGCTAACGTGAATTGTTGCGGATCGGCGCGCTTGCCAATTTGCGCCACATGGCCATCCGACTATCGGGGTTCACAAGGGCGAGTTCGCTCGGCCCGATCGCAGACTTCATGGACCGGCAGGGCGGGTCTATCCGCCGTGTGCTGGCCGATGTCGACCTGCCGTATGCGCTGCTGGACCACCGCGACTGCGTTCTGCCTCTCCGCGAGCAATTCCGCCTGCTGGAGCGTGCGGCTCGGGAGACGGGGGATGCCTGGTTCGGCGCTCGGCTGGGGCACGTCGTTCGATCCAAGCAACTCAGCCAATTCGGCGCCTGGGTGTGCGGGGCTCGTACGCTGCGAGAAGCTATCGTTCGCGCACATGCCGGCCTCAACACAATGTTGCAGACGTCGACGCTTCTGACCTTCGAGCAGCGCGGGGCGACGGCGCACTGGTCGATTGAGTTCGTGGAGCCGGAGACGGAAGGGCGCCATCACAACGAGCTTTTGGGGGTCGGCTACATGATCGACCTGGTGCGCGGCTATGCCGGGGCGCGCTGGCGGCCAGAAGCCGTTTTCACGGCAATGGTGCAAGGCACACCCCGGGCGCCGCTCGAGGAGGTCTTGGGAACCAACGTCGCCCACGGCCGCGCTGTTTCGACCATCCTTTTTCCTGCAGCTCTGCTCGATGCGGTGATTGCAAGCGAGGGTCAGTCGACGGGCAAGGATGCCGAGCCGCTACTGCCCCCGCAGAATGACGATCTGGCGACCGTTGCGGCCGTCACGGACCTGTCACTGCATGAGGGGTATCCGCGCGTCGATTGGGTGGCGGCAAAGCTCGGATTGACGCGGCGGTCTCTGCAGCGGCGCCTGGCTGAGCACGGCACCAGCTTCAACGAAGTGCGCGACGGCGTCCTGGAACGGCGGGCGATAGGCCTGCTGCGCGACGGGAACGCGGGGATCACCGACATCGCGCTGAGCCTAGGCTATACGGACGCGGCGCATTTCACGCGAGCGTTTCATCGTTGGACGGGCATGGCACCGAGCAGCTATCGCCGCGGCCAGGGCAGCTGTGCGTAAGCTCTCCGGCGGCAGAGGTTCCGGAAAGCCTGAGAAGATTGTGCGATGTCGGTGCCTTGGGGAACTGGCGCGCGAAATCGTTTTCCGGTAGCTCGTTAGCGCACTCATTCTGCTGAGCATATTCCCGACGTCGATTTCGCAGCAGTGGAAACCAACGGCGCGCGCGGCGTTGTGCCAATTGAACAGGGAGACGCATATGGCAGAGCCTAAGGTTCTCGTGACCGGAGCTTCGGGCTTCATCGCCAAGCACACCATCGCGGAGTTGGTCCGGCAGGGTTATGCGGTGCGGGCGACGCTGCGGAACCTCGATCGCGCCGAAGAGGTGCGCAGGGCGGTCGGGAATGCCGGCGCCGTCGCGAGCGGGATCGAGTTCGTTCAGGCCGATCTTCTGTCGGATGCGGGTTGGGACGATGCCGTGGCCGGATGCACTTACGTGCAGCATGTGGCGTCGCCGTTCCCCCTTCAGCACGTCAAGGATGCGAACGAAATCATCCGGCCCGCCCGTGAAGGTGCGCTGCGGGTTTTGAAGGCCGCGACCAGAGCCAAGGTAAAGCGCGTCGTCCTGACATCGTCGGTCATCGCCGTCACGATGCCGTGGCCGGAGGCGCAGCCCGGGCATGTGTTCGACGAGAAGGATTGGACCAATCCCGAGCGGCCGGGCGCCACGCCCTATACTCGTTCGAAGGCGCTCTCCGAGCGCGCCGCTTGGGACTATGTGAAAGAAACCCCCGGGGCGCCTGAGCTGGTGGCGGTCAATCCCGCATTCGTGCTGGGGCCGGCGCCTGACGGGGATCTTTCTACGTCGATGGAGGTCATCCGCGTGATGGGCTCGGGCGCCTACCCCCTGGCGCCGAAGGTCGCCTTTCCAGTCAGCGACGTTCGGGATGTGGCCGTCACGCACGCGCTCGCAATGACGACGCCGGACGCGGCTGGGGAGCGGTTCATCACGGCCAACGGCTTTCTGCGGCTGGTCGAGGTGGGGCGGATCGTGGCGCAGGCGCTGCCCGATCTCTCCCGTAAGGTTCCGCGGGGGGAGCTGCCAGACTTCGTGGTGCGAGGCCTGTCGCTGTTCGATACCCGCCTCAAGGCCGTTCTGCCCGACCTGGCGTTTCCGCGGCCGGTGAGCAATGCCAAGACCCACCGAATACTGGGGCAGAACTTCCGCTCGCCGCAGGAGGCCGTAAAGGCCGCCGCCGCCAGCCTCAGGGCCTTGCAGATCATCTGAAACGGCCCTGTCAGGGCTGGCGCGTCGTCACGGCAGCGCCATTATGCCGGGCGCTATGCTATCTGTGCCGCGGTCTCGCAAGGCTGGAACAAAGCGAGACCCGCACCGACATACGTGCCAAGGATAACGAGCAGACCATGACCATGCCGTTCGATCGATATTCGCGTGCCGTCGCCTTGTCCCTCGGGCTTCTCTTTACCGGTTGCGCATCGCTCGCCGCGACTGCGCAGGAACGCATCCCGCCGCCAACGCGCGAGGCTGTCCAGTATTCCTATGCACCGATCGTCAAGCGCGCGACGCCGGCGGTGGTGAACGTCTATGTGCGCTCGAAAGTGCGCACGGCCGTTTCGCCGTTCGCGAACGATCCTTTCTTCCAGCGCTTCTTCGGCGGACGAGGCGGTTTCGGCTTGCCGCAGGAACGCATCCAACAGTCGCTCGGCTCAGGCGTCATCATCAGCCCTGACGGCGTCATCGTGACGAACACACACGTCGTCAAAGGCGGAACCGACACTCAGATCCGCGTCGCGCTGTTCGACAAGCGCGAATACGATGCTCGCATCATTGCGTCGGACGAGCGCTCCGATCTCGCGGTGCTGAAGATCGAGAAGGGCGGCAATGACTTTCCGTTCCTGAAGTTTGCCGACAGCGATAAGCTGGAGGTCGGCGACATGGTGCTCGCCATCGGCAATCCGTTCGGTGTCGGTCAGACGGTGACGAGCGGCATCATTTCGGCGCTGGCGCGCACGGAGATGGCGCAGTCGGATACGCAGGTGTTCCTGCAGACGGATGCTGCGATCAATCCCGGCAACTCCGGCGGCGCGCTCGTCGACATGAACGGCAACCTCGTCGGCATCAACACGATGATCTTTTCGCAGTCGGGCGGATCGGTGGGCATCGGATTTGCGATCCCCTCGAACCTCGTGCGCATCTATGCCGACAGCGCGGTTGCCGGTCGCAAGATCGAACGGCCCTGGCTCGGGGCACAGCTCGAGACGGTGGACCGCGACAAGGCGGCGATGCTGAAGCTCGATCGGGTTTCGGGCGCGGCGGTCATGCGGCTCACCAGCAACGGGCCGGCGGCCAAGGCGGGGTTGCTGCTCGGCGACGTGATCGTTGCCGTCGACAACTTCGAGGTCGGCGATTCACATTCGGTCCTTTATCGCCTGACGACACGCGGTGTCGGCAACACCAGCCGCATCGAGGTCATCCGCGAGGGCAAGCACGTGACGGTGGACGTGCCGCTGCTGCCGGCGCCGAAGCCCGGCAAGGATGACATCCGGAACTTGTCGGGCAACCATCCCTTCGATGGGGCGCGCGTCTCCAACATTCTTCCCAGCGTCGCCGACGAGTACAATCTCGACGAGACGGACGGCGTGGTAATCATCGCGGTCAAGACAGGTGGCGTTGCCTCCCGACTCGACTTCCAGCCGGGTGACATCATCCTGCAGATCGGCCGGGACAAGATTACCGACGTCCTGATGCTGGATGAGATTACGCGTACGCCGCAGCGCATGTGGAGTATCACAATCAAGCGCGGCGGCCGGACGATGAAGCTGCAAATGTCCGGCTGAGCCGCAAACTTCGGATACGGGAATACCGGTGGCCACGCTTTTCGAAGCCGCAGGATTAGAGAAGGGGGCGCCGCGCCCCCTGCCGGACCGGCTGCGCCCGACGAAGCTTTCTGAGGTCGTTGGTCAGGATCATCTCGTCGGGCCGCAAGGTACGCTGACGCGTATGCTGAAGAGCGGACGGTTGCCGAGCCTCATCCTATGGGGGCCGCCAGGCTCAGGCAAAACGACCGTGGCGCGATTGCTCGCGAATGAAACGCAGCTCGAATTCGAGCAGCTTTCAGCGATCTTTTCCGGCGTGCAGGATCTTCGAAAGGCGTTCGATCGGGCAAAGGCGCGTCGCGAGCAGGGCAAAGGCACGCTGCTGTTCATCGACGAGATCCATCGCTTCAACCGTGCGCAGCAGGACAGCTTCCTGCCGCATATGGAGGATGGGACGATCACGCTCGTCGGGGCGACGACGGAGAACCCATCGTTCGAGCTCAACAGCGCCGTGCTGAGCCGCGCCGCGGTACTAGTTTTCAATCGCCTTGGTCCGGAGGCGATCGAGGATCTTCTGCAGCGCGCGGAGAAGGAAGAGAAGCGCAAGCTGCCGCTCGATGACGATGCGCGCGAAGCACTGATCGGGATGGCCGATGGCGACGGCCGCGCGTCGATCAACCTTGCCGACGAAGTGTTCGCAGCGGTTGCGCCCGGGCAGGCGCCGCTCGACCGCAATGCCCTCAGCGAGCTGGTGCAGAGGCGGGCGCCGCTCTACGACAAGTCGCGCGAGGGGCACTACAACCTGATCAGCGCGCTGCACAAGTCGGTCCGCGGTTCCGACCCCGACGCGGCGCTCTACTACCTGGCGCGTATGCTGGATGGTGGCGAGGACCGGCTATTCCTTGCCCGCCGCCTCGTCCGCATGGCGGTTGAGGACATCGGGCTCGCCGACCCGCAGGCGGTGGTACAAGCGCTGGCCGCCAAGGACACCTTCGATTTTCTCGGCAGTCCCGAGGGCGAGTTGGCCCTTGCGCAGGCGACCGTCTATCTGGCCACGGCACCCAAGTCGAACGCGGTCTACGTTGCCTACAAGGCCGCCATGCGGGCCGCCAAGGTGCACGGGTCGCTTGCCCCCCCCAAGCACATCCTCAATGCGCCAACCAAGCTCATGGAAGACGAGGGTTACGGTGGCGGCTACGAATACGACCACGACGCCGAGGACGCTTTTTCGGGTCAGAACTACTTCCCCGAAGAATTCGACACACGGCCGCAGTATTACGATCCGCCGGAGCGCGGCTTTGAGCGCGAGATCAACAAGCGGCTCGCCTACTGGGCGGACCTCAGGGCCAAGAAGGGCCGCTGACTGGACGGGGTGGCTCGGGAGCGGGTCGTTGCCTATACTGCGGCGGCTCGGTGGGTGCAGGTACGGGGAGTGAACTGATGGTTCAATTCGTCGATCTATGGCGCGGACACCCGATCAACGAGTCCGTGACGGCGCCGTGCATTGCCCCGCATGACCTCACCAACATGGAAGGCAAGCTCGTCCACATGGGCATGCCGGTATTTTCGAACCAGTGCGCGATCCGCATGGGGGTCTCGCTGCGCCGTGCTGGGGTGGTGGACGGGCAGATCGGCGGATGCGCAGCTTGCGCAGTGCACCCGCGCTCTGAGATGCATTTCATCAACGCGAGCCAGCTCGCCAACGCTATCAACAACGCGCGCCTGCCGGGTGTCGCTCCGGTCGAGCGCATCATCGGTGCGGACGCCGAGAAGTACTATCCGAAGCTGTTCGGGCGCACCGGGATCATCTATTTCCAGGACTACTGGAAGCGCAGCTCGGACACTGGGCGTCCGACCGGAGACCACATCGACGTGTGGAACGGCTATCGCTCATCGGCGAAGTGGCTGCTCGAGTGGTTCTCATGGATGGGCTACTACTCGAACTACGCCAACGCCGGCGAAATCTGGTTCTGGGAAGTGAAGTAAGCGCAGTCGCGCGCTGGGGGACATGATGCGCTACGTGATTGCCATCGTATTTGCGCTGATCGGCGGGTCGCTGGCGGCAGTCTTCGCCGGGTCGTCGGTTGCGGACTGGGTGGTCGCGCATCAGTCGTTCGACAGCTCGGACGACGCCGAGAACCTACACATGCTTACCTATATTGGCAGCTTGGTCGCGGGCCTGATCATCGGGTGGCTGGTGGGCTGGATCATCGGCGGCTCCGGCGGATCGAGCAAGCCGACGGCGTAAAGCGGCTTAAGGCGCGAGCAGCGTCAGCGGCCACAGGTAAGCCTGGCCGAGCACCAGCAGTCCGACCAGCACAGCCAGCGCAATCGAGTGGAAGGCGACGAAACGCAGGATCGTGCCTTCGTGGCCGTACCAGCGCGTCGCCGTCGAAGCCACGACGATCGATTGCGCATCCAGCATCTTGCCCATCACGCCGCCGGAGCTGTTGGCGGCTGCCATCAGGACAGGGTTGAGGCCGAGCTGCTCGGCGGTCACGCGCTGCAGTCCGCCGAATAATACGTTCGAAGATGTGTCGGAGCCGGTGAGCGTGACGCCGAGCCAGCCGATCAACGTTCCAAACAGCGGATAGAGCGGCCCTGTTGCCGCGAACGCGAGGCCGAGGGTGGCGTCGGTGCCGGCGTAGCGCGTGACGAAGCCGATGGCGAGCATGCAGGAGATCGTCAGCAGCGAGAAGCGGACGAGGTAGAGCGTGTGCGCGTACGCCCGCGCCAGGCCGCGGACGCCGTAGCCGAGCAGCAGGCCGGCCAGGAGTGCGGACAGAAGGATGCCGGTGCCGGTCGCCGACAGGATGTTGAAGTTGAAGATCGCCGGCTCGATGCGCGGCGTTGCCACAACCGGTGGCACCTTCAGAACGAGGTCGTTCAGGCCGGGGACGGGCAGCTTCAGGGCGAATAGGCCATCGAGCAAAGCGCGGATCTGCGGCGTGCCCCACATGAACACGAACAGCGAGAGGATCACCCAAGGCATCCACGCCCTGCGGACGGTTTGGGGTGTGTCGGCGGACGCTGCTACGGCGTCGAAGCTGCTGCCGTGCGGCTCGCCGTCAACGCGGGTCATCGGCACCCTCGGGCGCCACACCCGGAGAAACAGCGCCAGCGATGCCATCGAGACTACGGCGGCGACGATGTCGACGAGCCAAGGGCCGTGGAAGTTCGAGACGAGGTATTGCGGGATCGCGAAGGTCACGCCCGCAACGAGAATGGGCGGCCAAACCTCGATCATGCGCCGCCAGCCGACGAATGCCGTGACGAGCCAGAACGGGACCAGCACCGAAAAGAACGGAAGCTGTCGGCCGACCATGCCGGAGAGTTCGTAAAGGTCGAGGCCCGTCACTGCAGCGAGGGCGATGATCGGCGTGCCGAGGGCGCCGAATGCGACGGGAGCGGTATTGGCAATGAGGGAAAGTCCGGAGGCCGCGAGCGGGGTAAAGCCTAGGCCGATCAGCATGGCGGCGGTGACGGCAACGGGCGTGCCGAATCCGGCTGCGCCCTCGAAAAACGCGCCGAGCGAAAAGGCGATGAAGAGGAGCTGCAGCCGCTTGTCGTCGCTGATCGACGCGATGGATCGCTGCAGCACCGCAAAGTCGCCTTTGGTGCTGGTGAGCTGATAGAGGAAGATGACGTTGAGGATGATCCAGCCGATGGGTAGCAGGCCGAAGGCAGCCCCATAGGCAGCGGCAAGGGCTGCCATCTGAGGCGGCATGCCGTAGGCAAAGACAGCCACGGCCAGCGCCGTCAGGAGGCCGAGGATCGCTGCTAGGTGGGCCCGAACCTCGAAGATGCCGATGCTGCCCAGCAGCACTACGATCGGGAGGGCGGCGACGGCCGTCGAGATGGCCATGCTGGAGAAGGGGTCGTAGACCTGCGACCACATCGGATGCGTTCCCCCGAAGCGCTTTGGCCGGAAGGTAGGCGCTCGGACCGATCCAGGTCAAACCTCGTCAACCAAGTATGAGCATGGTGGGCAAGTTCGAGCGGCCAGTGGCCGGTTGCTGGTCCCAAGGGCATGCGCTGGGCTATGGTTTGGGCTCGCGAAGGCTGGACATCGGCGGTCTCGCGGCCTAGGCCATCGCGCATGCGGATGGGCCATGCGGGCGATCTCCGCAACAGGGAAAACCATGAGCGATCGCGTTGAAACCATCGAAGTGAAATCGGGCGAGGCGGACATGCGCCTCGACCGTTGGTTCCGCGTGCATTTTCCCGAAGTCGGCTACTCGTACCTGCAGAAGCTGCTGCGCACGGGGCAGGTGCGCGTCAACAGCCGCCGCGCCGAGGCGAACACCCGGCTCGAGGCGGGGGCTCAGATCCGCGTGCCGGCCGTCGTGAGAGCGGCTCCTAAGGCGGCCACCGCGACGGGACTGAAGCCGAAGATGGGTGTCTCGAAGGCCGACTGGGATCGCATCGAGAAGATGATCCTGTTCGAGGATGAGCACGTGGTGGTGCTCAACAAGCCGTTCGGACTAGCCGTGCAGGGTGGATCGGGCACCAAGAAGCACATCGACGGAATGCTGGCCGGGATGGCGGAACGCTTCGGAGGCGAGCGCCCGAGGCTCGTTCACCGTCTCGACCGCGACACGACAGGCGTGCTGCTCGTCGCCAAGCATCGCGATGCGGCGGCGAAGCTCGGGCGCGTGTTCCAAACGCGCTCGGCCGCCAAGACATATTGGGCGCTTGTGAAGGGCGTTCCGAAGCCGCACCAGGGCAAGATCGAGGCCGCTCTTGTCAAGGCGCCGGGCCCGGACGGCGACCGCGTGCGCAAGGCTCTGCCCGGTGAGCAGGTAGAGGCGATGCACGCGACGACGCATTATTCGGTCGTCGATCGGCTCGCGAACAAGGCTGCATGGGTTTCGCTGAAGCCCGTCACAGGACGCCAGCATCAGCTGCGCGCGCACATGGAGATGATCGGGCATCCAATCTGCGGCGACAACAAGTATGGCGGCGATGAAAACCTGCCCGCCGAGCAGATGGAAAACAAGCTGCACCTGCATGCGCGACGCCTCGTGCTGCCGCATCCCTTCACGGGCGGCAAGCTCGACGTCACCGCGCCGCTGCCGGAGCACATGCTCAAGACGTGGAACATTTTGGGCCTCGACGCAGAGCGGTACGATGAGGACAAGTCATGAAGCTGATCGTCCTCGATTGTGATGGCACGCTGGTCGATAGCCAGAACGGCATTTGCGAGGCGATGGTCTACGCGTTCCAGGGTTTCGGTCTAACGCCGCCGCCGCGCGAGGCGACGCTATCGATCGTCGGTCTTTCGCTCCCCGAGGCGATCCTGGCGCTGGCGCCGGAAGCGGACGCCGATCTGCGTGCCAAGATGGTGGCGCGATACAAATCCGCGTTCCTGGAAATTCGTCGCGAGCCTGATCTCCACGAGCCGCTGTTCGAGGGCATTGCCGCGGCGATCGAAGCGTTCGGGCGTCGCGACGACGTGGTGCTCGGCATCGCGACAGGGAAATCGCGGC
The DNA here is from genome assembly GCA_030148725.1 of Hyphomicrobium sp. GTDB lineage: Bacteria > Pseudomonadota > Alphaproteobacteria > Rhizobiales > Hyphomicrobiaceae > Hyphomicrobium_A. The sequence continues at coordinate 92,825 of JASBSU010000025.1, forward strand.
GGGGCGTCGACCGCCTGTTCGCACGCGAGGGCTGGCTGCAGCATTTCGCGACTGTCCAGACGGCGGATGACCATCCGTCCAAACCGCATCCGGCAATGCTGATGGCAGCGATGGCGGAGACGGGCATTCCGCCGGAGAAGACGGTCATGGTCGGCGACACGACCTTCGACATGGCGATGGCGCTGGCGGCCGGCGCCGGCGCGCTGGGTGTCGGCTGGGGCTATCATACTGTCGAGGAACTGCGCCAAGCGGGCGCGCATTTGGTGATCGGCGCGAGCCACGGGCTTGCTGAAGAGATCGATGCATTCTTCGCGCAGCGGGAGAAGGCAGCATGAGCGAAAGCGAGGATGGCCCGGAGCGAAAATTGCCCGGTAAGGAGAGGTTGGCGCCCGCTCTACCGAAGCGCTTTTATTCGGAGGTGTCTGTGGGTGAGGGGCCCGATGGCTTCCAGATCCTGCTCGACGGCCGTCCCGTGCGCACGCCGAGGAAACTGCTGCTAACTGTGCCGACGCGGGCCTTGGCAGATGCGATCGCAGAAGAGTGGGCGGCGCAGACCGAGCGCATCGACCCGTCGTCCATGCCGCTGTCTAAGCTCGCCATTACCGCCATCGACGCGGTGGCTGGTGCCGTATCGGAGGTGGCACACGACATCGTCCGCTTCGCCGGCAGCGATCTCCTCTGCTATCGGGCGGAGGCGCCGGCGGGTCTCGCCGAGCTGCAAGGCAAGACCTGGGACCCGGTGTTGAGTTGGATCGAGGCCGAGACCGGCGCACGGTTTCTGCTCGCGGAAGGCGTGATGCCCGTTACGCAGAACCGTTACGCGCTGGAGCGCGTGGGCGACCTCGTCGCGCCCTACAACGCCATGCAGCTTTCCGCTTTGCATGTGATGACGACGCTGACAGGATCGGCGTTTCTCGCGCTGGCCGTCGCCAAGGCGGAGCTTTCCGCCGAGGAGGCCTGGGCGGCGGCGCACGTCGATGAGGATTGGCAGATCGCGCGCTGGGGCGTCGATGTCGAAGCCGCGGAGCGGCGGCGGCGACGTCATGCGGAGATGCAAGCTGCTGCGCGGTTTCTGAAGCTGCTCGAAGCTCGTTAGAGCCCTGCGCCCGTAAAGCCTCGGCTAAAGTCGCAGGCAGAACAGGCTTTGATGTTCCTTCAGGAACAGATGAAGACGAGTGTGGCGCGTAAGGTCATGGCCAATTGCGGTATGGCCTAGGGAGCGCCTAATGCTCAGCATGTTCGACCTGGCGATCCTTGTGGTCGTCATCGCGGCGGTGCCTTTTTTGATAAGGGCGGGCCGATGATCAAGTCATCCTTCGATCTGTGGATCGCGATTGGCGTCGTCGTGCTGTTGCCGCCGATCATCTGGGCCAATCTTCGCCACCGGCAAAGCGGTATCATGGGCTACCTGTGGCGCGAGAGCCCGTGGCTTGCGCGTATCGGTTTGAGCTTCCTGGCGCTTGTCTGGCTTTCATCCGCCATCGAGCTAGCGACAGTCTACGGCCTCGTCTCGGAGAGTGGCGCGCAGCTCATGGCGACGGTGCTCGGTGTTCCGATGCTCGCTCTGTCACTCACCATTCTGGTCATGGCAGCCATCGTGCTCGCCCGCTATCTCAAGTCGCGGCCAAGCGCCTGACAGATTTCCGTCCGCGCGCAGTTTCCTTTTTGGAGGCGCTTATGCAACCCCTCGGCCCGTTCGATCTCTCCCTCAACATTTTCGCGGCGGTCGTGCTGCCGCTCCTCATCATTGCGAACCTGACCGGCCGGTCTCGGCGCAATCCCAAGAATGCCTACTTGTGGCAGCACCACGAGAATTTCATGTGGCTGTCGATGGCGATCATCGGCCTCCTGAGCATCTGGTCCCTGGTTCAGCTCGGTGGGCACTTTGGTCTCATTTCCTCCGAAGGGCTGGCGGCGCTGATGCCGGTGATCGGGATTCCGTTTCTTGTTCTGGCGGTTGCCGAGATCGCCATGGGGGTCCGGCTGGCTCTCCAGTATGTGCGTAGCCGCCGCCCGGCGGCCTGAAATGGCCGCCTCGGGGCGCGGGTGCCCGAAACGTCGCAGTTAAGGGTGTCCGCGCCTGCGTTTGCACCGCCGAAACCTCATGCTATGAGCCCTTAGGCGCGCCCCAAGGCGACGCGCAGCACGAGGGATCATCCATGAAGGACATCATCGAAGAGCTCGAGAAGCGCCGGGCTAATGCACGTCTCGGCGGCGGGCAGGCTCGTATCGACGCGCAGCATAAGCGCGGCAAGCTCACGGCCCGCGAACGCATCGAGCTTTTGATGGATGAGAACTCGTTCGAGGAGTTCGACACCTTCGTCGAGCACCGCTGCACCGAGTTCGGCATGGAGAAGAACAAGACGCCCGGCGATGGCGTCGTGACCGGCTGGGGCACCATCAACGGTCGCGTGGTCTATGTGTTCGCCAAGGACTTCACCGTGCTGGGCGGCTCGCTCTCGGAGAGCCACGCCCGCAAGATGACCAAGATCCAGGACATGGCGCTGAAGAACCGCGCGCCGATCATCGGCCTGTTCGATGCCGGTGGCGCGCGCATTCAGGAAGGCGTCGACGCGCTGGGCGGCTATGGCGAGGTGTTCACCCGCAACGTCATGGCTTCGGGCGTCATTCCCCAGATCTCCGTGATCATGGGGCCGTGCGCAGGCGGCGACGTCTACTCGCCGGCCATGACCGACTTCATCTTCATGGTGAGGGACACGAGCTACATGTTCGTCACCGGTCCCGACGTAGTGAAGACGGTGACCAACGAGACGGTGACGGCCGAGGAGCTGGGCGGCGCCAAGGTCCACACGTCGAAGTCGTCAGTCGCGGACGGCGCATACGACAACGACGTCGAGGCGCTTCTGCAGATGCGCCGCCTGATGGACTTCCTGCCGTCGAACAACAAGTCGGGCGTGCCCACGCTGCCGACCTCGGACAGCCCGGATCGCATCGACCATTCGCTCGATACGCTGATCCCGGACAATCCGAACAAGCCCTACGACATGAAGGAGCTGATCCTCAAGGTCGTGGACGAGGGTGACTTCTACGAGATCCAGGAAGCGTACGCGAAGAACATCATGACGGGCTTTGCCCGCATGGAGGGACGCACGGTTGGCGTGGTGGCGAACCAGCCGATGGTTCTGGCCGGCGTGCTCGACTCGGATGCCTCGCGCAAGGCGGCGCGGTTCGTGCGCTTCTGCGACTGCTTCGAAATCCCGATCCTGACCTTTGTCGACGTCCCGGGCTTCCTGCCGGGCACGGCGCAGGAGTACGGCGGCCTCATCAAGCACGGTGCAAAGCTGCTCTATGCCTACACCGAGGCCACCGTCCCGAAGATCACCGTCATCACGCGCAAGGCTTATGGCGGTGCCTATGACGTGATGAGCTCCAAGCACATCCGCGGCGACATCAACTACGCCTGGCCGACCGCCGAAATCGCGGTCATGGGTGCCAAGGGTGCTGTCGAGGTTCTCTATCGCGCCGAGCTTTCCGATCCGGAGAAGATCAAGGCGCGCATCGACGAGTACCAGAAGCGCTTCGCCAACCCGTTCGTCGCCGCCGAGCGCGGCTACATCGACGAGGTGATCCTGCCGCATGGTACGCGTCGCCGTGTCTGCCGCGCGCTCAACATGCTGCGCAACAAGACCCTCGAGAACCCCTGGAAGAAGCACGATAATATTCCGCTCTAAGTTGGTACTGATACGAGCGGAGAGAGGCTTGTCGTGCGGCGAGCGTCGCGCGAGGGGGTGTCCGGCGCTTGCGCCGGGCGCCCTTGGCGCCGTGCCGCCTTCGGCTGCGCGTGCTCGTAGTGTCGGGCGTTGACATCGGGCTGAGGGGTGCCAACCTTCGCGGGGCTTAAACCCCAAAACCGCGGCGGCACCCCATGATCATCGACCTTTCTGGAAAGATCGCGCTCGTTACCGGCTCCACCGAAGGGATCGGACGAGCCATCGCCAAGGGGCTGGCGGCCTCGGGTGCGGATGTCATCATCAACGGCCGCAAGCAGGAGAAGGTCGAAGCGGCGGTGGCGAAGCTCGCTGCCGAGGTTCCGGGCGGCAGGATCCGCGGCGCGGCGGGTGACGTCGCCAGTGCAGAAGGCTGCGCGGCGCTGGCGGCTGCTGCCGGTAAGGTCGACATCCTCATCAACAACGCCGGTATCTTCGATCCGAAACCGTTCCTCGATATTCCCGATGCGGAGTGGATGCGCTTTTACGAGGTGAACGTCATGTCGGGCGTGCGCATGTCTCGCGCTCTGCTGCCGGGCATGCTCGAGCGCGATTGGGGCCGGATCATCTTCATCTCTTCAGAGTCGGCGGTGCAGATCCCGCCCGAGATGATCCACTACGGAATGACCAAGACGGCGCAGCTCGCCATTTCCCGCGGGCTCGCCGAAATGACATCCGGCACGGGCGTAACGGTGAACGCGGTGCTGCCAGGTCCGACGCGATCGGAGGGTGTGGAAGAGTTTCTGGTCGCGATGGCCAAGCAGGCCGGGAAGGCGGTCGAGGAGATGGCGTCGGAGTTCGTGAAAACGCACCGGCCTAGCTCGCTGCTGGGCCGTTTCGCGACGTCGGATGAGGTTGCCAACATGGTGGTCTACCTGTCGTCCACGCAAGCAGCTGCAACCAATGGCGCAGCGCTGCGTGTCGATGGCGGGGTGGTGCGCTCAATTCTTTGAGGTGGCGGTGGGGCAGCCGATCCGTTGCCCCACCTCATGTTTGCGTGCCGGGTATTAGCTTCGGTCCATCACGAAAATGACCTTCTCATCGATGGGATCGACGATCGCCAGCTGATCTCGGGCGACGAAATAACGGCAGCCGCCAAGTTCGTCAGCCTTCGAGATAACCTCGTCCGGGAAGCGCTGCAGCTTCACGTTGGACGGGACACTCCAGCCGACCTCGAGATCGCGCACATCCACTTCGTCCTTCATGCGGACTTCGTCGAGGATCAGCTCGCGCTCGTCGCGGCTGAGGATGAGGCGAGCAGGGCAGCGATCCTGGGCGCCGGAACTCGAACCGCCGGCAGCATAACGCGGGCCTCCCGCCGGGATGACGGCAACGACCTCGTAGGTGTCGGGATCGCAGATGACGTAATCATCGTCAGCGTAGACGAAGACGTAGTCCCGATACTCGGGCACGATCTCGATCACTGCGACCGGTACGGGGCGATAATCCCAACCCCGCGGCAGACGGCGGCCGATCGATATGTCGACATCGACCTGGGTGCGCGGCTTGAGGTCTTTTTGCTTCTGGAAAGCGCCGCGGAGGTTGTCGCGCTTTGCTTCGGTCAGATCGACCTGCTTCGCCGGCTTGTTGTCGGAGGGCTTGGTTTCGGCCTGTTTCTTCGCGTCGTCCTTGCCGCTGCCGGGTTCGGTCTCAGCCTGCTTGGCGTCGCGATCAGGCGTATCGGCCTTGGCGTCAGCCTTGTCTTTCTTGTCGTCCGCCTTGTCGGCAGCGCGGTCGGCCTTCTCCGACGCTTTGCTGTCCTCGGCGGTGCGAGCGCGCTTTTCAGATTTCTCTTCGTCGCTCGCCTTGCGCTCCTGTCGAGGCCCGTCGTCGCGTTTGGACGCGCGGCGCTCAGAAGGGCCATCATCATTCGACTTCGCGCGCCGCCCCTCGCTTGCGGGCGCTTCGGAGCGCTCGGCTCGCTCCGGGCGGCCTTGCGTCGCGCGTTCCACAGCGCGCTCTGCGGCTCCGCCGGCCGGCCCGGCGTCGCCGCCGCGTTCCATCAGGCGGCCGCCGGGACCGCCGCCATCAGGCGCACCAGCGGCTCCCGGTCCGGGCCCTCCCGGTCCTCCGCCTCGTTCCATGGATGGGCCGCCACCGCCGGGGCCGGCTCCTCCAGGCCCGCCTCCTGGGCCTTCCTGCGCGATGGCAATGCTCGATGCGCTGAGCAGGAGCACCGCGATCGATGTCGCGATCGTGTTCATGATTTCGTTCTCCGTTGGCGTTCGAGTTGCATGCGTTGCTACTCGTAGGCGGAACGAGTGCGGATCGGGAGCTGTTCCCGAGCTCGTGCTTGAAAGTATCGAGACGAACCGATTTCGAAAAAAAATGTTGTTGGATTGAAACCAACCGAAGGTGGCCGCGTTAGTGGCGCTGAGCGGTCCAGTTTCGCGTAGCCTTTCCGCTCGTCGTCAGTTTTGCGTACCCAAGTTTGCGTACCCACGATCAAACCGAACCCTCGGCGTTCCCCGCGCGCCGAGGGTTCGTTTGCTTTGGCCCCTCCTGCCGCTAGAATTCAGCCGGTCCATAACCTGGAGCTGAAAAATGAGGCGGATCGCTTGGCTTGGTGCGCTGGCAATGTTCGTCGGTCCGGCGCTTGCCGGAGATGATGCCCCGAGGCTTTGCTATGAGGGCGTCGGATGCGTCCAGGAGACGAATATCTCGGCCCGTGCTGCCGAGAAGCTGGGCTGCGACCAGCTCTGGACGGTGAGGAACGGCATCTTTGCGGCGCGCGGGTACTGTTTCTCGACCCAGCGGGGGATCGACGAGTTCGGTAACGAGGGTTGCCGCTTCAGCGACCAGAACGAGGTGCCGCTCAATGATTATGAGCGCGCCAACGTGAAGCTCATCCAGTCGATCGAGAAGCGCCGCGGGTGCTGATTCCGAGGCATCGGGCGGCGACTTGAACCGTCGCCGCCGAGACCTGTGGAAGATGAACGGCGCCTGTAATCGTCATTCAGAACGAGTTCAAAGCGCAAATCGCATTGTCCACCCATCGAACACGCCGCTCCATGACGGAGCGGTCGCTACCGAGGAAGAGGTGGACCCCATGAATAAGATCATTCTCGCTGCCGCTACGGCTCTCGTTGCCACGACCGCCGCGGCTTCTGCCGACACCATCTCGCGTCGTCAGGCACAGCAGGCCGACCGTATCGAGCAGGGCCGTCAGAGCGGCACGATCACCTGGACTGAAGGTCTCAAGCTGCGTGCCGAGCAGAAGCGTATCGCGCGCACCGAAGACGCTCTCCGCGACAAGGGCTATCTGACCAAGTCCGACCGCCGCGAGCTGCGCAGCATGCAGAACGAGGCTTCGGCCAACATCGCCGAGAAGAAATACAATAGCCGCGAGCGTGCCTGGTTCTTGCCTCGCGTTGGAAAGTAAGTCCCTCCGCGCCTACCCTCCCGTCTCACTTCGGGGTCGCCCTCATCCGGCGGCCCCTTTTTTATGGCTGGTGTACAAAAGGCTCACGATGCTCCGCGGCGGGTCACACGTTAGGCAATTGGTAAGCCCGTTTTCCTACTCTGCCGGTGTTGTTGCTTTGCGAGCGGAGCTGAAGATGAGCGCGTTGCAGTCGCTTTCGATCACTGAGTTGTTGCAGCGGGGCGCGATCGGGGACGTCGACGTTCTCAGGTTGCGGACTGCGTTGCACGGTGATCGCCAGATCACTGCCGACGAAGCCGAAGCGCTGATTACGCTCAACGAGACCTGCCCGGAGCAGGACCCGACGTGGGTGCCCTTCTATCTCGACACGCTCACCGACTATTTCGTCAGCCAGATGGAGCCTGAGGGCTACGTCACCGCCGAGAAGGCGAAGCGGCTGACCGATCGGATCGCGCCCGAAGGCGTCGTTGCGCGTCGCTCCGATCTCGACCTTTTGATACGGGTGCTCGACAAGTCGCGCTGGTCGCCCGTCAGCCTGTCGCGGCTCGCGTTGCAGCAGGTGCAGCGTGCCGTCGTCGAGGGCGGCGGCCCGCTGCGGTCCTCCGGCGACGACACGCGGGGCGTCATCCGCGAAGGCGAGGTCGATCTTGTGCGGCGCGTTCTTTATGCCTTCGGCGGCGACCGTCGCGTGGCGATCACGCGGGCCGAGATCGAAGTTCTGTTCGACATCAACGACGCCATCGTCAACCCGCAGGGCAATGCCTCGTGGAGCGATCTGTTCGTCAAGGCCGTGACGAATGTCGTCATGGCGGCTTCGGGTCAGTCCGTGCCGACGCGCGAGGAGGCTCTGCGTCGCGATGCCTGGCTGGTGGAGGCCAAGGGCGAGCTGTCTCCGCTCGCACTGCTTTCGGCCATGGTTTCTTCCAGCCTCGACGCCGTGCGGGCGACCTATCTGGAGCAGAGCAGCGAGGAGCGGGCTCTGGCGCGTCTGGAGCGGCAGCGGATCGAGATCATCACTAACGAGGAAATTCTTGAAGCCGAAGCCTCCTGGCTGTGCGATCGGATCGGGCGCGACGGCCATTTGAGCCCCAATGAGGCGGCCCTGGTGGCCTATCTGCAGCGCGAGACCCCCGGGATTCATCCTGAGTTGCGGGCGGCCGTCGATCGGCTTGCGCAGGCCGCATAACGGGGCGTTAGCCAAGCAACCTGGGGTGGCGAATCGTAAACGCGGTTCGGGACTGCGTCCGTGCGCGCTTTTGCCGGACCTCTCCAGTTTACGACATTAAATTGGCCGTCTAGAACGAGGGTGGAGCTATCGGCTCTGCCCCGTCTCGCGGGCGTGCCCACCTGGTGGACCAATAGGGGTTATGTTCAAAAAAATTCTGATCGCCAACCGTGGCGAGATCGCCTGCCGCGTCATCAAGACCGCGCGCAGAATGGGCATCAAGACGGTCGCCGTCTATTCGGACGCCGACCGGGACGCCCTGCATGTGGAGATGGCCGACGAGGCTGTCCATCTAGGTCCGCCGCCGGCCGCGCAGTCCTACCTGCTGATCGATAAGATCGTGGAGGCCTGCAAGGCAACGGGCGCCGAGGCCGTGCACCCCGGCTATGGCTTCCTCTCGGAGCGAGAGTCGTTTCCCATCGCGCTTCAGAAAGCGGGAATCGTCTTCATCGGTCCGAACCCCCGAGCCATTGCGGCCATGGGTGACAAGATCGAGAGCAAGAAGGCCGCTGCCGCAGCCAAGGTCTCTACCGTCCCCGGTTACATGGGCGAGATCGAGGATACGAAGCAGGCCATCAAGATAGCCGAGGAAATCGGCTACCCGGTGATGATGAAGGCTTCGGCCGGTGGTGGCGGCAAGGGCATGCGCATCGCCTTCAACCGCAAGGAAGTCGAGGAAGGCTTCCCTCTGGCGCGCTCGGAGGCAAAAGCCTCGTTCGGTGACGACCGGATGTTCATCGAGAAGTTCATCGTCGATCCGCGCCACATCGAGATCCAGCTGATCGGCGATAAGCACGGGAACGTTGTTTATCTGGCCGAGCGCGAGTGCTCCATTCAGCGCCGCAACCAGAAGGTCATCGAGGAGGCGCCGTCTCCGCTGCTCGATGAGAAGACGCGCAAGGCGATGGGCGAGCAGGCCGTGGCTCTCGCCAAGGCGGTTGGATACGACTCGGCCGGTACGGTCGAATTCGTGGCCGGCCAGGATCGCAGCTTCTACTTCCTCGAGATGAATACGCGCCTGCAGGTGGAGCATCCGGTGACGGAGCTCGTGACCGGGGTCGACCTCGTCGAGCTGATGATCCGCTCGGCAGCGGGAGAGAAACTGCCGTTCAAGCAGTCGGACGTGAAGATCAACGGCTGGGCGGTGGAAAGCCGCGTCTACGCAGAGGACCCGTTCCGCAACTTCCTGCCGTCCATCGGGCGGCTCGTGAAGTACCGTCCGCCAGAGGAAGGCTCGCATGACGGCATCACCGTGCGCAACGACACGGGCGTCTTCGAGGGCGGCGAGATCTCGATGTTCTACGACCCGATGATCGCCAAACTCGTCACCCACGGTCCGACGCGCATCGCGGCCATCGATGCCCAAGCCGAGGCTCTCGACAGCTTCTACATCGACGGTATCCAGCACAATATTCCGTTCCTGACCTCACTGATGCAGCATCCGAGATGGCGCAGCGGCGCTCTTTCGACGGGCTTCATCAAGGAGGAGTTCCCGGATGGTTTTGCGCCACGCGCGGCGGAAGGCGATGAGCTGAGGGTGGTCGCGGCGGTCGCTGCGGCGATCGACTTCCAGAACAATGCGCGTCGTCGGGCCATCACCCATCAGATGACCGGGGCGCCGGTTCAGTTTGCGCGCCGCCGGATCGTGCATGTCGGAAAGACGAGCATCGCCGTCGAGGTCGCTGGCGGTGATGGGGTTTTCAACATCACCTTCCCGGAGACCGGCGGCACCCTGGCGCTGAAATCGTCGTGGAAGCCGGGCGACCCGGTGTGGCAAGGCACGGTCGGCAATGCCCAGGCGGCTGTCCAGGTTCGCCCCGTGCTCAATGGCGTGAAGCTCGCCTACAAAGGCATCCAGGTGCCGGTGTACGTTTACACCGAGCGTGAGGCGGCGCTGGTCGCTGAGATGCCTGAGAAGGTCCCGGCCGACACCTCGAAGTTCCTGCTCTGCCCGATGCCGGGGCTTGTCAAGGCGATCCACGTCGGCGAGGGGCAGGAAGTTCAGGCCGGCGATGCGCTTGCCGTCGTCGAGGCCATGAAGATGGAAAATATCCTACGCGCGGAGCGCGACGGGAAGGTGAAAAGGGTCAACGCGAAGCCCGGCGACAGCTTGGCCGTCGATGCCGTCATTCTCGAGTTTGCCTGATGTCAAAACGCCAACTTATTTCGTCCGGCTCGCAGTTCGAGCAGAAGATCGGATACTCGCGGGCCGTCGTTGATGGCGACTGGGTGTTCATGTCAGGCACGACCGGTTTCGACTATGCGACGATGACCATCTCGGATGATGTCGTCGCGCAGACGGACCAGTGCTTCAAGAACATCGCGGCGGCGCTGGAGAAAGCTGGTTCCTCTCTCAACGACGTCGTGCGGGTGCATTATCTCCTGACGAAGGCTGAGAACTTCGAGCCGATCTGGCCGGTGCTGCAGAAGTACTTCGGCGAGGTTCGACCGGCCTGTACGGTGATGGTCACTGGGCTCGTCGACGAGAAAATGCTCATCGAGATTGAGGTGACGGCCCGCAAGTCGGGCTGAGCGCCTCCGCATGGGGCAGCTACCATGAGCGACCCGACGCCTAGGACAGTGCATCTCCTCGCTAAGGGGCGCGTCCAGGGCGTCGGCTATCGCGCGTTCGTGGAAATGCACGCGAGCCGGCTCGACCTCAACGGATGGGTGAGAAACCGTCTTGATGGATCGGTTGAAGCCGTGTTTCAGGGTCCGGCCGCGGCGGTCGAGGAGATGCTGGCCTTGTGCCGCTCCGGTCCGCCATCCGCTGAGGTCACTGGCATCGAGATCGTCGGAGACGGCGTCGGCGCTTTCGACGATTTCGAGGTCAAGCCGACCGTCTAGGTTGGCCGCGCGTACTTCGACGCGTGCTGGCGCAGACCTTTGAGGATCGGCTCGTAGGCTTCCTCGTTGCGCGCTTCCGGATAAACCACATAGACCGGGTAGACGAATTTGCGTGCCCGCTTGGGCTGGCGCAGGCGGCCGCGTGTCACGTGGGAGCGCACGAGGCGGGCTGGAAAGTAGCCTGAGCACTCGTTCGCAAGGACATAGTTCAGCGCGATTGGGCCTAGATCGAGATTGAGGCCAGGGGTGCTGAATTCGGGGTAGGCGGCTGCGTGATCCTGCTCGAAGTCAGGGCCCCAGTCGACGAACACATAGTCCGCCGAGGTGCGCCGCTGCGTGATGGGCGCGCTCGTCACCAGCACGAATTCCTCGTCGAACAGGTGCTCAATGATCAGTCCCGGGGGCTGCATAGGGCGGTACATGACCGCGAGGTCCAGTGAGCCTTCGATCAGTCGCTGCGTCAGCGCCGCCGACAGTCCGCTGCTCGCGGACACGGCAATGCCAGGCAGGCTCGAGCGCAGCGAGGTTATCCAGCGCATCAGGAAACCGTCCCAAAAAACGCTGGGTGCGCCGACGGCAAGATGGTCGGAGTGCTGGTCGGAGGTGCCGACTTCCAGCTGAGCACGTTGCCAGACGCGAACGAGTGCCAGCGCGTGCTTCTGGAACTGCTCGCCGGCGGTGGTGAGTTCGGCGCCGAACTTGGATCGCGCGAAGAGAGGCCGGCCGAGCATATCCTCGAGGCCTTTGATACGGGCGGAGACAGTGGACTGCGTGATGTTCATCTTGCGCGCAGCGTCGATGAAGCTGCCCGTCTCGGCGACCATCAGAAAGGTGCGTGCGAGATTGACGTCCATGTGCTTCGCAAGATGGCTGAGCGGTACAAAACCTATCTATCGAAATTTTCGATAGTGGTCACCGGAAAATTCCGTTTGTGAAAGGGGTTGATTCTCACCAAATTGGTCGCTGCCCGATCGAGTCGACTCTTGTTTCGGCTCTACGTACTCGGGTTCACAACTGGAAGGACGACTAACATGGCTGCTGCTAAAGCGAAGAAACCCGCTGCTAAGAAGGCCCCGGCCAAGAAGCCGGCTGCAAAGAAGAAGAAGAAGTAGTCGATCTCCTCTCAGGAGGTCGGTGGAGCTGCCGCGATGTTCCGAAAGGCAGTTGCGGCGTCTCTGATCGTAGCTCTGACTGGTGCCCCTGGCGCGTACGCGTCATCCATTACCAACCGAGATAGCACCGACCAAAAGGTCAGCGTTATCGAGGGAAATGCGGCGGCGGACCATATTTTACGGCCGTCAGCGACGCTCAAGGGGTTCTGTAGCAAGGGCTGCGTCATCCGCCTCAATGATCGGCAGGAAGACGAGTACGAGCTCAAGGGCTCGGAGGTCGTGGCGATCAAGGGCGGTTACCTCTACTACGACGGGCCACCTGCATCCGCAGGGTCGAGGTCTGGTGATGCGGACCAGCCTCGCGAGCCAGGCGCGAAGTAGAGGCAGCAATCGAACACTTGTCTCGTGGAAGCCCGGCCCAACCTTGGGGCCGGGCTTTCGCGTTCATGGATTTGCGTGCTCCATGACCGCCGCGTCAGGGCGATCGTCGGGTGCCGAGGCTTCCTCGATAGGGCCAAAGCGGCGCTCGAAATGACGACGCAGCGCTTTATCCACAACTTCCATATCCGTCGTCATGCCAAGGTCCGCGAGGCTCGTCACGCCGTGATCGGCTATTCCGCAGGGTACGATGCCCGCGTAATGGGATAGGTCCGGTGCCACGTTGAGGCTGATGCCGTGCAGGCTTACCCAGCGGCTGACCCGCAGGCCGATGGCGGCGATCTTGTCCTCGATGCCGTCGCCCTTTTCGGGACGTCGCACCCAGACCCCTACGCGGCCTTCGCGGATCTCACTTCGAACGCCGAGGTCTTCGAGCGTGGCGAGCATCCAACTTTCCAACTGATGGACGAACGCGCGGACGTCACCACCGCGACGCTTCAGGTCGAGCATGACATAGACGATGCGCTGGCCGGGGCCGTGGTAGGTGAGGCGGCCACCTCGGCCGGTCTGGTAGACGGGGAAGCGATCGGGTGTGAGCAGCTCGTTATCGGCTGCGCTGGTGCCGGCGGTGTAGATGGGCGGATGCTCCAGGAGCCAGACTAGCTCGCGAGCCGTCCCGTTCGCGATGGCCGCAGCGCGCGCACGCATGATCGAGACGGCTTGCGGGTATTCGACCGGGGCGCAGCTCACCGCCCAGTCGGCAGGGGCGCGAGGCACGCTGATGCGCAATGTGGTGGATGCAGATTCCATCGGTGTGAATTTATGCGGGGTGGGGCTCGCCGCCTATGGCCCAAACGGCCGGTAAACGGGGCGATATGCCGCCGCGGCTTTCCTCGGGTGCCGAAAAATGGGCGTTCAGGGCCGCTTGTTCGGCGCGCGCAACTTGGCTATATGAGCCTCCTCGTTCGCACGGACCGGTTCGCGGTCGTGGCGGAATTGGTAGACGCACTACCTTGAGGTGGTAGCGGGGCAACCCGTGGAAGTTCGAGTCTTCTCGACCGCACCATGTCCTTGTGAACGAAGGCTTTTCTGCATTTTAGTCGCCTCTCCCTTCGATGACCGGCATCTGTCCCAACGGGACAGATAGCCCGGTTTCGGGGGTGTTTTGGGCTTCCTCCGGCACCGGCTCGTGGCTCAATTTCGGTAACGGGGCAAAGTCGGCATCGAGCAGCGAAACGGCGTCGGTGAGCAGCTTCGCGTCCGCGTGTGTGTACACCTTGTCCGTGACCTTGGACCCCGGCGCGTGCCCGAGGAGCTGCTGACGGCGTCGCTCCTCGACCGCCTTGGCCTCCAGCCATGTGTTGACGGTGTGGCGGATCGTGTGCGGGGTGACGTCCGTTTCCAGCCGCCTATGCTTCGGGTTGGCCTCGGTCGGCGCGTCGACCCACGTCCCGAGCCCGGCCCGCGCAACGGCGTTCGCAAAGCCCTCCCGCGCGGACTGGAGGCGCCGCCCTCCGTGCTCGATGACGAATTTGGTTTGCCGGCCCTTGAAGGCCAGCTCCAGCGCCGCGCGCACGGTTGGACCCATCGGCACGGTCGCGCGACCTTTGCGCCAAGCCTTCGACATCGGATCGCGCGGCAAGTCCTCGTCGAACTCGATTATCCCATTGATAAAGTCGATACGATCCCAGGTCAGATCGAGGATCGCCCTGTGCCGTGCGCCGGTAGCGAAGGCGATGACGGTGAACAGGTAGATGTGCGGATCGCCAAGCAGAGCCGCCGCAACGAGGCGCCTTGCCTCCTCGATGCTCAGCACGCGCTCGCGGCTCTCTCCTGGCTGCGGCACCCACACGATGGGGGCGAATGCGATCTTGCGGTGCTTTGCAGCCCACTGCAGGCACGAGCGCAGCCGCGACAGTTCGGTGTGCACGGTCCATGACGAGCGGCCCTTGCTGAACCGCTCCTCGGCGTAGTCGCGGAAGTCCTGCGTGACGAGCAGTCCCGGCTTGCGATTGGCGAAGAACGGGCCGAGCGATGACCAGTTGGCCTCGTAGATGTCGTTGCTCAGCTTGTCGGCTTCCCGCTCCGCCAGCCAGAGCTTCCACAGCGCGCCGCACGTATGATCGTCCTGCGCCTTCGCGACCGCATGCACGCGGTCGGCGAACTCATCGAGAGCCTTCTTGCACGCCTCCAGTTCGGCGCCCGGCCTCTTGGCGAAGGGGATACCTAGCCGCGCACGCCGCCGCTTACCATTCGCATCATAATAGGTGACAACGGCTTCTCGTCCTCGTCTGGCGAGGGCGAAGTCTCCGTTGGCGTAGACCGGGTCGCCGCGTCGAGCTTTTCCCATCTTTCCTTCTCTTCGTCGCTGATCCTGAGCCCGCGTGAGCCGAGCGGGAATGCCCGCAGATGTCCGTCATTGATCATGCGATAGATCGTTGCGGGGTCGCATCCCCAATCCTCTGCCAGTCGTCGCACTGACCACGCCATCACGACCCCGCTTTCTCTGGTGCGGACAACGCCCGCAGTTTGCGCCGCAGATCGGCCCGCACGTTGAGGAGGGCGCGCGGTGTGCGGATGTTGCCGCAGAAGTAGATGCGCTCCGTTCGCCCGTTGGCAGTTATCTCGACATAGGGGT
>JASBSU010000029.1 GCA_030148725.1 Hyphomicrobium sp.
TGCCAGCGCCTCCAGCGCAAATTGCTCCAGCCCGTCGCCGACGCGATCGGCGACGCTGCGCGCCCGATCCGCCGGACCCGCCAGATACGTTGCCCAAAAGGCGAGGTTCTCAGCGACGGTCAGGTGCGCTTTGATGCCATCCAGGTGCCCGACGAAATGACACACCTCGCTCACCTCGGATTCGCTCGCCTCACCGGCACCCGCTGCACTGCCGACCAGCCGCACGGACCCGCTAGCAGGTCGCAAGTACCCCGCGAGAGCCCGCAGAAGTGTAGATTTTCCGGAGCCATTCGGTCCGGTGAGCAGCAGCGCGGTGCCACCGCCGAGCACGAACGTCACATCGCTCGCAACTCTGCGTGCGCCTCGCTCCAAGGTCAGATTTTCAGCAACGAGCTGCACGGCTCTTCATCATCCGTGTGTCAGAATGCGCTAGCGAAACTGGGGGAAAATCCCGCAAGATGGGCGTTGGGAGCGCGCTGAGCTGGCGGGCCGGTCGCACCTGCCCACGGCGACCATGAAGGCGCGCCGCGAACCATGCGTCCGAGCGCCAGCCTATCAGCATAAGAGCGCGCCGTCGCCCGCTGTGCATGCGGCAGGGTTGACGATTGGGGAGTACCGGCTATCGCAGGCCGTCGACTGCGAAACGAAGGAGAAGAAATTGAAAGACGAGCAGCCGGTTTCGCTGGACAGCTTCAAGTGCCGCAAAACCCTGGAGGCGGGCGGGAAGACCTACACGTATTATTCGCTCCCGGAGGCCGAGAAGAACGGCCTCAAAGGCATTTCGAAGCTTCCCTATTCGATGATGGTCCTGCTCGAGAACCTGCTGCGCCACGAGGACGGCCGCACGGTTACCAAGGCTGACATCGAGGCTGTCGCGGCTTGGCTCTCCGATAAGGGCACCGCCGGCACGGAGATCGGCTTCCGCCCTGCCCGCGTCCTGATGCAGGACTTCACCGGCGTGCCCGCGGTCGTCGACCTCGCGGCCATGCGCGACGGCATGAACTCGCTCGGCGGTGACCCCAAGAAGATCAACCCGCTCGTCCCGGTCGACCTCGTCATCGATCACTCGGTCATCGTCGACGATTTCGGCTCGCCGCAGGCATTCGCCAACAACGTTGAACTCGAATATCAGCGCAACGCCGAGCGCTATAACTTCCTGAAGTGGGGCCAGGGCGCGTTCGACAATTTCCGCGTCGTGCCGCCCGGCACCGGCATCTGCCACCAGGTCAACCTGGAATTCCTTGCCCAGACGGTCTGGACCCGCACCTATCCCGACGGCACCGTCCTTGCCTATCCCGACACGCTCGTCGGCACCGACAGCCACACCACGATGGTCAACGGTCTCGCCGTTCTCGGCTGGGGCGTCGGCGGCATCGAAGCAGAAGCCGCCATGCTGGGTCAGGCGCAGTCGATGCTGCTGCCCGAGGTCATCGGCTTCAAGCTCATCGGCAAGGTCAACGAGGGCGTCACCGCGACCGATCTCGTGCTCACCGTCACGCAGATGCTGCGCAAGAAGGGCGTCGTCGGCAAGTTTGTGGAGTTCTACGGCCCCGGTCTCGATTCCATGCCTTTGGCAGATCGCGCCACCATTGCCAACATGGCGCCCGAGTATGGCGCCACCTGCGGCTTCTTCCCCATCGACGGCGAGACACTGAACTACCTGCGCATCTCCGGACGCGAGGCTTCCCGCATCGCGCTCGTCGAAGCCTATGCAAAAGCGCAAGGCATGTTCCGCCTTTCGGGCTCCGCTGATCCGGTGTTCACCGACACGCTTGAGCTTGACCTGTCGACTGTCGTTCCCTCGATGGCTGGTCCCAAGCGCCCCGAGGGCCGCATCGCCCTGACCGACGTTTCATCCGGTTTCGCCAAGGCACTGGAGACCGAATACAAGAAGCCGGGCGAGCTGGAGAAGCGCGTTGCGGTAAAGAACCACGACTTCGACATCGGCCACGGCGACGTCGTCATCGCCGCCATCACCAGCTGTACCAATACGTCGAACCCCAGCGTGCTCATCGCGGCAGGACTGCTCGCGAAGAAAGCCGTCGAGAAGGGCCTCACGTCCAAGCCTTGGGTGAAGACGTCGCTGGCGCCTGGATCGCAGGTCGTCTCCGCCTACCTGGACAAGGCCGGCCTGCAGCCGTACCTCGACAAGATCGGCTTCAACCTCGTCGGCTTCGGATGCACCACCTGCATCGGAAACTCCGGCCCGCTCGCGGCGGACATCTCCGCCGCCATCAACGAGAACGGCATCGTTGCCGCCGCTGTGCTGTCCGGCAACCGCAACTTCGAGGGCCGCGTCAGCCCCGACGTGCAGGCGAACTATCTGGCCTCGCCGCCGTTGGTCGTCGCGTACGCGCTCGCCGGATCGGTGCAGAAGGATCTGACCACGGAACCGATCGGCACCGGCAGCGACGGACAGCTCGTCTACCTCAAGGACATCTGGCCCTCCTCGCACGAGATCCAGAAGTTCATCGCCGAGAACATCACGCGCGAATTGTTCGTCGACCGCTACGCCGACGTCTTCAACGGTGACGCCGCCTGGCGCGCCATCGATACCAGCGCTGGCCTCACCTACACCTGGGACGACGAAAGCACTTACGTGCGCAACCCGCCCTACTTCGAGACCATCGAGAAGACGCCGGCTCCCATTTCCGACATCGCGGGCGCGCGCATTCTCGGCCTCTTCGGCGACAAGATCACCACCGATCACATCTCACCCGCCGGCTCGATCAAGCCTGCATCTCCGGCCGGCAAATATCTGCTCGACCACGACGTCGCCATTGCCGACTTCAATCAATACGGCACTCGTCGCGGCAATCACGAGGTCATGATGCGCGGCACCTTCGCGAACATCCGCATCAAGAACTTCATGGTGCGCGATGATGCCGGCAACGTGAAGGAAGGCGGCTGGACGGTGCACTATCCGTCGGGCGAGCAGATGTCGATCTACGACGCCGCCATGCGCTACAAGGCCGAGCGCACGCCGCTCGTCGTGTTCGCGGGCGTCGAATACGGCAACGGCTCATCGCGCGATTGGGCCGCCAAGGGCACCAACCTGCTCGGCGTGCGCGCCGTCATCGCTCAGTCGTTCGAGCGCATCCACCGCTCCAACCTCGTTGGCATGGGCATCGTGCCGTTCGTCTTCGAGGAAGGAGCGAGCTGGCAGACCCTCGGCCTCAAGGGCGACGAGGTGGTGAGCATCCCGGGCCTGACGACCATTCAGCCGCGCCAGAAGATGGTTGCCGAAATCACTGCCGCCGATGGCTCGGTCCGCAAGGTGCCGATCCTCTGCCGCATCGATACCCTGGATGAGCTCGAATACTTCAGGAACGGCGGCATCCTGCACTACGTCCTGCGCAACCTCGCCGCCGCCTGACCGCCGCATTCACAGCAAGCGCAATAACCATCCCGGGGGCTCTCCCCCGGGATTTCTACCAATCACCCAAGAACAATCTTTCGTGAGTTCTGTTGTAGCGTTACACCCCGCCGCCTAGTCTTATGGGGCGCTTCCTTTAGGTGTATTTTGCTCGGCATGCGGCTCGCCCCTTTCATCGTCCTGACGCTGGCCCTCTTCGCGCCGGCAATCCCCGCGACGGCCGAAGAGCCTGCCGGGATCAATCCCTCGTTCCCGCCGTATAAGAACGTGCTCGAGCTGTTCACCAGCCAGGGCTGCGACACCTGCCCCCCAGCCGACGAAGTGCTCGCCAAGTTCGCCCAGCGCCCGAACGTCATCGCCATCACGCTGCCGGTCGACATCTGGGACTACCTCGGCTGGAAGGACACCCTGGCCTCCGACAAGAACTCTGACCGTCAGCGCGCCTACGCCAAGGCCCGCGGCGACGGCGCCATCTACACGCCGCAGGTCGTCGTCAACGGAATGATTGGCGTCAACGGCGGCAATAGCGCTGCCATAGAAGAAGCTATCTCAGTGACCGACGAGGCGCTGCGCGGCGGACGCATTCCGGTGCGCTTCTGGTACGAGCGCAACACGATCAAGATCGAGGCCGGCGATGCGCCAGCCGGCTACCGCTACAAGGACGCGACCATCTGGTTCGCCGTCGTGCAGAAGCGCGCCGAAGTCCCGATCGAGCGCGGCGACAACAAAGGCAAGACGCTCACCTACACCAACATCGTCCGCGAGATGCTTCCCGTCGGCACGTGGAACGGCAAGGCGCTGAGCCTGCAGCTCGCCCGCACCGCCGTGATGCGACCCGAAACGGAAGCTGCGGTCGTCCTGCTGCAGGAAGGCAAAGCCGGCCCCATCATCGGCGCCGCCTGGACCGGCCTGTGGTAACACGCCTCAATGCAACGCCTTGCCGCGCAGCGGCAAGGGCCGAAGCCCCCCGCACCTGAGGCGCGGATCATTGGCCCGCACCCCATCCGCAGCACACGAAGCGTCTCTCGGCTCGTGTCACCACTTAAGCAAACCTAGCTCACCAGACCGCGCTTCTTCAGCAGCCCTTTGATCTCCGGCGGACGGCCACGGAACGCGACGTAGGCTTCCAGCGGATCGCGCTGGTTGCCGCCCGAATAGATGAACTTGTGCAGCTTCTTCGCGGTCGCCTTGTCGAAGGCATTGCCCGTTTCCTCGAACGCGGCAAACGCATCCGCGTCCATCACCTCCGACCACAGGTAGCTGTAATAGCCCGCTGCATAGCCGCCCATGATGTGCAGGAAGTGCGGGATGCGGTGGCGCATCACGATCTCGCGCGGCATCCCCAGCCGGTCGAGCGTACCGCGCTCGAACGCATCGACGTCGAGCCCATCCTGGCCCTCCAGCGCATGCAGCTCCATGTCGACGAACGCTGACGCCAGATACTCGATTGTCGAGAATCCCTGATTGAAGTTGCGCGCCTTCTTGATGCGCTTCAGCAGCGCTGCCGGCATCGGCTTGCCGGTTTCGTGATGCACTGCGAATTTCTCCAGCACCTCCGGCACCATCAGCCAGTGCTCATAGAGCTGCGACGGCAGCTCCACGAAGTCGCGCGTCACCGCCGTGCCCGAGATCGACGGATAGGTGACGTCCGACAGAAGCCCGTGCAGGCCGTGCCCGAACTCGTGGAACAGCGTGCGCGCATCGTCGAGCGACAGCAGGCTCGCCTCGCCTTCCTCGCCCTTCCCGAAGTTCATCACATTGACGATGATCGGCTTCACGTCACCGGCCACCTTCGACTGCGAGCGGAACGCACTCATCCAGGCGCCGGAACGCTTCGACGGCCGCGCGAAATAATCGCCGAGGAACACGCCGACATGCTCGCCGCGCTTGTCGGTGACTTCCCACACGCGCACATCGTCGTGATAGCGCGGGGCGTCCTTCATCTCATTGAACTTCAGCCCGAACAGTCGCGTCGCCGTCTCGAACGCCGCTGCGACGACATTGTCGAGCGTCAGGTAAGGGCGCGTCGAAGCCTCGTCGACGTCGTACTGCGCCTTGCGCTCCTTCTCCGCGAAGTAGCGCCAGTCCCAAGGTGCGATCGCGAAGTTGCTGCCTTCCGAACGCGCGCGGGCCTGCAGGGCGTCGCGTTCCGAGCTGGCGCGTTTCACCGCCGGCTCCCACACTGCCGTGAGCAGATCGCGCACGCTGCCCGGTGACTTCGCCATCGTCTCTTCGAGCGAATATTCGGCATACGTCTTGTGCCCGAGCAGGTTTGCGAACTCGGTACGCAGCGCAACGATCTCCGCGGTGATGGCACGGTTGTCCGTATCGCCGCCCATCTCGCCGCGCCGTATCCAGGCGTTGAACGCCTGCTCGCGAAGATCGCGCCGCGCCGAGAATTGCAGGAACGGCTCGACCGACGAGCGCGAAAGCGTGATGACGTATTTGCCCGGCAAGCCGGCGTCGGCCGCCGCTCGCGCCGCAGCTTCCCGCATCGCGTCTGGCAGACCGTCGAGATCCTTTTCTTCCAGCACCATGCGCCAGGACTGCTCGTCCTTCAGCACGTTCTGCGAGAATTGCGTCGCGAGGGTCGCGAGACGCTGGTTGATCTCGCCGACGCGCGCCTTTTGCTTGGCGCCGAGCTTCGCGCCCGCCCGCACCAGCCACTTGTAGCGCAGCTCCAGAACGCGGCGCTGCTCATCCGTCAGATCGAGCGCATCGCGCCGCTCATAGAGATCCTCGACCCTCTTGAAGATCTTCGAGTTGAGCATGATCGCCGTCTCGTGCGCGGCAAGCTTCGGTGCCATCTCACGTTCGATGGCCTGCAGCGCATCGTTCGTGTGCGCGCCCGTCAGATTGTAGAAAACGCTGGCGACCTTCTCGAGCAGCCGTCCGCTTTTCTCGAGTGCCACGATGGTATTGGCGAACGTCGGACGCGAATCCTGGCTCGCGATCTGCGCGATGTCGGCTTTGTGCTCCTTCAGCGCTGCAGCGAATGCAGCCTTGAAATGCTGCGGCTCGATCTTCGCGAAGGGCGGCAGACCAAATGCAGCCCCCCAGCGCGACAACAGTGGATTGCTCGGCTTCTTGCGCGCCGGCGCCTTTGCCCGCGCCTTCGCAACACGCGCGGCAACCTTTTTGCCGGCTGCCGATTTCAATTTAGATTTTGCAGATGTCTTGGCCACGTTGCTCGCTCCATGCTGCGCCGAAGGCGCTTTGGAGTGCAAACTAGACATCGCCGCGCTCACGTCCAGAGCGCAAGGCGAAGCACCGCGCATGAAACACACGTCAGCGCAAAAAAAACGGGCCGGTGGGGGACCGACCCATTTGGGAAGAGTGACTACAGGAAGGCTGCCTTAGGACCCGATCCGCGAAACTGCCCGGGGGGCTGGGGGGCTGAGATTCCGAGCTGCTCCGCCGACCGGGTCTTGTAGGCAACTGTTGTGACTATCGTCCGGGTTTGGGGCGGATGATTGGCTGGTCCGGGGAGCGAATGGGGCGATGTCGGGGTAATTCCATGCTCCATCGATACGCCATGCAACGTCGCGACAATCGAAGGCTGCATCGGTCGTTTCGTCACCGTTTCTGGTGCTTGAAATCGGTCGCGAGCGGAGCAATCATGACGGTATCGCGACAGGGAGGCGCCGTTGAGCGATTCCGACCCGATACATCTCAGCCCGCTGCGCGCGGGCAGCCACCGCGGTGCATCGGCCGCGCCGGGCCAATTCAACGAAACCCAACGCCAGACTGCATTCACGCGTCAGGAACTGATGGCAATCCTCGCCGTCTACGGGCGCAAGGTCGCCGCCGGCGAATGGCGTGACTATGCGATAGACCTCGGACGCGACAAGGCAGTGTTCTCCATCTATCGCCGCTCCAGCGAAGTTCCCCTCTACCGCATCGAAAAGAACATGAAGCTGGCGCGCAAACAGGGTGCTTATAGCGTCGTGGCTCCAGCCGGACTGATCCTGAAGCGCGGCCATGATCTGCTGCGCGTCCTGAGCGTCCTCGAATCCCGTCCCCGCCTCGTCACCGCCTGACGCGCCGAAACTTCAGCAAATCACCGCCACGCCGCCGAAGGCACCCGGCGTCGCGCTCCGATCACCCAAGCGTCTACCAGCGAGGGTGTGAATCGGCAGCGCACTAAAAAAGCGCCGGCCATCCCCTCGCTCAACGCTCGCCGCTCACAACTTTTCTCTCCACTTGCGTCACCACCAAAAAACAAGAGCCCCGGAGCGGATGCTCCGAGGCCCTTGCCGGCTAGTGATGTCGTCTCGACTATTCGCGCTGACCGAACAGGTTGAGCAGCATCATGAACATGTTGATGAAGTCGAGGTAGAGGCTGAGAGCACCCATGATGGCGCTCTTGGCCGCCAGCTCCGCATTGCCGGCCACCTGGAAGTAGATGTCCTTGATGCGCTGCGTGTCGTAGGCGGTGAGGCCGGCGAAGACGAGCACGCCGATCACCGAGATCGCGAACTGCAGACCACTGGACTGCAGGAAGATGTTGACGAGCGAAGCCAGGATGACGCCGACAAGGCCCATGAACAGGAAGGAGCCCCAGCCGGAGATGTCACGCTTCGTCGTGTAGCCCCACAGGCTGAGCGCGCCGAACGTCGCCGCGGTCACGAAGAAGATCTGCGTAATCGACTGGCCGGTAAAGACCAGGAAGATCGACGACAGCGACACGCCCATGACGGCAGCGAACAGCCAGAACGCGAACTGCGCCGCGCTGACGCTCATCTGCTCAATGCGGAACGAAAGGAAGAACACGAAGCCGAGCGGGGCGAGCATGACGACCCACTTCAGCGGCGAATTGTAGAGCGCCTCACCCACCGGCGTGAGCTGCCCGCCGGATACGGCGAGCGAGTACGTCAGGTAGGCAGCGATGCCCGTGAGAGCGACGCCGGCGGCCATGTAGTTGTAGACGCCGAGCATGTAGGAGCGCAGACCCTCGTCGACGGCAGCGCCGGCGCGGGCCGGGTAGCCGGGGGTTGCGTACCTGTTGTCGAGCTGAGCCATATATCTATCCCTGAGATTCGTTTGGTCTGGCCAACGTAGCCAAATCGCGTAAGCAAATATGACCTCGCACTGCGAACCTTTCAAGGCTTACGAAAATGTAAGAACCGAGAGGCCGGCCGAGGTGCATAGGCGAGAAAAGACCAATCATTACAGCCGGCTAGTTGATATTCGCTACTCGGATCGGAGGTAAGGAACCGACGGCGCCCTGAGAATCGTCGAGGTTCCAACCCCGCCGAAGACGAACACCAGCCCGATCGAGACCCCCAGCGCCAACGCGATCGCACTGCCCGAGAAGGCGAACGGCACCTTCATCAGCTGCGTCACGGCGATCGAGGCAGCCATCGCTCCGATCCCAACCGCAACCAGCGCCGTGACGCCCGCCAGGATCAGGTATTCGAAGAAGTGCGCCGTCAGGATCCGCCGCCGGGTGGCTCCCAGCGTCTTGAGGATCACCGCCTCCAAGATGCGCCGCCGCTGCGCGGTCGCCAGCGCGCCGGCAAGCACGAGAGCGCCGGCGATCAGCGTCACGCTTCCGGCCGCCCGCACCGCCGTCATGACCTTGGCGAACACCCCGTTGACCATCACCAGCACGTCCTTGACCCGGATCGCCGTGATCGACGGATACACCTGGTTCAGCTCGCGCACCGCCTCGCCTTCGAGCGCCAACGGCGCGCCGTGCGGCAGTGAGATCGTCACCAGCAGGTTGTGCGGCGCTCCTTGCAGCGTGTTCGGCGAGAAGAGCATCACGAAGTTGATCGCGAGGCTCTCCCACTTCACTTCCCGCAGGTTCGAGATCTTCGCCGTGAGATTTCGCCCGAGCACGTTCACGGTGACCGTATCGCCGAGCTTCAGGCCGAGCTTGCCGGCCAGGTCGGCTTCGAACGAGACGAGCGGTTCACCCGCGTAGTCCTTCGGCCACCACTCGCCCGCGATGACATGCGAGCCGCGCGGCACCTCCTCGGAATAGGAAAGCCCGCGGTCTCCGTTGAGCACCCATTGTGCCTCCGGCGGCGCATTGATCTCCTCCACCGGCACGTCGTTGAGGCGCACCAGTCGCCCGCGCAGCATCGGCGCGTCCTCCAGCACCGTGCCCGGCACCTTGGCTCCGATGAGCTTCGACATCGCATCGAAGTCCTCTTTGGGAACGTCGAGCACGAAGTAGTCCGGCGAGCTTGTCGGCAGGCGCTCCTTCAATTCGCGCACCAGCGAAGCATCTGCGAGCGCCACGGCAACGAGCAGCGACAGCCCCGCGCCGAGCGACAGCACCACCGAGCGCGTTAGGCCATCCGGCGCGCCAAGATTGGCAATCGCCAGCGACAGCTCAGGAATGCGCGGCCTCGGCACGCGCCGCGCCAGCCAGGTGATCGCAACACCCAGCGCATGGAACACCGCGAACACCACGATGAGGCCCAGACCGAAATAAACCGCGATGCGCTTGGAATCGGAGGTGAGCATCGCAAATCCGAACAGCGCGGCAGCGATGAGCAGCGTCGCCACGATGACCCAGGCGCGCGGCAGCGTGCGCTCCGACGCGACCTCGTCCCGGAACAGCATCGACGCGCTGACGCGCTCCACGCGCCCGAGCGGCCACAGCGCGAACAGCAGCGCCACGCCGAACCCATAGATGAGCGCCGTCAGGATGCTGAGCGGCGTCACGGTCATTTCGGCAGCGATCGGAAGCAGGTCGCCGAACAGCCAGTCGAGCACGAACGGCGACAGCGCGCCGAGTGCCAATCCGATACCGACGCCAACCGCAGCGACCACCATCACCTGCGCCAGGAAGATGCCGAGCACCATGCGGCTCGTGGCGCCGATGCTCTTCATCGTCGCGATCACCTTGCGGCGCTTGTCGATGAACGTCGCCACGGCATTGGCAATGCCCACGCCACCGACGAGCAGCGACGTCAGCCCGACCAGCGTCAGGAACTGCCGCAGACGATCCAGCGTCCGCGTCACCTGCGGCGACGGATCACGCCGGTCGGAGATCGTAAACCCGGCCTCGGGCAGTTCCGCAGAGATCTTCTCGCGCATAGCCAGCAGCTCGCGCTCGCTCGCGGCCACATCGCCGGCTTTTGCCGCATACCGCCAGCGCACCAGCGTT
Organism: Hyphomicrobium sp.; assembly: GCA_030148725.1. Taxonomy (GTDB): domain Bacteria; phylum Pseudomonadota; class Alphaproteobacteria; order Rhizobiales; family Hyphomicrobiaceae; genus Hyphomicrobium_A. The sequence goes on from JASBSU010000029.1 coordinate 10,500, forward strand.
CCCGGCTTCACCAGCCCGGTCTTTTCCAGCGTCGCTTCCGAGATCAGAATGCGCGGCCCGTACGTGAGCCTGTCGGTGATGCCATCGGGTTCCGACTTCAGCGCGCCCGCAACTTTGACGTTCAAACTGCCGAGCCCGATGTCGTCGCCGACTTTCAGCTTCAGCCGCTCCAGCAGCGCCGGATCGACGATAGCACCCTCGCGCACCCTATCCTGCAACGCGCCGCCGCCGACGATCTCGACCTTGCCAACCAGCGGATACTGGCCATCTACGCCCTTCAGTTCCGCGAGCGCCTGATCCCCATTGTCGGGACGCCGCGCCATGGTGCGCATCGTGGCCGTCTCGCTGATGCGTCCGAGTGAATGGATGACCGCGCGTTCGGTCTCGTCGGCGCGTGCATGCGTGCGCGCCAGCGTGAGGTCGCCGCCCAGTATCGCCTCGCCCTGGGCCTCGAATCCGGCCCGTAGCGCATCCGATATGGCGCCGACTCCGGTGATGACCATCACGCCGAGCGCCACGCACGCGATGAAGATTCGGAATCCGGAAAGGCCCCCGCGAAATTCGCGCGCTGCGATGGACAGCACCAGCGGAAGCCTGCGGTCGCGCCCCACTGGCGCAGGATTGAGAGCGTCGGTCGCCGTCACGTCAGCGCTGCCTCCGTGTCGCTTTCGACGCGTCCATCCGCCATGCGGATGGTGCGCTCGCATGCCGTCGCAAGACGCTCGTCATGCGTCACGAGAATGAGCGTCGAAGCCCGTCGCCGCTGCAGGCCGAACAGCAAATCGATCACCTGCCCGCCCGTGCGCCGGTCGAGATTGCCCGTTGGCTCGTCGGCGAGAATGAGCTTCGGCCGCCGGCTCAATGCGCGCGCAATGGCGACGCGCTGTTGCTCACCGCCCGACAGCTGCGCCGGAAAATGCTCCATACGGTGCGCGAGCCCGACTTCCTGGAGCAACTCGCGCGCCGTCGCGATCGCGTCGCGGACACCCGCGAGCTCCAGCGGAAGTGCCACATTTTCCAGCGCCGTCATGGTCGGCACGAGATAGAACGACTGGAACACGATGCCGATCTCGGCGCCGCGCATCAGCGCCAATTCATCCTCGCTCATCTGCGACAGATCGTGTCCGGCCACTTTGACGGTGCCGCTCGTGGCACGCTCCAGACCCGCCATCACCATCAGCAGCGACGTCTTGCCGGACCCCGAAGGCCCGACAATCGCCAGCGACTGGCCCTCTTTCGCCGCCAGATCGACGTCCCGCAGGATGTTCACCGCACCTGCGCGGCTCGGCAGCGTCAGGCGAAGGTTCTTCAAAACGACAATCGGCTCGGTCACGATTCCTCTTCGCTTGTCTTGGGGAGCGACACTTGTCTGAACTTGACGGCGCCTTTACGTCATAGGGGCGCTTTTGACCTGTCAGGGAGAAGCATGGAGCCGATGTCATTGAGACGCAACGATTTGCCCTTCGCACAGGTGGTGTCCGCATCGGCGCTCGTCAACATGTTGGCCGGCGTCCTCGCACTGGCCGCGGGCCTGATCTCGACCGCAATGGCTGAAACCGCCAAACCGATTCGCATCGTGGCCTACGGCGACAGCCTCACCTCTGGGTATGGCCTCAAGCAAAGCCAGGCGTTTCCCGTCCAGCTTCAGAAGGAGCTGCGCGCCAGAGGCCACAGTGTGGTCATCGAGAACGCCGGCGTCGCGGGCGATACCACCGCAGCCGGCCTCGCCCGCTTCGACTGGGCAATCGACGGCAACGTCGATGCGGTCATCCTGGAACTCGGCGCCAACGATGCCCTGCGCGGCATCGACCCCAAGGTCACGCGCGAAAATCTGCAGAAAATCATCGCTCGGCTCGGCCAGCGCGGCATCCCCGTTCTGCTCACCGGCATGCGCTCGCCCGCCAACTGGGGCGACACCTATGCCGATGATTTCGATTCCATTTTCCCCGATCTCGCCAAGGAACATGCGCTGGTATTTTATCCATTCTTCCTGGACGGCGTGGTGCTCAATGCCAAGCTCAACCAGAATGACGGGATGCACCCAAACGCCAAGGGCGTTGGCGAAATCGTCCGCCAGATCATCCCCTCGGTCGAGGAGCTGATCGCAAAGGCGGAGGCGCGCCGTCTCGCCCCGAAGAGCTGAACGACCGAGCCGAAACCCGAGAAGCCCGAGCCGAAAAGGTTGAGTGTCATGCCGCGCCTCTTCACGGGCATCGAGGTTCCCGCCGAACAGCGGGAGCAGATAGCGCGCCTGCAGATGCCGTTGCCAGGGGGCGGACGCTGGACCGAGCCGACCGACCTGCATCTCACCCTCCGCTTCGTCGGCGACATCGAGAAGCCGCAGGCGCAGGAGTTCGCCGATAGCCTGGAATCGATCGACCTCGACGCCTTCGAGCTGCGGCTGTCGGGGCTCGGCGTCTTTGGCGGCAACGAGCCGCGCTCGATCTGGGCTGGCGTCGAGGACTCTCCCGCGCTGGAAGCCCTCGCACGCGCCAACGACCGCGCCGCGCGCTCCGCCGGCCTTCCGCCAGATGGCCGGCCGTTCAAGCCGCACGTCACTCTGGCACGTCTCAAGTACGCAAATGCCGATGAGGTCGCGCGCGTGCTGCAGCGTCTCGGCGCCTTCCGCACCGCGCCATTCATCGTCTCGCGCTTCGTGCTGTTCTCCGCCAAGCCGAAAACTGGCGGCGGACCCTACGCCATCGAGGAAGCGTTCAACCTGCGCGGCGGCGAATACGCCAGCGAGCTCGACCTCGACTACGGCTGGTAAGCTCGCACCGTCTACTTCGAAGTCTAGTATCGCCGCGTGCCCTGCGCACGATCCCACGGAGACTGCGGCCCCTCGTTCTCGCGCATCAGGTACGCATCGATTTCGCCGCTTGGCGCCGATGACCCGGCATAGCGCTGCGAGGAGCGCCGCATATCCGCGATGGCGCGCTCATCGTCCTTGTACCCCTGATGCCGCGCCGCCGTTTCTGCAGACCACGGAGCAGGCTTGCAGGAGCAGCCCTCGACGAGCCGTTTGCGATAGAGAAACGCGGTTGGCGATTGTGCATACGGCCGGCCGCCCATGTCGACCATCGTCTCCACGCTGCCGCCGCTCAAAGGGTAGTAGTAGAGCTGCGCCTCGCCATCGCAACGCGCCTGACAGGACCGCGCGTCCTGATACAGCCGCTCGCGTCCGACGTTGTCGCCGGCCGGAAAATAGAAGCCGTCACACGTGCGCACGCACAGCGTCCGGTAGCGTGCATTGTCCTGCGACCAGCCGTTGTCGTTATAGCTCTGGCCGTATTGAAAGTTCTGGCCGCCATAGCCGAAGTTATAGGTCGGCGGCGGAAGGGCGCGCTCGACTTCGCGCGTTGCCGCTTTCCCCCAGCCGAAAAGCTTGGTGAAGAAGCCCTCGGCGACGGCCGGTTGATACGCGACGGTAGACGCGGCCAGCGCGCCGAGGGCGATCAGAACTGCACGCGACTGACGCTTCACGACGCTAACGCTCCGCAACAAAACTCAACGCGGACAGCATCGCCCCAACATGGCAAATAAAGTCTGAAGATTCGTGCGGCGCTGGCACCTTGGCCGCGACGCCGCTCCACCTGAGTCGAGGACGGGAGCCCGGCAACGAGTGCCGGGATGACGTAGAGGCGCGTCTACTGACTATCGGCACTTTTCGCCGCCGAAGGCGGTAAGGCGCCAAGGGCGCCCGGGCCGTTGGCCCGGCTATCAGCTCGCGCAACGCCACCCGCATGACAAGCTTCCCGCAGCTCGCGTCGCGCAAACCTAAACCGTAAGCACGACCTTGCCCACCGCCTCGCGCTTCTCGATTACGGCGAGCGCGTCGCGGATGTCGTCGAGCGCAAACGTGCCATGTATGCGTGGGCTGAGCTTCCCGGCCGCCACCCACTCAAGCACCTGGCGCATGTTTGCGCGATGTCCGGCCGGATCGCGCTTCACCGCCTCACCCCAGAACACGCCGATCGCGTCGCAACCTTTGACGAGCAACAGGTTCAGCGGGATCTTCGGAATGTCACCCGACGCAAACCCAATCACCAGAAACCGGCCCTGCCATGCGCAGGCACGCAGCGCCTGCTCGGAAGATTCGCCACCGACGCAATCGTAGACGACGTCGACGCCCTTGCCCCCGGTGAGCGCCCGCAGCCCCTCCTTCAAGTCGCCGCCGGCATAGTTCACGGCTTCGTCGGCGCCATGTTCTTTCGTGATCGCCAGCTTTTCCTCTGACGACGCCACCGCGATCACCCGCGCGCCCATGAGCTTTGCGATCTCGACCGCCGCGAGGCCCGCGCCACCCGCGGCGCCCAGCACCGCCACCGTCTCACCGGCCTTCAGCTTCGCGCGATCCTTGAGCCCGTGGACCGCCGTCCCGTATGTCACCGAGACACCTGCCGCCACCACATCGCTGACCCCATCCGGAACGGGGATCACCGCCTCGGCCTTCGCGATCACTTCCTGACGCGCGCCGCCCCAGCCGATGTATGCGGCCACACGATCCCCGATCTGCAGCCCAGACACCCCGGCGCCCAGCGCCTTCACGACCCCCGCAACCTCGGCCGACGGCGAGAACGGCAGCTCAGGCTTCGACTGGTATTTGCCGCGCGTGATCAGCGTATCGAAGAAGTTGAGCGCCGCAGCTTTCACCGCGATCAGCACCTCGCCCGGGCCCGGCTGCGGCGAGGCGACGTCTTCGATTACGAGGGCCGCCGGCCCGTCGAGGCTCTTGCAAAGCGCCGCTTTCATGTAAAACCTCCCGCCGACAGCAAAATTTCGCCTGCCCTTGCACCACGACCCGCCGCGGCCCGCAAGCGGCCCCTGAACCTCGACCCCGAGACCGAAGCCTGATGACCGATCGCCCACCCGCCACCTGGCCACCGACCCCACGCGGCTACTTCGCCATCGGCGCCGAGCGCATGTCGAAGTCGCTCAACCTCGGCAACCTGATGCGGTCCGCGCACGGTTTCGGCGCCAGCTTCACCTCCACGGTCGGCGCCACCTACCGGGCACTCGAAGCCTTTGCTGACACCTCCAAGAGCCAGCTGCATCTGCCGCACTACAACTGGCCCACCCTGGACGACATGGCGCTGCCCAATGGCTGCAAGCTGGTCGGCATCGAGCTCGTCGATCGTGCCGTCGACCTGCCGAGCTTCCGCCACCCCTTGCGGGCCGCCTACGTTCTTGGTCCGGAGCAGGGATCGCTTTCCGACGAGATGCTGGCGCGCTGCGAGCACGTGGTTCGAATTCCAACCAAATTCTGCATCAACGTCGCGATGGCCGGCGCCATCGTCATGTACGACCGGGTACGCACGCTCGCCCGCTTCCCCGACCGCCCCGTCGGCGAGAGCGCGCCGCAGCAGGCTGCGAGCCGCAAGAACCGGGGGTAATCGGTGTTCGGAAGGGTGACATAAGCCCGCAAGGGTGCATATGCTGACCTAAAATCGCTTCTGTCATTTGGGGAGGAAGCCATATGCGCACATTGCTGACATCAGCGGTCCTGACCGCCGCGCTCACGGGCGCCGCAGCGGCACAGTCGGTGGACCTCGTGGAGAAGCAGGGCGCCTGGAGCATCTATGCCGACCAGGCAAACCCCAAGAGCATCTGCTTCATCGCATCCCAGCCGCTTGCCGTAGAGCCTTTGGGCGCCAACCGCGGACCCATCTTCTTCTACATCTCCGCCTGGCCCAAGGAAGGCGTGAAGACCGAGCCGAGCATCAAGGTCGGCTATCCCGTGAAGCCCGATGCTGAGATGACCGTTACCGTCGGCACCGACACCTTCAAGCTCTTCGTCAAAGGCGAGCGCGGATTCGTGCAGGACCCGACCGAGGAACAGAAGCTCGTTGAGTCCATGAAAAAGGGATCGAACGCCTTCGTCAGGGCAACGTCCGCACGCGGCACGGCAACGACCGACACCTACTCGCTGTCGGGCATCAGCGCCGCGCTCGACAAGCTCGCGGCCACCTGTTCGGGTTGAGCGCGCATCACTGCGGCGCGGCGTTGATAATCGTGATCTCTTCGGGCTTAGACGTGCTGGCCGCCGGTTGCCTGTCGACGGCCTCCGCCGTACGCAGCCCCGCCGCATACTTGCCCAAAAGCGAGCCTTGCTGGTGCACCGGCGCATCCACGACGCGAACGAAAAAGGCCGCAGAGGCCAAGGTCGTCACCGCCATTGCGCAGAGAGTGATGAGGTTCAGGCGCATGAAACATCCCAACGTTTTGTACGCGCACTGATGGGGTTCAAACGCGCCGATCATGCGCGATGTTCCAGCGCGGATGCGTTGCACATGCTCCCGCGGCTAGCCTGATTCGGCACTCAAATTTCAATCGCCCGCGCGCTTGCGGATGTGGATGTAGAGCGCACCTTCACCGCCATGCTTGATGGCAGCCGTCGTGAATCCGATGATGATCGGCGCAAGGTCGGGCTCCGCAAGCCAGCGCGGAACATTGCGCCTCAGGACGCCGCGCTCCACGCCTTCGTGTTCGAGGCGCTCGTCATGCGCCGTGCGCTGCGCCGCGCCCTTGCCGGTGATCACCAGCACCCAGCGCTTCCCGCTCGCATAAGACCGATGCAGAAACCGGGTGAGTGCCGCGTGCGCCTCGCTCTGGCGCATGCCGTGCAAATCGATGCGACCTTCGATCTCGACCCGCCCCGAGCTCACCTTGCGCGTCTTCTTGCGTTCGAGGCTGAGGGGCGCGGGACCAGGCGCCGGCTTCACGATACGCACCGGCGCTGTTGCCTTGACGGGGACCGGCTTCGGAGCCGCCGGCTGATGCTTCACCGGCTCGCGCTTCGGAGGGACGACGGCTTCTGCGTCTTCCAGCGCCGCGTGTACACGCCCCTTTTTGCCTTTGATCGGCGCAATCGAGCGCGCCGTATGCTCCCAAAGGTCGCGCTCTTCTTCCGACAGCCGGGCCGTACCCTTCTTGCCCGGCGGCGATTTCACGGAGCGCCCTTCACGGTCGTGTGCCATTGGAGGTGCTCGCCGAACCTTATGCCCTGACCGGCAGCCTGCACCGTCGTGGGAAGCAGCACATAAAAGTTCCCCTCGTGCCTCGTGACCCCGGCGAGCTTCCCCGCCTCGTCGCCGGAGCCGAAGTAGATGTCGCCGCGCTCCGGCCCCTTGATCGCCGAGCCTACGTCCTGCGCCACCATCAAACGATTAAAGCCCCCACCCTTCTTGGCATGGGAGAGCTTCGGCACGCTCAGATAGATCGGCGTTCCGAGGGTATGAAATCCGGTATCGACGGCAAGGCTGCGACCTGCGGTCAGCGGCACCGACATGGCACCCATCGGGCCTTCCTCGTCGCCCAGCTCGCGGAAAAAGATGAACGATTTGTTCTGCCACATCACCTTCTGGCCGCGCTCCTTGTCCTCGCGCAGCCAGTTCCCCAGCGCCTGCATCGACATCTTGTGCGCGGGGAGGATGTTGTTCTCGATGAGGTACCGGCCGATGGAGGTATAGGGGTAGCCGTTCTTGCCGGCGTAGTTGATGCGCACCGTCGAACCGTCCGTGAGATGCACGCGCCCCGAGCCCTGGATGTGCATAAAGAACACTTCGACGGGGTCGGCCAGATAGAGCAGCTCCAACCCTTTGCCGTCGAGCGCGCCCTGCTCGATCTCCGCCCGGGTCGGATAGGGCGTTTCTTCGCCACTCGCAGCCTTGCGCAGGTGGGTGAAACCGGTCTGCTTGGACGCGCGGTCCGCCTCATCGACCACATTCACGAGATCCGTCGGCCGCTTGTAGATCGGCGTCTGGAACTTGCCCTGCCGCGTCCGCGAGCCTTCCATCACCGGCTCGTAGTATCCGGTGAGCAAACCCTTTGGCTTGTCCTGCGCGATCCGATGCGGAATGAAATGCGTCTCGAAGAATGCCTTCGCGGAAGCCTTGGTCGGAGCCTTGAGATCCTGCGCAGCTCTGCAGGCAACAGCAAGCTCGCCTGCCGGCACGTGGCACTGGGAGAGCGCCTTGCCCGACGCCTTGTTCGCAGCCTTGGCGACCGCGTCGCACGATTTGAGAAACGTCTTCAGCGCCTCGATGTGATCATCGCTCGCCCAGCCGGGCAGATCGCTGAAGGCAACAGGCTCGAGGCGCGGCCCGGCCGGCTTTGCCACGGCAGGCTTTGCGTCTTTCGATGCTTCGGGTGGACTGTCTTTGCTCATGACGACGGCCGGCGGAGCGGCCCCAAGCTGCTGCGGAGAACGCTTGGCGGGCTCGGCTGCAAACGCGTTCGCGCCAGCCACAGCCCACGCGGCGATGGCGATCCGCAAACACACAGCAGCCAGGGCGCGATTGCCCGCCATGGTCGCCCACCCCCTTCAACAGCCGCACGTCTGACGGCAGCGTGCATCTTCTCCCTTCGCACGCCCCCCAGGCGTGCGCTGCTGATGAGATCAGGCGGGCGATTGTGTGGCGATCAGCAGCCAGTTCGGATTAGAGCGCGCCTTCGCAGTCGAGATGTCACGACTGAACGTCCAGATGTCGGTCACTTCCTTGATCTTCTGCGGGTCGCCGCCAATGATCGCACCGGCCTTATCGCGCGTCGCTGAGATGAGCTCGCTGACGAACCGCACCGTGATCGACGCCTTACCGCTCTTCACTTCCGATTCGAGGATGTCGGCCTTCTCGATGCCGACGAAACTCTGGTCCACCTGCTCGCCGCGTGTCTCGCGCTCGCTGATGGCACGCGTGAAGCCCTCATAGACCGGACGGTCGAGCAGGTCGCGCAGCAGCTTGCGGTTGCCCTCGGCAAACGCGGTGACGATCATCTCGTACGCCTGCTTGGCGCCGCGGATGAACGTGTCCGGATCGAACGCCGGGTCGAGACGCGCGATCTCGATCAGGCCGGCACGGGCGGCTGGCTCAACGCTCGGATACGACTTGATCCGCTCCTCGGCGTCAGCTTCCGTGACCTCGGCGGCGGGCTGCGCCGCAGCGGCATCCCGCTCGCGACGCGGCATCGCCACGACATTGTCACCCGAGGCAGCAGCCGCCTCCTGGCGCGCCCTCTCGGTACGATAACGCTCGACGCGCGCTTCCTCGTCACCCGTGCGGCGTCCGAGGACGCTCCTCAGCTTCAAAATCACGACCACCGCGACTATGAGCGAGATGAGGGTGAAGAGATCGATCTTCTCCATGGACGGCTGCCTTCCTGGCAATCAACAGCGTGACTGGATACGACAGCAATATATGATCGCGTCTTAATCTGGGCCCAAGCATTCGACGGGGCCGCTGATCCGATCCGCTATCAAGAGGTTACTATTGTGCTTACCTCAAGGTAAGGCACAAATGCTGCAATGCCAACCCGCTTGCCTGCGAGCCGCGGCGCTTGTCTCACGGTGTGAAGGCCGGCACGGCGACCTGTTGGCAAGGATGAACGGTCGAAAATGATGGCGCCTCTGCGCATTGCCGCTCTGTTCTTCCTTCTGGGCTTTCCCGTGCTCGAGCTTGCGGTGCTCATCGCGGTGGGCAAGGCGATCGGCTTCTGGCCGACTTTCGGCCTTCTGGTTGCAGCCGCTGTCGCTGGCATGCTCGTCATCCGGGCGCAGGGCGTGTCCATGGTCGGCCGCATGTTCGACACAATCGGACGCGGCGGCGTGGCCTTTGCGACGATGGTGGACAGCTACTTCGTCATCCTCGCGGGCTTTTTGCTCATAGTGCCCGGATTCATCACCGACGCGCTGGGGATTGCTTTGCTGATCCCACCCCTGCGCCGGCTGCTGCTCGGCATCGTCCTGCCCGGCTTCGCGGATGCCCGGCGCAATGACCCGCAAGGTCCCCGGCGCACCGAACGGCCATCCGAGGCCAGTCGGCCGGTCATCATCGAAGGCACATACGAGCGGATCGACGAAAACGATCCGCGGCATTAGGTGCAATTTGCCCTAACCAGGACAAGCGAGATTGTCGCAGCCCGGTCCGCGTGTTAGCTAGCCGCCTCTGACGCAACTCTTTGCATGGACCGAAAAGCAATGGCCTCTTCCAGCAACGGCAATGGTAACGGCAAACCCGGCGAAGCCGCGCAGGCAGCTATGCCGCCCGTGCAAGTGAAGGTGGTCGCTCAGTACGTCAAAGACCTGTCGTTCGAGAACCCCAACATCGAGAAGATCATCAAGGATCCGGGCGACCAGCCGAACCTGCAGCTGTCGATCAACGTCGGCGCCAAGTCGGTCGGCCCCTCGCTGTATGAGAGCGTCATCGAGTTCAACGCCCACGCAACCAACAAGCTCGGCGAGATTTACCAGCTGGAACTGATCTACGGTGGCCTCTTCCGGATCGAGAACATCCCCGAGCAGGCGCTCGAGCCGTTCCTGCTCGTCAACTGCCCATCGATTCTGTTTCCGTTCGTGCGCCGCCTCGCAGCCGATCTGACGCGCGAAGGTGGCTTCCCGCCGCTGCTGCTCGATCCGTTCGACTTCGCCTCGCTCTACATTCGTCGCCAGCAAGAGATGCGCGCCCAGGCCGAGGCCGAGCTGAAGAACTGACGCGCTCCGATCGCCCGAGTACCTATCAGCGACGGCGTGAATCGGCAGCGTCCAAAGCTCCGATCGCCCGAGCGCCTATCAGCGAGGGCGTGAATCGGCAGCGCCAAAAACAGCACCCGACGCTTGCCGCGCTCAAAGCTGCCAGCGGCTCGCGTCAGCCCGAAACGAGAAATCTATTCCAGACGGCCTTCTCGCCGAGCGAGGCGACGAACTCTGCGTGCGCCTGCTCGAGCGCGCTGGAAAGCCGCGACGGCAGCGGCTGCGGGCGTCGAAGCGCATTGCCCCGTTGCATCGCTGAGATCTCGCCGCCCGCCGCCCCGGCCGGCCCGGCGGTGAGTTCGACGAACGCCGCCTGACGCACACCGAGCAGCTCGATGTAAACTTCCGCCAACAGCAGCGAGTCGACGAGCGCGCCGTGCTTTGTGCGCTTCGTATTATCGATGCCGTAGCGCTTGCACAGGGCATCGAGGTTGTTCGGACCCGCCGGATGCCGCCGCTTCGCGAGCTGCAGTGTGCACGTGACGCGATCCATCGCGATCGGCCCGAGCGATAGCCGCCCGAGCTCGAAGTTCAAGAATCCGATGTCGAACTGCGCATTGTGAATGACGAGCGCGTCGCCGGCGATGAAGTCCATGAAGTCACGCGCCACCTGCGCGAACTTCGGCTTGTCCTTCAGAAAATCGGTCGAGATGCCGTGCACGCGCTCGGCTTCTGCCGGCACGTCACGCTCCGGATTGATGAAGCAGTGATACTCGCGCCCGGTGGGAATGCGATTGATCAGCTCGATGCAGCCGATCTCGATCAGCCGGTCGCCCCGCAGCGGGTCGAGACCGGTCGTTTCCGTATCGAGAATGATTTCGCGCATATTCTATTGCAGGCCGCGATTCGGTATATCCGGTCAAGCCCACTCGCGAGCGAACGCCTGTCCCGACCAGGTTTCGAGCTCTGACAGTATCTTGTCGAGATGCGCTTCGCTCTGCTCGGTCCCTCCGCTGGTGTCGACGACGAAGTCCGCACGCGCGCGTTTTTCCGCATCCGGCATCTGCCGCGCCAGCAGACTGTCCAGCTTCTCCGCGGTCATCCCCGGCCGGCGCAGGATGCGCTCGCGCTGAACCGCTTCCGGCGCCGACAGCACGATGACCGTATCGACGAGCTTGTCGGCGTTCGCTTCGAACAGTAGCGGAATTTCCAGAACGGCGATCGGCGTGCCCTTGCGTGCCTCGGCGCGCAGAAATGAGCGCTCCGCCTCGCGCACCAAAGGATGAACGATGGCTTCCAGCTCACGCAGCCGCGCCGGATGCGCGATGAGAGCCGCGCTCAACCGTGCACGATCGACACCTGTCTGTGTGGTCGTGCCCGGAAACGCCCGCTCGATCTTCTCCACGACCTTTCCACCGGCATAGAGGCGATGCACTTCCGCATCGGCATCGAACACCGGAACGCCGCGCCCGCGCAAATACGTAGCGGCTGTGGATTTGCCCATCCCGATCGATCCAGTGAGACCGACGATCAGCATTTCTGTCCCTCGATGTCAGCGACGAGAAGCGCGCGCAACTCCGGGGTAACCTGTGGACGCTGGCCAAACCATTTCTCGAAGCCAGGCACAGCTTGATGAAGCAGCATCCCCAGACCATCCACGATCCTGAGATCGTGAGCTTTGGCGCCCGCCAGCAGCTCGGTTTCGAGCGGCACATAGACGATATCGGCCACCACGCAATCGGCATTGAATCCGGCAAAATCCATCCCGAGCGACCCAGCGCCTTTCAACCCCGCAGCCGTCGTGTTGACGAGTACGCAGGCTTCGCGCGATCCGTCGCTGCGCACGTTCCAGTCGAACGCCTTCACCCGCGGACCGAACGCTTCGGCAAGCTGCTCGGCGCGCGACCTGGTCCTGTTGAAAACACGCACCTCTTCGACGCCGGCCTCCAGGAACCCATGCACGACCGCCCGCGCCGCACCCCCAGCGCCGAGGATAGCCACCGGACCGTCATGCGCTTTCCAGTCCGGCACCACATGATCGAGGTACGTCATGAAGCCATAGGTATCGGTGTTGGCAGCGTGCAGCTTTCCACCTTCGAGCCACAACGTATTCGCAGCCTGTACCGCGCGCGCCGACGCATCGCGCTCATCCGCGATGGCGTATGCAGTCTCCTTGTGCGGGACAGTGACGTTGCAACCGGCGAGCCCCTGCGCTTCGAGCGAGCGCAGAAAGCCTGCAACCTCCTCCGGACGCACCGCCTGCTTGATATAGCTGCCGTCGATTCCGTACTGGCGCAGCCAATAGCCGTGAATGAGCGGCGAACGCGAATGTTCGATCGGCCATCCGATCACCGCGGCGCGTTTCATATGGAAAGGACCCCGCGCCAGCGCAGCTCAGTCAGCACCGCCATCAGCGGCATCCCGAGAATCGTGAAATAGTCGCCCTCGATCTTGTCGAACAGCTGGATGCCCAGCCCCTCGAGCTCATAGGCGCCGACCGTCTGTGTCACGCGGTCCGCGGCGCGGTTGAGATAGTCATCGAGGAAGGCATCCGAGAAATCGCGCATCGTCAGACGAGCCGTGCCGACATGCGTGAAATTCACTTTGCCATTCTCGGCGAGAACCACCGCCGAATGCAGCTCGTGCGTGCGCCCACGCAGCCGTTTCAACGCTTCGCCCGCCGCCTTGATGTCCGGCGCCTTGCTCAGAAGCACATTGTCCAGCGCCAGAACCTGATCGGCGCCGATGACCATCGAGCCCGGCCGCTTGCTGCTGACCTCCTCGGCTTTTGCAATCGCCAGCACCTCGGCGATTTTTGTCGGCGCGATATTCTTGTCCTGTGCGAACAGCTGCGCGCGGATCGCCGGCTCATCGACATCCGCGGCCTGCACCGTGAAGTGCACGCCGGCCGCCGCCAGCATCTCACGTCGCGCCTTGCTTCCCGACGCCAGCACGATTTCGACGGAACCGGTGGTCATTCATTATCTCTCGTGTGACTTCTGTCGCGAAAGACTAGCCCTCGCTGACATCCTGCGCTGCTTCGTTCGCCGCATCCCGATCGTGCATCAGCTTCAGGATTTGCGCGGCGGATTCTTCCACCGAACGACGCGTGACGTCGATCACCGGCCAGCGATTCTGGGCACAGATCTTACGTGAGTACGCAAGCTCCGCATTGATCCTGTCGCGATCGACGTAATCGCCGAGGTTTTTGTCGGCGAGCATCATGGCGCGGTGACGCCGCACCTCCGCCAGACGATCCGGGCTCGCAACAAGGCAAACGACGAAGGCGCGATGCGGCTTCGTCAAGCGTTCCGGCAGCGGGATCGTCGGTACAAGCGGCAGGTTCGTCGTCTTGTATCCGCGCTGGGCGAGATAGATGCTCGTCGGCGTCTTCGACGTTCGCGAGATTCCGAGCACGATGATGTCGGCATCGTTGAGGTCCTCGGGCAGATGCCCGTCATCGTGCGCCATCGTGAAGTTCAAGGCATCGATGCGGCGGAAGTAGTCTGCATCGAGAACGTGCTGGCCGGCCACCGTCGGCGTACGCGGCGCGCCGAGATACCCTTCCAGCACCTGCATGATCGGCTGCAGCACGGCGAGGCACGGAATTTTCAGCTCCGCGCAGCGCCGTTCCAGCTCCTCCGCGAGATCATGATTGGTGATCGTGTAGAGCACGATCCCCGGTGCCTGCTCGATCTCCTGCAGCACGCGCTTCATCTGCCGCGCCGTTCGCACCAGCGGATGCACGTGCTCGATCGGACGCACCAGCGCGTACTGCACCGACGCGGCCTTCGCGATCGTGGTCAGCGTCTCGCCGGTCGAGTCCGACACGAGATGCAGATGAAAGAAACTCGGCAGATCGCTGGCCATGACGCTCGCTAAATCCGGCGGACGGTATGTTGATAACCGCCCAAGTTATCCAGAGGGCCCCTGCAACGCGCCAGCTTGATGCCAGAACCCTGTCCACTCGTCCACGATACTGCCCACAGTCGGGCCCTTCTGGCATAGCCCAACCTGATACCCGTCTCTCCTTGAGGATACCTGCCTTCTTGAACCTTGCTCCAGCGTCTCTCAACACCGAAGCCGTCGCATTGCAGCGCCATCCGCACTGCTAGACCGTTGATCCCTTAAGGGTTCGCTTCCCCTAGTGCCTTGCGCCCGCGCAACACCACCACATAGCCTCCCATATCTCTGCCCCTGTGCGCGACCTCAGGATTAGGGTAGGACAACCGAGTAATCCTCAGAACCCCCTGGGGTAAGAGAAGTAAAAATAAGAGTCTTAGATTCTAGATTGGTTTAAGTGCTCATGGGCGCACCCGCACAAGTCTCCCCCTCCTCGACCGAAGGGCGCAAGCTGCTCAGCGTCCTCGCCGGCGAGGCTATCTGGCCACCTCCCGTCTGGCTGATGCGCCAGGCTGGCCGATACCTCCCCGAGTACCGCGAGGTGCGCGCCACCGCCGGAGGCTTCCTCGACCTGTGCTACAACCCGGCCCTCGCCGCCGAAGTCACGCTGCAGCCGATCCGGCGCTACGCCTTCGACGCCGCGATCCTGTTCTCCGACATCCTCGTCGTCCCCGACGCTCTCGGCCAGGCCGTCCGCTTTGCCGAAGGCGAAGGCCCGCGCCTCGACCCCATCACCGACGCCGCCGGCCTCTCCCGGCTCGACCTCGGCGCCACCGACGAAAAATTCTCCCGCGTCTGCGAAACCGTGCAACGCCTGCGGCAAGACCTGCCCTCCGAGGTCACGCTCATCGGCTTCTGCGGCGCCCCATGGACCGTCGCGACCTACATGGTCGGCGGCCAGGGCTCCTCCGACCAGGCGGCGGCCCGCACCCTCGCCTACCGCGACCGCGCCACGTTCACCCGCCTCATCGACATCGTCACCGAAGCCTCGATCGACTACCTCGACCGCCAGGTGCGGGCCGGTGCCGACTGCCTGCAGATCTTCGACAGTTGGGCCGGCAACCTCCCCGATGGAGAATTCGACGCCTGGGTAGTGGCGCCGACCCGTAGAATCGCCGCAGAACTCAAGCGCCGCCACCCGAGCGTTCCGATCATCGGCTTCCCACGGGGGGCCGGCACCAATGCGGAACGCTACGTGCAACAGACGGCTGTCGAGGGATTGGGATGCGATACGGCAATGCCATTGCAGCAAATGCGGGCGCTTTCAGAAGCGACCAGCGTCGCCGTCCAGGGCAATCTCGATCCGCTGCTGCTCGCGACCGGCGGTCCGGCGCTCGAAGCCCGAGCGCGTGAAAATCTTGAAGCGCTCAAGGGCGTTCCGTTTATTTTCAACCTTGGCCACGGGATCATTCCGCAGACACCGCCTGACAACGTCGCCCGGTTGATCGACCTCATCCGAGCGGAAGGCAACTGACCGATGCTGTGGATCAAAGCGTTCCACATCATGGCCTTCGTCGCCTGGTTTGCCGGCCTCTTCTATCTGCCGCGGCTGTTCGTCTACCACGCCGATGCGCCCAAGGGTTCCGAGCTGTCCGAGACCTTCAAGGTGATGGAACGGCGCCTCTACCACGCCATCATGGTGCCCGCGATGATCGCGGTTTGGATCACCGGCCCACTGCTCGCCTACATGATGGGAGCCTTCTCCGACCCCTGGCTGCACGCCAAGTTGCTGCTCGTCTTTATACTCAGTGGCTTCCAGGGCGCCCTCGGCAAGTGGGTCCGCGTGTTCGCCGAAGACGGCAACACCCGCTCAGCGAAGTTCTACCGTGTTGTCAACGAGATCCCGACCCTCTTCCTGATCGCCATCGTCCTGCTCGTGGTTCTGAAGCCGTTCTGACTTAAATCTTGCGTCAGCCGCTTTTCTGTTGCTTTTCCATCTGCTATACCTGTGTTGAATTCCGCAACGACTCGGGGCCGCTCTGGCCTGTGAGTTGGTCGCCGACACTCCACCTCGAGGAGTAAGGCCGGCCACACGTGGCATTTGCCCACACACCGCGAAACCCCCCACTTTCCTGCCGCGGCTTCCGCATCCCGCCTCAACCGCCGTGGCCCCTCCGGAGCATTCCATGAAGGAAATGAAGCTCGAAGACCTGAAGCTCAAAACTCCGACGGAGCTTTTGAGCTTTGCGGAAGAGCACGGCGTCGAAAACGGCTCCACCATGCGCAAGCAGGAGCTGATGTTCGCCACGCTGAAGCAGCTCGCCGCGAAAGAGGTCGAAATCGTCGGCACGGGTGTCGTCGAGGTTCTGCAGGACGGCTTCGGCTTCCTGCGCTCGCCGGACGCCAACTATTTGCCCGGCCCGGACGACATCTACGTCTCGCCCTCCCAGATCCGCCGCTTTGCCCTGCGCACCGGCGATACGGTCGAGGGCCAGATCCGCAGCCCCAAGGAAGGCGAGCGCTACTTCGCCCTCCTCAAGGTCTCGAAGATCAACTTCGAAGACCCTGAAGCCACCAAGCACAAGATCAACTTCGACAACCTGACGCCGCTTTATCCCACCAAGTGGCTGAAGCTCGAGACCGAGGATCCGACGGTCAAGGATTTCTCGCCGCGCGTCATCGACATCGTCGCCCCGATCGGCAAGGGCCAGCGCGGCCTCATCGTCGCACCGCCGCGCACCGGCAAAACCGTGCTGCTGCAGAACATCGCCCACTCGATCTCCACCAATCACCCCGAGTGCTACCTCATAGTGCTGCTCATCGACGAGCGCCCTGAGGAAGTCACCGACATGCAGCGCTCCGTGAAGGGCGAGGTGATCTCCTCCACCTTCGACGAGCCGCCGTCCCGCCACGTGCAGGTCTCCGAAATGGTGATCGAGAAGGCCAAGCGCCTCGTCGAGCACAAGCGTGACGTGGTGATCCTGCTGGATTCCATCACCCGCCTCGGTCGCGCTTACAACACGGTCGTTCCTTCTTCCGGCAAGGTGCTCACCGGCGGCGTCGACTCCAACGCCCTCCAGCGCCCCAAGCGCTTCTTCGGCGCGGCCCGCAACATCGAGGAAGGCGGCTCGCTGACCATCATCGCCACCGCGTTGGTCGACACCGGCTCGCGCATGGACGAGGTGATCTTCGAAGAGTTCAAGGGCACCGGTAACTCGGAAATCATTCTCGACCGCAAGGTCTCCGACAAGCGCGTCTTCCCCGCCATCGACGTGGCGCGGTCCGGCACCCGCAAGGAGGACCTGCTGGTTCCGAAGGATCAGCTCAAGAAGGTCTACGTCCTGCGCCGCATCCTCAACCCGATGGGCACCATGGACGGCATCGAGTTCCTCATCGACAAGCTGCGCTCGACCAAGACCAACGGCGAGTTCTTCCAGTCGATGAATACCTAGATGTCGAAAGAAGCTAACCCCAGCCACGAATCGGACTGCGCGATACACGATGCCCCGGCGTTTCCGCCGGGGCCTTGCACCTGCAGAGCGTCTAAAGCTCAGCGATGATGCCGCGTTTCATCGCCTTGTCGCCGCGTTTGTATTCCGCACGAGGCCCATCGAACTGGCTGCCCGTCGGAGCGAGACTGCTAATCCGATCGAGCCGGAAGAGCTTCCAGTTAATGTGTTCGCCGGACGCGCTTGCGCCTTCGATCTGAAACGCTCGAAGTAGTATTTGGCCACTCGAGCCATAGCCCAAAGCATGCGGCTCTATTATCCGCAGCCCCGGCTCGTACGACAGCCCAATTAGGTTCCGTCCAGTAATCGCCGCGGCGATTACAGCAATTTCGCGTTGCATTTCTGCCCTGCTTTCCAAAACAGGACGATCCCGGCACTTGACCGTGGAACGCTAACGCGCGACTCATACTTGTTGTGATTTGGTTCCCGCACCGGGATCGTCGGTTTCCGGGAACGCTTCTACGAAAGGGCAGGCGTGGTGCGCCTGCCCTTTCGCATGTACACAATGCGTTCTCTAGAGTCCAGACGCGGTAATCTGTCTGCAACGAATGCCTGCTGTTGAGTGGAGAGGAAACCACCGCTCCACAGCCGCCCATTTGTTGGCTCGACAGTCTGCGATCCGGCTCAAGCCTTGATCACGTATTCCTTGCGCGTCGTCTCGAGCACTTCCCACGTCCCCTTGAAGCCGGGGCGGATGATGAAGCTATCGCCGGCCTTCACGGTTCGCGCCTCGCCACCTTCCTCGGTGATCACCGACACACCGGCGAGTACGTGGACGTACTCCCATTCGTCATAGGCGATGCGCCACTTCCCCGGCGTCGCCTCCCAGACTCCCGCGAAAAGGTTGCCGCCCTGATCCTCCAGATTCCAGCAACGGAATTTGGGATCGCCCGAGATGAGCCGATCGGCGCCCGGGGCATCGTGCTCGGGTTCTACCGTGGCGATGTCAAAAATCGAAAACTTGGGCGCGGTCATTCATCCTCGAATGGCCGGCAGGGGTTTCATCCCGAGCCGGCCGGTGTGAGCCAAAAGTTGTCGTGATTTTTACTCTGCCGCGTCGACGATGCGACGCGCTTCCTGCGCTGGGGTGAGCGGCGTTGCCGCCGCCGCAGACACCTTCTTGTAGCGCTCCGGCTCGCCCTGCCCGGGCTTGTAATGCAGTGGCAGCAGGAACTGCTCGATATAGCTCTTGGGGAAGTTCGGGATCTCATCCACGCCGAGGTCCTTCGCCGTGATTTCGCGCGGCGGCTTCTCGTGGAACGTACCGAGCATCCGATCCCAGCACGTGAGCAGCAGGCCGAAATTGCAGTCGCCTTCCGTACCCCAGTTCACATGATGCAGGTGATGCACCCGGCCGATCGACAAGTGCTTCTGGAGCGGCCCAAGCCGCGCGTCGACGTTCGAATGCTGCACGATCAGCGTCACCGAGATCGCGAAGCCGAGCAGCACAGCGACTGGAATGGGCATACCCATCAGAACCAGCGGCAAGCTGCCGACGACCATGTCGAGCACCTGATGCAGCGGATGCCGCATCACGCCATTGAACCCGTAAAGCCGTCCGACCCCGTGATGCACGGCATGCAGCCGCCACAGCGGCGCAAACCGATGGCTCAGGTAGTGCATCATCATGAACACGAAGTCGGAGACGATATAGGCAACGAGGAACTGCGCCCAGAGCGGCCACTGCGTCGGCCACACACCGATGTCGAACGGGAAGAGCCACACGATCAGAGGGATCAGCAGCACGCCGTTGATGCTCTGCATCTCGTAGATGAGCAGATGCAGAAGGTTCGTGGGGTTGTCGCCATGTGCCTCATGATCGTTCCACTCGTCGAAAAATGGCGCGATGCGTTCGGCAGCAAACGCGGTTGCGTACGCCAAGCCAAGCAGCGGCGCGAGAAGCAGGTACGCCCAGGGATTATCGCGCGCCACGGCGAGTTCAGCGACGACCCAATATGCGGCAGCCATCAGCGCCAGCATCATGAAGGGAGCGTATCCGTACCGCACGATCGTGCGTAGTGCTGACATCAGGCGTTCTCCGATTGAGGGCTGCGCGGAACCAAGAGCAACTCACACATCCATACGTCTGCAGTTGGTTGTCGAACTCGACGCCACCGTCACCATGGGCGATGCAAGACCTGCATCAGGATGGCACCTCACGCGTATTGAGCTTGTTTACAAACTACGTTGCTGTCTCAGCACCTTCGCCAGCTCGTCCGGCGCATTGAGGGGCAGAGAGCACTGCGGGCCAAGGCATGCGTAAGCTGTCGCAAGCCGGTTAACAGTGTTTTTATCGCGAAGGCCGGGCAACGCATTGCCGTTGACATCGTCACTCAAAGCGTACTGGAGCGCGCCGGGCAAAGAAATACTTCTAATGACCTTCATCAGTTCTTCGCCGCCTTCGAGCTGTTGGCCCGCAACGACCACTTGTTGCGGGGCCAAGAGATCGAATGTGCTCGCGAGGAGCCCAGTGTGTGCGACAATATTCCGCCCCACGTCCGGAGCGAATGCCGCCAGCAGAGCCGCCGCGCGTTCCTGATAATGAGCATCCCCGCTAATGGTTGCGAGCGCAACCAAGTTGGACAGCATGATCGCGTTTGCGTTCGGCGTCGCGTCGTCGCTGCCGGGCCGCAGACGCACGATCACATCGCGCGTGTCGTCCGCAGAGGTTGCATAGCCGCCGTCACCTTCCACCCAGTAGTGCAGGTCGAGCACCTGCACCCACGCCACAGCCTGCTCGAAATACGTCGGATCTCCGGTCGCCTCATGCAGGCGCAGCGCCGCCCAGATCATGTTGGCGTAGTCGCTCGCGGTTGCCGGCGCCTTGGCGCGCCCGTCGCGATAGCTGTGCTGCAGCCGCCCGCCGGTGCTCATGCGTGATGCTACGAAGTGGAACGCGCGCTTCGCGAGCTCGAGCCACTGCGGTTGCTCGAAGACCGACGACGCGCGCACAAGCGCAGCAATCATCAGCCCGTTCCAATCCGCAAGCACCTTGTCGTCCCATCCGGGACGCACGCGGGTGGAACGTTCCACCAGCAGTTTCGCGCGCAGTTTCGAAAGGCGATCCTCCTCCTCGTCACTGAGCAACGCCAGGTGATCAAGGCGGTTCGGAATGTTGTGGCCTTCGAAGTTGCCGCCGCTGGTGATGTCGTAGACCTGCGCGAAATATCGGCCATCCTCATCGCCGAGCACACGCAGCACATCATCGAGCGACCAGACGTAGAACTTCCCCTCCTCACCTTCCGAGTCGGCATCGAGCGACGCAGCAAAGCCACCGCCCTCCGCGATCATTTCCCGCTCGAGCCAGGCGACCGTTTCAGCGACCCGCGCCTTGTAGAGCTGTGACCCCGTCTCGCGATAAACCTCCGTCATCAGGTCGATGAGCAGAGCGTTGTCGTAGAGCATCTTTTCGAAGTGCGGCACGAGCCAGTATTCGTCGACCG
Source organism: Hyphomicrobium sp. (assembly GCA_030148725.1). Classification (GTDB taxonomy): domain Bacteria; phylum Pseudomonadota; class Alphaproteobacteria; order Rhizobiales; family Hyphomicrobiaceae; genus Hyphomicrobium_A. The sequence goes on from JASBSU010000029.1 coordinate 31,760, forward strand.
AATAGCGCGCGAACCCACCACCCAGGTGATCGTAGATCCCGCCCTGGCAGATGTTGTCGAGCGTGCGCACCACGGCCTCACGCGCCGGCGCGTGGTCGTACCGGATGGCGCCCCGCCACAGCATCCAGAAGAAGCTCCACTGCGGAAACTTCGGTGCGCCCTGCATGCCCCCGTGTTCCATGTCCACGGCGGGCACCATGCGCTGGGTGAGATCTTTAAGCAGCCGATCGTCGATAACCGGCACCGACCCGGACGGCGGTTTGTGCTGCAGCGCTTGCGTAAGTCCGGCTGCGCTGCCGGCAACCTTTTCCGGCTCGTCGCGAAATACGCCGGCCACGCGACGCAACACATCGACGAAAGCCGGCCGGCCGAACCGCGGCGCATTCGGAAAATAGGTGCCGCCCCAGACCGGGCGCGCATCGCTGTCGAGGAACATCGTCAAAGGCCAGCCGCCCTGCTGACCGAGCGCATGCAGCGCGCCCATGTAGATGCCGTCGATGTCCGGGCGCTCTTCTCGGTCGACCTTGATGTTGACGAACAGCTCGTTCATCACCGCCGCCGTCGCCTCGTCCTCGAAGCTCTCGTGCGCCATCACGTGGCACCAGTGGCAGGCCGCATAGCCGATTGACAACAGGATGGGCTTCCCAGTGCGCTTCGCCTCATCCAGCGCCTCAGGTCCCCACGCCCACCAATGGACCGGGTTGTCCTTATGCTGCAGCAGGTAGGGGCTTGTCTCCCGGTTGAGGCGGTTCTCGCTCATCATGATTCCTTGCCGCGCGAGCCGCTCCAAAAGGCTCTGGGTTAAGATGGGAGCTTAACGCGCCATCTGCTAGTTCAGGCCATGGCTGAACCAACGACAATCTTTGCACTTTCCACCGCTCCAGGAAGGGCGGGTGTAGCGGTCGTGCGCATCAGTGGACCCCGCGCTGGGGATGTCCTCGATGCAATGGCACCACCCCGCCCCACCAACCGCCACGCCTCCTTGAGGCGGATTAAAGAACCTCAAGACGGGCGGGCAATCGACGACGCCCTGATTCTCTGGCTCCAGGGGCCGAAAACCGAGACCGGCGAAGACATGGCCGAGCTGCATCTCCACGGCAGCCCCGCCGTCGTCAAAGCCGTCCTCGCGGCGCTGGGACGCTTCCCCGAATGCCGCCTGGCGGGGCCCGGAGAGTTTGCCCGGCGCGCATTCGCCAACGGAAAGCTCGACCTGGCGCAGGTCGAGGGTCTCGCAGACCTCATCGATTCCGAAACCGAGGCGCAGCGCCACCAGGCCCTCGCCCAGATGCGTGGCGCATTGTCGAACCTCTACGAGGGCTGGCGCCGCAGTATCTTGGAGGCAAGCGCCCTCATGGAGGCGGCGATCGACTTCTCGGACGAGAGCGACGTCGCCGGCGATGCCGCGGAGCGGGCACTGGCCATCGTCAGAGAACTTCGCCACCAGATCTTGGCCCACCTGGATGATGGACACCGCGGAGAAATCTTGCGCGATGGCTTCCGCGTCGTGCTGGCAGGCCCGCCGAATGCAGGCAAATCAAGCCTTCTGAATGCTCTGGCGCGACGCGACGCGGCCATCGTGCACGAGGAAGCTGGTACCACGCGCGACGTCCTGGAGGTACGCCTCGACCTTGAGGGGCTTCCGGTGATCGTCACTGATACGGCGGGCATCCGCGAGGCCACAGGCGCGGTCGAGACAGAGGGCATCCGCCGCGCCATGACCCATGTCCGAGAGGCAGACCTCGTCCTCTGGCTGAATGATTCGACGGGCGACGCGGTGCCGCCACCACCCGAACTGCTATCGCGCGGACCTGAGTTCTTCGCGGCTGTGGCGACGAAAATCGACCTCGCCGGCGCGCCGCCACCACCCGATGCCGTGCCGATCTCCGTGAAGACGAGGGAAGGACTGGCGCGGTTGACCGCCACCATCGCCTCTCTCGCCGCGGACCGGGTAGGCAGCACTGAAACGCCGGCAATCACCCGCGAACGCTACCGAAGCCACCTCGAGACCTGCCTTGAGGCGCTTGAAGGCTTCCTCGGCGGCAATACCGCGGACTACGAGCTTCGGGCCGAGGAGCTGCGCCAAGCCGCCCAGGCGCTGGGCCGCATCACGGGGCGCATCGACGTGGAGGAGGTGCTCGGCGAGATCTTTGGGCGCTTCTGCATCGGCAAATAAGCCCTGATTCACGTGAAACACTTTGTTAACCGACGCTTGGTGATTCGGCGCCTTAGGCGCCGCGCAGGGATTCACGTGAAACAACTCGTTAACCAAGGCAGCACACGCGCTTGATGATTCACGTGAAACATTCCGTTAACCATCTGCCTTCGAAGGCCGTCGAAAGTACTTGCCAATAGGTGCCCGTGTTTCACGTGAAACGATTCGTTAGGACGAGTCCGGCTGGCCTCGCCGCCTGGGCAACAGCGCTGATTCACGTGAAACATTTCGTTAACCACTTCAGCGCCCTTTGATTCGACGCCCCGCTGTCGCTAGGTTGCCGCCTCACATTCAGGTTCCAGATATGCGCGGTTCTGATTTCGACGTGATCGTTGTCGGCGGTGGCCATGCCGGATGCGAAGCCGCGGCAGCGGCAGCCCGCATGGGCGCCCGCACCGCCCTCGTCACCCATTGCTTCGGCACCATCGGCGAGATGTCGTGTAATCCCGCCATCGGCGGCCTGGGAAAAGGCCACCTGGTCCGTGAGGTCGACGCTCTCGACGGCCTCATGGGCCGCGTTGCCGACGCTGCCGGTATCCAGTTCCGCCTCCTGAACCGCTCAAAAGGCCCCGCCGTCCAGGGCCCCCGGACGCAGGCCGACCGGCGTCTCTACCGTGAGGCGATGCAGGCCGCCATTCGTGTCACGGCAAATTTGGAGGTGGTCGAAGGCGGCGTCGAAGATCTGATCGTGCGGGACGGCCGCGTCTGCGGGGTCATCGCCGGCGACGGCCGAGAACTCACCGCCGGCGCAGTTGTGCTGACGACAGGCACCTTTCTCAACGGTCTGATCCACCTCGGGAACCAGAAAACGCCGGCGGGACGTGCCGGCGAAGCGCCCGCGCTCAAGCTCTCGGAGCGCCTCTACGGCTTCGGTCTCCAACTCGGCCGCCTGAAGACCGGCACCCCGGCCCGTCTCTCCAAGGCGTCCATAGCCTGGGACGACCTTGAGCAGCAGGCCGCCGACGACCCCCCGGTCCCGTTTTCCTTCCTGACCGAGGCAATCACCACACCCCAGGTCACCTGCGCCATCACGCGAACCACCGAGGCAGCGCACGCGATTATCCGCGAGAACCTCGGCCTCTCGGCCATGTATTCCGGGCAGATCTCGTCCACCGGACCCCGCTACTGCCCCTCGATAGAGGACAAGGTCGTCCGCTTCGCCGGACGCGAAACGCACCAGGTCTTTCTCGAACCCGAGGGCCTCGACGACGACACCGTCTACCCAAACGGAATCTCGACCTCGCTTCCCGCCGATGTCCAGGAAGCCTTTATCCGCACAATGCCGGGCTTGGAGAAAGCCGTCATCAAGCGCCCCGGGTACGCCATCGAGTACGACTACGTCGACCCGCGCGAGCTGACCCCGCACCTGCATGTTAAGCGCTTGCCAGGCTTGTTTCTCGCAGGTCAGATCAATGGCACGACCGGCTACGAGGAAGCTGCGGCCCAGGGCATTGCGGCCGGCATCAACGCCGCGATCATGGCGGGCGGCCGCGGCCCCGATTTCGTCGTTTCCCGCGCCGACGGCTACCTCGGGGTGATGATCGACGACCTCGTGACGCGCGGCGTAACCGAGCCCTACCGCATGTTCACCTCGCGCGCCGAGTACCGGCTACGCCTCCGCGCCGACAACGCTGACCAGCGTCTGACCGGCCTTGGTCTGGCAATTGGCTGTGTCGGTGCCGCGAGACAGCGCGCGTTCGAAGCCAAATCCGCAGCTTTGACCGATGCAACGGCCCTTCTGCATCGGCTTTCCCTGACCCCGTCGGAGGCCGGCCGCCACGGCCTCGACGTCAGTGGCCGCCGGCGCACGGCGTTCGATCTGCTGGCGCTCCCAGGGGTAGATCTGCCGCGGCTCGCCGCCATCTGGCCGGAGATTGGATCTTTGGAGCCCGCGATTGCCAGCCAAGTCGCGGTCGATGCCCGCTACGCCGCCTATGTCGAGCGCCAGGAGCTGGACGTTGCCGCGCTCCGCAAGGACGAGGCATTGGCAATACCCGCTGGATTCGACTACGCGGCACTTCCCGGCCTCTCCACCGAGATCCGCCAGAAGCTCGACAAGCACCGCCCCGTAAGCATGGCCCACGCCGCCCGCATTGACGGCATGACCCCCGCCGCGCTGCTCCTGCTTCTCGCGCAGCTCAAGGCCGCTCCGGCGCGGAAATCTGCCTGATGCGCGATGCGTCCCACGATGAGGTGCGAACCCCGGCCGATTTCGCTCGGGCCTTCGCGGTTTCACGTGAAACCATTGAGAAACTCGAGGTTTACGAGATCCTGCTTCGTCAGTGGCAGAAGACGATCAACCTCGTAGCCCCCAGCACTCTGGACCACATCTGGTCCCGCCATTTTGCCGATTCCGCTCAGCTGTTCGCCCTTGCGCCGGAGGATGCAAAGCGATGGCTCGACCTTGGGTCCGGCGCCGGTTTCCCGGGTCTCGTGCTCGCAATTATGCTCGCCGGCCGCGACGGAGCTAAGGTCACCCTGGTCGAAAGCGATACCCGAAAGGCTGCCTTCCTTCGCGAAGTCGCCCGGCGGACGGGCGCAGTTGTGGACATCCAACCCGAGCGAATCGAAAAGGTCGCGACTCAAACTAAGCTAGGAGCGGTCGACGTGATCACCGCACGCGCGTTGGCACCCTTGCCGCGTCTCCTCGAGCTCGCTGCTCCGGCCTTCTCGTCCCACACCACGGGGCTGTTTCTGAAAGGCCGCGAAGCCGAGACCGAGGTCGATGCGGCCAGGGAGCGGTGGACATTCGACAGCCGTCTGCAGCCGAGCCTGTCAGATTCCGGTGGCAGAATCGTCGTAGTCCGCGGGTTGCAGGCTAAAATGGAGGGTCAACGGCGATGAGCGCGACGAGACCCGGGGAAGCCCGGACGCTGGCGATTGCCAACCAGAAGGGCGGCGTCGGCAAGACGACCACCGCTATCAATCTCGGCACGGCGCTCGCCTCGATTGGCGAGCGCGTGCTTGTTATCGACCTCGATCCGCAGGGCAACGCCTCGACCGGTCTTGGCATCGACATCGAGGCGCGCCCCCGCACCACGTACGACGTCCTGGCTGGAGGCGCCGGCCTCGTCGAATGCGCGTTGCCAACCGCCGTTCCCGGGCTCTACGTCGTTCCCGCGAACAACGACCTCGTCGGCATCGAATCCGAGATCACCGACACCAATCGCCCGTTCCGGCTGCGCGATGCCGTTGCGGCACTCGCCGCTCGCCAGCGCAGTTTGCCCGAAGATCAGCGCTTCAATTACTTGCTGATCGACTGCCCGCCATCGCTCAATCTCCTGACGCTGAACGCGCTCTCGGCCGCTAACGCCGTTCTGGTGCCGGTGCAGTGCGAGTTCTTCGCGCTCGAAGGTATTTCGCAGCTGAAGGACTCGATCGATCAGATCCGCGCGACCCTCAATCCAACGCTCGAAATCCAGGGCGTCGTCCTGACCATGCACGATGCGCGAACGTCGCTGTCCCGCGAAGTCGCCGAGAACGTCCGCGCGTTTTTCGGGCCCAAGGTCTACGAGACGATCATCCCGCGCAACACGCGCGTTGCCGAGGCGCCGTCGCACGGCAAGCCCATTCTGCTCTACGATTTCGACTGCGCCGGCAGCCAAGCCTACATCAAGCTCGCGACCGAGATCATCGAGCGCGAACGTCGTAATCAGGCGGCCTGAGATCTAACGCCCCAGAGGGACCATGAACGCACCTTTGCAGAAGAGCCGCCTCGGACGCGGACTTGCCTCGCTGATCGGAGAGCCGATGCAGAGCGGTCGTCCGCAGCTCCCGCCGGAGGGCGAGCAGCGCATGGTGTCGATCGCCGACGTCCGCCCCAGCCGGCTCAACCCGCGCAAGGATTTCCGCGACGAGGATCTGACGGAGCTCGCCGAGTCGATCCGCGCCAAGGGCCTCGTGCAGCCGATCGTCGTGCGCCCCGCTGAAAACGGCTACGAGATCGTTGCCGGCGAACGCCGCTGGCGCGCCGCACAGAAGGCCGGCCTGCACACTGTGCCGGTCATTGCCCGTGATCTCGACGACAAGGAAGTCCTCGAGCTGGCGATCATCGAGAACGTCCAGCGTTCCGATTTGAACGCCATCGAAGAGGCCGGCGGTTACCGCGAGCTGATCGAGCGCTTCGACTACAGCCAGGAGCAGCTGTCGGAGATCATCGGCAAGTCGCGCAGCCACGTCGCCAACACGCTCCGTCTTCTGAAGCTGCCCGAGGGCGTCCAGGTGATGGTGCAGGACGGCCGTCTCACGGCCGGCCACGCGCGCGCTCTGATCGGCCGCGACGATGCCGAAACTCTCGCCCAGCACATTCTCGCCCAGAGCCTCAACGTCCGCGAGGTCGAAGCCCTGGTGCAAGGTGGTCAGACCGCGCCTCCGGGCGGCCCTGTCTCGCGCACGCCGCGCGAAAAGGATCCGGACACCAAGGCATTCGAGAAAGAGCTTTCGAACCTCCTGGACCTGAAGGTCGAGATCAAGCGTGGCTCCGGCGAGAGCGGCAATCTGGTTATCAAGTTCGGCAATTTCGACCAGCTCGATTACATCCGCCAGAGGCTCGGCGGCTGAGCCGCGGCTTGACGCCGGGGACCTGTTGCTGCATCAGCCGGACGCATTGAAGCCCTTGCGTCCGTTGAGGTCTGGCCCATGAGCCCACTATGAGCGACGTGTTGCTGCAACTTGCAGCCACCATCCGCAGCCGTCGTGAAGCTGCGGCTGACAGCTCCTATACTCGGCAGTTGCTCGATGCCGGCCCCGCCCGCTGCGCCAAGAAGTTCGGCGAGGAGGCCGTTGAGACGGTCATCGCCGCAATGGGCGAAAGCGATGATGCGTTGAAGGCCGAGGCCGCCGACGTGCTTTACCATCTGCTCGTCTTGCTGGAGAGCCGCCAGGTCGCCTTGGGTGACGTATTGGACGTTCTCGCTAAGCGTGTTGGGACATCCGGCCTGAAAGAGAAGGCCGAGCGCCCTAACCGGTGATAGAATAAAAAGAAAGCCGACGCGCAGGCTTCGATGTCGAACCGGGCAAACTTGCAGTTTTCACCCTATCGCGTCTTCGATCGCGAGGAGTGGGCACGCCTGCGCGCCGACACGCCGATGACTCTCAAGGAGAGCGAGCTTGAACAGCTCTCCGGTCTCATCGAAGAGCTTTCGGTCGAAGAGGTGGAGCAGATCTACCTCCCCATGTCGCGGTTGCTCAATCTCTACGTCGCGGCGGCACAGCAGCTCGATTCCGTCTCATCGAAATTCCTCGGCCGTTCGGACGGCAAAGTTCCGTTCATCATCGGCGTTGGCGGCTCGGTTGCCGTCGGCAAGAGCACCACGGCGCGCGTTCTGAAGGCGCTGCTCGCCCGCTGGCCGGACCATCCGCGCGTCGAAATGATCACCACCGACGGCTTCCTGTTGCCGAACGCCGAGCTAGAGCGCCGGGAGATCATGAACCGCAAGGGTTTCCCCGAGAGCTTCGACACGGCCCGCCTGCTCAACTTTCTCGCCAGCGTGAAGTCCGGCGTGAAATACGTTGAAGCGCCGGTCTATTCGCACTTCCACTACGACATCCTCCCCGACCAGAAGGTCGTCGTCCAGAACCCGGACATTCTCATCGTCGAAGGTCTCAACGTCTTGCAGCCCGCGCGTTTGCCGCGCGATGGCGAGGCGATCCCGTTCGTGTCCGACTTCTTCGATTTCTCGATCTACCTCGACGCGGACCCGGAGGTCATCGGCGAATGGTACGTGGCGCGCTTCATGCGTCTGCGCACGACGGCATTCCGCGATCCTGCGGCCTACTTCCACCAGTATGCGAACCTCACGCCCGAGGCCGCCGTCGCGCGTGCCCGCGAGATCTGGAGTTCCATCAACTTGAAGAACCTGGAGGAGAATATCCTCCCAACGCGTCCGCGTGCCCGGCTCATCCTCCGCAAGGCCGCCGACCATCACGTCGAGCAGGTCGCGTTGCGCAAGCTTTGACGCGCAAAAAAAAGGGCCGCCTTGGGGAGGCGGCCCGTCAGTGACGTGCTCTTGCTCTAGGTTCTCAGGTGCAGGAAGGGCCGCTCAACGGATGCGCGGCGTAAGCGGTTTTCGCGGAGCAAATGCCGCGACCAGGAAGGCACCAACGGCGAGTTGACCTCGCACGGTGCCATCGACCGCTGGGTGTTGCAGCAAGTGCCGGGCCAGCACCGTCTGCTGCGCTATCGCTGCCGTCATCGCCCAAAGCCCAAGGTCGAACATGATTGCGAGCAGCGGCGGCTGCATCGCCACGTGGGCGGGTTCGGCAGTGATATGGGTGTCCGGCGCCCATTCGGGCTGTGCCGGCAAAATGGTTTGCACGCTCGCGATCTGGCGTCGCCGCGCGTTGTGCAGCGGACCTGAACGGCCGAGCGAATATCCGGTGTGTCCGCCTCGGTGGAAGCTGCGGCGCGCATTCGCCATCAGCCGCGCCTGATCCACGCGAAACTTGTCGCGCAAGCGCCGAATGACCGACGGGTTTTCGACCCCGAGCGAGCGGATGGCAGTGGTCGTCTTCAATCCGGGATTGGCGGCAAGCAGAGCGGCGATGCTCTCGAGTTGGCGGCTGTCGTCGAGGCCGGTGCCCTTCGGACGTCCGTAACGCGGCTGCATGGTCGGCATGCACTCGGTCCCCATGACCCCTCAATCGACCCGAATCGGTTCGAATCTCTGAGTGGATTATGTTGGGGAGTCAGTGCCTTGCCAGGGAGAATAAATGCCTTGTAGGAGCTAGACGGTGCAATCGACAGTTATTGTGTCTCAATTGCACTTGAGATTGACGCTGCAACACCTGCAGCGCCGTATGACCTCAGCGCGCCAGGAGACCTTCACGCTGTGCAATGGCCGAAAGCGGGCGCTCAGGCCGGGCGCCGATGTGGCTGATGACTTCCGCTGCCGCAAGACTGCCGAGCCGCCCGCAATCCGCAAGGTTGAGGTTGCGCGTATAGCCGTAGAGGAAACCGGCGGCATAAAGGTCCCCGGCGCCCGTAGCGTCGACGACCTTATCGACCCGCACCGGCCGAACCTGCACCGTCTCGTTGGCGGTGACGATCAGCGAACCGGCCTCCGACCGCGTGAGCACGGCAAGCTCGCACTCCCCGCGCACGGCGGAAACGGCTTCATCGAAGCTGTTCACTTCGTAAAGCGCGGTGATCTCCTTCTCGTTGGCGAAAAGGATGTCCGTCCCGTTCTTCACCAGTGTGCGGAAGTCTGCGCGATGGCGATCGACACAGAACGCATCCGACAGCGAGAGCGCCGTTTTGCGCCCTGCCTTGGTCGCGATCTCAGCCGCCGCGTAATAGGCCGCCTTCGCCTCCGGCTTGTCGAAGAGATAGCCTTCCAGATAGGTGATCTTTGCCGCGGAGATCATCGCCGCGTCGACTTCGCCGGTGCCAAGCTCGGTGCTGGCGCCGAGAAACGTATTCATCGTCCGCTCGCCATCTGGCGTGACGAGGATCAGGCAGACTGCCGTCGGCAATCCCGTCGTGGCCGCGCCCGTTTCATACGCGACGCCGGCAGCGCGAATGTCGTGCCAGAACACCTTGCCGAACTGATCGTCGGCGACGCGGCCGATGAAGGCGCCTCGCCCCCCGAATGATGCAAGGCCCGCGATCGTGTTCGCGGCCGATCCGCCCGAGCGCTCGATCGACGGACCCATGAGGCCGTAGAGGCGATCGGCTTCGCCGGCATCGATGAGCCGCATGAAACCCTTGGCGAGGTCGAGCTTCGACAGGAATGCGTCGTCGCATCTCCCGATGATGTCGACGATGGCATTGCCGATCCCGACCACGTCGTAGCGCGTGTCTTGCCCTGTCACCTGCATTATGCCCCCGATGTCCGGATTCGCGCGCACTATAGGCACCACGACGTCTTCGACAAGTCGCGAGGCGGTAGCGCGAAAGTACGCCGCCCCGCGAGGTTAACCCGCAGCGCGCCTGGTGGTGGGTCGAGCAGCTGTCGCGACTGCGATCAGCAGCTCTTCAGCGATGGCTTCCTCGAGGTTCGAATTGAGACGCGCGGCCTTAGCGGCCTCTGCCGCTTTGGCCAGCGCTTCCGCCAGCCGCGGTGACGTCCACATCCGGCATTGCAGACCGATGGCGTCCTTCGCCTTGAAGTGCACCGGCGGCCGCTGCTGGCGAATGACGTCCTCGAACGAACTGCCCGCATCGAGTTCGCCCCTGATCCGGTGCAGGCGTTGCAAAGCGCGCTGCAGTGCTAAAATGATCATCTGCGCGCTCTCGCCTGAGGCGATGGCGCGCGAAAACTCGGCAACGGCACGGACTGCATCGCCCGACGCCGCCGCATTGAGCGTGCGGTCGATCGCGAGTTCCGAAGCATCGCCGACGATCGCATCGATGTCCGCGGCCTCGATCTGCCCTTTGCCGGACGCATAAAGCGCCAGCTTTTCGATTTCTCCTCGAGACATCGCGCGGTCCGCACCCATGCGTGCGACCAGCATTTCACGGGCATCCGATGCGATTGTCAGTCCATGCGCCGTGAGCACCTCGCGAATGAGAGCTTCGATGTCGACCGCCTCGTCACCGTAGCAAGCGACCGCCGCCGCCTGCGCCGACTTCTCGAACAGCGCGCGCATGGAATCGCTTGGCTTGAGGTTTGCGGCCTCGACGATCAGCGTCGCCGCCAGTGTCCCGCCCTCGAGCAGCGGCTGCAAAGCCGCGGCGTTGATCCGCCGGCCGGCTGTGGCCCGCACGACCTTGGAGCCACCGAACATCGGTATCGTCTGCAGCTCGACGGCAAGCCGGTCAGGATCGTTATCGAGGTCGCTGTCATCGATGCGCACGATCTCGCCGGCCTCTCGCGCTGCGACGAGGGCCGCCAGCTTCTGAGCCCGCTCCGCGACGAGCCCCGCGTCTGTTCCGTAGAACAAGACGGCCGCGTACTTCGGGCCGGGCGGATTGAGAAACGAATTCGCCTGATGTGCCTTGATGGCTACCATGATCGCGCGCCCGCTGCTGATCAGCGCCTTATAGCACGGCGCGTCGCAACGCTCAGGCAGCCCCTGACAGATAGGCGGCGATACGGCCTTTGACCTCTTCGCCCACCGTCTTGGCGGCGCGGTCCTCGGCTTCCTGGCGCGCGCGTACGTTGGCGAACACGCTGTCGAAGCGCTGGAAGGCGATACGACCGTTGCTTTCGCCCTGTAGCGCCACCGAGTGATCGGCGAGCCGCACCAGGCGGAAGCTGGTCCGAAGGTTATAGACGCTGCCCGAGGAGTTGCCGTCTTCCTGCACGAGCGTCGGCGTGATCGACTCGCGAATGACGATTTCCAGGCGATAGACGGGCTGCTCGGCGAGACCGCCACCCGTCGACTGATAGATGAGCTCGTTGCGCAGACGCTGGCCGACGCGGCCCGGTATGGGCGCGATCTCCATCTGCTTCAGCTTTTCGTTGACGTCCGGGCCGCCTATGATGGCGCTCGAAGCGTACATCGGACGGAAGCCGGAATCGCCGCAGCCTGCCACAAGCACGGATGCCATGGCACACGCCAACAAAACCTGGATCGTCCCTCGGCGGCTAGCGTTCAAGCGCCGTCCCCCGTGCTCGGCCTACACGACGACATTCACAATCTTCTGCGGCACGACAATGACCTTCTTGACTGGTCGCCCTTCGAGGGCCCGCTGCACCGGCTCTAGTTCCAGCGCCGCCGCCTCGATTTCCCCGCGATCAGCCGTTCGGGCAATCGTCAATTCATCCCGCCGCTTACCATTCACCTGTACGGCAATGGTAATCGTATCGTCAACGAGCAACGCCGGATCGACCTCAGGCCAGGCCTGATTGGCCAATAGTGTGTTGTATCCGAGCCGCGCCCAGCTTTCCTCGGCCAGATGCGGCACCATCGGCCCGATCATCTGCACCAGGAACTCCAGCGCTTCCCGCTGCGCCCAGGCGAAATCCGTCCCCGTTTTCCCCAACGAGCCGCTGAGAACATTTGCGAACTCATAGACCTGGGCAACCGCCACGTTGAAGCGCAGCGCTTCGATGGAGCGGGCGACGTGGTCGAGCGCCTTGTGGGCAGCCCGGCGCAACGCGGTCGCTTCTGGCCCGAAGGTGTCCGGCTTCGGCGTACCGATGTCCGCCGCCCCTTCCGCACCCTGGTCCACAAGCCGCCATACGCGCTGCACGAAGCGGCGGGCGCCCTCGACGCCAACGTCCGTGTAGATGACGTCGCGTTCCGGCGGGCTGTCCGACAGCACGAACCAGCGCGCCACGTCGGCCCCGTAGCGGGAGACGAAGTCGTCGAGGTCGACGGTGTTCTTGCGCGACTTCGACATCTTCTCGATCGCACCGATGACGGCCGGCTCACCGGTCGAGATCTCGAACGCCTTGCGCGCTGCGCCTTCACCTTCGACACGCACCTGCGTCGGCTGCAGCCAGCCGCCGTGGCGGGACTTGTAGGTCTCGTGGGTGACCATGCCTTGCGTGAACAGGGCCGCGAAGGGTTCGCGCACGTTCGACGAGAGCTTCAGGTTTCCGGTGTCGCACATGGCGCGCGTGAAGAAGCGCGAGTAGAGCAGATGCAGAATCGCATGCTCGATGCCGCCGATGTATTGGTCGACCGACAGCCAGTAGGCAGCCGCGTCCTTGTCGACCGGCGTCTCGGCATGCGGCGACGTAAAGCGCGCGAAATACCAGGACGAATCGACGAACGTGTCCATGGTGTCGGTCTCGCGACGCGCTTCGCCACCGCAGCTGGGGCACTTCACGTGCTTCCACGTCGGATGCCGGTCCAGCGGGTTGCCGGGCTTGTCGAAGGTCGCATCCGGTGGCAGTTCCACCGGCAGGTCGGCTTCCGGCACCGGAACCATGCCGCAGCTCTCGCAATGGCTCACCGGGATCGGGCAGCCCCAATACCGCTGCCGCGAGACGCCCCAGTCGCGCAGGCGATAATTGATCTTGCGCTGGCCGACCGGCTTTTTGCTGAGCTTGGCCTTTTCGAGCCGCGTTGCCGCTTCTTCGAAGGCTTCCGCCGTCGTCATGCCGTCGAGGAACGACGAGTTGATCATCGTGCCGTCGCCATCGTGCGCCTTGTCCTTGACGGCGAACGTCGCCGGGTCCTCGCCTTGCGGCAGGATCACGGGCTTGAACGGCAGATTGTATTTGCGCGCGAAATCAAGGTCGCGCTGGTCGCCCGACGGGCAGCCGAAGATGGCGCCCGTGCCGTAGTCCATGAGGATGAAGTTCGCGACGTAGACCGGCAGCGTCCAGTTCTTGTCGAACGGATGCACGGCGCGAATGCCGGTGTCGAAGCCCTGCTTCTCGGCCGTTTCGAGCTCCGCGACCGAAGTGCCCATATGGCGGCACTCCTCGCAGAATTTGGCGAGCGCCGGGTTCTTCTCGGCCGCTGCCTTCGCGAGCGGGTGATCGGGCGCGAGCGCCACGAAGGCCGCGCCGAACAGCGTGTCGGGCCGCGTCGTATAGACCTCGACTTCGCTTTCGCCCTCGGGCGCCGTCTTCTTGTCGAGCGCGAACCGCACGAGCAGGCCGTCCGACCGCCCGATCCAGTTCGCCTGCATCAGGCGCACCTTCTCCGGCCACTTGTCGAGAGTCTGCAGCGCTTCCAGTAGCTCGTCCGCGTATTCGGTGATCCGGAAGAACCACTGCGTCAGCTCACGCTGCTCGACGAGCGCGCCCGAGCGCCATCCGCGGCCATCGATCACCTGCTCGTTGGCGAGCACGGTGTGATCGACCGGATCCCAGTTGACCTTCGAGGACTTGCGGTACGCGAGGCCCTTCTTGAGGAAATCGAGGAACAGCTTCTGCTGGTGCCGGTAGTACTCCGGCGAGCAGGTGGCAATCTCGCGCGACCAATCGAGCGAAAAGCCCATCGACTTGAGCTGCCGCCGCATCGTGTCGATGTTCTGGTACGTCCACTCCGCCGGATGCACCTTCCGCTCCATGGCGGCGTTCTCGGCCGGCATGCCGAACGCGTCCCAGCCCATGGGGTGCAACACATTGAAACCCTTGGCACGCTTATAGCGTGCGAAGACGTCGCCCATGGTGTAGTTGCGGGAATGGCCAACGTGGATGCGCCCTGACGGATAAGGGAACATCTCGAGCACGTAGCACTTGGGACCGGCGCCCTCGTTTGAGGCGCGGAAGATGTCGGCCTTGTTCCAGGCCTCCTGCCAGTGCTTTTCGCGTGCAGGCGCGTCGTAGCTTTGATTGGCCATACGGCGTCGAACTTTCAGGATTTAGTGGCTAAGAGCGGGCGTAATGAGCCTTAAAGCACCTTTGGGGTCAAGGCGGTCGGATGACACCGGACACTGAGAACACCACCGGAGCCGTGGAACGGCTGGCTGAAACCCAGGCGGACATCGCCGCGGAGGCCGCTGAGGCGCGGCGCCCAGCATCCGACGTCCGGCTGATCGCCGTGTCGAAAACCTTCGACGCGCCAGAGATTCTCCCCGTTCTTAAGGCCGGCCAACGCCAGTTCGGCGAAAACCGCGTGCAAGAGGCCAAGGGCAAATGGCCGGCTCTCAAGGCGGACTTCCCCGACGTGCGCCTGCACCTCATCGGCCCCTTGCAGTCGAACAAGGCCAAGGAGGCGGTCGAGTTGTTCGACGCCATCCACTCCATCGACCGCGAGAAGATCGCCCGCGCCATCGCCCATGAGATGGCAAAGCAGGGCAAGCATCTCGAGCTGTTTATCCAGGTCAACACCGGCGAGGAGCCGCAGAAGGCGGGCATCCCCCCGCGCGAGCTCCCGGCGTTCGCTCGCCTGTGCCGCGATGAGCTGCAGCTCGATATCGCCGGCCTGATGTGCATTCCGCCCGTCGACGAGGAGCCGGCGATCCACTTCGCCTTCCTCGCCAAGCTCGCCGCGGAGAACGGTTTCAGCGCCCTCTCCATGGGCATGAGCGACGACTACGCGACAGCCGTGGCCTTCGGCGCCACCTATGTCCGTGTCGGCAGTGCCATTTTCGGCTCGCGCCCGAAGCCCTGAGGGTTTTCCAAAGGCAAATCAGCCCCGTCCGATTTGTGCCGGCAACCCGGTGCTAGGCTTCAGCCAATGATTCGCATGAAGCTGGAGGCACGAGGATGACCACAGCCGCCGCTCGGGTTGAAGCGCGAGCCGATGCCGCCGCTGCAGATGCAGCGAACGACGCCCGCGCCGAGGTGACGAAGATCCCCGGTGTATCGAAGGCTACGGCAGCCAAGGCCGTGAAGAACGGCTACTACCACTTCGTCGTCGACATCTGGATCACCAACTTCAACTCCATCGAGTTCGGCATCTACAAACACTCGCGCAATCGCGCCAAGTCGCGCCAGTTCACCGCCGACATGGACATCTTCGCCGAGATTTTGGAGGGCGGTGAGCGCACCGGCCTCATCGGCTACCGAGAGGATCTCTGGAAGAACAAGGACACGAAGGACAAGCGCCTCGTCTTCAAGATCTTCAACGACTCGCTGAATTGGCGCGCGACGATGGATCTGATGCTGGGCCGCTCACTGCAGCAGACGATCGCCTCGCGCGGCCTTCCGGTGATGGTCTATTCGATCAACACCGACGAGGACGCCTTCGTCGTCTATCTCGAGCGCTCGGCCAACAAGTGGCCGTTCATGCCGGAGAACTTCGGTTTCTTCATCACCGGCAAGGACGGGCAGCCGATCTTCTATCGGATCAAGCGCGACTTCATCAATCTCGGCGGCGACTACACGGTCTACGACCAGCAGGGCAAGAAGATCGGTCACCTCGACGGAAAGATCTTCTCCATCGGCGGCAAATGGCGAGGCAAGGTGAAGGTCGAGCATGCCGACCGCCGCTTGCTGAGCGTGCTGCAGCTCTTCTCAGCCTTGCAGGTCTTCAACGGTGATTGCCGCCGCCATATGCGTCGCCTCTGGCGCGACGTGGTCAACGGCAAGCTCAAGCCGACGATCGATGCGCAGGAGTTCGACCTCTACAAGAACCCACGCCGCGTGCGCTAACGCCGCCTGCGCGGCTGCCTTTCAGGCCGGCCGCGCAGCCTTCGGCTTTGAAACTTTGCGCCCCTTGTCGGGCGCCGGTTTTATTCTCGCCGGCGCCGCCTCGGGCTCGGCGCCCTGTTCGTCCGACAGCCCCGACATCAGAGCGCGTGCGCGCCTCTCGATGGCGGTCGTCACCGTCTCGATGAGCGGATGACCGCCCGCCGGCATCGCCGCAACATCCGCCCCGGCTTTGCGCGTTTCGACCAGCGCGCCTTTTGCCAGCGTCTCGACGCGCGCGATGAGGCGTGTCGCATTGAGCCCGACGTCGGCGGCAAAGCGCTGCCAGTGGCGCCGCTTCAAATGCTCGCCGCGGTTCTTGCCGGCGATCTTCTGCGCCATGTTGCGTGTCACGTGCTCCCACGCTTCCCCGCACATGATGTCGTAGATCGGTGCCAGCCGAAAACCTTTGCCGGAAATCATCATGGAATAGTTCTTCGCGTGCGCGTCGGTGTTGCACGCGATGACGTTGAAGATCACGTAGTCGAGAAGATTGACGACATCCGGCGCCTGCATGGCGTTGCGCGTCGTCGCGAAGATGTCGGCGAGCGACGGCCCTGCGATGCCGGTCTGATTCGATTCGTATTTCGCCGACGGCGGCTTGCCGAGCGCCTGGCAGAAATCCTCTTGGTGCAGGCGCCGCCAGCGCCCCTGCTGCTCGACGCGATCGTAGCGCTTCACCATCAGGTAGCTGCGTTGGCCCGCCTTCCCCGTCGTCACCTCCGGTGCGTTGAGACCAAGGCGCTTCGCCAGCACCAGGCACAGCGCTTCATTCTGCACGCCGCCGAACAGGCGCTCTGCATCCGGCTTCAGGATCCACGTCGACGGCGCCCCGTTGATCGGCACGCAGATGCGACCCTTCTCGTCGATGGCGACACCGAGCTTGGTCTGCACACCGGCCAGCGACATCGAAACCCCGTCCTCGCCGACGAGAAACGGCTTCGACGGCAGCTCGTTCAGAATCTTTTCGAGCGTCTTGCCGTCGGGGATCGGACGCCAATCCTGCGTGCTGGTCGTCCCCGGCTTGCCGATCGACAGCGCGCCCGCGGTATCGCGTCCGAGCTCGGAGAGGATGCCGATGACGTCTTCGGGCGCTGCGCCCAGTTGCAGGCCGATGGCGCGCAGCTGCGTCGATTCCGGCAACAGGTTTGCCGCCCACGGCAGGAACAGCCGCGCCGGCACGCGGCTTGGCGACAGCGGCATCAGGAGCGAGATCGGGAACGCTCCGCGCATCGTCAGCCACTCAGGCGCATAGGTGAAGCTCGGACCGTCGCTCTGCACCTCGATGGTGCCGACGACGCGGCTCTCATAGTAGACGGCGAGCTTAGCCACGCGGGTCGTCCTCCGCGTCCGGCATGTCGTCGATGAGATCCGGCAGCAGCGGGTTGTCAGCGTTGCTGTTGGCCGACATCAGATCGAACGTCCTGAGGCCGACCGCAGCCGCCACCACCAGCGCGCGGCCGAGCTGGCAGCTTGGCTTTCCGGCTTCGAGCTCCAGGATGAAACGGCGGCCGACGCCCGTGGCCAGCGCCAGATCGTCCTGCCGCATTTTCAGCGCTTCGCGGTGTTCGCGCACCATGGCCCCGAACTGCTGCGCGTGGGTCCGCGTCGCGTTTTCGAGCTCTGATACGGGTCGATCTGTTGTCGGCCGATTTGTTGCGGCTCTGTCTGCCATGCCTGCCTCCGATGTTCCCGTTCGGGAACCTTCGGGCCTGCGACTGGCTCCGACCGCTCGTATGTTCCCGTTCGGGAACTTTTACCGGGATTCGCCCCTCAGCGCGACCCCATGTTCCCGATCAGGAACATAAGCACCTGTGGACAGCCCTTCAACCCAATTTGTTCCCGGTCGGGAACATTTAAGCGGCTAAACCGCCAATTGGTCCAAAAAGTTCCCGTTCGGGAACACGGCCTACCCGTTCCGGATCTTCATCACGAGGATCGAGCCGGCAAGGATGAACGTCACGGTGTTGGCGACGATGATCGGCAGATCCTCGATCAGGATGCCGTACATCAGCCACGCGAATACGCCCGCCGTGAAGATCGCGAACATCGCCAAGGAGATGTCCTGCGTCGAGTGCGAGCGCCACGTCTTTATGACCTGCGGAACGAAGGCGACCGTCGTCAGAATGCCGGCGACGAGGCCGAGAATGGTCACCATCGATCGATTTCCTTCGCTCCGGATAGGTGCAACGCACATACACGACCCATGCGAAAAGCATAAGCCGTCCGGGCGGTTGCCGTGCGGGAGGTCCCTATCGGATCAGCGTATGCCGAACTCGGAGAAGCACTGCCGCATGTATTCGCAGCGGTGCGAGCCGGAGAAATGCATGGCATCGCCCTTGGCCGGCGAGATGAACTGGCAGATCTCGTCGATGCCGCCCGGCGACAGCCAGCCCTGGCGCCGTCCGCGCTGCACGGCGAAGCAGTCGGCGGTCTCCTCGTCAGGGCCACGGAACTGGTGGCCGCACTCATGCGAGTAGATCCACAGCTTCACCGGCGTCGTCAGGCGCGAAAGCAGGCGCATGTTCATGATCAGGAAGCCGGGATAGGCGGCGCCGTAGTCGTCGAGGTTGTTGTCGATCACGGTCGGCCGTGTGCCGCAGAACATCTTGATTCCGTCGAGCTTGAACTCGCCCTGCGGAACGAGCGTCGCCTCGCCGTTCGTGTGCGCGATGTATTCTTCCGGCGTCGGCGTCTTGGGATCCTGCGCAAGCGCAAGCGCCGGCAGCAACAGAAGTGCAACAAAACCCCTGGCCAGGCGGCGAATACCGCGGCGGATGATCATCGGCGACTCTTGGAATCCCAAACTACCCTAGCCCAGTTTGGCCCTGATCCGTTCCGGTTACAAGCCGGCTGCTGACCTTGATCCCAAAGAGGGTTTCCCGCCGCCTTGCGGCCTTCAGCCGCCCGCCGCCGCCTCGATTCGCTCCATATCCTCGTCCGAGAAGCCGAAGTGGTGGCCCACCTCGTGGATGAGCACGTTGGCGATGAGATCTCCCAGCGTTTCGCCGGAATTCGCCCACTCGTCGAGCAGCGGACGCCGGAACAGGAACACGATGTCGGGCTGTTGCGACACGTCGAGCACGCTCTTCTTGTCGAGGCTCACGCCCTGGTAGAGGCCGAGCAAGTCGAACGGGTCCTCTATGCCAAGTGCATCCAGTGCCTCGTCCGTGCCGAACTCCTCGACACGCACCAGAAGATCACCGGCCGGTTTGCGAAATTCCTCCGGCAGACGCAGCCAAACCTCCTGCGCCATCTGCTCGAACGTCTCGAGGTCAGGGGCGCTGATCCCCTCCCAGTCGATCTTATTTGTCATGCCTGGCCCGACGGCTTCCTCGCAACGATGATGGCCTCCTGCAGCGTGAAGATCGGCGCACCGTTTTCCTCGCGCGGACGCAGAAACGCAGAGAGGAGATGGTCACTGGTCAGGTGTCTTTTCAACACCTCGACGGTCGCCGGGCTGCAGCGCATGCGCTCGGCCCAAGGACCGAACGCGATGTCCTGATCGAGCACCTCCGTAGAGGCGACGCTGAACCCTGCGCCCTCCATCAACGAATGCCATTCGCAAACCGCCAGCGCACGGGCGTGGCTGGGATCGCGGGTCCTTTCAAAAGCATTGAAGGAACGCGCCGCGTTCATGAGCTCAGCCGGCGTGGCGAGCGGCAGCATGGAAGCGTCCGGGCTGACGTTGTCGACCAGCGCCAGTGTGCCGCCCGGCCGCAGCACGCGATAGCTTTCAGCAACGAACGCCGCAGGATCGGGAAAATGATGCGCTGCCAAGCGGCAGGTGACGAGGTCGAAGCTGTCGTCGCCAAACGGCAGGGCGCCCGCTTCCGCCTTCGCGGTCTCGAAATTCTTCAGATCGAGCGCGGCTGCCAGTTTCGCCGCCTCTGCCAGCATCTCGTCGGTGATGTCGGAGGCGACGACGCGCGCCACATGCGGGGCAAGAACGTGCGCCGTATGCCCGGCACCCGTGGCGATATCGAGCGCTTCCCAGGTCGGCTGCGGCGCCACCGCTGCGACGAGCCGAGCAAGACTCGGCCCCTTTGCATGCACGCTCGAGGCGGCATAGTCGGATGCCGCGGCGCCGAACTGTTTCTGCACCAGCGTCTGGTTCGCCATGTCGGCCCTGCTTGAGTCGGCGGGCAGCCTTAGGCCGCGCCGCCATTCCACGACCGGATGTCGACGAAGTGGCCTTCGAGAGCCGCCGCGGCCGCCATCACCGGCGACAGCAAGTGCGTGCGCCCGAGGCGCCCCTGCCGGCCCTCGAAGTTGCGGTTCGAGGTCGAAGCGCAACGCTGGCCCGGCTTGAGCTGGTCCGGATTCATGCCGAGGCACATCGAGCATCCCGGCTCACGCCACTCGAAACCGGCATCCTTGAAGATCTTGTCGAGACCCTCGGCCTCGGCCTGAGCTTTCACCAGGCCCGAGCCCGGCACGATCATCGCGTACGCCAGATTGCCCGAGATCTTCTTGCCATCGACAATCTTCGCCACCGCGCGCAGGTCTTCGATGCGCCCGTTGGTGCACGATCCGATCCACACCACGTCGAGCGGAATATCGGTGATCTTGGTGCCCGGCTTCAGGCCCATGTATTCCAGCGCGCGCTGCATCGAGGCGCGCTTGTTCTCGTTGTCGACCTTGGATGGATCCGGCACCGTGCCGGCGATCGAAACGACGTCCTCCGGGCTCGTGCCCCAGGTGACGATTGGCGGCAGCTTCGCCGCATCGAGCTTCACGACGGCATCGAAATGCGCGCCCTCGTCGGTGTGCAGCGTCTCCCAGTAGCGCATCGCGGCGTCCCAGGCGGCGCCCTTCGGAGCCTTCGGACGGCCATTGATGAACGCATAGGTCTTCTCGTCCGGCGCGATCATGCCGGCGCGTGCACCGCCTTCGATGGACATGTTGCAGACCGTCATGCGGCCTTCCATCGACAGCGAGCGGATGGCTTCGCCGGCATACTCGATGACATGGCCGGTGCCGCCGGCCGTGCCGATCTCGCCGATGATCGCGAGGATGATGTCCTTGGCGCCAACGCCGGCCGGCAGCTTGCCGTCCACCGACACCAGCATGTTCTTTGCCTTGCGCTGGATCAGCGTTTGGGTCGCGAGCACGTGCTCGACCTCGGACGTGCCGATGCCGTGCGCCAGCGCACCGAAAGCGCCATGCGTCGAGGTGTGGCTGTCGCCGCAAACGATCGTCGTGCCGGGCAGCGTGAAGCCCTGCTCGGGACCGACGACGTGGACGATGCCCTGCCGCTTGTCGAGCTCGTTGAAGTACTCGACGCCGAAGTCGCGCGCGTTCGTCGCCAGCGTCTCGACCTGGATGCGGCTGTCGTCGTCGTCGATACCCTTGGTGCGATCCGTCGTCGGCACGTTGTGGTCGACCACGGCGAGCGTCTTCTCCGGCGCCCTCACCTTGCGGCCCGACATCCGAAGACCCTCGAAAGCCTGCGGGCTCGTCACCTCGTGGACGAGATGGCGGTCGATGTAGAGAAGGCAGGTGCCGTCGTCCTGGCGCTCGACCACGTGATCGTCGAAGATCTTGTCGTAGAGTGTCTTGGCCATGCCGTGTCTCTTTAATCTCTATGGGGCCGATGGATCGTAGCGGCGACGCAGCCGCACCGCACGAATTTCGCCCTCCCCGCTCGCCCATTGGCCCGCGCAAAGGCTGAAATTGAGGTGCTTCTGAGCCGCCGAATGCTGAGAAACTGCCGGTTAGATAGCGTCTTGCCGCGCCGTCTGCAAACCCCCCCTCAAAGGCCCGGGGCGTGAACCATTGGCCTCGGCATACCGGCTAAAACTTCCACTGCCTGGCCTGGGCGACCAGGAAGTCGCGCAGTACCTGCACCTTCTTGGAGGATTTGAGCTCCTCCGGGTAGACGAACAGGATCGGCAGCGTCGGCGGGTCGATCTCGGTCAGCACCGGCACGAGGTCGGCCTCATGGTCGTTCATGTAATCGGGGATCATGCCGATCCCGATGCCCGCCCGGATGGCGTTGCGCAGCGCTATGACGCTATTGGCCGAGAACGCCGGCTCGCGCGGCGGCTTCCCATCGCGCCCCGCCGTCTCGATCCAGGAAATGGCTGAGAGATGCTGCGCCGGTTGGCCGCTGTAGGAGACGATGGAATGTCCGTCGAGTTCGTCCAGGGTCTTCGGCGCCCCGAACCGCCGCACGTATTGCGTTGATGCGAAAGCCCGCACGCGGCTCGTGAAAAGCATGCGCCTGATGAGATCCGATTGTGGCGGCTCGCGCGTCCATATCGCGACGTCGGCGGCACGCATGCCGATGTCGAGCTGGTCGTCGTTGAGCTGCAGCTCGATGCGGATTTCCGGATAGAGATCGTGGAATTCGCGCATCCGCTGCGTCAGCCACAAGGTTCCGAACCCGACCGGGGCCGTGATGCGGAGTTCGCCCGATGGCTTCGAGGTCGTGTCGGAAAGCAGCGTCTCGGCCGTGTGCAGCTTGTTCATCACGTCCGAAGTGGTTCGATGCAGAAGCTCGCCCTGCTCCGTCAGCACGAGGCCGCGCGCGTGCCGATGGAACAGCGTAACCCTGAGGTCCCGCTCCAGCGCCGAGACTTGACGGCTCACGGCTGACTGGCTAATGTGCAGCGCATACCCCGCATGCGTGAAGCTTCCCGCCTCAGCCGCTGCATGGAAGATCCTGAGCTTGTCCCAGTCCATAGATCCCTTATCGCTTAAGCCCGAGCCGCTCCGATAGGCGAATTGCTGCGGCGCAACTTAGACCACCATCGAACACAAGAATAGGGCGATGCGCCGACGCAGCCCATATAGGTCGTGCAACCCGAACAAAAATTGGAGTTAGATTATGAGATCTGTCATCGCAGCCCTGTCGCTGATCCTGGCGGGCGGCCTGCAGTCAGCCGCGCACGCCGAGCCAGCCAAGCTTTGGGAGGCGAGTGGGTTCAAGACGCCGGAATCCGTGCTGCCGGTCGCCGCCGAGGGCTTCGCTTACGTCAGCAATGTCGCCGGCCAGCCGACCGACAAGGATGGCAACGGCTTCATCTCCAAGATCTCGCTCGCTGACGGCAAGGCGATCGCGCTCGAATGGGCAAAGGGGCTGGACGCGCCGAAGGGCATGGCGCTCGCCGGCGGCAAACTCTACGTCTCCGATATCGACAAGCTCGTCGAGATTGACCCCAAGAGCGGTGAAATCCTCGCAAAGCACGAGGCTCCCGGCGCGACGTTCCTCAACGACGTCGCCGTCGACGGTAAGGGCGATGTTTACGTCTCCGATTCCAACACCAGCACCATTTGGCGCCTGACGGGCGGCAAGCTCGAGAAGTGGCTGGAAGGACCGGAGCTGAAGTTCCCCAACGGCCTTCACGTTGAGGGCGATAAGCTCATTGTTGCGGCGTGGGGCGCGCCCGGCACCTCGGCGCAGAAGTCTGAGGCGGCAAACCTGCTCGAGATCGGCATCGCCGACAAAAAGGTGAGCAACCTCGGCGACGGCGCGCCGGTTGGGAACCTCGATGGCATCGAGCCCGACGGCGATGATTTCATCGTGTCCGACTGGGTCGCCGGCAAGGTGTTCCGCATCGCCAAGTCCGGCAAGGCAAAGGAGCTGCTGTCGCTCGGTCAAGGCACGGCCGACATCGGCTATGTCGCGGCTGACAAGCTGCTGCTCATCCCCATGATGAAGGACGACAAGGTCGTCGCCTACAGCCTCAAGTAAAAGCAAAGGCGCGGCCCACCAAGCGAGCCGCGCCTTCAAAAATTGATCGTGACAGCAGCGCTATTTCATTTCGTCCAGGGCATCAGCCGCCAATCCCTGCAGCATCGGCCCGACGACTGGATCGGCCGCGGCTGAACCCGGGCTCGGCTCCGCGCATTCTTTCGTGCTTGCATCGAACAATCCGCCCCTGGAGGCGCACTGTGCGGCGAGATCGTGCACCGATGCCTCGTCATCGTTGGCCCACGCGCCACTCGATAGAAGCGCAATCGTGATGGACGCAGCGGCGGCGGATTTCAGGAAAGTCATGGTCCCCCCGTGAATGATATTTCGAGGGCGGTTCTATTCACGCCGTTGACGACATTCTTGTGACCGAGCGGCCGCACTGACTCGGCGTGAGCCTTATTCGGCGGCTTCCGATTCCGCCTCGATTTCCAGCGTCGCGAAATAGCGCTCGGCTTCGAGAGCCGCCATGCAACCCATCGCTGCCGCGGTCACCGCCTGACGATAGACCTCGTCCTTCACGTCGCCGGCCGCGTAGACACCGGGGATCGCCGTTGCCGTCGAGTCCGGGCGGGTCACGATGTATCCCGAGTGCGTCAGCTCGAGCTGGCCCTTGAACAACTCGGTTGCCGGCGCGTGCCCGATGGCGATGAACACGCCGTCGGCGGGAATTTCCGTAATCGCGCCCGTCTTCGTGTTCTTGATTTTCACGCCCGTCACCGATTTCGGATCGGCCTCGCCGACGATCTCATCGACGGCATGGTTCCAGATCACTTCGATCTTCGGGTTTTTTGCGAGGCGGTCCTGCAGGATCTTCTCCGCGCGGAAATGATCGCGGCGGTGCACGATGGTGACCTTCTTTGCGAAGTTCGTGAGGAAGATCGCCTCCTCGACCGCGGTGTTGCCGCCGCCGACCACGACCACGTCCTTGTCCCGGTAGAAGAAGCCGTCACAGGTCGCGCAGGCAGAGACGCCGTGTCCCTGGAATAGCTGCTCCGATTCGATCCCGAGCCACCGCGCCTGCGCGCCCGTGCAAATGATGAGCACATCGCAGGTGTAGGTATCACCGGAATCGCCGACCAGCTTGAACGGCCGCGTCTTGAGATCGACCTCTGTGATGAGGTCCATGACGATCTCGGTGCCAACGTGCTCGGCCTGCGCCTGCATCTGGTCCATGAGCCAAGGGCCCTGGATCGCCTCGGCAAACCCGGGATAGTTCTCGACGTCCGTGGTGATCGTAAGCTGTCCGCCCGGCTGCGATCCCTGGATCAGCAACGGTTTCAGCATTGCGCGCGCGGCGTAGATGGCCGCGGTGTATCCCGCGGGCCCGGAACCGAGGATCAGAACCCTGGCGTGCCTGGAATTGGCCATGTCACCCTTCCTGCGCGGCTGGGCCCATGGGGCGGGCCGCGGCTCCATAAGATTGGGCGGCAGTTAGACCCCGGCAAGCCCCAAGGTCAATGTGGCGCCCAGGCGTGACGGGGGAGAATCCGCGAACCATCTACAATCCGCCCAGACCGTGTTGAACCGACGCCCCGTTAAAGCTGCCAGCGGTTGCCACATGTTGTCCGGATCGGTCGTGCTACGCTAGCCTCCGCTGGGGAGCTTAGGGACGGGGTCTGCGTCATGGCGGAAGTACGGGAGCGCTTTGTCACTCGCTTGTTCGGAGCGTTCGACAAGGCTTGGACCAGCATTTGCTGGCCGCTCATTGGGTTCCTGAACTTCATCTTCCGGCCCGATCCCCAGACCGGAGACGTCGCGGTCTGGCGGGTTTTCGTCTGGCTGGCGGCCAACACGGCCGTTCTCTACTTCGCCGTAACCGGACTACAGACGCAGCCCCTGTTCTGGTGGCTGGCCGGCTTCCTCATCGCCCACATCCTCGTCATCGCCTCCAGCCTGCGCATCATGTACGAGGAAAAGCGCGTGATGGAGGGTTCGCTCGCCGCCGACAAAATGACGTTCTCGGCGCTCGATGCGGTCAACAACGTCCCGATCCTCGCCTCCTCGACGGTCTTCTACATCCTCGGCCTCGCGGCCATGATCCAGACGGTGGAGCACACCGGCCTCGCTCAGATCCTCCGTCATCGCCCGTCGCTCAACCACGAATATGGCGAGTATCTCGCCTGCGTCCTCAACGAGATCCCGATCGTCAATACGCTGTTGAATGCGTGGGCGAACGTCGTGAAGTATTCGGACAATCTCAGCGCCCAGATCGTCTACAACGGTGTGACCGGCAATGCGGTGCGCGTCGCCATCGTTGTCACCCTTTCGATCATCGTCGTGCGCGCCCTCCTGCTGCGTCTCCAGCAGTGGAGCCATCAGGTTTCGATGGCCCATGCGCTGGAGAACGGGACGGTCAGCCCCGATGCGGTGAAGAAACGCCTCGTGCGCGTACCGACGACGCTCAACAGCCGCCTGATGCGATCCGCCCTGACGCATCCCGATTCCGCCGTGCGCCGTCGTGCGCTCGCTGCCATGGCGCGCCTCGAAGTGCCGAACTTCGCGCGCGAGTTCCTCGAAAGCCTCGGCCAGCACATCGAGCGGGACCTCGGCCTCGCACATATCCGCGAGACGCTGGCGTCGATGAATGCCTCGGCGCGCGAGAGCATGGCCGGCGAGCTCACGAGCGTCATCGAAAAACAGATGATGACCATCAAGGACGCGATCGATATGCAGACCAAGCAGCGGCTAGATGAGCTGCGCTCAATGCTGAAGCGGGCCTGACGCGTGTCTCATGAGGGGGAAGCGGGCGAAATGAAAGATCAGGCGCCCGTGACGGCCGACAAAGCGACGGAACCCCCGCCCGAAACGTCGCTCGCCGACACCACACGCCGCCTCAAGGCGATCTTCGTCGGCTCGGCCGGCAATCTCGTCGAATGGTTTGACTTCTACGCTTATTCAGCCTTCGCGCTATACTTCGCGAGATCATTCTTCCCGACCGAAAGCCCAACGGCGCAGCTGCTCAACGCCGCCGCCATTTTCGCTGTCGGATTTCTGATGCGTCCGTTCGGTGGCTGGATGTTTGGTCATATCGCCGACCGTCACGGGCGCCGCCTCTCGCTCACCATCTCGGTGCTGATGATGTGTTTCGGCTCGCTCATCATCGCGCTGACGCCGACTTACGCGACCATCGGACTCGCCGCCCCATTCGTGCTGCTGTTTGCGCGTCTCATTCAGGGTCTCAGCCTCGGCGGCGAGTACGGAACGAGCGCCACATATCTATCTGAGGTCGCTCATCCCGATCACCGCGGTTTCTATTCGAGCTTCCAGTACGTGACCCTGATCGGTGGCCAGCTGCTTGCGATGCTGACGCTGCTGTCGCTGCAGCTGGTGTTCCTCACGTCCGAGCAGCTCGAAGCCTGGGGCTGGCGCATTCCGTTCTTCATCGGCGCCGGTCTCGCGGTCGTCATTTATTTCATGCGCCGCGACATGCATGAAAGCGAAGCGTTCGTGGAGGCGCGAGCGCTCGGCGTGCGCGAGAGCCCTCTCAGGGGCCTCATGAAGCACCCGCGAGAGGTCGCGATCGTGATCGGGCTGACGCTCGGCGGCACCGTCGCGTTCTACACGTACACGACCTACATGCAGAAGTTCCTCGTCAACTCCGTCGGGCTGACGAAGGAAACGTCCACCATCGTCGCCGCCTCGACGCTGTTCCTCTACATGCTGCTGCAGCCCGTGGTGGGCGCCATCTCGGACATCGTCGGCCGGCGCCCCGTGTTGCTGACGTTCGGCATCCTTGGCACGCTGATGACCGTGCCCATCCTGACCACGCTGCAGAACACCGACAGCGCGTGGGTCGCATTCGCGCTCATCATGTGCGCGCTGGTGATCGTGTCCGGATACACCGCGATCAATGCGGTCGTGAAGGCCGAGCTCTTTCCTACGGGAGTCCGCGCGATGGGCGTCGGCTTCCCATATGCGATCACCGTCGCGCTGTTCGGCGGCACCGCCGAATACGTCGCGCTCTACCTCAAGTCGATCGGCTACGAGCACGCGTTCTATTGGTACGTGACGGGCTGCATCGCGGTCTCGCTCATCGTCTACGCCTTCATGCGAGACACGCGAAATGAGTCAGCCATGCACCGTCACGTCTAACAGCGAGCTGCTCGCACACACGGCGATGCGGCCGGCGTTTCTTCGCCTCAATTGTTGGACATGCCTGACGCTCCACCTCAGGGAGCCCAGCCGCGATGACCCGCACCTCGCTCGACCGCACGCTCCGCCGCGCTTATGTGGTGCTCGGCTTCATTCTCGCGATTTCGATTGCCGCCAAGCTGGCGCCGCGCGTGCCCGGGCTCGACGGCACGCCTTTGGCGAGGATCGCCACCGACGTCTACGACTATCTCAAGGACATGTCCCTGGTGCTGGTGACGGTCGTTGCGGCCTACCTCGCCAACGTCTTCCAGAAGCGGTCGAAATTCATCGAGCGGCTTGAAGAGGAATGGCGCGGCATCGTGCGCACCAAGTCGGCGCTCTATCAGTTCTGCGAACTGCCGAACCCCGCTGCTGATGATTACCTCTCGGCCTTCTGCCGGATCAGCGAAACCATTGACAACATGCGGGTCGTCTACGCGAACGTCGGCGAGACTGACCAGCTCATCGGCCTTTATCCCTACGCGCCTTTGCACGACATGCGCCGTGCCCTCCAGTCGATCGACCCGCGCAAGCGCTCCGACGTGACCCTCGAGCAGCGCAAGCTCGTCCGCGACGCCGTCCTGCAGGCCTTCTACGCGCTGCGTGAGAGCTTCCTGGTTGAGCTGGACATTGCCGAGCCGGACCACCCTATCGTTCCGGCAGCGGCGCGACGCCGCAAGCAGCCCGGAGCGACACGGTCCGCCAAGCGGTTGAAAGACCAGCAGATCGCCGCATATAGGGAGCACGCCGCCCCCGGTCGCGCCGACATCGACGCCTTGCTGGATCGTCTCCGGACGCAGGAGGAAGCGGCCTAGTTGCCTGCCCGAAAGGCAGGATTTTCGCGGCCCCTATCGGTTTTCAAGCCGATATGGTAGGTCCCCGCATCCTTTTGCAGCGCACAAAGCTCCTGATGAACCTCAGAAACATCGCCATTATTGCACACGTCGACCACGGTAAGACCACCCTCGTCGACGAGTTGCTCAAGCAGTCCGGCTCCTTCCGCGAGAACCAGAAAGTCGCGGAACGCGCGATGGATTCCAACGACTTGGAGCGCGAGCGCGGTATCACCATTCTCGCCAAATGCACGTCCGTCGTCTGGAAGGACACGCGCATCAACATCATTGATACGCCTGGCCACGCCGACTTCGGCGGCGAGGTCGAGCGCATTCTGAACATGGTCGATGGCGTGGTCGTCCTCGTCGACGCCTCCGAGGGCCCGCTCCCTCAGACCAAGTTCGTGGTTTCCAAGGCGCTGAAGCGCGGCATCCGCCCGATCGTCGCGATCAACAAGATCGACCGTCCGGACGAGCGCCACCAGGACGTGCTGAACGAGATTTTCGACCTCTTCGCCAACCTCGACGCCACCGACGAGCAACTCGACTTCCCCGTCCTGTACGGGTCCGGCCGCAATGGCTGGATGGCACTCGATCCCGCCGGGCCGCAGGTGGACCTCGCGCCGATGTTCGACCTCATCGTGCGGCACGTGCCGCCGCCGGCCGTCGAGCCGGGTCCCGCCCGCATCCTCGCGACGACGCTCGAAGCCGACAGCTTTCTGGGCCGCATTCTGACGGGTCGTATCTCGTCGGGCACCGTGCGCCCCAACCAGCAGCTCAAGGCCCTGACGCGTGACGGCAAGCTGATCGAAAACTTCCGCGTTTCCAAGGTTCTGGCCTTCCGCGGCCTGGAGCGCGTGCCGGTCGAAGAGGCTGGCGCCGGTGAGATCGTTGCGCTCGCGGGCATGAGCGAGGCAACCGTCTCCGATACACTCTGCGACCCCTCGGTCGAGACGCCGATCGAAGCGCCGCCGGTCGACCCGCCGACCCTGTCGATGACCTTCCGCATCAACGACGGCCCATTCGCCGGCCAGGAAGGCGACAAGGTCCAGAGCCGCGTCATCCGCGACCGGCTCATGAAGGAAGCCGAGCGCAACATCGCGATCAAGGTCACGGATTCCAAGGAAAGCGGCGAAGCATTCGATGTCGCCGGTCGCGGCGAGTTGCAGCTGGCGATCCTGCTCGAGAACATGCGCCGCGAAGGCTTCGAGCTGACGGTGTCGCGCCCGAAGGTGGTCTACATCACCGACGAGTCCGGCCAGCGGCTTGAGCCGATCGAAGAGGTCATCATCGACGTCGATGACGGCCACACCGGCATCGTCGTGCAGAAGCTCTCGGAACGTAAGGGCGCGCTTCTCGAGATGCGTCCCTCCGGCGGTGGACGCACGCGTCTCGTGTTCAACGTCCCGACCCGCTCCCTGCTCGGCTATCAGTCGGAGCTTTTGTCCGACACGCGCGGCACTGCCGTGATGAACAAGCTGTTCCACGCCTACGAGCCCTACAAGGGCGAAATCGCCGGCCGCCACACCGGCGTGCTGATTTCAAATTCTGACGGCGAAGCAGCGGCCTACGCGATCTTCAACTTGCAGGATCGCGGACCGTTCTTCATCGGTGCGCAGACGCGCGTCTACGTCGGAATGATCGTCGGCGAGCACACGCGCGACAACGATCTCGAAGTCAACGTCGTGAAGGGCAAGAAGCTCACCAACGTCCGCGCCTCCGGCAAGGACGACGCTGTCCTGCTGACGACGCCGATCAAGCTCACGCTCGAAAAAGCCATGAGCTACATCACCGATGACGAGCTTGTGGAGGTGACTCCCGAATCGATTCGCCTGCGCAAGCGCTGGCTCGATCCCAACGAGCGCAAGAAGAACGAGCGCGCGCGCGATCGTGATGTTGCCTAGTCGGAGGTGATGTTGCCACGCAACACGCACGTGTTATAGCGTTGCGGGCAAGTGTGGCATACTTTCGAGGAGGATATTCCATGAAGAAGTTCGCAATCGCGGCCGTCGCCATCGCTCTTTTCAGCGCTCCGTCGTTCGCCGACTCTAAGCCTGCTGAAGACGAGGCCGGCAAGATCAAGCAGACGCTCACCGACTGGGGCTGCACCGGCGGCACCTTCGAAAAGGAAACCGAGGCTTCGAGCTACTTCGAGGCTGACGACGTCAAGTGCAAGGATGGCAACCAGTACGACGTGAAGCTCGACGGCAGCTTCAAGGTGATCTCGATCACGCGTGACTGATCCGCGGGTCGATATCTGAAAGTTATCCGCGCCGGCCGATGGACTATCGGCCGGCGCGATTGTTTTCTGGTCGGCGACTTGATTCTAAAGTCGCGGTGACGCGAGCGAGGTGACGTGTCGGGTGGCAAGCTAACCGAGTTGCGGCGGCACGGTGAGACGCCGGTCGTGTGGCCCGCCGGCGTCACGCCGCCACAGGAGTTCGAGCGCGCGGTCGATTTCGCACGCAACGACGACGGCCACCTGTTTGTCACCGGCCGTGCCGGCACCGGCAAGTCGACGCTGCTGCGCACCCTGCGCGATCACATCACCGACGAGGCCGTCGTCCTGGCACCGACCGGTCTTGCCGCGGTGAACGTCGGCGGCCAGACGATCCATTCGTTTTTCGGCTTTCCGCCGCGCCTCGTGCGGTCCGAAGACATTAAACGCAGCCGCAACGGCCGCGTCATGCGCAAACTGAAGCTGATCATCATCGACGAGGTGTCGATGGTGCGCTCCGATCTCATGTGGGCCATCGACCAGTCGCTGCGCGTCAACCGCGGCCGTCCGCGCGAAGCTTTCGGCGGCGTCCGCCTGATGCTGTTCGGCGACTTGCATCAGCTGCCCCCCGTCATCCAGGGGGATGTCGCGCAGCACCTCGAAAGCGAACACGGGGGGCCGTTCTTCTTTCACGTGTCGGCGCTGCAGGAGGGTGCCGGCGTCTCGCTGCTGGAGCTCGACAAGGTCTTCCGCCAGAGCGACGAGACCTTCCTGCACGTGCTCAACAGCATCCGCGACGGCGAGGTGACCGAAGAGGATCTGCAGGTGCTGAACGAGCGTACGCATCCGATAAGAACGCTTGGCGAGGGGGATCCGTACGTGATCCTCACGCCGACGAATGCCGCTGCGCAGCGCATCAACATGGCTTTCCTCGACGCGCTACGCACGACGGAGCGGACCTATGAGGCCGGCATCACCGGCGAATACTCGGACGCCTCACACCCCACCGATGCCAGCCTGCTGCTAAAGGAAGGCGCCAAGGTCATTCTTCTGCGCAACGACCCCGACAAGCGCTGGGTGAACGGCACCATCGCGCGGATTGCCCGGCTGGACGAGAAGCGCGTCTGGATCGAGTTGGACGGCAAAACGCACGAAATCGAGCCGGTCTCATGGGAGGCCCGCCGCTATGCGTTCGACCAGACGGCCGAGAAGATCGTCGAGAACGTCACCGGCACATTCCGCCAGTTTCCAGTCCGCCTGGCCTGGGCACTGACAATTCACAAGTCGCAGGGTTTGACCCTCGACAAGGTCTACATCGACTTGGGACGCGGCACCTTCGCGCATGGCCAGGCCTACGTGGCGCTGTCACGCTGTCGATCGCTGGAGGGGCTGGCCCTGGCGCGACCGCTTCGGCCTGCCGATATCATCTTCGACCGTTCGGTTATGGGCTACCGCGACAGATTCACGCCCTTGGGCTTGCGGTAGCTCAAGCGCCGAACCGTCCCGCGGCGTTAGCGTTATGCTCCGTCGGCTGCCTTTGGTGCGCCGCAAAAGATTTATGTTGCACTGCACAAAAAACCCTGTAGATTGAAACTTAGCGAGACATTGCGGTTAACGCAGCTCGCGCCCCGGTTTCAGAGCCGCCCATTTGGCGGCCGCATTGCCATAAGTGGAATGGAGAGAAGAATGAACGATTTCACCCGCCAGGCCCAAGACATGTTCGCTGCCGCCAAGGAAGCGCGTATCCCCGAGAACGTCCAGGCGTTCGCCGAGGAGAGCGTGGCCAAGACGCGCGATGCCTACGCCAAGATGAACGCCGCCACGCATGACAGCGTGAAGGCCGTCGAGGAAATCGTCCTCGCAGCCCAGGCCGGCGCCAAGTCTTTCGGCGAGAAGTTCCTGCACACCGCCTCCGTTAACGCCGAAGCTGCTTTCGACGCCGCCGAGGCCATTGCGAAGGCCAAGACGCTTCCGGAGGTTGCCCGCCTGCAGGCCGACTTCTTCAAGCAGCAGATGGCTGCCGCCAGCTCGCAGACCAAGGAGTTCTTCGAGCTGTCGAGCAAGATCAGCCGCCAGACGCTCGAGAGCCTCAACTCGGCCGCGACCAAGACCTTCGACCAGATGAAGAAGGTCGGCTAATCGCCCGACGCGACCCGCCTTTGAATTGGGGCCATGGATCCGTCCATGGCCCTTTTCGCATCCGGCGCGTCCAACTTTCAGCAAACTGCTGGGCGAGCTTCGGACGTAGCTGAATGGCGTGTTCCGATGTAAAGTCTCAGAATGCTTGGTGAAAGTTCACAATACGAGATTAGGCCCGGCGAGCCTTCCGACGCCCCTGCGCTGAGCGAAGTGTTCGCGGCCAGTTGGACCGGCGCCTACCGAGGCATCATTCCCCATCTGCACCTCGACCGCATGATCCGACGCCGCTCATCGGACTGGTGGAGCGCGACCTTGCGGTCGGGCAGCGACATTCTCGTTCTGCAGGTGAGCGACGCAGTCGTAGGCTATGCAACACTCGGTCCTGCCCGCGGCCGTTCCCGCTACGAGGGCGAGATCTACGAGATCTATATTTCTCCCGATTACCAGGGCCTGGGCTTCGGCGAGTGCCTGTTCGAAGGGTGTCGGAACCACCTCGACGGCCGCCAGTTGAACGGCCTGCTGGTTTGGGCGCTGGCCGACAATACCATCGCGTCGGATTTTTATTGGCGCCGCGGCGGTCGGCCCGTCGGCGCGACCATCGAAGCCTTTGGCGCGGCACAATTGAAGAAAGTCGCATTCGCCTGGGACTGATCTCATCTCCATCAGATGAAATAACCGAAACGCTCGACGTTGAACTTCTCCCATCCAATGACCGCTTATCGTAAGGGCCGTTACCAGGCGCCCCGCGGCTTGCCTGGCCCGCGTAAAGGCGCCGCTGAGAGGGTCGCTTTCCTCAAGGCCGCGACTGCTGCTATACCGCGCCGCATTCCTTCGCTGGACCTTGAGGTTGCCGAATGAAAGTCGCCGTGATGGGCGTTGGGGGGCGCATGGGCCAGGAGCTTCTCCGGGCAGCCCACGCCGCCGGTTGCACCATCGTCGGTGCCGTGGAACGCCAGGGGTCGCCTCTCATCGGGACCGACGCGGGCGAGGTCGCCGGCATCAAGGCTCTCGGCATCCCGGTGACGTCAGATGCGCTCGACGTCATCTCGCGCTGCGATGGCATCCTCGACTTCACGTCCCCCAAAGCCACAGTCGAATTCGCCGGGCTCGCTGCCAACGCGCGCGCCGTTCACGTTATCGGCACCACCGGCCTTTCCGCTGAGGATGAAGCCCATATCGCTGCCGCAGCCCGCCACGCGCCCATCATCAAGGCCGGCAACATGAGCCTCGGCGTGAACCTCCTCG
Organism: Hyphomicrobium sp.; assembly: GCA_030148725.1. Taxonomy (GTDB): domain Bacteria; phylum Pseudomonadota; class Alphaproteobacteria; order Rhizobiales; family Hyphomicrobiaceae; genus Hyphomicrobium_A. The sequence continues at coordinate 66,219 of JASBSU010000029.1, forward strand.
TCGCCCTGACGCGCCGCGTTGCCGAGGCGCTGGACGAGGATTACGACATCGAGATCGTCGAGATGCACCACCGCGATAAGGTCGACGCGCCCTCCGGCACCGCGCTGATGCTGGGCGCTGCTGCGGCCGAGGGTCGCGGAATCGATCTGGAGCCCCACGCCGTCAGGGCCCGCGATGGTCATACCGGGCCTCGCAATCGCGGCGACATAGGCTTTGCAACATTGCGCGGCGGCAGCGTCGTCGGCGACCACCGGGTCATCCTGGCTGGCCCCGGCGAGCGCATCGAGCTGGCCCACATAGCGGGCGACCGATCGATTTTCGCACGCGGAGCCGTGAAGGCTCTGCTCTGGGGCAAGGGCAAAGCCCCTGGCCTCTACTCGATGTCTGACGTGTTGGGTCTTTAAGACGTGGAAGCTCGCCCCATCGCACCTGCCGCTCAAGCCAATAGAACGCTCGTGCTCATCCGCCACGGAGAGAGCGAGTGGAACCGCCGCAACCTGTTCACCGGCTGGTGCAATCCCGACCTGACGGAGAAGGGTCTCATCGAGGCGATGGTTGCCGCCCGCATGCTGCGATCGAGCGGCATCCGCTTCGATGTCGCCTACACCAGCAAGCTGAAGCGCGCGCAGCGCACGCTCGACATCATCCTGTCTGAGCTCGGCGAGAAGAATATGCCGATCCATTTCGAGGAAGCTTTGAACGAGCGCCATTACGGCGACTTGTGCGGTCTCAACAAGGACGAGGCGAAGGAGCGCTGGGGCGAGGAGCAGGTTCGCATCTGGCGCCGCAGCTACGACATCCCTCCGCCCGGCGGCGAAAGCCTCAGGGACACCGAGGATCGGGTGATGCCGTATTATCGCTCGCACATCTGGCCCGATCTTGAGGCCGGCAAATCGGTGCTGGTGGTCGCGCACGGCAACTCGCTGCGTGCCCTTATCATGAACCTCGAGAACCTCACCGGCGAGGAGATCCTCAGCCGCGAACTCGCGACGGGCGCGCCGATCGTCTACAGCCTCGGCAGCGATGGCGTGCCTCTGGAGCGCACTGATCTGCTGCCGTCCCGCAGCGTCAACGCTCCGCCCGAAGACATGGTCTGACGTAACTGCGAGGGGGGGCGAGCATGGCACTGCAGGATGTGGCCGACGCCATGGAAGGCGACGACGGCAAGAAACAACGTGACCGGCTGATCGCCGTCTACATCGGCATTCTCGCCGTCATTCTCGCGGTGGCCGGCGTTGGCGGCGGCAATGCCACCAAGGACGCCACCGCCCGCAACATCGAGGCCGCGAATACCTGGGCCTTCTTCCAGGCCAAGAACATTCGCCGCCACGAGATCCGCTTGCAGATTTCCGAGTTCGAGGTGCTGCTCGCGTCCCAGCCGGGCATGCCCGAGGCTGCGCGCACGATGATCGACGAGCGCCTTGCCAAGCTCCGTCAGGACGAAGCGCGCTACACCTCCGAGCCTGAAACCGGCGAAGGGACGAAGGAGCTGTCCGTCAAGGCGCACGACCTCGAGCAGCAGCGCGACGTAGCGATGTCGAAAGATCCCTACTTCGATTACGGCCAGGCCATGCTGCAGATCGCCATCGTGCTTGCGTCAGTTTCGATCATCACGGGTGGCAGTGCCTTGCTTTTCCTCAGTGGTGCCCTGGCCGTCCTCGGCACCCTCCTGACGGTAAACGGGTTCTTCCTGCTGGTTCAGATCCCCTACGTCGGCTGATCCAAGCCGCCCCTGCAGCGCCTCTTGCTCCCACGGGGCCGAGCCGCTAGCACTACCGCGCTTTCCATCATCCTCACGCAGCTTAGGCCCCAGGCGAATGACCACCTATAACCTGCTCCTGCTCCCCGGCGACGGCATCGGCGTCGAGACAATCGCTGAGGTCGAGCGGATCATCGACTTTTTGAACACGGCTGGGCGCGTGAAGTTCGCCACCGACACCGATCTCGTCGGAGGCGCGGCCTACGACAAGCACGGCGTCGCCATCTCCGACGCAGCGATGGAGAAGGCGCAGAAAGCCGACGCGGTGATCTTCGGAGCCGTCGGCGGACCCAAGTGGGACGGCGTGCCCTACGCGGTGCGCCCCGAGGCCGGGCTTCTGCGCCTGCGCAAGGACCTTGGGCTCTTCGCAAATCTGCGACCGGCTATCTGCTATCCGGCACTTGCCGACGCCTCTTCACTGAAGCGCGAGCTGGTCGAAGGCCTCGACATCATGATTGTCCGAGAGCTGACGGGCGGCGTGTATTTCGGCGAACCCAAGGAGATCGTGACGCTCGAGAACGGCGAGAAGCGCGCCGTCGATACGCAGGTCTATACGACGAGCGAGATCGAGCGCATCGCCAAGGTGGCCTTCGATCTGGCGCGCAAGCGTGGCAACAAGGTGCACTCGGCCGAGAAGCGCAACGTCATGAAGACCGGCGTGCTGTGGAATGAGGTTGTCACGGCCACCCACAAGGCCTACGCACCGGACGTGAAGCTCGAGCACATCCTGGCCGACAACTGCGCCATGCAGCTCGTCCGCAACCCCAAGCAGTTCGACGTCATCGTCACCGACAACCTGTTCGGAGACGTCTTGTCGGACGAGGCCGCGATGGCGACGGGCTCGCTCGGCATGTTGCCGTCCGCGTCGCTCGGCGCACCGGACGCCAAGACCGGCAAGCGCAAGGCGCTGTACGAGCCGGTGCATGGTTCCGCGCCCGACATCGCCGGCCAGGGTCTCGCCAACCCGATCGCCACCATCGCCTCGTTCGGCATGGCGCTGCGCTATTCCTTCGACATGGGCAGCGAAGCTGACCTGCTCGACAAGGCAATCGCCGGTGTTCTCGCCGCGGGCCTGCGCACGGGCGACATCATGCAGCCGGGAATGACCAAGGTCGGCACCTCGGAGATGGGCAGCGCCATCCTCGGCGAACTCAAGAAGCTCGCGGGCTGATCCGTCGCCCTGGCAGCGAAGCCCGCGTCGGCTTTGCGAACGCGTCGACGCGGCAAGCCCGACGCAGGTCAGATGGGCCAGACTTTGGCGGGGCGCTCCCTCGCCCCTTGCGCGGGGCGGCGACGGCGCGTAAGTGACGCCCGATGGATGCGGCAATGGCGCCGCATTGGAAAATTCGGGTCATACCATGGGTTACAAGGTCGCCGTGGTCGGCGCCACGGGCAACGTGGGCCGCGAAATGCTGAAGGTGCTTGCTGAGCGCAAGTTTCCGGTGGACGAGGTTTACGCCATCGCCTCCCGGCGCCCGCTCGGTACGGAGGTCACGTTCGGCGACCGACCACTGAAATGCCAGGATATCGAGCAGTTCGACTTCTCGAAGGTCGACGTCTGCCTCATGTCGGCGGGCTCTAGCGTGTCGAAGGAATGGTCGCCGCGCATCGGCGCCAAGGGCTGCATCGTCATCGATAACTCGTCGTGCTGGCGCTATGACCTCGACGTGCCGCTCATCGTGCCCGAAGTGAACGCGGACGCCATCGCGGGCTACACCAAGAAGAACATCATCGCCAACCCCAACTGCTCGACGGCGCAGCTCGTCGTCGTGCTGAAGCCGCTGCATGACGCCGCGAAGATCAAGCGCGTCGTGGTCTCGACCTATCAGTCCGTCTCCGGCGCCGGCAAGGAGGCGATGGACGAGTTGTGGTCGCAGACCAAGGGCAAATACGTGCCCGGCCAGGAAGTTGCGCCGAATAAGTTTCCCAAGCAGATCGCCTTCAATTGCATTCCTCACATCGACGTCTTCATGGAGGACGGCTACACGAAAGAGGAATGGAAGATGCTGGCCGAGACCAAGAAGATTCTCGACCCGGCCATCAAGCTGACGGCAACCTGCGTGCGCGTGCCGGTGTTCGTCGGTCACTCGGAAGCGGTCACCATCGAGTTCGAGAACCCGATCTCGCCGGAAGAAGCGCGAGCGATTCTGCGCGACGCACCGGGCGTGGTGGTCGTCGATAAGCGTGAGCCGGGCGGCTACGTCACGCCGGTCGAGGCTGCCGGCGAGTTCGGAACCTATGTGTCGCGCATTCGCGAGGACGCGACCGTCGAGAACGGTCTGTCGTTGTGGGTGGTGTCGGACAATCTTCTGAAGGGCGCTGCCCTGAATACGGTGCAGATCGCCGAGACGATCATCGCCCGCAAGCTTCTGCCGAACGCCGCCTGAGGCCGTTTGCGAGCGCCGACAGATGACGCCGAGCAATCGTCTTGCTCGGCGTTTTCTTTTCTACTCGCCGCTGTCGGCGCCGTTTCCGGCCTGCAGCTTTCCGAGCGCTTTCACGATCAGGTTGAGATCCTGCAGGAAGCGTTCGCGTTGCTGACCTGGAAGAACCCCGAGTATCCGATCGTCGACGCGCTTCGCCAGTGGGTCTGTCGACTTCAGTACCCGCCAGCCCTCTTCGGTCAGCTTGACCGCGTAGGCCCGCGCATCTTCCTTCGTCCGGCGTCGCTGCAGGAGGCCCTTTTTGAGCATCCGTCGCACGATGTCCGCCAGCGTCGATCGGTCGACCCCGGTTTTCTCGACGAGCAGCGTCTGGCTGACGCCTTCGTTTTGGGCGACGGCAACCAACACCGCGTATTGGCGCGGTGTGAGATCGCCGTCCGCCATCTCACCCTGAAAGATGTCGCTGGCGCATTGGCCCGCGCGATGCAGCAGGTGGATGGGAGATCTCTCGAGTCTGCCCCCCACCGAGTCTCGTGGTTTCTGACGTGTCATGTGTTCTTAGGTCACGCGGGCACGAACCGGAGCCGCGCAAGCGATCTCCGACCCCCCATGCCCACCTTTGCCTGCGTGGAATAGGATGCGGTACGGATTGGAGAAAATACCAGTTTCGCAAATTCGTCCAGAGCAAAACCACACTCTTCGCGTACTAAAAGCGTAATAATACGCGGCGATAAGAGTGACAGCAGAAAGTCAGCACAAAGAACGTCTGCCGGCGCAACGCTCAGTCGGCTGGTATTTCATGCGCCTTAAGTAGGCCGATCTGCGAAATGGCGAACGCCATCGTCAACGGCATGATCGCAAATACTTTAAAGCTCACCCACGTGTCGGTGGAGACTGTCCGCCAAACCACTTCGTTGAGCACCGCCAGCACCGTGAAGAAGCACGCCCACCGCAGCGTCAGCTTGCGCCAGCCTTCCTCGTTCAGCCGGAACACTTCCCCGAACACCACCTTCAGCAGCGAGTGACCGGCGAGCAGGCCGCCGAATAGAGCCGCAGCGAAGAGCCCGTTGACGATCGTAGGCTTGATCTTGATGAAATGGTCGTCCTGCAGCCACAGCGTCAGGCCGCCGAACACGACCACGCAGGCGCCTGACACGAGTGGCATGACGGGAATGCGGCCGAATATGAAGCGCGAGGCGATCAGCGACACGATCGTCGCGACCATGAAAACGCCCGTTCCCCAGTAAATGCCGGCCTTTGAATTGACGACGAAGAAGACGATCAGCGGCCCGACCTCGACGGCGAGCTTCAGGAGTTGCGAGCGCGTCGCCGACGCCTCCTCCGGCTTTGTCGCTGTCTGCTCGCCCATCTGACGTCCTTCCCTGCTCTAGATGCTTGTTGTTAGCTGGCCGGACGGCGCTCGCCTACCGCAAATTCGCCTCGTGCTCGCTGGGCGTGCGCGCAGTCGCCGTTGGCTTGGCCGCAGCCGGCCGCGCGGACCCAGGGGTTTCCTGTGGGGCTGCAGGCTCCTGAGCCTCAGCGATAGCCTCGAGCTCGACATGCCCTTCCGGGACCCGGTACCGCTGCATCAGGCGCGTCAGGTACCAGGCGTACAGCCCCGAAAGTGGCATGATGATCGCCACTTTGAAGGCGATCCAGATCCCGACGCCGTCCATTTGCATCCCGAGGATGTTGTAGATGGACTCGTCCTTGAAGGTCAGCCGGACGGCCTCGTTGGCGACCGCCGTGAACACGAAGAACCAGGCGAAGTTCCACGTGAACTTGTCCCAGCCGCGCTTCGTGTAGTGGAACGTCTTCTCGAACACGTACTTGAAGAAATTCCGATCCAGCCACAGCCCACCGAACAGAAACGCCGCGAACATGGCGTTGAAGATCGTAACCTTGATCTGCACCCACATCGGGTCGTGGGTGATGATCGTTAAGGCGCCGAACACCACGGTGACGGTCGACGCGATGAGCGGAAAGATCGGCAGTCGCCCTATGACGACGTACATGCCGACGATCGCGACCACCGTCGAGATGATGAGCGCCCATGTTCCGGCTTCGATGCCGTACATGGCGTTGACGATGAACATCAACACCAACGGCCCGAACTCACCGAGAATGTTCACGGTCTGCTCGGCGTTGAAAGGCATCAATCGCTTCAGCGCTCTCATCTGCCGGACATCACCCTCATCTGCTTAAGAATTCCTGCTCGCCGTATTTAGGTTGCGCCCGCCGGTGAGACTAGCTCCCGGCGATGGCTTGTGCGAACTCGCCGGCATCGAATGGCTGAAGGTCGTCGATACTCTCGCCAACGCCGATGGCATGGACGGGAAGGCCATGTTTGGCGGAGATTGCGACAAGAATGCCGCCCCGGGCCGTCCCATCGAGCTTGGTCATCACGAGGCCCGTCACGCCCGCGCGCTCCTTGAAGACGTCAACCTGCGACAAAGCGTTCTGCCCCGTCGTGGCATCGAGCACCAGAAGCACGTCGTGCGGCGCCGAGGGGTCCATCTTGCGCAGGACGCGGACGACCTTCGCCAGCTCGTCCATGAGGCCTTCCTTGTTCTGGAGGCGCCCGGCCGTATCGACCAGCAGCACGTCGACGCCCTCTTCGCGGGCCCGCGCGAATGCATCGTAGACGAGCCCGGCGGCGTCGGCCCCTGCGGACCCGGAAACAACGTGTGCGCCTGTGCGCTCGCCCCAGATCTTCAATTGCTCGATCGCCGCCGCGCGGAAGGTATCGCCGGCCGCCATCATCACGCTCTTGCCCTGCGCGCGAAACTGCGCGGCGAGCTTGCCGATCGTCGTGGTCTTGCCTGTGCCGTTGACGCCGACCATGAGGATCACGTGCGGCTTGTGGGTGGCGTCGACGACCAGCGGTTGTGCGACGGGAGCGAGCACCTGCTCGACTTCGGTCTTGAGAACCGTGCGCACGTCGTCGGCGCTGATGTCCTTTTCGAAGCGGCCCTTGCGCAGCGTCGTGATGATCTTCTCTGCCGTCGCGACACCGAGATCCGACTCGATGAGCAAGTCCTCGAGGTCGTCGAGCGTTGCAGCTTCGAGCTTCTTCTTGGTGAACAGCCCCGTGATGCCGTCGGTGAGCTTGGCGGACGTTTTGCCCAGCCCCTGCTTCAGGCGGCTGAACCAGCTTGTCTTCGTGGCCGCCTCTTCCAGAGGCTGAATAGGTTCGATCGTCGCGTCGGGCGCCGCCGTCGCATCGGCATCGCTTGTTGGCGCGGTGTCGGCCGCTGGCGTTTCGGTGCGCTTGCCCCACAGCCGTCCGAATGTGCTTTGTACTTTGCCGCTCACGCCATGACCTCACCGGATAGCCGCTGACCATCATGGCCACTGACGCGCGCCCGCACCATCGCACCGGCCGCAATCGACGGCGGCATGCGCATCTCGGCGAACTGGCGCGTACGGCCGATGCAGCCGTTCTCGACCAGCACCTCGACCTCCGAGCCAGTGTGCTGCTCGAGGAAGCGATGCAGCGTTGCAGCCCCCTTTTCGCGTAGGCGCGCCGCACGCTCCTTCACCACGGATCGCTCCAGTTGCGGCATGCGTGCCGCTGGCGTTCCCTTGCGAGCCGAGAACGGAAACACATGCAGATAGGTGAGCGCACAATCGTCGACGACGCTCATCGAAGCTTCGAACATCTCGTCGCTTTCGGTAGGAAAGCCCGCGATCAGGTCGGCGCCGAAAACCGTTTCGGGCCTGAGGCGTCGCACCTTGTTGCAGAAGCTGACGGCATCGGCACGTCTGTGCCGGCGCTTCATGCGCTTCAAGATCATGTCGTGACCCGATTGCAGGGAGAGGTGCAGGTGCGGCATCAGCCGCTCCTCCTCGGCGATGGCACGCATGAGATGCTCGTCGGTCTCCACCTGATCGATCGACGACAGGCGAAGGCGCTCGAGCTCGGGCACCAGCTTCAGGATCTGACGCACCAGCACGCCGAGGCTGGGCTTTCCCGGCAGGTCCGCGCCGTACGCCGTGATGTCGACACCCGTGAGCACGACTTCGCGACAGCCCTTCGCCGCAAGCCGGCGGATCTGATTGACGATCTCACCCGCCGGCACAGAGCGCGATGGTCCGCGCCCGAATGGGATGATGCAGAAGGTGCAGCGATGATCGCAGCCATTCTGCACTTGCACGTAAGCGCGCGTGCGTGACCCGAAGCCATCGATGAGATGGCCCGCCGTCTCGCGCACGCTCATGATGTCGTCGACTTGAACGCGCTCCGATGCGGACGTCGCCAGTCCGATGAACGTCTCCGGCTTCATCTTCTCCGCGTTGCCGATGACGTGGTCGACCTCGTCCAGCGCCGCGAAACGCTCTGGCTCCGTCTGCGCGGCGCAGCCCGTCACGATGATACGTGCCGAAGGGTTCTCGCGACGCAGCTTGCGGATGGTCTGCGTAGCCCGGCGCACCGCCTCGCCTGTCACCGCGCACGTATTGACGATGATGGCGTCGTCCAATCCCGCCGCCACCGCGTTCCGGCGCACGACCTCGGACTCATAAGCATTGAGCCTGCAGCCGAGCGTTATGACGAAAGGATCGGCCATGTCAGCTCAGGTGACCTCGGTTGCTGTCGCGCGGGGTGATGGGGAGCCGATCCGCGCGTGAGGACCCTGGCGCAAACGGGATATTCGGCAGGTTAACTTACGGGCGGTCATAATGGACAACTTTGACGATCGCTAGACAGGTGCGCGCGACAGAGTATCAGGCTCGAGCGTGCCCTCGAACTCCAGCTCGGCCGGCCCTCGCATCAGGATGTGATCGTTTTCGGTCCATTCGATGAACAGCGTCCCTCCGGGCAGCTCGACGGCGACCTGGCGCTCGGTGAGCCCCTTGCGCGCTGCAGCAATGGCGGCGGCACATGCGGCGGTGCCGCAGGCCCGCGTGAGCCCGGCCCCCCGCTCCCAAGTCCGCAGCTTCAGGCTGTTCGGCGATGTCACCTGGGCGAGCGAGATGTTCGCGCGCTCGGGAAAGATCGGGTGGTTTTCAAGCAGGGGTCCAGCGCGCCCGAGGTCATGCGCGTTGACGTCATCGACCCAGAAGATGGCATGCGGATTGCCGACGTTGACGACCGACGGCGTATGCAGCGTCGGAGCATCGATGGGGCCGATCTGTAATTCGATGCCGGTCGTGTCCTCGAACGGCTCGGCGAGCGGGATTTCGTTCCACGCAAAGCGCGGACGTCCCATGTCGATGGTGATGCTGCCGGCGCTTTCCACCTTCGCCTTGAGCAGGCCGGCGCTCGTCTCGACGCTGACGTCGGGACGGCCGATCTCTTCCGAGGCGAGCAGCGCAATGCAGCGCGTGGCGTTGCCGCAGGCGCTCACCTCCGAGCCATCAGCGTTGAAGATGCGCATGAACACGTCGGCTTTATCTGACGGCTCGATGACAATGACTTGATCGCAGCCGACGCCCGACTTGCGATCGCCGATGCGCCGCGCCTCCTCGGCTCCGAGCACGAAGGGGCGCTGACGGGCATCGAGCACGACAAAATCGTTACCGAGGCCGTTCATCTTTCGGAAGGGGATGCTGGCAGTGTCCGTCATAGAGCCCATATATGGTCTGAAGGCCAAAAAAGACAATCGATTGGAGGTCCGTTGATGATGCGCTCAAGACTTCGGTGTGCCACCCTTTTTTCGATCGCGGCACTGATGGGGGCGACACCGGCTTCAGCCGTCACAACGGACGCACCTGCTCCCGCAACCCCAAGTAAAGTCAAGGTCGAGACGTTTGCGGCAGGTCTCGAACACCCTTGGGGCATGCAATTCCTCCCCGATGGCCGCTTGCTGGTCACGGAGCGTCCTGGCCGACTTCGCATTGTTGGTAAGGACGGAAAGCTATCGCCGCCGATCACCGAAGGCGTTCCCGAGGTCGCAGCGGTCGGTCAGGGCGGTCTTCTCGACGTTCTCCTCGCGCCCGACTTCGAGAAAACGGGCATCATCTACATTTCCTACGGCGAGCCGCTTGAGGAGGGCAAGAACCGCACTGCGGTCGCGCGCGCCAAGCTCGTGTTCCAGGGTGACAGCGCTCGCCTGGACGATTTGAAGGTCATCTTCCGCCAGGAGCCGGCGATCAAGAGCGGCCACCATTTCGGCTCGCGCCTCGTGTGGGCCAAGGACGGCACGTTGTTCATCACGACCGGCGATCGCAACAGCCTCCGCAAGGAAGCTCAGAATCCCGCCAACACCATTGGCAAGATCGTGCGCATCAACACGGACGGGACGCCGGCTGCTGACAACCCGAAGTTGCCCGGCTGGGCGCCGGAGGTCTGGTCGATCGGCCATCGCAGTGTGCAGGGCGCGGCGCTGCGCCCCGGTTCCGACCAGCTCTATACGCTGGAGCACGGCCCCCAAGGCGGCGACGAACTCAACCACACCCAGGCCGGCAAGAACTACGGCTGGCCAATCATCACCTACGGAGCCGAGTATGGCACCGGGGCAAAAATCGGCGAGGGCACCGAGAAGGAAGGGCTCGAGCAGCCGGTCTACTATTGGGTTCCGTCCATTGCGGTATCGCAGCTGGCGTTCTACGACGCAGATCTCTTCCCGGAATGGAAAGGCAACGCGATAGTGGGCGCTCTCGCCGGGACTCAGCTTCAGCGCCTCGTTTTAAATGGCGGTGACGTCGTCACTGCCGAGACGCTGCTCGAGGACCAGGGCAAGCGCATCCGCGATGTCCGCATCGGTCCTGACGGCGCTGTCTGGCTGCTGACCGACGACAGCACCGGCGAGGTGCTGCGCGTCACGCCGGCCGAGTGAGGGCTCTCTAAGGTGTAGGCTGCGTGCTTTCGCTTTGCCGCAGCCCTTCCTGGAGGCCGCGGGCGCGATCAAGGCCCTTCGCGCCCGTGAACTCGGCACCGTCGAGCACCGCTCCGGTGAAGTCCGCGCCCGTGACGTCTGCGCCGCTGAAATCCGCGCCCTTCAGATTCGCCTGACCGAGGTTCGCATCGCGGAGGTCGGCTGCAATGAACTTGGCATATTGCGCGCCCGAGCCGCTGAGATTGGTTCCCCGCATATTTGCCCCGGAAAAATCGCACCCCTTTAGACCGACTCTGCCGGTCACCAAACCTTCGCTTCGGGGATCCTTAGGTCCGATGCGAGCGCCCGATAGGTCCGCCGCGCGGAAACTCGTCAGGTCGAAATGTCCGCTGAGCTGCGCGCCGGCGAGTTTGGCGTCCGAGAAGTCCGGCACCTCGCTGCGCACGGCGTCGAGCGTCGAGAATACGTTGGGGCGCAGGATGGAAGCGCCGGCGAGGTCCGCGCCTGAGAAGTTCGTGCCGGTAATGGTGGCGCGATCCAGCATCGCGCCTGAGAGGTCCGTCTTCGCCATGTTCGCGCGGGCAAGATCCGCGCCGAACAGATCCGCCTTCGCAAGCTTGGCGCCTTTGAAGTCGACGCCCGCCAGATCGAGCCTTTTGAGGTCCTTGCCGGATAGGTCGGGTGTCGCTCCTGGCGTCGCTTTGAATAAGGCGCCAACCACGTCGCGTGCCGAGAGTTCGCCGGCAACGGCCTCACCCGCCATGAATGCCAGCATCAGAGCCGCCGTGCACCGCACTAGCCCCCAGTTACTTACCCGCATCGGCCGTCTCCAATAACTATCGGAACCGAGCATCGCCCGCCCCCTCGGCCCTGGCAACCGCTCCCACGGACGACCCCCTGGCCGAGGCGAACGCACGCACTTCGGCGATGGAACCCTGGCGGATGTTTGCCAATTGAGGATAATTGCGGGAGCCGTCCCGCGGCCACCGGAGACCCACGATGCCTGATCAGCCGTCGCACCACGCTCCGATCTCGCGGGCCAGTCGCAGACTGCTGCAACTATCCCTGATAACGCCCCGGCCCTGCCCGCGCTGTGGCGCCTGCATCTGCCTCACCCGGGCGGAGCGCCAATCCATGCGGCGCGTCACCAAAATCGCCCGCCAGTGGCGCCGCCGCGTCCGTCGCGAAGCCAGGGAGCAGGCCAAGGCGCGTGCCGAAGCCCGCAATCTGGGCGATATTTCCCGGTAAATCGGCCGATGTTGACAGGAAAGGCGCCCTGAGGGCATTGTCCGCGCCAATCACGACGGCCCTGTTCTCAGAGCCGCCGCCCTGTCCGCTCACCATCGTCATTGACCGGTGAATGAGGCAGGGGGGTCAACACCCGCCAGCGCGTTGCGCCCGCGGGTGCGATTTTCGTTTGCGCTTTGGCATCTCATGCGCCCGGGCGCTCAGGTCGAAGGACGAGCATGTTCCAATCGCTGTCAGATCGCCTATCCGGCATTCTCGACAAGCTGACGCGCCGCGGTGCTCTCACCGAGAGCGACGTCGCCGAGGCGATGCGCGAGGTGCGCCGCGCGCTGCTCGAGGCCGACGTCGCCCTGGATGTCGTCCGCGACTTCACCGAGAAGGTGAAGGCCAAGGCGGTCGGTCAGGAAGTCCTGCGCTCCGTCACGCCGGGCCAGATGGTGGTCAAGATCGTCAACGACGAGCTTGTCGCCATGCTCGGTTCGGAATCCTCGACGATCGATCTGCACGCCGCGCCGCCCGTCGCCATCATGATGGTCGGCCTGCAGGGCTCCGGTAAGACGACCACCACCGCGAAGATCGCCAAGCGCCTCACCGACCGCGACAAGAAAAAAGTGCTGATGGCCTCGCTCGACGTGCGGCGGCCTGCAGCCCAGGAGCAGCTCCGCGTCCTCGGTGATCAGACGGGCGTCGACACGTTGCCCATCGTCGCCGGCCAGACCCCGCAGCAGATCGCCAAGCGCGCCCTCGATGCCGGCCGGCTTGGCGGCTACGATGTCGTCATCCTCGACACTGCGGGCCGCATCCACATCGACGAAGAGCTGATGCGCGAGTCCGCGGAAGTGCGCGACATCGCCCGTCCGCACGAGACGTTGCTTGTCGCCGACAGCCTCACCGGTCAGGACGCGGTCAACGTCGCCAAATCGTTCGACGAGCGAGTCGGCATCACCGGCATCGTCCTGACGCGCGCTGACGGCGATGCGCGCGGCGGTGCGGCTCTGTCGATGCGCGCCGTCACCGGAAAGCCTATCAAGCTGCTCGGTGTCGGCGAGCGCTGGGACGAACTGGAAGACTTCCACCCCGCGCGTGTCGCTTCGCGCATCCTCGGCATGGGTGACGTCGTCTCGCTGGTCGAGAAGGCGGCCCAGACCATCGACGCCGAGAAGGCGACGAAGATCGCCGAGAAGATGAAGAAGGGCGTCTTCGATCTCGACGACATGGCCGAGCAGCTGAAGCAGATGCAGCGTATCGGCGGCATGTCTGGCGTGCTCGGAATGTTGCCCGGTATGGGCAAGATCAAGTCTCAGATTGCCGAGGCGAACCTCGACGACAGCATCCTGAAGCGTCAGCACGCCATCATCACCTCGATGACGCCGCACGAGCGACGCAACCCAAAGGTGCTCGACGCCAAGCGCAAGCGCCGCATCGCGGCGGGCTCCGGCACCAAGGTCGAGGACGTCAACAAGCTCGTCAAAATGCACCGCCAGATGGCCGACATGATGAAGTCGCTCGGCCGCAACAAGGGCATGCTCAACCGCCTCGTGGGCGGTGGTGGCCGCGGCGCAGCGCCTTCCGAAGCCGAGATGGCGGCGATGCAGGAGGAGCTGGGCAAGCTCGACCCCAAGGCGCTTGAGCAGCTCCCGCAGGAATTGAAGGACGCCATCCCCACGGGGATGCCGAAGGGCCTTCCTGGCCTCTCGGGCGGTATGCCGAAGCTCCCCGGCCTTGGCGCCGGTTTGCCGGGCCTCGGCGGCGGCTTTCCAAAATTCCCCGGCCTTCCGGGAAAGAAGAAGTAGATCTCAACACCAACGCATCATTCAAACCCAACACCAGACACACGAAGGAAAAGACAATGTCCGTGAAGATCCGTCTCGCCCGTGGCGGCGCCAAGAAGCGCCCCTACTACTACATCGTCGTCGCCAACACCGCCTCGCCCCGCGACGGCCGCTACATCGAGCAGATCGGCACCTTCAACCCGATGCTCAAGAAGGACGACGAAGCCCGCGTGAAGCTCGATCTCGACCGCGCCAAGTACTGGGTCGGCGTCGGCGCCCAGCCGACCGACCGCGTCGCCCGCTTCCTGGATGCCGCCGGCCTCATGAAGCGCACGCCGTCGAACAACCCTGACAAGGCCAAGCCGAAGAAGAAGCGCCTTGAGCGCGAGGCCGCACAGGCTGAGAAGGCCGCCAAGGCTGCGGAAGCCGCCGCTGCCGGCGCCGAGGGCTGAGCGTTAGCAGACGGCCGCCGCTAACGCACAATTCAACCTTGGCGTGCATTGTTTCCTTGCGCGGGGCGGGCCCCGCCAAGGGGGTAAGGGATGCTTCGGGACGGTTTGTACGCGTTGAAGTTTGCGGCGACGCACGATGGCGAGCCGGAGGAAGGTAGTGGCCTCGCGGTCCTCCGCTCCGGCACCGTCATCGGCTCCGATCCGATGGGCGCGGTCTTCACCGGCGCTTATGAGTATGACGACAGGCGCAATCTCAACCGGGTGCGCCTGCGTCTCGAAATTCCCCCCGACGGCGTTCTGGTGACAGGTTTCGCCGCTGGCCCTGCGGGCGCCTCGCTCGACGTTGTCGGCGCCTTCTCGGACACCCCGACCGATACGGCCGCCTTCATCCAGATAGCCGGTGCTTCGCTGGGCGTGCAGATCAGGTACCTTGGTCCGCCTCCGACCTAGCTTCTCCATCAAGGGCCGATGACCGACAAAGCTCCCCGCCTTCTGCTCGGCCGCATCGTCACCGCGCACGGCATCCGCGGCGATGTCGTCATCGACAGCTTCGCAGCCGATCCCGCTGACATCGCCGCCTACGGGCCTTTGCGTTCGAAAGACGATACGAAGGAATTTCGGCTGAAGGTCGTGCGTGTGACGCCGAAGGGCGTGATCGCGCATGTTGCCGGCATCGATGACCGCAACGGCGCCGAGGCGCTGCGCGGTACGGAACTCTACGTCTCGCGCGACAAGCTCCCTCCCGCCGAGGAAGGTGAGTTCTACTACGCCGACCTGATCGGACTGAAAGCGCTCAACGAAGCCGGTGAGACAGTCGGCGCCGTTGTCTCCGTGCAGAATTTCGGTGCCGGCGACCTGATCGAGGTGCGCCTCGACGGTCAGCAGCAGACGGAGTTCATTCCGTTCACCGATGCGTTCGTGCCGGTCGTCGATGTTCCGGCAGGCCACGTCGTCGTGGTCATGCCCGCGAGCAGCCCGGACGACGAAGGCCCGGGCGAAGCGGACGACGACAGCGCCTGGCAATAGCCCTCGCGCTTGTCTACGCGACCTAGACCGGCTCGCCCCGCAGCAGCCGCGGCAGCTCGCCGGTCAGCCCGGCCGCCTCGGCAACGAAGAACCGTTTCAGCATCGGCACGCGGTCGACGATCCCGAGCCCCACCTCACGCACCGACCGCACCAGCGAAGCATCGCTCGAGAACAGCCGGTTGATGGCGTCGAAGGTCGCCGCCGAGATGGCGGAATCGAACCGCCGCCAGCGCTCGTACCGCGACAGTGCCTCCCCGTTGCCGGCGTCGAAGCCGAGACGCACGTTTTCCGCGATCACCTCCGTCAGTGCCGCGACATCCCGGAAGGCGAGGTTCAGCCCCTGTCCCGCCAGCGGGTGTACGCCGTGCGCCGCGTCGCCGACCAGCGCGAAGCGCGACCCGACGTAGCGCCGCGCCAGATGCAATTCGAGCGGCCACGACTGGCGCGGGCCGTCGAGCGTGACGGCACCCAGCTTGCCGCCAAACCGTTTCTCGACCTCGGCAAGGAAGGCGGCATCGTCGAGCGCCAGAATGCGCTTCGCCTCCCGAGCATCTTCCGTCCAGGTGATGCACGCGCGATTGCTCGTCAGCGGCAGGATCGCGAACGGCCCCGCCGGCAGGAAATGTTGGACCGCCCGGCCACCGTGCGGCCGGTCATGCCGCACCGTCGTGACGATTCCCGTCTGCGGATAGCTCCAGCCGATCACTTTGATGCCGGCCGCCTCGCGCAACGCCGACTTGCGTCCATCGGCGGCGACGACCAGCGACGCAACGATTTCGCGCCCATCCGCCAGCTTGACGCGCGCGCCTGTCTCCTCGGCCGCGAAGCCGATCGCATCGACCGGCGCGAGGAGGGAGATCGAGGCCCGACGCGACACAGCCTCCCGCAGAGCTTCGGAGAGCGGACCCACCGGCACAATGTGCGTGGCGGCCTCGCCGGCATCGGTGACGTTGTCGTAAGCGAGGAGCACCGGGCGCACGCCAGCTTGCAGGCTGGAATCTGTGATGTCGATCCCTT
>JASBSU010000039.1 GCA_030148725.1 Hyphomicrobium sp.
GCGACATTTTTCGCATTGCAAAATTTTGCAAGCGACCGCATTTCTTCAGTTGACCGACGATATTGGTCACCGCGTATGCGATGCAAGCACGGCTGCGACATGAGGTCAAGGGAGTTGGTGGCAAAAATGCACGGGAATGACACGTGCTAGCAATCGCAGTTGCTTGCGCGCATCAAAGCGCGCATGATTGACGCACCGACGGAGGCTCGGTGTCGCAGCGGTCGCGGCTTTTGAAGACTTTTCCGACGCTCCGGCGGGTGCGTTCGGCAAATGTCAGCAGCAAGCTGGCAAAGAATAGATTGGGTAAGGGGAAGCGCGTGGGCAAGGCACTCAGCGATGCATTGGCCAAAGTTGAATCATATGGAGAAGAGCGGGCTTTCGTTCAGCGCTTTACAGTCGACTACGAATTTCCCGTCTATTTCTCTAGAGATGTCTTTTCAGAAAACAATTCGACCCTGATCGAGGCGTTGACGCGGTCGCCTGGCGGCGCTTTGCGGCGGGTCGCGGTGTTCGTCGACGAGGGCGTGGTGCGGGAGATGCCGGACCTGTCGCGTCGCATCGGAGTCTACCTCGCGCGCGCGGGGCAAGGCGTCACGCTCGCGGGGCCGGTGGAGATCGTTCCCGGCGGCGAGCAGTCAAAGAATGATCCTCAAATCGTCGAGCGCCTGCAGCGACAGCTCGTAGAACTCGGCCTCGACCGCCATTCGTATGTTGTTGCCGTTGGCGGTGGCGCGATGCTCGACCTCATCGGATATGTCGCGGCCACGACGCATCGCGGCATCCGGCATATTCGTATTCCGACGACGGTTCTTGCCCAGAACGATTCCGGCGTCGGCGTCAAAAACGGTGTGAACGCGTTCGGCTTCAAGAACATGCTTGGCACGTTTGTGCCGCCGATTGCCGTCATCAACGATTCTGCATTCATCGACGTTCTGCCGGGTCGCGATAAGCGCGCCGGAATGGCGGAGGCCGTGAAGGTTGCGCTGATCCGGGACGGCGCGTTCTTCGATTGGCTGGAGGATAAGGCCGAGGCGCTGGCGCTCTTCGCGTCGGAGCCGCTCGACAGGCTGATCCGGCATTGCGCGCTGCTGCACATGCGCCAGATCGCGACCGGAGGCGATCCGTTCGAGCGTGGTAGCGGGCGCCCGCTGGATTTCGGACATTGGTCGGCGCACAAGCTGGAAGGTCTTTCCAACTATGAGCTGCGGCATGGCGAGGCGGTAGCCATCGGTATCGCACTCGATACGCGCTACTCGGTGCTGGCAGGTTTACTGCCGGCTGGTGAGGACTTGCGGGTTCGGGCACTGCTGGAGCGCCTGGGCTTCTCGCTCTGGCATCCGGGCTGCGACGCGCGGAATGCAAAGGGTGAGCGCCATCTGCTCGCAGGGCTGGAAGAGTTCCGCGAACATCTCGGCGGCGAACTCACTGTGACGCTGCTGTCCGGCATTGGCACGAGCGTCGACGTCAACAGCATGGACCACGCGCTCATCGAGCAGTCCATCGACTGGTTGTATCGTGGTGGTGCGTGATGCAGTTGCAGCTTCCGGGCTCGCCGCATCTCACCTATTGCACGAACATTCATGCAGGTGAGCGGTGGTCGGATATCGATGTGGCGTTGCGCGCCTCGATCCCCGCGGTGAAAGCACAGGTGTCGCCCGACCAGCCGATGGGGGTTGGTCTGCGGCTTTCGGCCGTGGCCGCGCAGGACCTCGGGGCGCCAGGGCAACTGGCGGCGCTGCAGGAGTTTCTGGCGGGTGCCGGTCTCTATGTCTTCACGATCAACGCGTTTCCATACGGCTCGTTTCACGGCACGCGGGTCAAAGAGCAGGTCTATGAACCCGATTGGCGCGACGAACGGCGCCTGAAATTCTCCAATCGCTGTGCGGACCTGCTGGCGGCTCTGCTGCCGGGCGGCGTCGAGGGAAGCATCAGCACTGTGCCCGGTGCTTACAAGGCCAGCATCGAGAGCGGTGGCGACGTAGCGCGCATGACCGAGCTGCTGGTTCGGCATGCTGCGCATCTGCACAGGATCGCGGAGGAAACGGGAAAGCAGATTTCGCTGGCGCTGGAGCCGGAGCCTTGCTGCTTCCTTGAAACGATCGACGAGGCCATCGACTTCTTTCGCGATCAGCTTTTCGGGCGAACGGCCGTCGAGAGCTTCAAGCGGCTGACCGACCTGCCCACGCGCTCGGCTCGTGAGGCTTTGCAGCGGCATCTTGGGATTTGCCTCGACGTCTGCCATGCCAGCGTCGAGTTCGAGAACCCCATCGAGTGTCTTGGGAGACTTTCGGCGGTCGGCATCAGGGTTCCGAAAATCCAGCTCAGCTCGGCGCTTCGCGTGCCGTCGGTCGATGAAAGCGCCATCGACCTGCTGGCGGAGTTCGACGACGGCATCTATCTGCATCAGACCGTCGAAGCGCGCGGCGGGAGGCTGACGCGCTATCGCGATCTGCCGGATGCTATCGCCGCTCTGCGCGCTGGGCGGGCCGGCGGGGAATGGCGCGTGCATTGCCACGTGCCTCTGTTCCAGTCGGCATACGGGGCGTTGCAGTCGACGCAGGAGACGCTGGCTGAAGTCCTTGCGGCCTGCCGTAGGCACGCGATGGCGCCGCATCTTGAGGTCGAAACGTACACCTGGAACGTACTGCCGGCAGATCTACGCGGCAGCGATATGGCAACGGACATTGCGCGGGAGCTGGCATGGGTACGCTCGCAACTCGGCGCGTGAGCGGCTGGCGCACGGCGCTGAAGCTCGGCCGCGTGTCGAACCTGCCGACGGTGTGGAGCAACGTCATTGCCGGTTGTGCGCTGGCGGGCGGTGCCGGGGTTGAGCTGGTTCTGGTGCTTTGCGCGGCCGTCTCGGTGATGTACGTCGCCGGCATGTTCCTAAACGATGCCTTTGATCGAAAGATCGACGCGCAGGAGCGGCCGGAGCGGCCGATCCCGGCGGGCGATATCGAAGCCGATGCGGTGTTCGTCGCCGGTGGTGCGCTGCTGGTCGTGGGGATTGTCACGCTCGGCAGCATCAATGGCGCTGCGTTGTTCGCCGGGCTTGCTCTGGGCGCGGCGATCCTCGTCTACAACTGGCGCCACAAGGGTAATCCAGTCGCGCCGTTCGTCATGGGGCTGTGTCGTGCGCTGGTCTACGTTGTGGCTGCGGCTGCCGTCGCCGGCTCGGTTGCAGACGCGACGCTGCTCCCGGCGGCAGCGATGCTGCTCTATGTGGCCGGCATCACCTACGTTGCGCGGCAGGAGAGCCTCAACAGCGTCAGTAGCCTGTGGCCGCTGATCCTGCTGGCGGCACCTCTGGTTGTCGCGCTGCCGGCGACCGACTTTTCGATATGGGCATTGGTCGCGCTGGCGGGGCTCGGCGTTTGCGCTGTTCGCGTTGCTCAACTGCTGCGGCGCCGCGCGGCCGGGGACGTCTCGGCCGCGGTGGGGCTGCTGATCGCAGCCGTGGCGCTCAATGACACTCTGTTCTCGACAACGACGGATTCCACCTATGCAGCCATCGCCTGCCTCATCTGCTTCGGGTTCACCTACGTCCTTCAGCGATACGTCCCGGCAAGCTGAGGCGAACGTGCACGTGGCCAGCGAGATCAGTGATCGGATACAGCTTCTGCGCGGCTGGCTCGCGCGCAGACTAAGCCCGGAATCGTTGTCGTGGGTCGATGGGCAGACGGCGCGAATTGCCGAGGCGCCAGCCGGCATGGCGCTTGTGCGTGCAGTCGGTCTTGCACCGCGACGCGCTGGGCGTGAGGCGCTGCAACTTGATCAGGCGGAGATGGCGGCGGGCGCTTCAGTTCGGCCCGGCCTTGACGCACGCACGTGGACGAGTGAGCAGACCTGCCGCGTGCTTTTCCTTCTGGCCAGCGCAGGCGCGGGTGAAGACGCGTTCGTCGTGCGGCTGGAGTCGCTGTTGCGTTCTGGCGAGATTGGCGAGCAGAT
>JASBSU010000032.1 GCA_030148725.1 Hyphomicrobium sp.
ACCTCTACGCTATTCAAAAATCCCCCTCAGATCGAGCGTCGCCGTCTTCCCCACGGCCCCGTAGTTCGCCTTCAGCCACTGCTCCGCCTTCACCCGCCCGAGGTCGCGCAGGGCGGTGAGGAAAGGCCAGTCCGCATTTACCTTGGTCGCCGGCGAATAGGCGGCAAGCTCCTCCCCGCCGTCGACACGGTGCATCAGGATCTTGCGATACCGCCTCCCCGCGACGATCTGGCCGGTCTCGATCAAGCGGTCGACGAACTCGACGGCGCGCAGTTCGCGCAGAAGCGAGCCGTTGAAGGCGATCTCGTCAATGCGGTTGTCGATGTCCTCGACGCTGGTGGGCAGCTGTCGGCGCTCGATCGGGCTGACCTGCACCAGCAATATGTCTTCCGGCCCCGGGTGGTAGAACAGCGGGAACAGTGCCGGATTGCCCATGTAGCCGCCATCCCAGTAGGGCTCGCCGTCGATCTCGACCGCCTGAAAGAGCTGCGGCAGGCAGGCGGAGGCGGCGAGCACATCCGCCGTTACCTCGTGACCCGAGAACACGCGCACCTTGCCCGTGAACACGTTGGTGGCCGCGATGAACAGCGTCAGCGCCTTGCAACTCCCGATCTTCTCGAAATCGAAGGAGTCGGCAACGATATCGCGCAGTGGATTGAGACCCGCAGGATTGAACTGATACGGGCTCATGGCACGCGATACCCGCCGGAGGATTTCGCGGCCCGGCGTGCCGTGCCCGGTCCACGCCGCCCACCAGTCGCTCCACGGCGTATCGCGCACGGGCACGAACATCGCCGCATCGGAAACGCGCTTCCAGAAGCGGTCGAGACATTCCCGCGCGCCGTCGCGACCGCCCGTCACCCAGCCCTGCGCAAGCGCGGCGGCGTTCATCGCGCCCGCGCTGGTGCCCGAAATGGCGGAGAGTTCGATGCGCTTGTCCTCCAGCAGCCGGTCGAGAACGCCCCAGGTGAACGCGCCGTGGCTGCCGCCGCCCTGACGCGCGAGGTTGATGGTTTTCGTCGCCATGACGGGAGCTTAGCGTGCGCGGTGCGGCTTGCCTATCGAGGAAGTGTATTGCATAAATAATACACAAACAGGGAGGTTCCATGCGCATTGCCACGCTTGCCCTCATCGGGGCCGTCATCGCCTTCCCGGCTGCCGCCGCGGACACTTCAATCATGGTGCTCGGCACCTACCATTTCTCGAACGCCGGTATGGACAAGGCGAACGTGAAGGCGGACGACGTGACCGCCCCTGCCCGGCAGGCGGAACTCGAACGGCTGACGGACGCGCTCGCGGCGTGGAAGCCCGACAAGGTGCTGGTGGAATGGCAGTATCCCCAGCCGTTCACGGTTCCCGGATACCGAGCATTCAAGCCCAAAGACCTGGAGACGAAGACCAACGAGGTCGTCCAGATCGGCTTCCGGCTGGCTCGAAAGCTCGGCCACGCCGAGGTCTACGGCTTCGATGAGCAACCCGGACCCGGCGAGCCTGACTACTTTCCGTTCGGCCCGGTAGAAGTCTTCGCCACCGCCCACGGACAGAAGGGCGAACTCGACGCGGTGTTCGACTATTTCCGGCAGCAGGCCGAGGCGCAGACGAAGGCGCAGGAAACTCAGTCGATCTCCGAACTGCTGCTCACCATCAACGACCCTGCCCGCAACGCGGCCGAACACGCGAAAGGCTACTACGGCATGCTCCGCTTCGGCGACGGCGAGGATCAGCCGGGCGCCGTGCTGAACGCCATGTGGTACATGCGAAACGCCAAGATGTTCGCCAAGATCGGCCTTATCGCGAAGCCAGGCGAGCGCGTGCTGGTGCTCGTCGGATCAGGCCACAAATACTGGCTGGAGCATTTCGCCGGAACGACGCCGGGTTTTGTTGCCGTAGACCCGCGTCCGTATCTCGAAAAGGCCCGTTAGGCCGCGATGCGCATTTCCAGGCGGTCCCAGATTTCCGCGAGTGCGCGGACGAGGTCGTCCATCATCGCTTCGCTGTGGTTGGGGCCGGGGGTGAACCGCAGACGCTCCGTTCCGCGCGGCACGGTCGGGTAGTTGATCGGCTGCACGTAAACGCCGTACTCAATGAGCAGGATATCGCTGATCTTCTTGCACTTCGCAGGATCGCCGACGAGCAGCGGCACGATGTGCGTGGTGGACGGCATAACCGGCAGACCCGCGCCCTGCATCTTCGTCTTCAGCATCTCGGCGGCGGCCTGTTGACCCTCCCGCTCGGCGCTTGACGACTTCAGGTGCCGTACGCTGGCGAGCGCGCCCGCGACGAGCACCGGCGCAAGGCTGGTCGTGAAGATGAAGCCCGGCGCGTAGCTGCGGATCACGTCCGTCAGCGTCTTCGACGCCGCGATGTAGCCGCCCATGATGCCGAACGCCTTGGCGAGCGTGCCTTCGATGATGGTGAGGCGATGCGCGACGCCGTCCCGCTCCGAAATGCCGCCGCCGTGGTCGCCGTACATGCCGACCGCGTGGACCTCGTCCAGATACGTCAGCGCGTTATACTTGTCGGCGAGGTCGCAGATTTCGGCGATCGGCGCGATGTCGCCGTCCATCGAGTAGACGCTTTCGAAGGCGATCAGCTTCGCGGCATCCCTTGGCGCCTCGGCAAGCAGCTCTTCGAGGTGTTCGAGATCGTTGTGACGGAACACGCGCTTCTCGCAGCCCGCGCCGCGGATGCCCGCGATCATCGAGGCGTGGTTCAGCTCGTCCGAAAACACGATGCAGCCCGGCAGCAGCTTGCCGAGCGTGGAAAGCGTCGCCTCGTTCGAGATATACCCCGAGGTGAAGAGCAGCGCGGCTTCCTTGCCGTGAAGCTCGGCAAGCTCGTTCTCAAGCTCGAGGTGATAGTGCGTGTTGCCGCCGATGTTGCGCGTGCCGCCCGAGCCCGCGCCGACGTCGCGCAGCGTCTCTTCCATCGCGGCGATCACGTCCGGATGCTGGCCCATGCCGAGATAGTCGTTCGAGCACCAGACGGTGATCGGGCGCGCGCCGTTATGGCCGGCGAAGCAGCGCGCGTTCGGGTAGTTGCCCCGGTTACGCAGGATGTCGATAAAAACGCGGTAGCGGCCCTCGGCATGAAGGCGATCGATCGCGTCCTGGAAAATGCGGTTGTAATCCACGCTCTCTAACCCGTCCTGCCCGCCGTTTTGACCGCTTTACATCGGAGGTGGCATCGCCGTCACCCCACTTTATGTCGCAGCCTTCTGTTGCGATTTATTCGCAACTTTAACGAGGAGCTGGAATGACTTAGATCAATTTCTCGACAAGAAAGCTGTCGATGGCGAATTTCGCGGCCCAGTTGAGGTACGCCCACTGGCCGTATTCGCCGTCGATCGGGAACGAGCCGCGCACGCCGCCGACGAGATCGGGATTGCCG
>JASBSU010000040.1 GCA_030148725.1 Hyphomicrobium sp.
GCGACGGTCATTGCGCTCAAGATGGCGCTGGGCCGCGAGGACTGGCGGATATCGGATCATCTGCCGGCTTCGCCGTGGCCGCAGGTTGGCGGACTGCTCGTCGGCTTCATTTCCACGCTGATGAGCATCGGCGGTGCGACGTTCGTCGTGCCGCTGCTGACGCTGTTCGGCAAGCCGATCCTGCAGGCGGTTTCGACTGCGGCTGGCGTCGGCCCGCTGATCGCGATACCCGGCGTCGTCGGCTACGCATGGGCCGGCTGGAACGCTGGCGGCCTGCCGCCGTTCTCGATCGGCTACGTGAACCTGCTTGCGGCGGTGATCGTGGCCCCGCTCAGCGTGTGGGCGGCACCTTTCGGCGTGCGGCTCGCACACCGTATTCCGCGGCGAACGCTGGAGCTGTGCTTTGCCGCGTTCCTGGCGACGATCTCGATCCGATTTCTGATCGATCTATTGTGGTGAGGAGCGCTGGTCGACCAGCGCTCCCGACCGATTCTCGTCGATACGTCTCAGGCGACGATCTTCTGATTGTAGGCGCCGACTTCAGGATGGCGCGACAGCTCGGCGTCGATGTCGGCGAAGATGGCCTTCATATTGGCTTCGGATGTCGGGCTTTCGACTACGACGACCAACTCGGGCTTGTTCGACGATGCGCGCACCAGGCCCCAGGTGCCATCCTCGAGCGTGACGCGGACGCCGTTGACGGTGACGAGATCGCGAATTTTCTGGCCCGCAACCTTGCTGCCTTCGGCGGCGAGCTTCGTGTAGTGCGCCACGACTTTATCGACGACGCCATACTTCTTTTCGTCGTCGCAATGCGGCGACATGGTCGGGGACTGATAGGTCTTCGGGAGTTCGCGCTTCAGGTCGGCCATCGTTTTTCCGGGCGCGCGATCGAGCATGTCGCACACGGCAAGCGCTGCGACGATGCCATCGTCATAGCCGCGGCCGAGCGGGGGCTGGAAGAAGAAATGCCCGCTCTTCTCGAAGCCGACCAGCGCCTTCTGCTCGAAGGTGTAGCGCTTCATGTAGGAGTGGCCGGTCTTCCAATAGAGCGCCTTGGCGCCGTTCGCCTGCAGCACCGGGTCGGTGAGGAAGAGGCCGGTGGATTTCACATCGGCGACGAACACAGCGTTTTTGTGGCGCGCGGAGATGTCCCTCGCCAGCATCACGCCGACGGTGTCTGCGAAGATCTCGTGTCCTTCGTTGTCGACGACGCCGCAACGGTCGCCATCGCCGTCGAATCCGAGGCCGACATCCGCCTTGTGCTTCACGACCGCCTCGGCGATCGCGTGCAGCATTTCCATGTCCTCGGGATTGGGATTGTAGCGCGGGAACGTATAGTCGAGATCGGCATCGAGCGGCACGACCTCGCAGCCGATGGCTTCAAGCACCTTGGGCGCGAAGGCGCCGGCGGTGCCATTACCGCACGCGGCGACGACCTTCAGCTTTCGCTTCAACTTCGGGCGGTCGGCGAGCGCCTTCATATAGCGCTCTGCCATGTCGGGCACGAAGATCAGCTTGCCGCCGTCGGCGGGATTGTAGGCGCCGGTGAGAACGATCTCCTTGAGGCGGCTCATCTCATCGGGACCGAAAGTGAGCGGGCGCGCCATGCCCATCTTGATGCCGGTCCAGCCGTTGTCGTTGTGGGAGGCGGTGACCATCGCCACGCCTTCGACGTCGAGATCGAACTGCGCGAAGTAGGCCATCGGCGAAAGAGCAAGGCCAATGTCGTGCACCTCGCAGCCGCCGGCGAGCAATCCATTGATCAGAGCCTGCTTCACCGATGCGGAGTAGGCGCGATAGTCGTGTCCGGTGACGAGGCGCTTTGGCACGCCGCGTTCGGCGAAGAGCGTCGCCATGCCGAGGCCGACGGCGGTGAGGCCGAGGAGGTTGATCTCCTGCGGAAACAGCCAGCGGGCGTCGTATTCGCGAAATCCTGTCGGTTTGACGAGGGGGAGGCGCTCGAAATCATAGGTGTTCGGTTTCAGATCGGAGCGCGGCGGCGGCAGCATGGAAATCTCCTTGGCGGCCGGATGATGCGGGTGGGTTTAAACGTGGCGGGGCGGGGTGTCGATCCCTGGCGGAGAGGGCCGAAAGGACGCACGGGATTGTGGCGGAAAACTGCGTGCTATTCGTGCAGCGTCAACCGGCCCGAACGCATGTCGAAGCGCGACAGGCGGGAGAGGAAGCTCATGCCGAGCAATGAGGTTTTGAGGCGTCCGGGCTCGGCCACTGCAGCCGGTACGTCGCGGACGGTGATGCCGCCGATGGAGACGCGTTCGAGGGTGACGGGGGCGACGCGTGCGACGCCATTTGCGGTAGAGACGGCGCGCGTGAAGTCGCTGTCGCCGAGGAAAATTCCGGCGCGCTCGGCGTCCTCGTAGGACAGGGCCACCATCGTCGCGCCGGTGTCGACCATGACGTCGATGGGGCGGCCGTTGATGTCGGCTTCGGTGTTGAAATGCCCGTTGCTTTCGGCGGTCAGCTCGACCATTGAGCCGCGCTTGGCTGGCCGGGATGCGGATAACTGCGCCGCGGCGTGCAGCTCGGCGACCTCGTCGGGCGTCGGCAGGCCAAGCATTCGCTCGGCGCCGGTCTTGAGGTTTTCAAAATGCGAGAAGGCCGCGACGCCGATCACGGCGACGACGCCCCAGCTTACCGCCTCGCGGAGTAGTTGTTTCTTGCCCGACGTCATTGTCATGTGGCGGGACGCGCAGCTCTCTGAAGGACCCCGGCCCAAACGCGACCGGCCCTAGCCCCTTAGCGTGAGATAATCATTCGCGAATTCATAAGATCGCAAACGCCTTAAAAAACTCATACCAAGCAAGTTTTCCTTAACCGTTCCGGGCTTGGCGACCAGGGCTTCCACGTTGGGCACGAGAAGCGGGCCGACAGCGAGCGACCGCAGGCGGACGGCTGCTGCATAGGTCGTCCCATTGGCCGTATCTACGGCGACCGTATACGAGAGCTTGCTTAGGTCGATCCCGGCGCGTTCGGCGTCAGCCGGGCGCAGGACGACTGACGAGGCGCCGGTGTCGACCATGAGCGTCATCGACTGGCCGTTGACGGAGGCGCGGACCGCGAAGTGTCCGTCGAGACGACGGCGGACCCGCACAGACGTCTCACCTTCCTCGTTCGTTTCGGTCGAGACGAGCTGGCCGGGTGGCAACAACTCGCCGCCGACGCGACTGGCGACAGTCGCGATCTCGCCGCGGTAGGCGTAGCCGGCGATCAGGCAGAAGCCGATGACTAGCCAGGTGAGCGCATAACGGACCGCCTGCATGGGGCGGGTTTGGCCGTCGTTGACCAAGCTGACGATATAGAGCCCGGCCAGCAGAAGGCCCGCGATGAGTGTGAGGATTTCGCCGGTCCCGAGGCCGGAGAAGATCTGCGGGTCATTGCGCAGCAAGAGGAAGGCGCCCGCCCCGACCAGCAGTGCGAGGATCGCCCATGCCTTCATTGCGCCGCATCTCCTAAGCGCGCTGCCTTGCGCGCGGGAAGCTCGCTCATGATCTGGCGTCGCTCGATGCTCGTCATCTTGGACCAGCGGGCGATTTCAGGCACGGAGCGCCCGCAGCCTCGGCAGAGGCCGGTGGGGCGGTCGATCTCGCAGACGCTCACACATGGCGTCTCGATCGGACTTGGCGAAAGGTTGTTGCTCACGGTGCCTATCTAGCGCCGAGCCGGCCGAAGTACAACGCGGCAGGCCGTGTCTTTTGATGGGCAGTTCTAGCCGACGGCAGCGGTATCGGGACCGCCTGCTTTTCCGCCTCGCAGTCTGGCGGGGCGCGGCGGGCGGGGCGGCATGCCTCTGAGGCGATGCGTTTCCTGGCCGAGCGGCTGCAGCGGTGCCATGGCGCGCAGCACACGATAGCCCGGCAGCATGACCTTGGCCTCGGTTCCTTTGCGCAGCTCCGATTGCAGAAGCAGCGTTCCGCCGTGCAGCTCAATGAGGTTTTGCACGATGGCCAATCCAAGTCCGGCGCCACCTTCGGCTGTCTGCTGCGCCAGCGTGCCCTGGCCGAACGCCTGCAGCACCTTGGGGATCTCGTCGGCGGGGATGCCAGGGCCGTTGTCGCGCACGGAGAGGTATTGTCCGCCATCCGGCATCTGGCCGACGCTGAGGACGACCTGACCCCCCTTGGGCGTGAATTTCAGCGCGTTGGACATGAGATTGAGGCAGACCTGACGCATGGCGCGCTGGTCAGCCCAGACGACCGGCAGGTCCCCGTTGATCTCCTCGACAATCTCGATGCCTTTGCCTTCGGCTCGCAGTTTCAGCAGCCGGTGGCATTCGTCGATGACGTCGGCGAGGCGCACCGGCTCCTCGTGCAGCTCGTAGCGGCCGGACTCGATGCGCGTGAGGTCGAGGATCTCGTTGATGAGATGCAAGAGATGCTTGCCGCTCTCGAGGATGTTGCCGGTGTATTCGCGATACTTCGGGTTATCGAGCGGTCCGAACATTTCGGACTTCATCACCTCCGAGAAGCCGAGGATGGCGTTCAGGGGCGTGCGCAGCTCGTGGCTCCTGGTGGCGAGGAAGCGCGACTTGGCGCTGTTGGCGGCTTCGGCGCGCCGGCGCGCTTCGTCGGAGACCGACTTCTGCTCCTCGAGCTCAGCGATGAGAGCGTCCTTCTCGGCGCGGTATTCGAGCATCGACAGCACGGTCGTTCGCAGACCGCGGGCGAGGAAGAGGAAATAGAGGTGGATGCCTGCCGCCATCGTCGCGAGCGCGAAGTAGAACGAGTTGTCCAGCATCACGAGGCGCGCGATGACCGCGACGGTCATCGGGATGGTGCCGGCGTAGAAAATCGCGGGGATCGTCGCGGCGAACATGGTGCGGATCGCGAGCACCACGATGAGCGTCGCGAAAATGAAGACGTGCGAGGAGAAGATCATCTCCGGCGTGGCGGTGAGCGTTTCGCGCACGCCGACCAGCGCGAAGCAGGCAAGCGTCAGGCCGTTGATCAGCTCGATGAGGATGAACCGCCGCTGCCAGGTGCGGATGTCGAGATATGCCTGCGGCTGTGCGAGGAAGCGGCGTGCCTGATCGAGCAGCAGAACCTTGGCGCCGATGACTGCGACGAGCCACACGATAGCGTCAGTGGTCGGGGCCCAGAACATGCACGCGAGTGCGAACAGTGCGTAGAGCACGGGCATCGTGACGGCGGCGCCGAGTTCGTTGCGCGCGAACATCGTCAGCAGTTCGCATTCGAACTCAGGCTTGATCGACGTCCCGGCTGCGAGGCGGGCGCGGCGCTCCTTGAGGTCGTTGTAGGCGCGCACGCGGGCATCGCGCCGGTGGCGGCGGCGCTCGACATCCTCGGGTATGGCGCTCATCGTCATGTGCTCACGCGGGACTGGAGGTCACGTCGAATAGGGGGCTGCGCAGGGCTCGTCGTTTAAGCGGTCGCTTGGCCGCAGCCGGCCAGCGGGCGAGTTGATGGCGGCAGATTCCGCCGATCCTCTCCTTAAATCTCCGCAGGATTTACTAACTAAGTGTTTATCAATGAATTTTTTGATAACTACGTGGGCTGCCGGCCGCATATCGGTGGAAATGGGTGTTCCCTAGGGAACCGCCTGGGCCCCGGGGCGCGACTAGGGTCGCCGGCCCATGCAACAATGCGGCGACTCACCTATGAAATTGGCTTTCGCAGCCATGTCTGACGGCGGCTCTGAGGGCGCGGCCGTCCGAGCTGAAAGGGCATCATGAAGCTTACTGTCGTCGGGTGTGGCGATGCCTTCGGATCCGGGGGGCGCTTGCAGACCTGCTATCACGTGGCCACCGGGAGCTCGGAATTCCTGATCGATTGCGGCGCAACGGCGCTGATCGGGATGCAGAAGTTGGGGCTCGATCCGGACAAGGTCGGCACGATCTTCATCTCGCATCTGCACGGCGATCATTTCGGCGGGCTGGTCTGGTGGCTGCTCCATGCGCATTACGTTTCCGGGCGCACGGCTCCGCTCACCATCGTCGGGCCCAAAGGCACCGAAGCGCGCTTCAAAGCGGCCGCAGAGGCGCTGTTTCCGAAGTCGACCGAGATCGAGCGTCGTTTCGAAATGGTGTTCCGGGAGCATGTCGCAGAGACGCCCCTCGAGGTGGGCCGGGTGACCGTGACGCCGTTCGAGGTGCTGCATCCTTCGGGGGCGCCTCCCTATGCGATGCGCTTTGAGGCCGAGGGCAAGGTTCTCAGCTTCTCGGGCGATACGAAGTGGGTGGACAGCCTTCTATCCGCGGCCCGGGGGGCGGATCTCTTCATCTGCGAGAGCTTCGGGTACGAGGTGCCGACAGGCTATCACACGAGCTGGCGGGACATCGAACGCAACCTCGACGGGCTCAACGCGCGTCGCGTGATGCTGACCCACATGGGGCCCGAAATGCTGGCGCATCGCGATCAGGTGCGGGACGGGCGGGTGCTGCTCGCCAAAGATGGGCTGACGGTCGACCTCTGACGAAGCCAAAAACCTGCGATTGACGCTGGATCATAGAACCAGATTGCACGGATGTGGCTTGACGTAGATCGAATTTGTGGGCCAAGTTGGCTTTGAAGCGAAATTCAGAAACGTGGTTTCAGCAGGTCGCCGATGCTCGACGACATGGACGTCAAGATTCTGCGCATCCTCCAAGAGGACTGCACGCGGCCGGTGGCAGACATCGGCAAGGAAGTCGGCCTGTCGACGACGCCCTGCTGGCGGCGCATCCAAAAGCTGGAAGAAGCCGGCGTGCTGCAGCGGCGGGTTGCGGTGCTCGATCCTCACAAGGTCAATGCCGGCGTCACGGTCATCGTGTCGATCAAGACGGACCAGCACAGCCTCAGCTGGCTGGAGCGCTTCCACAAGGCCGTCGCCGACTTTCCGGAGGTGGTCGAGTTCTATCGGATGTCCGGTGAGATCGACTACCTGCTGCGGGTTGTCGTGCCCAACATCGAGAGCTACGACGCGTTCTATAAGCGTCTCATCTCGCGCATCGAGATCGCCAAGGTTTCGTCGGCGTTTGCGATGGAGCAGATCAAGTACACGACGGCGCTGCCTCTGCAGTTCGCGCGCAGCTCAGACGATCCCTCGGGCTCAGCGGACGGTGACGAGCGGCGGCGCAAACGCTGATCGCGGCGCGTGAGCTGCGGACGCGTTTCGACGTGCCCGACACTCGCGGTTTATTCGGGGCGGTGGCGGACTCAGTCGGACTTCGTTCCGTTTTTCTTCAGAAGCGCGATGAGGCTGCAGGTGTCCCAGCGACCGCCGCCCATGGCTTGGACATCGGCGTAATAGCTGTCGACCTCAGCCGTGACCGGTAGCTTGGCGCCGTTGCGCTCTGCCTCCGAAAGGCAGATACCGAGATCCTTGCGCATCCAATCGACCGCGAAGCCGAAATCGAACTTGCCCTCGTGCATGGTCTTCCAGCGGTTCTCCATCTGCCACGACTGCGCGGCACCCTTGGAGATCGTCTGCATGACGAGGTCGAGGTCGAGGTTGGCAGCTTCCGCGAAGGCGATCGCCTCGGACAACCCTTGCAGCAGCCCGGCGATGGCGATCTGGTTCACCATCTTGGTCAGCTGCCCGGCGCCGCTCGGCCCGATGAGCGTTACGGCGCGAGCGTAGGTTTGAATGAGCGGCTTGGCGCGTTCGAAGGGTTCGGCATCGCCGCCGACCATGACGGTCAGGGCGCCGTTCTCGGCGCCGGATTGCCCGCCGGAGACCGGCGCGTCCAGGAAGGCGATCCCGCGTGCCGATGCTGCAGCGTTCAGTTCGCGCGCGACTTCAGCGGAGGCGGTCGTGTGGTCGATGAACGTCGCGCCGGCTCCCATGCCGCGGAACGCGCCGTCGGCTCCGGTTGTTACGGAGCGCAGGTCGTCATCATTGCCGACGCAGCAGAAGACGAAGTCGGCTGAGAGCGCGGCTGCCGCCGGCGTCGCCGCGCTGCGGCCGCCGTACTTGTCGACCCAAGCGGCGGCCTTGGCGGGATTGCGGTTGTAGACGGTGACGTCGTGCCTCGACTTGGCGCTCAGATGGCCCGCCATTGGAAAGCCCATCACGCCAAGGCCAATCCATGCAACCCGTGCCATCATTTTTCTCCGTTGCTCTTGGCGGTGCGCTTAGCACCGACGGCAGTGATGAGCACTCAGAAAAAAGCCCCGGTTCCATGTGGAGCCGAGGCTTGAAGAGTTCTGATGCTGTTGGGAGTAGTGTCGTGTCGTGGTGTCTCAGCCCTTCAACGTGTGGGCCAAGAGCGAAGAGATGCTCATGCTCGCCGGCGGCGGCGAACCTGCTGCTGCGACGTTGCGTGATGCCGTCAGCGCCATGCCCAGAAGCAAGGCAGAGACGACAAACAAAATCAGTGCGCCCGTGCGAGCCCAAGCCCAGCTGGCGCCGTACTGTGATTTGACAGTCTGTAAATCCATGTTCGAACCCTCGGGGGGAGAGTCTGCAATCAAGTTGATAGTTCTGTAACCGATAAGACCTCGTTAGTCTAACCCGATTTTACGCGTTCGATTAACGGAAGTGCCTGAGATTTAACGAATTATTTACTCATTGGGCGCGGTGCGCCCGTGCGGGGCCTAAGGGGTTTTTCCGCGTATTTCACTCATGGTGCGGCGTACACTGATGGCTTCAGGATCGGTGCGAAGTTCAATCAACGCGGGCACTCCTGAGGTTAATGCTCGCTTGAGCGCCGGCAAAAATTCCTCGGTCGTTTCGACGCGGATCGCCTCGGCGCCGAAGCTGCGCGCCAAGGCAACGAAGTCGGGATTGATGAGCGTCGTACCTACCACGCGGTTAGGGTAACGGCGCTCCTGGTGCATCCTTATCGTGCCGTACATGCCGTTGTTGGCAACGATCACCACGATGGGCAGGCCGTACTGCACGGCCGTCGCCAGCTCCTGAACCGTCATCTGCAGGCATCCATCTCCCGCCAGGGCGACAACCGCTCGATCGGGATGCTGGAGCTTGGCAGCGATTGCGGCCGGCAGGCCGTACCCCATCGAGCCGGAGGTCGGCGCGAGCTGCGTCGGCCAGCGCTTGTACTGAAAATAGCGGTGCAGGAAGCTGGCGTAGTTGCCGGCGCCGTTGGCGACGATGGCATCTTCTGGAAGCTCGCGCGACAGCGTGGCGATGACTTCTTCCAGACGCACGCGGCCAGTGGTCGGCGTCGGCTTCAGCGAGCGCTCGTAGCTGGCGTGCAGATCGCGCCGGAGTCGGCTCCAGCGGTGCTTGGCCGGTGGTTTCAGCCGCGATGCGGATCTGGCGAAAGCCTCCGGCGTCGAGAGGATCGGCAGATCCGCGCGAAAGACCCGCCCGAGTTCGCCGGGTGAGGGATGGGCGTGGACGATGGACTGCGTGGGCTTTGCTGGCGATAGCAGGGTGTAGCCGCCGCTGGTGATCTCGTCGGGCCCCTCGCCAACAATAATCAGCACATCGGCCGCACGCAGCGCTGACGTGAGCTTGGCGTCCATGTCGATGCCGGCATGTCCAGCATAGCAGGGATGACGGTTGTCGATGTAGTCCTGGCGACGAAAGGCCGTCGCAACCGGGAGATCGAACGCTTCCGCGAATTTGGAAATGTCCTGCGCCGCTGTCGCGCTCCAGCCTCCGCCTCCCAGCAGCAGCAGGGGCCGCTCGGCCGTCGCGAGCTTGGCTTTGAGCTTCGTCATCTCGGCAACCGTCGGTGCCAGCGCCGGCGTGCGTACTGGCTCCGGCGTTCCGACCTCGGCGCTGCCGAACAGCACGTCCTCGGGGAAGCCCAGCACGACCGGACCGGGGCGGCTTGCCGTGGCCGCGTGAAACGCGCGGGAGACGTATTCCGGGATGCGTGCAGTATCGCGCACGATGCCGACCCAGTTGGCGATGGAGCCGAACATCGCCTGCAGGTCGATTTCCTGGAACGCGCGGCGGCCTTCGTGCTCGCGCTCGATGAGCCCGACGAGGAGGATCATCGGCGTTGCGTCCTGATGGGCGACGAATACGCCGCTCGCGGCATTCGTGACGCCGGGCGCGCGCGTGACGAAGGCGACACCGGGGCGGCCGGTGAGTTTGCCGGTTGCCTCGGCCATCATCGCCGCTCCGCCCTCGTGGCGGCATACGACCGCGCGGATGGTGCTTCGGTCGAATACGGCGTCGAGCGCGGCGAGGAAGCTCTCGCCCGGAACGGTGAACAAGGTACGGCAGCCCTCACCGACGAGCTGGTCGATCAGGATCTCACCCCCTGTACGCATTACAGACGCTTCACCGCGGCGTTGGCCGTTCGTTCGAGTTTCACGATGGTTTTTTGGCAGTCACGGGCACTGTGGAACAGCTCTATCCCGCGGTTGGGTTACGATTGTAGCCCGACTGGGGAGCCCTTTGCGAACGTTGAGCGTTCAGGCTGTGTCGCGCTACCGACATCGGAGGCGGTCATGCAACCTGATGCCGCCGGCGCGCAGTCCCGCCGCCGCCGTTGTGCTGCTGTCATAAGAAAGGTCTTTACAGGGGGGGAGGGGGACCCTAAATGCAGCCCTCTTCCTGTTCGGCGGTCTCTGCTTTTCAGCAAAAAGCCCGTGTGCGCCCACGGGCGGTGGAGGTCCTATGCGATGGAGAAACTCTCCTCGGCAACTGCCCTGATCCAGAAGTGCCGGCCCGAGCGGCCGGTGCGGGGCCTGCGGCCGCATGCCGCCGGGCGTGCCGCCAGGTGGTTCCTGGATAAGTTCCCTGGCGATGTTGCCTACGCCTACAAGGCTAACAGCTCGGTGTTTCTCATCGGGGCACTGTATGGCGCGGGCATCCGCCATTTTGATGTCGCCTCCCTGCCCGAGATCGAAGACGCAGCCACGATTCCAGACGCCGAGCTGCACTTCATGCATCCGGTGAAGTCGCGCCATGCGATCCGCCGCGCCTATGACCTCGGCGTGCGCTCGTTCTCGCTCGACAGCGAAGATGAGCTGAACAAGATCGTCGAGGTGACGGGCGGGGCGCGGGACCTGATCCTGTGGGTGCGTGTCGCCGTTCCGGCGATCAACAGCCGCATTCCTCTCGAGCGCAAGTTCGGCATCACCGGAAACGATGCGGCCAGCTTGCTGATGAAGACTCGGCAGGCGGCGCTGGAGCTTGGGATCACGTTCCACGTTGGATCGCAGACTTCGACGCCAGACGCGTACGTCACGGCTCTGGGCGAGGTGCATCGCATCATCGTCAAGTCGGGCGTGATGATCGATCGCCTGGACGTCGGCGGTGGATTCCCATCGAGGTATCCGGACAGCGATCCGGCACCGCTGCAGGATTTCATGGATGTGATCTCGCGCCACGTAGAGACGCTGCCGGTCAAAGAGAACATCAAGTTGATGTGCGAGCCGGGCCGGGCGCTGGTCGCGGAGGCCGAGAGCCTCATCGTGCGCGTCGACGCGCGTCGCGGTAACAGCCTCTACATCAACGATGGCTCCTACGGGATGCTGTTCGACGCGGGGCACCTCGGTTTCATTTTCCCGACGCGGCTGGTTTCGCGCGATGTCGATGCTTCGGAGCCGCTGGTGCCGTTCCAGTTCTGGGGCCCGACCTGCGACTCGATCGATTACATGAAGGGCCCGTTCCTCCTTCCTGCCTCGACGCGCGAGGGCGATTACATCGAGATCGGCAACATGGGTGCGTACGCGCGCGCAATCGCCGGCAAGTTCAACGGGTATGGCGAGTACGATGAGGTGATCCTGCTCGATCCGCCCATGTTGACCGTCTACGACGCCGAGAGTACCGAGGCCTCCGCAGTGCGGCGCTGATAGCGCCGCACTCACCGCCATCCTGGCCAATCCGTAAGGTGGCGCGCCGTTGTGTGTGGCGTACGCGCGCACCACGTTCATGCAATCCGCTCTCGTTGGGGGACAGGTGTCGCGAGCGGCACCAACCAAGGGAGTGAAACATGAACCGGACGATCAAGATCGGCCTTTGCGCCGCCTCTGGATTTCTGATGCAGGCCGCGCTCATCGGATCGGCGAGCGCAGAGTATCTGGGCTACGACAACGGCGATCCGGGAAACTGGGACTACAACACAGAGCAAGCCGGCGGCCCGTGCAATCTTCCGGGACAGCGCGCTCTTGATCCCTCGACCGGGCAGGCCAAGTGCTGTTCGCAATACAATCCGATGAGCGCGTGCCCGTTGATGCGCACTGAAGCGCCCCGCCACTATTACAGGTCGTCGCGTAGAAATGCGCTTCCGCCGGCGTAGCGCTACGCGAAGTATTCCGAGATTTCATTCTGTCTTGTTCGACCATCGCGACGTGCAGCGCCTCGCCGGAGGTGCGGATGGTTGTCCGCGAGCGGCGCGGCGCTGATCTGAGTCACTTTGCGCCCCGTCGCTTTACTCGCAGTTAGTCCGCTTCACGGAAAAAGTGGGGAGCGCCCATTGGGAGCGCGAGCGTGTCGTGGGGGAAGTCGTGAAGAATGCGGGCGGTCTGAAGGACCGGTTGGGTTTCATGGGCATGGACGAGCCCGCGCGCGCGGCGTTGCGTGGGCTCAAGGGTTCGATTGCAGAACTGATCGGCCCGGCGCTCGACGTTTTCTATGCCAAGGCGCGTACCGAGCCATCGACCAGCCGTCACTTCAGCGACGCCAAACACATGGCGGCTGCCAAAGCCCGGCAGGTCGCGCACTGGCAGGTGGTGGCGGGCGCTGACTTCGGATCAGACTACGCGGAGCGGGTGCGGGCAATTGGGCGCACGCACGCGCGGCTCGGTCTTGAACCTCGATGGTACATCGGCGGCTATGCACTGATCACCGAGCAACTCATTCGCGGCGTGCTCAAGAAAAAGTGGCCGCGCGTGCTTGGTTTGCGGGGCGGCGGTCTGGAAGAGACGTCGGACGCTTTGTCGGCTCTCACCAAGGCCGTCATGCTGGACATGGATCTCGCCATCTCGACCTACCTCGAGGCACTGGACGAACAACGACGGCAGTCCGACGAGGCGCGTCTTGCAGCGGAGCGCGAGCAGGCGGCGGCGTTGAGTGCGCTGACGGCTGCTCTTGGGCGGCTTGCAACCGGGGATCTGCGCACGCGCATGGACGCGTCGCTGGCGCCGCAGTTCGATGGGATCAAAGCGGACTTTGACACGGCCGTGAACAAGCTGCAGGAGGCTCTCTCAACGGTGCGGGCGCACGCGCAGACGATCTCGACCGGCAGTCAGCAGATCTCAGCGGCCTCCGACGAGCTTTCTCAACGCACCGAGCGGCAGGCGGCGAGCCTTGAAGAGACGGCGGCGGCTCTGGAGCAGATCACTGCGACGGTGAAGAATACCGCCGAGGGCGCCTCGCAGGCGCGGGAAGCCGTCACTACAGCAAAGAGCGATGCTGAGCGCGGTGGTGCCGTCTGCAAGGCGGCTATCGCCGCCATGAGCAACATAGATCAGTCCTCCGGGCAGATCGCGAACATCATCGGCGTGATCGATGAGATCGCGTTCCAGACAAACCTGCTGGCGCTCAATGCCGGCGTGGAAGCTGCTCGCGCCGGTGAAGCCGGGCGCGGGTTTGCGGTCGTTGCCTCGGAGGTGCGCGCGCTGGCGCAGCGCTCTGCCGATGCTGCCAAACAGATCAAGAGCTTGATCTCGACCTCGACCCTGCAGGTGAAGGAAGGCGTCGATCTCGTTATGCAAACAGGCATGTCGTTCGAGCGCATCGTGGCGCAGGTGACCGACATCAATGGTGCGGTTGCGGGTATCGCCAGCGGTACGCAACAGCAGGTCGACGCGCTGCGGGAGGTGAACGGCGCGATCGGCGATATCGACCGCGTCACGCAGCAGAACGCCGCGATGGCCGAGGAGGCGACAGCGGCCAGCAATTCATTGGCGGCGGATGCCGTTGAACTGCATGAGCTGCTCCGCGCGTTCCGGCTTGGCGCAGCCTCGCGGACGCAGGGTGGTCAAGGGCCAGGGGAAATTCGCGCCGCTTAGCGCTGGTAAAAGCCGCGCGCGCGGTAAGCTAAGCGTCCTGCTCGCCTCGCGAAGCGAACGAGGCGCCGACGTGGGCCTCGCCACGCGCGACGGCCAAAAGCTCCTGGCGGTGGCGTTCGCGGTAGCCGGCCCGTTGCTCGTCGTTGCGCTCGGCGTAGCAGGCTGGGCAACTGACTCCCGGCTCATATAGGTTTGACAGGCGATCGGCTTCGCTCAGCGGACGGCGACATGCGCGGCATAGCCCGTAGGAGCCCTGCTGGAGGCCGTGACCGACGGTGACGCGCTCATCGAACACGAAGCACTCGCCTTCCCAAAGGCTGCGCTCCTGAGGGATGGTTTCGAGGTATTTCAGGATGCCGCCCTGGAGATGGAAGACATCTTCCACGCCTTCCGACCGTAGGAACGCGGTTGCCTTTTCGCAGCGGATGCCGCCGGTGCAGAACATCGC
The DNA here is from genome assembly GCA_030148725.1 of Hyphomicrobium sp. Classification (GTDB taxonomy): domain Bacteria; phylum Pseudomonadota; class Alphaproteobacteria; order Rhizobiales; family Hyphomicrobiaceae; genus Hyphomicrobium_A. The sequence goes on from JASBSU010000040.1 coordinate 14,347, forward strand.
AACTTTCGGCTTGGCTCCATCCTTCAGCAGGCGTTCGCGTTGCTGCCTGAACCAGGCGGGGAATTCGCGGAACGTCTTGGTCCCCGGATCGATGGCGCCGGCGAAGGTGCCGATGGCGACCTCGTAGTCGTTCCGCGTATCGATGAGGATGGTGTCCGGGTCGCGGATGAGCGCGTTCCAGTCTTCGGCAGAAACATAACGGCCGACATTGTTGACGGGGTCGATGTCGGGCTGGCCCATCGTGACGATTTCGCGCTTGAGGCGCACCTTCATGCGCCGGAACGGCTGCTCGTCTGCGCGCGAGAATTTTAGTTCCAGATTGTTGTCGCCAATCAGGAGGCGGACGTGCTCGAGGACCTGCGCGATTGAATCGTCCGAACCGGCGATGGTTCCATTGATGCCTTCAGGTGCGAGGAGCAGCGTACCCTTGACGCCGAGCGTGCAGCAAAGATGTGCGAGAGGCTTGCGCGCCTTGGCGCAATCTTCAATGGCGCCGAACTTGTAGAGCGCCGCAACGCAGATCGGTCGACGCTCTTCCATAACGCGAGAGACTTCCATGGGAGGCCGGCCTCCGATGCGGCAAGGGAATATCCTGCCTCCGGACGTCCGAGGCGGCCTGGTGGGCGGTATAGGGATTGAACCTATGACCCCACGCGTGTGAAGCGTGTGCTCTACCGCTGAGCTAACCGCCCGCCGTTCCGGAGACGCCAATATGACCGGAGACGGCCCTTATGCGAGCGGGCGCCCGCTGCTGTCAAGGCTTGGGCGCGGCCGGATCAGGGGATCAGCGAGAACGAGTGGGCGATCTTGGGGAATTCGCTCTCGACTTGCGCCACGTCCTGGGGGGAGGCGATGCCGATTAGGCGGAAATAGCCGCCATCCTTGCCAAGGATCAGCGCCTGGTAAAGTTCGATGGGTTTTCCGTCGTCCTCGTCCACCGCTTTGCCTTTCAGCTCGATCGCATCCAGGCCGCCGATGACGACCCGGTTCGGCTTCCCGGCCTCAAAGTTTTTGTAGCCTGGGAGGCTGTTCAGCAGTCCGACAGCGAGCTTGTCCGGGTCGCTGACGGGACGCTTGTCGAGCGAGGGGGCCACCATGAACGCGGAGCGTGCGTCGGCCGTGCGGTCAGGATCAAGGCGACCGTCTAGCGTATAGACCTTGCTCGTGCCGACGATCGTTCCGGCTTCCTTGAAGGGGCCGAGGTAGCTGAGCGCATAAAGGTCGCGTACGGCTGGCTTCTCTGTGGTCGCTGCGCCGGCGAGCACGCGCTCGATGTCTTCCGATTTGATGCTGCCCGCATCGAGCGAGCGCTTAGGCACGTTAACGGACACGAGCACCGTCTGGTCGGCAGTGCGAAAGAGGACGAAGAACTTGGCGTACGTGCCGGCTTCGGATTTTTGCACCGCACGCATGTAGACGTATGGATCGTGACGGGGCAGCGTGCCCTTCTCGACGTCCGTAATGCCGCGCTTGCCGAGTTCTTCGGCCGTGAAGCCCTGCGCCATCTTGTCGTACTCGGACACCGGGGCCTCGAGGATCACGTACGAGACGCCGGTTGTGTCGTCCTGAAACCCGGAAAAGAGCGGCGAGGGGATATAGCCGGCCGGCAGATCGAGGACGACGCGACTGTTTGGAGCCTGCTGGGCGGTTGCGAATGCGAATCGGGGCGCGGCCGCCGCAAACAACGCCGCAAGGACAAACAGCGAAAAGCTCAGAAAGGTCCGGCTCGTCCGCCCCATGGTGGTCCGGTTCGGCGACGACTTACTCGGCTGCAACATTGGTAATGTTCCGGGCGGGTACGGTGGGCTGCGGAAAGGACCTTGTTCATACGGCTATATTGGGGCGCCAGGCGTTGCCGGGAAGTCGCGCTGTCGGCCCTTCACAGGTGGTGCCGCAAATGCCACGATCAAACCTTACATCGCCGATTCATCCCGGTACGTTGCCCACTTAAGTGGGACAAGTCGACTTCGGCGCAGTAAACAACAAGCCCAAATGACGCGCCGTTGGGGGAACCATGGATAGCGACAAGGACGCGCCGCGCCGATCGTTCCTGTTTTCGTTCGGACTGGATCGGATTGGGCTGATCGCGCTCAAAGCGCCGTACCTGTCTCTGCTGGCCATCGTCTGCATGACGGTGCTGGCCGGCATCGGCCTCTCGCGGCTGCAGGTGGACGATTCGCTCTCCGAGCTGTTCCGCACCGACACCGAAGAGTTCCGCCGCTACGAGGAGATCGACCGGCGGTTTCCTTCTAGCGAGTTCGACGTGCTCGTTGTCGTTGAAGGCAAGGATCTACTGAAGCACAAGCAGCTCGAAGCCTTCGCCGCCATGACGACGGAGCTGCAGCTTGTCGATGGCGTGTCGGGCCTGGTGTCGATGCTTTCGGCGCGCGATAAGCCAGACGCAACGGGCTACGCGCCTCCCCTAGTGCCTGACGAACTGCCGCCGGAAGGGCCAGCTTACGACGCCATGCTGTCGGCGTTGAAGTCGAACGACATCGTCAAAGGCAAATTCCTCTCCGATGATGGCGAACTGGCGCTCGTCGTGATCGCGCTCGATCGCAACGTCGTGCACGAGCGCAGCGCGCGCACGGTGATCGGCGAGATCAACGCGACAGTCGAGCAGGAACTATTGGATAGCGGGCTGACGGCCAAGCTGACCGGCGCACCGGTGATGCAGCTCGAAATCCGCAATGCCGTGGAGCGTGACCGGCTCGTCTATAACGGGCTCGGATTCCTCGTCGGCATCTGCATCGCCTATATGTTCTTCAGGCGGCTCTCGCTGACGATCATCGCGGTGCTCGGGCCGGCCATTGCCATCTTCTGGACACTCGGCGTCCTGGGTGCGCTGGACTTCCGATTGAACCTCTTCATCAACGTCATCACGCCGTTGATCCTCGTTTCCGGCTTCTCGGATTCGATGCATCTCGTGATGTCGATCCGGCGCGACATCCTGGCGGGTGTCGATCGAATCCAGGCCGCTCGCAATGCGGTGCTGGACGTCGCTCCGGCGTGCCTGCTCACGGCGATGAACCAGGCCATCTCGATCGTTTCGTTCGCGTTCGCGGACTCGGCGCTGATCCGGACCTTTGGTTTTGCGGCGCTGATGGCGGTCGGCATCTCGTACACGGCAGTTGCTGTCGTCGTGCCGACGCTTGCGGCTCTGCTCGTGCGCCGCGAGAAGGCGGCGGAGGTCGATCCGCACGTGCAGGAGCAAGGTGGCGTCGGGGTCCTGCAGAAGATCACCGATTCGATCGTCCGCACGGTCGCCGCCAATGCCACGGTGTTCTTCGTGCTGGCGCTGGTTGCCACGGTTCTGTGCGGCATTGCCTACAGCCAGCTTCAGCCACATTACCGGCTGGCCGATCAGGTTCCCGACAAGGAGCAGGCGCTTGCCGCCACCGGGCGCCTCGATGCCAAGCTCACCGGCGCCAATCCCGTGCACGTGATGATCCGCTGGACGGGTGGTCAGGGGCTCTATGATCCAGCAACGCTGACGGCCATCGAGCAGGTGCACGAGGTGCTCGAACAGCGCGCTGGGCTCGGCAATGTGTGGTCGCTCGACAGTCTGCGGCGGTGGCTCGCAGCGGCGGGCGATGGCAGCGTCGAGCGTGTGAAGCACTACGTGAGCATCCTGCCCGAGCATCTCGTCCGACGCTTCATTGCTGCCGATGAGAAAGCCGTGCTGGTAACTGCGCGTCTGCCGGACGTTGATGCGAGCCAGATCCTTCCGGTGGTCGATAATCTCGACAAGAACCTCGAGCCGATCCGCCTCGCCAATCCCGGCTATGAGATTTCGGTCACGGGCCTGCCGGCGATCGCCGCGCGGAACTCGGCGAAGCTGATCTGGGATCTCAACTGGGGTCTCGTCGGCGACATGTTCATCATCTTCATCTTCCTCGGCATAGCGCTGCGGTCGGTGCTGGTGGGCTTTGCGAGCATCATGCCGTCGCTGTTCCCGATCTTCGCCACGGGCGCCATCCTATGGGCAACGGGGGAGGGCCTGCAGTTCGCGTCGATCGTTGCCATCACGGTGGCGTTCTCGCTGGCCATCGATTCGACTATCCACTTCCTCAACCGGTTCCGGCTGGAGGAGGACAAGCTCGGCGCGACGCAGGAGACCGCCTATGCGGCGCTGATGCGCGCGGCGCACCACATTGGCCCGCCAGTCGTACTTACGACGATCGTGCTGGCGCTTGGCCTGGGCGTCACGATGCTGTCGCATCTGCCGTCGCTGCGGCTATTCGGCGAGCTTGCGGGCGTTTGCCTGTTCGCCTCGCTGATCGGGCAGCTGGTGATCCTGCCGGCGGTGCTGATGGTCGGGCGGCGGCTGCTGCCGCGTCGGACCAACCCGGCGAGCGCTCCAGCAGCCCGCGATCCGGTCGAGACTTAGGCGGGAAGGAGCCGGGCGATGGCCGGCTCCAGCTCGGAGAAGTGGTCGATCACGGCGTCGGGCGCGTAAGCTCTGACGGGCGTTTCGGTGTAGCCGAAGCTGACGCCGATCACCGGCACCTCGGCTGCACGCGCGGTTTCGATGTCGACGGCGGTATCGCCGATCATGATGGCGCGGGACTTGTCTCCACCCGCCAGGGCAATCGTGCCCAGCAGCGCATTGGGATCGGGCTTGGCGGCGCCGAGTGTGTCGCGGCCTGCAACCGCCACGAAGAAGCGTGAGAGATCCAGCGCATCGAGCAGCAGCTTCGACATGCGCTCGATCTTGTTGGTGCAGATGGCCAGCTTTACGCCCTGGGCCTGGAACTTCTCCAGCAAAGGCACGATGCCTTCGAAGGGGCGGCTCGCATCGGCAATGTGATCGCCGTAGAAGTCGAGGTAGCGCTTCAGCAGCGCCTCGTGCTGCGCCTCGGTCATCTTCTCGGCAGCCGGGCCGACCGCCCTGACGATCATGTGCTTGGCGCCGTGACCAACGAACGGGCGCAGGCTCAGCTCATCCACCTGGGGAAGGCCAAGGTAGTCGAGGACGTGGTTTGTCGAGGCCACGAGGTCCGGTGCGGTGTCGACCAGGGTGCCGTCGAGGTCGAAAACGAGGGTGAGATCGCGCATAGGGCCTCGAATAGCCGAATTCAGGGGGGCGGGGGCAGCGGACGCAGCGCCGCGGCGCGGGCTATGTACCTTGAAACAGAGGGGTGCGCACCTTAGACATGGGCAAACCTCACCCCCGAAAGACCCGGTGCCGCCATGGACAAGAGCCTCAATACGCTCCTTAGAACGCAAGCCTACATCGATGGTGCCTGGGTCGGTGAGCCCTCGATGCCGGTTCTGGACAAGGCGACGGGCGAGGAAATTGCGCGTGTTCCGGCGCTCGGGGCCGCGGAAACCAATGCTGCCATCGACGCCGCTCACCGAGCCTTTCCGGCCTGGTCGAAGCTGCTCGCCAAGGAGCGGGCGAACATCATCCGCCGCTGGTACGAGCTGATCGTCGAGAATGCCGACGAGTTGGGGCTGTTGCTCACGCGCGAGCAGGGCAAGCCGCTGGCCGAAGCGCGCGGCGAGATCATCTATGGTGCGAACTTCGTGGAGCTGTTCGCCGAAGAGGCCAAGCGCGTTTATGGCGAGCTGATCCCAACTCACAAGGCGGATGCGCGCGTCGTCGTTATGAAGCAGCCGATCGGCGTCGTCGGCGCGATCACGCCGTGGAATTTTCCTTCGGCGATGATCACGCGCAAGGTTTCGCCGGCACTGGCGGCTGGCTGTACCGTGGTCGTGAAGCCGGCCGAGGATACGCCCTTGTCGGCGCTGGCTCTGGCGGAGCTGGCGCAGCGTGCGGGTGTGCCGAAGGGAGTTTTCAACGTCGTGACGGCTAAGGATCCGGTGCCGGTGGGGCGTGCGCTGACGGAGAACCCGAAGGTGCGCATGATCACCTTCACCGGGTCGACCGAGGTCGGCAAAATCCTCATGGAACAGGCCGCGCGCACTGTGAAGCGCGTCGGCATGGAGCTTGGCGGCAACGCGCCCTTCATAGTGTTCGACGACGCGGATCTTGATCGCGCGGTCGCGGGTGCGCTCGCATCGAAGTTCCGCAACGCCGGCCAGACGTGTGTGTGCGCCAATCGCATCCTCGTGCAGGACGGCGTCTACGATGCCTTTGCGGAGAAGCTGACTGCGGCTGTTAAGGGACTGAAGGTCGGTCCCGGCACCGAAAGCGGTGTGACCGTCGGACCGCTCATCAATGAAGCGGCACTGAAGAAGGTCGAGGAACACGTCGCGGACGCTTTGGAGCACGGTGCCAAGGTTGTCATCGGCGGCAAGCCTTCGGCGATCGGCGGCAATTTCTTCGAGCCGACCGTGCTGACGGGCGTGACGCTGAAGATGAAGGTTTCCCGCGAGGAGACGTTCGGACCCGTGGCGCCGCTGTTCCGCTTCCACACCGAGGAAGAGGCCATCCGGATGGCCAACGACACGCCGTTCGGCCTTGCGGCCTACTTCTTCACCCGTGACCAGGGACGCTGCTGGCGTTTCGCGGAAGCGCTGGAGTACGGCATCGTTGGTGTGAACGAGGGGCTGACCTCGACCGAGATCGCCCCCTTCGGCGGCTGGAAGGAAAGCGGCATCGGGCGGGAAGGCTCGCATCACGGGATGGAGGAGTTCCTAGAGATGAAATACACCCTTATGGGTGGCCTCTAGCCCCTCCCGACTTTCTCGCTCTTGCGTCCGGGCCGCGGTGCGCGTACGGCAGCGCATCGAACCGTCCGATTTGAGCGCACAGGCGCGGGAAAGATCATGAGCCAAGACGCATTGAAGGTAGCAGCCGCGGAGCGTGCGCTGACGTTTGTCGAGCCGGGGATGAGCCTTGGGCTCGGCACGGGATCGACCACGGCGAAGTTCGTCGAGGCGCTGGGTCGCAAGGTGGCGGCGGGGCTCGACGTCACCTGCGTTGCGACCTCGGAGGCGACCGAAGCTCAGGCACGGTCGCTCGGCATCCGCATGTCGACGCTGGAGGAGACACCGTTTCTCGATCTTGTCATCGACGGCGCGGATGAGATCGACGGCAATCTGCGGCTTATCAAGGGTGGCGGCGGCGCGCTGCTGCGCGAGAAGATCGTCGCGACGACGTCGGCGCGCATGATCGTCATCGCGGATGCGTCGAAGAAGGTCGATACGCTGGGCGCCTTTCCGCTGCCGCTCGAGGTGGTTTCGTTCGGGCTGACGGCGACGCAGAATATGATCACGGCGTTGGCGGGTGATGTCGGATGTGAAGGCGAAATCCGCCTGCGCTTGCGCCCGGACGGACAGCCGTTGCTCACCGATGGCGGCAACCTCATCCTCGATTGCCATTTCGGTCGTATCGAGGAGCCGGAAGAGCTGGACGAAGCACTGAAGCTCATTCCAGGCGTCATCGAGAACGGTTTGTTCCTCGGCATCGCTGACCTCGCCATCATTGCTGGCGACGATGGAATTTCGATCATCGGTTCTGAAGACGACGATTTCGACGAATAGCTCTCAGGGCAGGTTTCCGCGATGCGCACACTCACGAGCTTGGTCTTCGGTTTGGTCGTCGCCGTCACTGTGTTCAGCGCAGCGAATGTTGCCGTGGCGCAGGATGCCCCAGCCGCTGATCCGCAACGTCTCGCGGCGGCCAAGGAGCTGATGGAAGCGACGGGCATCACGAAGCAGATGGACGGCATGGTCGCCGTGATGGGTGAGGGGTTTCGCAAGGGTGCGCGCGAGGCTTCCGGCTCGGCTGCAGCCAACAAGGTCGGCGACGTGTTCGACGCGCATATGAAGCGGCTGCTGTCGTACCGGGAAGCTATGATCGATGAGTTCGCGGTCATCTATGCGCAGCGGTTCACTGCGGAAGAGCTGAAGACGGTGACGGATTTCTACAAGTCGCCCACGGGCCAGAAGTTCATCGCCGCATCGCCGGAGCTGATGCAAGCTGGCGCCGCGATCGGTATCAAGTACAGCCAGAAGGCCATGCAGCCGTCGCCGTCAGACAAGTGATCTACAACACGCCAGAGCGCTGATCGGCCATGGGCAAATTCGACTACGACCTGTTCGTCATCGGTGCCGGCTCGGGCGGGGTGCGCGCGGCGCGTATCTCAGCAGGGTATGGTGCGAAGGTTGCCGTCGCCGAGGAGTATCGCATCGGCGGAACGTGCGTGATCCGCGGTTGTGTCCCGAAAAAGCTTTTGGTGTACGCGAGCCGGTTTGCAGACGAGTTCGCCGATGCGCCTGGGTTTGGCTGGAGTGTCGGCGAAGCGACCTTCGATTGGCCGTCGCTGATTGCGGCGAAGGACAAGGAAATCGCGCGGCTCGAAGCGGCTTACCGCACCAATCTGGGACGGACGGGGGTCGAGATCATCGAGGAGCGGGCGACGGTCGAAGGGCCGAATGCCGTCAAGCTCGCCAAGTCCGGGCGGGTGGTGACTGCCGGCAAGATCCTCATCGCGACGGGCGGCAAGCCTTGGCTGGCGGAGCCTATCCCAGGGATCGAGCACGTCATCACCTCGAACGAGGCGTTCGACCTGCCGGAGCTGCCCAAGAGCATCGTGGTGGCCGGCGGCGGGTACATCGCGGTCGAGTTCGCGGGCATATTCTCAAGGCTCGGTGTCGAGACGACGCTGATCTATCGCGGCGACAAAATCCTGCGCGGCTTCGACGAGGATCTGCGCGACCGGATGACCGAGGCGTATACGAAGCAAGGAATACGCATCGTTACGAATAACATTTTCAAGAGCATCGATCGGACCGACGCCGGGTTCGTCGGCCATCTCTCAGGTGGCGGCACGCTCGAGGCGGAGAAGATCATGTTCGCGGTCGGACGCGTGCCGAACACGGCGGGCCTCGGCCTCGAGAACGCAGGGGTGGAACTCGGCTGGAACGGGCACGTGGCGGTCAACGAATACTCGAAGTCATCGGTCGACAGCATTTTCGCCGTGGGCGACGTGACGGATCGCGCGGCGCTGACGCCGGTCGCCATTCGCGAAGGCCATGCCTTTGCCGACACCGAGTTCGGCGACAAGCCGCGCATGATCGAGCATACGCTGATCCCGACCGCGGTCTTCTCGACGCCCGAACTTGCCAGCGTGGGGCTGCCGGAGCACTTGGCGAGCGAGCGCTGCGAAAAGCTCGACATCTACAAAGCGTCGTTCCGTCCGATGAAGGCGACGCTATCGGGGCGCGATGAGCGCGTGTTCATGAAGCTGCTCGTCGATGGCGAGAGCGACAAGATCCTCGGCTGTCACATGCTGGGGGATGGCGCCGGCGAGATCATCCAGATGGCCGCCATCGCGCTACGGCTTGGGGCAACGAAGGCGGATTTCGATGCCACCATCGCGCTGCATCCGACGGCGGCAGAAGAGTTCGTCACCATGCGCGAGAAGTGGATTGCGCCTACGGAAGCGGCCGGCTGAAGGCCTACGCGGCAGTCAGCCAGCGCGCTTTTCTCCAAGGATCACAGCACCGCCAAGGCGGCCATCGCGGATTGCGGCGAGCAGACCAGCATAGCGGCCACGGACGTGCTCGTAGGCGTCTGCGTCGGCGAAGGCGGTGATGGCCTCGCGCTTGGCTTCGATCTTGGCGACAAGAGCCGCATACCACCGCTCGTATTCGGCCGTCAGGTCGGTAACCGATTGCAGCGTCCATCCGCCGTCCCGCAGAAGCTGGTCGAGGTTGTCCTTCATCGGCGGGCGGGGCAGGAACGGCTTTCCGGCATCCATGACCGGCACATCGCGATATCCGCCGCGGTCGATGTAGTCGAAGATCATGAGCGTGGCGCCTGGCTTCGCGACGCCAGCGAGCGCACTCAGAGCGGCGCCCTGGTCGGGCAAGGTGTAGAGGACGTTGAACAGCGTCACGAGGCTGAACCCGGCGGGTACATGGTTTGCCGCTTCGAGGATATCGCAGGCGGCAAATGTCACGTGCGGGAAGGTCTGGCGCGCGTAGTCGACGGAGTTGGGCTCGATGTCGATACCCGTGACGCTGCCCCAGCCGTGCGCTGCCATGTAGGCCGCGGTGCCGCCGCGTCCGCAACCGGCGTCGAGAACGAGCCGGCCGTTCTCCTTCGATATGCCCGCGAGGGCGATCTCGATGGCTTCCTCCTCACCCGCGTGGGCGTAATCGCCGTCGCGAACCAGCGCCAGGATCTGCTTCCCGCGGTAGGAATTCATCGCGAATGCGGCTGACATTGGAGGCCTCGATAGGTTGCGGCGAGGTCGGTTCCCGGGATTACGGCAACACGGCACGCCGCGGCAAGCCCCCATCGGCTGCGGTCGCATGCACGTTGAAAGTGCGGGTGCCGGGTGCTAGGTGGCGCCACCCTAGAAGGAGTGTGCACGCATGCCTCGGCTTCAAGACAAGATCGCGCTCGTCACCGGCTCAGCTCACGGCATCGGCCTTGCCACCGCGCAGCTCATGGCTGCGGAGGGCGCGCACGTCTACATCACGGATGTGGATGGGGCAGGCGCGGAGAAGGCAGCTGCGGAGCTTGTGTCAAAGGGGTTCAAGGCATCGTCGATGGTGGTCGATGTTTCGCGCGGGCAGGACGTCACCGCTTTGGTGCGGAGCATCGAGCAGCAGCACAAGAAGCTCGACGTCGTGGTGAACAACGCGGGAATCAACGTGCGCACCGATTTCCGCAACATGTCGGATGCGGATTGGGTGAAGCTGCGCGAGGTGAATCTCGACGGCATGATCCGTATTGCGCGCGATGCGTTCCCGCTGATGAAGGCGTCCGGGAAGGCGTCGTTGATCAACCTTGCTTCGATCATGGGGCATCGGGGGATGCGGACGCTGGCGGCCTATGGCGCCACGAAAGGTGCGATCTCAGCGCTGACGCGCGGGCTGGCGGTGGAGTACGCGCCATTCGGCATTCGCGTGAACGCGCTGGCGCCCGGATTTATCGAGACGGCGCTGACGGAGCGCGTGCTGCGCATCGAGGCGTTCTCGAAGGCGCTGATCGACCAAACGCCGCTGCGCCGGTTCGGGACGTCGGAGGATGTCGCCAACGCGGTGCTCTTCTTCGCGTCGGATGAGAGCAGCTTCATCACCGGTGCCGAGCTTGCCATCGACGGCGGTATGCAGGCGGCGCTCTAAGCTGGCGATGAGGTTCCCGCGACGGTCTCGGCGATCAGCATATCGACGACCCCGATGAGCGCGTCGTCAGTGCTGGCGCCGTCGGCGATCAGCTTCTCGTAGCACTCGACCTGTCGGTCGGCGCTGGTGCCGCCGGTGGCTATGTTCAGCGCGTGGTTCACCTCGCGCTCGCAGCCAAGCGCTTTCGCGTCGTCGGCGATGAGGTCAATCAGTTCCTCGATCAGCGTGGCGAACGGCACCAGAGTTCCCTTGCCAAAATCGAACAGCGTGTCGCGAACGCTGTAGCGCTGGGCACGCCAGCGGTTCTCCTCGATGAGGAACGCCGGGTATGAGCGCCACTTCTGGTTCGAGGTGCGCAGACGCCACAGCATGCGCAGTGTGCATGTGTAGAGCGCGGCGATCGCGACGGCATCGTCGATGCGGGTGCAGATGTCGGTGACGCGCATTTCGAGCGTGGGGAACTTGCCCGAGGGCCGCAGATCCCACCAGATCTTGGTCGAGTCCTCGATGACCTCGTTTCGGACCAGCACATCGACAGTGCGCTGGTACTCGGCGTAGCTCTCGAAGCGCTGCGGCAGGCCGGTGCGCGGGAGTTCATGGAAGACGGCGAGGCGGTAGCTTTTGAGGCCCGTGTCCTCGCCCTGCCAGAAGGGGGAGGACGTCGACAGCATCAGAAGGTGGGGCAGGAAGTAACGGACCTGGTTCATCAGGTCGATGCGCAGGTCGTCGCCGTCGATGCCGACGTGGACGTGCATCCCGCAGATGGCAAGGCGCCGGCCGATGCCGCCGAAGTCCTTGGCGAGGGACTGATAGCGCGCCTTGGGCGTCGTCTCCAGGGTCGAGCGGTCGGCAAAGGGGTGCGTTGATGCAGCGATGGGCGCCATGCCGTACCTGCCCGCTATTTCGGCAATCGTCCGCCGCAGGCCGGCGAGCTCCTTACGGGCCGCCTGGAAGTCCTTGAGAACGCTGGTGCCGATCTCGATCTGCGAGCGGAAGAATTCCGGCGCAACCTGCTTTCCGAGGGCGTCCTCGCAGGCTTTCATCAGGTCGGCCGGCGCGGAGGCGAAGCCGCGGCTTTCCAGGTCGACGAGGTGGTATTCCTCCTCGATACCGAAGGTGAAGGACGGCTCCTTGATCCCCATTGGCCTCGGCCCCCGATCTATGCCACCTTCCGGCCCCCAGGGGTGCTGGCCATGCCGGTTCAGGTAGCTTATATGCTGCGACAAAAGGCATAATGCCGGTAAAACGATGCGCTTGCGTTACCGCGCCGGATCAGCCGGTGCCACGCAAGGCGGCGACGGAGAACTCTTATGGCGTTGACATGGTCCCCGGACAGCTGGAGGTCGAAACCGATCGTCCAGGTTCCGGAGTATCCGGATAAGGCGGCGTTGGCCGAGGTTGAGGCGAAAATCGCTTCCTTCCCGCCGCTGGTCTTCGCGGGCGAGGCCGACAAGCTGAAGCGGTCGCTGGCGGAGGTTGCGGCAGGCAATGCCTTCCTGCTGCAGGGCGGCGACTGCGCCGAGAGCTTCGCCGAGCATGGCGCCAATCACATCCGGGAGCTGTTCCGCGTCTTCCTGCAGATGGCCGTCGTTCTGACGTATGCGGGCGGTCTGCCGGTGGTGAAGGTGGGGCGGGTCGCCGGTCAGTTCGCCAAGCCGCGTTCCTCGCCGACCGAAAAGCGTGACGGCGTCGAGCTGCCGAGCTATCGCGGCGACATCATCAACGGGGGCGGCTTCACCGAGGTGGAGCGTATTCCCGATCCGAACCGCCAGTTGCAGGCGTACCGCCAGTCGGCGGCGACGCTGAACCTTCTGCGCGCGTTCTCCGAAGGCGGCTATGCCAGCCTCGACAACGTGCTGCGCTGGCTGCTCGATTTCGAGAACAAGAGCCCGTTCGGCAAGAAGTACCGGGAGATGGGCGAGCAGATCCAGACGGCTCTGCAGTTCATGCGCTCGTGCGGGATCACCGAGCAGACGGTGCCGGCGCTCGGCCGGACCAGCTTCTACACCAGCCACGAGGCGCTGCTGCTCGGCTACGAGCAGGCGCTGGTGCGCCGGGACGAGGCGGGCGGCACGCAGGCGCCGTATGCAACCTCGGGTCATATGCTGTGGATCGGCGACCGCACGCGCCAGCCGGATCACGCGCACATCGAGTTCTGCCGCGGCATCCGCAATCCGATCGGTATCAAGGTCGGGCCTTCGCTCGATGCCGACGGGCTGCTGCGCCTGATCGATATCCTCAACCCCACCGACGAACCGGGGCGCCTGACACTGATCTGCCGTTTCGGATCGGACAAGGTCGAGAAGCATCTGCCGGGTTTGGTGCGCGCCGTGAAGCGCGACGGGCGCGTGGTGGTGTGGTCGTGCGATCCCATGCACGGCAACACGATCAGCACTGCGAACGGCTTCAAGACGCGTCCGTTCGATCGGATCCTCAAGGAGGCCGAGGCGTTCTTCGACGTGCATCGCGCCGAGGGCACCTACGCCGGCGGCATTCACGTCGAGATGACGGGATCGCCGGTGACGGAGTGCATCGGTGGCGCGGCGGCGAACATCTCCGAGGCGCAGCTTAAGGACCGGTACGACACGCTGTGCGATCCGCGTCTCAACGCCGATCAGGCGCTGGAGCTCGCTTTCCTGATCGCCGAGCGTCTGAAGCACGAGCGTGAGGAAGCCTCACACACGCCGGCGCCGATCACGGCAGTAGGCTGAGGAGGCCGTTCAGGGTCTTCTCTTGGAGCGACGCTGGGCTGCGTCGAAGCGTTCTCGCGCGGCGTCGAGCTGGGGGAAATTATGCTCGGCCCACCGATCCAGCTCGATCAGCGCGCCCGCGAGCGTGCCTCCGAGCGCGCTCAACTCGTACTCGACATGCGGCGGCACGCACTGGTGGTCCTGGCGTGTGATGAGCCCGTTGCGCTCCAGATCACGCAAGGTCTGTGTCAGCATTTTCTGTGACACGCCACCAACGCGTCGCATCAGTGCGCCGTGACGCATCGGGCTTTCGGCGAGGGCCGAGAGTATCAGCATCGGCCATTTGCCGGCTATCAGCTCCAGCGCGTGACGGGCGGAGCAAGTTTCATCGAAGACGCTGGGCTCGGGCTTGCTTCGCTTGGCCAAGAAGCGGCCTCCTCATAGGCACCAAAAGGTGTGTACTTGCCATGTTGCGCCCGAGCTAAGCATGCTGGTTCCAGCAATGGGAGCCTTGGCATGGACACTTTAATCGTTTGTGGCAGCCCGAGACGAGACGGCAATTCGGCTGCGCTCGCGCGTGCTATCGCAGAAGGCCTCGTATCCTCTGGTCATTCTGCCGAGCTGGTGTTCGCGGATGAGGCGGTGTCCAGCTTTTTGCGCGATTGCCGGACGTGTCGACGCGCGGACGGGACGTGCGCGATCGATGATGAGTATCGCGCGGTGTTTCTCGATAAGCTGCTTCCGGCGCGTGGGCTCATCCTGGCGACGCCCGTCTATTGGTACGGCATGTCGGCGCAGACGAAAGCTTTCTTCGATCGCATGTTCTGCTACGTGGCGGCGTCCTACCCGGCGTCGGCTTCGGTGGTCGAACAGCTCAAGGGCAAGCGCATCGGGCTGGCACTCGCTTCGGAGGAGACTTTTCCGACCGTCGGTAGCGGCATCGTGCATCAGGTGCAGGAGTATTGCCGTTATACGCGCGGCGAGTTCGTCGGGGTGGTGCATGGCTACGGCAACGCGCGCGGTGAGGTGGCGCGCGATCCCGGTGATCCGCTGGCGCGGGCGCGGTCTTTCGGTGCCCGGTTCTTCACGGAAAGAGCGACCGACTACCAGATCGACACGCCGCGCGCGGGCCGCGTCTGGGCTTAGCCCAGAACGGCGCTTACGCCGAGGAGCCACAGGATGATCGGCAGCGTAATCAGAGAGCCGAGCGTCGATATGAGGATGACCGCCGACGTGATGGCCGCCGGCTGGCGGTACAGTTCGGCGAGCATGAACGGACCGGTCCCGGTCGGGAGGGCGGCCAGGAGCGTCGCCATGACGGTCAGCCGCGGTGGCACGGCGAGAAGCGTTGCAAGGCCCCAGGTGAGCGCTGGATGCACGAGCAGCTTGATCGTCGCAAGCGCAGCCGCGCTCCAGGCTTCCTTGACGGTGACCGCGCGCGGGCCCGCGAGAAAGAGGCCGATGACGACCAGCGCTGCGGGGCTCGCGGCGCCGCCGAGCAGCTTCAGGAACGTCTCGAGTGCTAGGGGCAGCGGTAGTCCCACGGCATTGTAGAGAACGCCAGCGGTCGGGGCGATGATCAATGGATTGCGTGCGAGTGCGAATGCGACCTTGCGTGCGAGGCGCAATGGATGCGGCTCGTTCTGGCTGCCGACTTCGACGACGACGATCGCCGATGCGAAGAGGACGCATACGGTGAGGATCGAGGCGATAGTGACCGGCACCAAGCCCTCCCGGCCGTAGAGTGTGAGGAACAGCGGAAAGCCCATGAAGGCGGTGTTGGCGTAAGAGCTGAGGAGGCCATCGATGCCGGCGGCGGCAAGCTTGCGGCCGGCTGCGAGCGCTGCGCCGACGGTGGCGTAGAACACGAAGCCGCAGGCGAGACCGAAGGCCGCAAGGAAGCCCGGTTGCCACAGGTCGTGCCAGCTGGCGTGGACCATGACGTCGAACAGCAGAGCCGGCAGGGCGAGGAAGACGACGAACTTGTTGAGTTCGGAAACGGCGGCGGCACCGATGGAGTCCCATCGGCGGGCTAGGAAGCCGCAGAGGATGAGCGCGAAGATCGGCGCCACGATCGACAGCAGGGAGAGCATTCAAGACCCCTTGGGGGGAGCAATGGGCGGGCGCCATATCGGCGCTCAGCGATGCTTGTGCATCTTTGCTTAATCCGCACGATCGGCTGGGTCCAGCCCGACGGAAGTCGAGCGACCGGTTGCCGCTGGACCGGGCGGGTGCGCCGCCCTAAATGTTCATACTCATGAGTTCGCGCAGGCCGCAGCATTGCCCTCCTCCCTAAAAATAGCGCTCGCCCAGGCCAACCCGGTCGTCGGCGACATCAATGGCAACCTCGCCAAGCTCCGCGATATGCGGGCGCGTGCGGCATCGCTCGGCGCTGATCTCATCGTTTTTCCGGAATTGTTCGTTACCGGCTATCCGCCTGAAGACCTCGTGCTGAAGCCTGCCTTTGTCGATGCTGCTCGCAGAGCCGTCGAGGCGCTGGCAGAAACGCTTGGTGAGGGGCCGGCCGTACTGGTCGGCACGGTCTGGCCCGACGCGGGCCGCGTCTATAACGCCGTGGCGCTTGTGGACAACGGTCGCGTCGAGGCGGTGCGCTACAAGGTCGATCTGCCGAACTATGGCGTGTTCGACGAAAAGCGCGTCTTCGAGGCCGGGCCACTGCCGGGTCCGATCAGCTGTCGCGGCGTGCGCATCGGCGTTCCGATCTGCGAGGACATCTGGGGATCGGAAGTCGTCGAGTGTCTGGCAGAGACGGGGGCCGAGATTCTCATCTCGCCCAACGGCTCGCCGTTCGACTGGACGAAGCCCGACGTGCGCATGAATGTTGCCGTTGCGCGGGTGACGGAAAGCCAGCTGCCGCTGATCTATCTCAACCAGATCGGTGGTCAGGACGAGCTGGTGTTCGATGGCGCGTCGTTCGTGCTCAACGCCGACCGCAGTCTCGCGGTGCAGCTCCCGGCGTGGGAGGAGCAGCTCGTCGTCACCGATTGGCACCGCGACGATGATGGATGGGTCTGTGCGACGGGCGAGCGGGCGCCGATCGCCACCGGTGATGCGGCTGCATATCAGGCATGCGTGCTCGGTGTACGCGACTATGTCGAAAAGAACGGATTTCCGGGCGTCATTCTCGGACTGTCGGGCGGCATCGACAGCGCGCTCGTTGCTGCCATCGCCGTCGATGCGCTTGGACCTTCGCGCGTCCGCGCGGTGATGATGCCTTACCGATATACCTCGGTGGAGAGCATCACGGACGCGGCGGCCTGTGCGAAGGCGCTGGGCGTCTCCTATCAGACATTGCCGATCGAGGATGCTGTCGCCGGCCTCACCAAAGCGCTCGAGCCGGCGCTCCGGGGCACCAATGCCGACACGACGGAAGAGAACCTGCAGGCGCGTGCCCGCGGGATCATCCTCATGGCGCTGTCGAACAAATTTGGCGGGATGGTGCTGACGACGGGCAACAAGTCGGAGATGTCTGTCGGCTACGCGACGCTCTACGGCGACATGAATGGCGGCTACAACCCTGTCAAGGATCTCTACAAGACAGAGGTCTATCGGCTGGCCCGCTGGCGCAACGCTCATCTGCTGGAAGGCGGCAAGGGCCCGGCGGGCGAGGTGATTCCGGAGTCGATCATCACCAAGGTGCCGACAGCGGAGTTGCGCCCGAATCAGACCGATCAGGATTCGCTGCCTCCATACGCGGCGCTGGACGACATTCTCTCATGTCTCGTCGAAAAGGAGATGGCGCTCGCAGACATCGTTGCGCGAGGCCATGCGCCGGAGACGGTCAAGCATGTCGAGAGGCTGCTATATCTTGCCGAGTACAAGCGGCGGCAGGCGCCTCCCGGAGTCAAGATCTCGTCGCGCAACTTTGGGCGTGACCGTCGATATCCTATCGTGAACAGGTTCCGCGAGTCGGTTTGACGCGCCGGCATCATAACGAATGCACGGTGTTCGAAATGCGCGGGCGACGGTCGACGCGGAGTGATTGGCGATGCAAGTCGTCTGCTAAGGCAGATGTTCGTGCGCGCAAATGTAGACCGCACTGACACATTCCGATTTTGAGAATCAGCTCTTAATGCGCCCAGAGATCGAAATCGGGGCGGGATATGAGCAGTCGCGGACTTGGAATGTTTGCTGCCGCGATCGCGGCCGGGACGTTCCTGGGACTCCAGGCGCCAGCGCTGCCGGCGAGCGCCGCTGACACGGGCAGTTGCTGCACCGATCTCGAAGAGCGCATCGCCGAACTCGAAGCGACAACCGCCCGCAAGGGTAATCGGAATGTCAGTGTCACGGTTTCAGGCTGGGTCAACGAGGCCATCTTCGCTTGGGACGACGGCGTTGAGCGCAACGCTTACATTGGAACGAACTTCGTCGAGCAGTCTCGCTTCCGGTTCATCGGCGAAGCCAAGATCAACAAGGACTTGACCGCCGGCTACAATCTGGAAATCGGCGTGCAGGGCCATCCGTCGAACCGTTGGGATCAGGACAGCATTGCTTCCCAGCATCCCAACGCAGCCAATCGCGAGTTCGCGCTCAACCTGCGCAAGAGCAACTGGTACTTCAAGAGCAAGACGTACGGGAAACTCACCGTCGGCCTTGAAGGCATGGCCACCTACCATCTGCTCGATGATGCCGATCCGACGCTGACGCGCAATGTCAACGACGTCGAAGGTGTCGGCGTGTTTCTCGCCGCATTCAAGCTCCGCAGCGACGGACAATATATCGGTTCGCTGAGATGGACCGATGCACTGCGCGGCATTGCAAACTCGACGCCTGGCGATGGCCTTCGCCGCGACATCATCCGCTACGACACGCCGGAATGGCACGGGTTCAGTGCGGCAGCCAGCATCGGCGAGACGTACATCGGCGACCTCATGGCCCAATACAAAGGCAACATCGGAGATTACTTGCTGTTGGTGCGCGGCGGTTGGGGCTGGAGCAACGACCCCGGCACGCTCGCGGAAGATCCCGTGCTTGGACCCTTCGTAAACGGGGGAACGCCGTGCATTTCGGGGCGCGGGGTCGACACCTCGGAACCCGACTTCCACTGCCGTTGGGGTGGTGTCGCATCGACCGTCATGCACAATCCGACCGGTTTGTTTCTCTACGGCGGCTGGGGTCAGATCACGAATACAACCGGCCACGTTTTTCCGGCGGGAACGATCCTAGAGCCAACCAGCAACATGTTTTTTTTGCAGCCTGGTATCGAGCACAAGTGGCTGGAGCTAGGTAAGACCAACATCTTCGCCGAGTATCGTCATGACGACTCGGGGTCGGCAGTCGGACGTACCGTGTCTGCGACCGTCGACAGCTGGCAGGCGGGCATCGTGCAGAAGATCGATAACGCCGACACGACGCTCTACCTCGTCTACCAGAACTCCGGCGGCGAGGTTGTGGGCAACGAGGTTACCGCCAAGGCCAAGCAAGCGCCCGTCGGTAAGACCAATCTCGATCCGTTCCAGATCGTCGTGGTCGGCACGAAAATCAACTTCTGATCGGATGTCTGGCGAGGGAAGCGGCTGAAAATCCAGCTGCTTGCCGCGGGTGGCGAGTTGCCGCTTGAGTTCTGTCGGACGGCGTCTATAGCTTGCGGCCACCCCAAACCGCACCGTAGTGTCCCATGACCGTCACTGTTCGCTTCGCTCCGAGTCCGACCGGACGCCTGCACGTCGGCAACATCCGCACGGCTCTGCTCAACTGGCTGTTCGCGCGCAAGTCGGGCGGGACGTTCCTGTTGCGGCTCGACGATACGGATCTGCAGCGCTCGACCGAGGCTTTTGCCGATGGCATCCGCAGCGATCTCGATTGGCTCGGGCTCGTGTGGGCGCGCGAAGAACGGCAGTCGGCGCGCACGGACCGCTACGTGGCGGCGGCAGAGTTCCTGAAAAAGCAGGGGCGGCTCTACGCGTGCTATGAAACCGAGGATGAGCTCGATCGCAAGCGCAAGCGACAGCTCGCGCGCGGGCTGCCGCCCATCTACGACCGTAGCGGATTGAAGCTGACTGGGCCGGAGCGTGCTGCGCTCGAGGCCGAAGGGCGGACGCCGCACTGGCGGTTCCGCCTCGCAAACTCCGAGGACGGGTTTGCTCCGTTGCCAACGATCGTGTCGTGGAACGATCTCATTCGCGGCGATCAGACGGTCGACGTCGGATCGCTCTCCGATCCCGTGGTGATCCGCGCCGACGGTTCGTTCCTCTATACGTTCACGAGCGTGGTGGACGACGCCGAACTCGGCATCACGCACGTGATCCGCGGCGAGGATCATGTGACGAACACCGGGGTGCAGTTGCAGCTCTTCGAGGCGTTGGGCAAGGAGCCACCGGCGTTCGGTCATCACAGCCTGCTGATCGGCGCGGATGGGCATGCCTTGTCGAAGCGGCTCGGCGCGCTGTCGATCGAAAGCATGCGAGCGGAAGGGCTGGAGCCGCTTGCGATCGCGAGCTACACGGCGTTGATCGGGACGTCTGATGCGATCGAGGCGCAGCACAGCCTCGATGAGCTGGCGCGCCATTTCTCTTTCGACAAGATTTCAACGGGGCCGGCGCGGTTCGATCCGGAGGAGCTGAAGGCGCTCAATGCGCGCGTGCTCCACGCGACGCCGTTCGAGCAGGCGGAAGCGGGGCTGCGGCGGTTGGGCGTCGGCGGCGGTGCCGGCTTCTGGCAGGCCGTGCGGGGCAATCTCACGGTAATGTCGGATGCCGTCGCCTGGTGGCAGATCGTCGACGGCGAAATCGATCCGAAAGTCGAGGACGCGGCGCTCGTTGAGCAAGCCGCGGCTCTACTGCCCGCGGCGACGTGGGACGACACGACGTGGGACGTCTGGATCGCTGCGTTGAAGACGGCGAGCGGCCGCAAGGGGAAGGCGCTGTTCCACCCGTTGCGCCTTGCGCTGACGGGACGCGAGGACGGTCCGGAGCTGAAGGCGCTTCTGCCGCTGCTCGGGCGCGAGAAGGTTCTGGCGCGGCTTCAGGGTCGTCGCGCGTAGGGCCGCTGCAATCAGTGCATGATGTCGGCGCGTCCGGTGGCGGACCGGCGCATGAGGGCGATGGGTAGATCGCTGCCGGACGGAAGCTTCCACGCAGCCGGGCGGACCTCGACGAAGTGAAGCCGTTCGAAGAACACCGTGGCGTTGAGCGTCACGCTCGCCTCGAGCGCGCGATAGCCGGCAGCGGCCGCCTCGTCAGCCAGATATTCGGTGAGGCGCGTTCCGATGCCCTGGCCGGCGAACATGGGATGCACATAGACGGCGGGGATCCGCGCCGTCGGGCTTTTGTCGTCGCCGGGCGCCCAGGCGGCGACCGCCACCATCTCGGAGCCAACCCAAGCGGCGTAAGAGCGATTGCCCAACAGAAGGTCGGCGTACTGTGGGCTGCGCACGAAAGCTGCGAAGGCTGCGAGCTCGGAGCCGGAGTAGTATTCCGTGGCCGCACGGGTGAAAGAGGCGCTGATCACGTAGCGCGCCGTCGAAAGATCGTCGACGCCGAGAGGACGGATCTCCAGAAGTTGGAGCAGGGTTTCAGG
The DNA here is from genome assembly GCA_030148725.1 of Hyphomicrobium sp. GTDB lineage: Bacteria > Pseudomonadota > Alphaproteobacteria > Rhizobiales > Hyphomicrobiaceae > Hyphomicrobium_A. Next base: position 35,625 of record JASBSU010000040.1, read on the forward strand.
GGTGCCGGTCACATGCATCTACGTGCTTTCAGTTCGTCTTTCCGGCATCCCTGCACCGGCCCCACAGAAGCGGGCTCTATTGCTGCCTCTTGGCTTCGGTTTCCGAGCGCGCTTCCCAGCCCGTGATTGCACCGTTGCCTGTCGTGTTGCTGGCGCCTTGCTGGTTGCTGCCCTCGGGCGGCACGTATTCTGCTTCTTTGCAGGAGCATCCCTTGACGAGCTGCTTGCGGTAGCGGAACGCCACCTTGAGGCTCGTGTAAGGCTCCTGGGTGCGGAACGACACGGACTGATCCATGCCCGCGCCAGGGTTCTGGTAGTAGAACAGTTCGGCCGGCGCGGCGCAGCGCGACTGGCACGCCTCGGCGTCCTGCTCGAAGTGGCTCGGCAGCGTCGAGAAGCTCACGGGGAAATAGTACCCGTCACAGAGGCGGACGCAGACGGTCCGGTAAGTCGCGCCGGATTGGCTGCCGCCATAGCCGTTCCAGCGGCTCTGGAAGTTGCCTTCGTCTTCGTCCTGCCAGATCGAGCCGCCGCCTCCGCTCGGGCCGCGCTCGTAGCGGCGCGCCTCCTGCTGGTAGTTGGCGCCGCAGTTGTTGCGCGAGAGCTCGCGGACGATCTCCTCGCGATAGGAGCGCTGGCCGGAGTTGGCGATCTGCGAGTGCTGTGCCTCGAGTTCAGCGAGGCGGCGCTGATTGTCGTCACGCTGCTGGGCGAGGTCGACGCAGCGGCGCGTGCGGCGCAGCGTCTTTGAGAAGAGGAAGTACTCGTAACAGTCGTAGCGCTCGATGTCCGAGCGGGACTGCTCGTAAGCCTGCTCGACGCGGCTCATCTCGGCTTCGATGGCCGGAAGGCGGTCGCGTGTTCCGCTGGAACGCTGGCCGTCCTGGACGAGGCGCTGCTCCAGCTCAAGGCAGATCGGGTTCTTGGTCGACCAGTTGACCGGCGGCGCTGCCTGCGGCGGAGGAAGCTGCGCACCCGGTGCCGGCTCGGGGCGCGGCTGCTGCACCGGCGGGGGATCCTGCTGCGGCTGCCGGTAGACCGGCGCGTCAGGGATGGGCGGGCGATCGGGCTCGGAGTTGTTGTTATTCCAGGGCCACCAGCCTTGGGCATATGCAGGAGCAAGCGCCGAGCAGGCAATGACCGCTGCCGCGGTCAGTACCGCGGCACCGAGAGCATGCCGACGGGCACGTGCTGTACGCATTCTGAGATCTGTCCTGCCCTGGCTGGATTCAGCCTGCCACCGCGGAACGGCGGCGGTCGCAACTATGGACACCAGGGGTTAGGGGGTCAATGCGGAGCAATTGGGGCGGCTCGTCGCGCTTGCCTATGCAAAAATACAGGCCGGAGCAGGGATTAGCCGGCATTTGCTTGACGAGCGGAGGGGAGTTTGCGCATAAGGGCCGCATGAAGCGCAAGCTGCCAACTCATGCCGTCATTTGTCGCGGCACCACGATTATTACGAGCTAGCATTTACCGCTGGCGCGCGGCGCTTCTTTGCCTAAATCCTGAGACAGAGAAATAGCTCCGCCAGCGGCTCCGGGCGATACCAGGGACCGTCATGGCCGAAGCGCAAAATCTTTTGCTCTACAACACGTTGACGCGCCGCAAGGAGGAGTTCGTGCCTCTCGATGCGCAGAGCGTGCGCATGTATGTCTGCGGGCCGACCGTCTACGACTACGCCCATATTGGAAATGCGCGGCCGGTGGTCGTGTTCGACGTGCTGTTCCGGCTGCTGCGCCGGCTGTACGGTGAGAAGCACGTCACATACGTCCGCAACATCACGGACGTGGACGACAAGATCAACGCCCGCGCCGCCGAAGAAGGCGTGTCGATCCGGGAGCTGACGGAGCGGACAGCCCGGCAGTTCCACGAGGACATCAAGGCGCTTGGGGTGTTGCCGCCGACCATCGAGCCGCGCGCCACGGAGCACATCGAGGAGATGAAGGCGCTCATCGAGGCGCTGATCGCCAACGGGCATGCCTATGTCGCCGAAGGGCATGTGCTGTTCGATGTCCCGTCGATGCCGGACTACGGCAAGCTGTCAAACAGGTCGCTGGACGAGATGGCGGCGGGGGCGCGCGTCGAGGTTGCGCCCTACAAGAAAGACCCGATGGATTTCGTCCTGTGGAAGCCATCCAAGAAGGGTGAGCCATCGTGGGCGTCTCCGGCCGGCATCTCAGAGCCCGGGCGCCCCGGCTGGCACATCGAGTGCTCGGCGATGGCGGGCAAGCATCTCGGCGACGTTTTCGACATCCACGGCGGCGGTATCGATCTCGTCTTTCCGCATCACGAGAACGAGATTGCCCAGTCGCGCTGCGCGCACGACACCAAGGTGATGGCCCGGTACTGGCTGCACAACGGGTTTCTGCAGGTCGAGGGCGAGAAGATGTCGAAGTCGCTCGGCAACTTCATCACCATCCATGACCTTTTGAAGGACTGGTCCGGCGATGTGGTGCGCTTCAACATGCTGCGAACGCATTATCGTCAGCCGATCGACTGGACGAAGAAAGGTTTGGAGGAGTCCAAGGCGACGCTAGAGCGCTGGGGCGAGATCAGCGATCGCGTCGGTGGGGCGCTGAGCAAGAATGCGGCGCCAGATGTCGGCGTGATCGACGCGCTGAAGGACGACCTTAACACCCCGCTCGCGATCACGCGGCTGCACGAGATGGCCAAGGAGTGCCGGTCGAACGGCGATAGCGCCGCCGACACCTGGTTGGCATCGGCTGCTTTCATGGGCTTCGATGTCGCGCGGTGGCGCTCGCCGGTGCAGACCGCAGATCTCGTCGAGGTCACAGACCCTGACCTAGCGCTGCGTGTGAAATCGCTGGTGGCGCAGCGCGCGGACGCACGCAAGGCGAAGAACTTCAAAGAGGCGGATCGTATCCGAGAGGAACTGGCGACGAGCGGCGTGGTGCTCAAAGATGCCAAGGATCCGCAGACGGGCGAAATCGTCACGACGTGGGAGCTGGCGCGATGAGCGGCGAGCGACAGCCCGTGCATACCGGCGGTTGTCAGTGCGGGGCCGTGCGCTATGCGCTGTTCAGTGCGCTCACCGATGCCAGCATCTGTCATTGCCGGATGTGCCAGAAAGCGTTCGGTTCGTATTTCGCGCCCTTAGCCGACGTGCCGCTGTCGGACTTCGTTCTGACGCGAGGTCAGCTATCAACGTTCCGCAGCTCGGCGGCCGTGGAGCGAGGTTTTTGCAGCAGCTGCGGCACGCCGCTCAGTTTTCGCTACGTCGATGAGCCGAAGATCGCCATCGCACTTGGTTCGCTCGATCATCCCGATCGCGTGCCGTTGACCAAACAGTATGGGATCGAGGGCAAGATACCGTTCCTGCCGGCATTCGATCTGCCGGGGGCGGCGACGGAAGACAGCTCGACTGAAGTGCACCTTGAGCAGATAGCTTCAGCGAACTACCAGCATCCGGATCACGATACGGCCACCTGGCCGCCTGCAGGAGCAACGCCATGAGCGACGACTGGCACAAGGATACGCCCGAGCCGCGGCACTGGCTGTTCTATGTCCTCGTCAAGGTCGGCATTGCGTTCCTGGCGTTCGCGCTGGCGGCACGGGTGTTCGGCTATATTTGAGTTGGCTCGATCGAGCGGCGTTTCCAATTCAGTAGAGTTGCAGCGGTAGTTTCCAGTCGATGTCTCAGCAGTCCTTTCCCATCCGTCCGTTCATGCCCGCCGACACGGTCGCGCTGCGCGATCTGTTTGCGCAGAGCATCGAAGAGCTGACGGCCGAGGATTACACCGAGGACCAGCGGCTCGCCTGGATGGCAACGGCGGCGGATGCCAAAGCCTTCGCCGATCGGCTCGGCAGCATGCTGACGCTGGTGGTTCAGGTGAATGGCGAATATCTCGGCTTCGCCTCGCTCAAGGACAACACGGTCGTCGACATGCTCTATGTGCACCCTTACGCCGTCGGTCAGGGTGTGGGCACGGTGCTCGTCGATGCGCTGGAGCGGCTGGCGAAGGCGCGCGGCGCCAAGGAGCTCACCGTCGAGGCGAGCGATACGGCGCAGACCTTCTTTGCCGACCGGGGCTATATCCCTGGGCGGCGGAACCTCATTCCCATCGAAGACGAGTGGCTCTCCAATACGACGATGAGCAAGCCACTGACTGACGAAGGCGCATCGGCCGAGCAGCCGGAGAATACATGACCATGACGACGAAAGAGCGCCTTTATCTTTTCGACACGACGCTGCGCGACGGCGCGCAGACGACGGGTATCGACTTCTCGGTCGAGGACAAGCGGCGGATAGCTGCCGTGCTCGATGACCTGGGCGTCGATTATGTCGAGGGTGGGTTCCCGGGAGCCAACGCCACCGATACGCAATTCCTATCGGAGCCTTCCATCATGAAGGTTGCGAGAATGACCGCGTTCGGCATGGTCAAACGGTCGGGCCGCTCGGTGTCCAACGATGCGGGTCTACAGGCGGTGCTAGGTGCGCGCTGCAGCGCGATCTGTCTCGTCGCGAAGGCATGGGACTATCACGTCCGTGTCGCGCTCGGCATCACCAACGAAGAAAACCTGTCGGCCATCGAACAGTCGGTGAAGGCCATCGTCGAAGAGGGCCGCGAGGCCATGATCGACTGCGAGCACTTCTTCGATGGCTACAAGGGCAACCGCGAATATGCGCTCGCCGTGGCGCGAACTGCCTATGAGGCGGGCGCGCGCTGGGTCGTCCTGTGCGACACGAATGGCGGCACGCTCCCGCACGAGGTGGAGCGCATCGTCGGCGAGGTCGCGAAGGTGGTGCCCGGCTCTCACCTCGGCATCCATACGCACAACGATACGGAAAATGCGGTCGCGAACTCGCTGATGGCGATCCGCGCGGGATGCCGGCAGGTGCAGGGCACGCTGAACGGCATCGGCGAGCGGTGCGGCAATGCCAACCTGACATCGATCATCCCCACGCTGCTGTTGAAGAGCGAGTTCGCTGACCGCTTCGACACGCATGTGACGCCGGAGCGGCTGCGCACGCTGACGCATGCGAGCCGGATCCTCGACGAAGTCTTGAACCGCAGTCCGGATCGTCACGCGCCGTATGTCGGAGACAGTGCATTCGCGACCAAGGCCGGCATTCACGCCTCGGCGATCGTCAAGGAGCCGCAGACGTATGAGCACGTCGCTCCGGAGAGCGTCGGCAACGAGCGACGGCTGCTGGTGTCGAAGCAGGGCGGGCGCTCGAACATCATGGCGTCGATCGAGAAGCTCGGCATACCTGTCGACAAGGACGATGCGCGCGTGTCGCGGCTGCTTGACGAGGTGAAGAACCGCGAGGCGTCCGGCTATTCCTACGAGGCGGCGGATGCTTCGTTCGAGTTGCTCGCTCGGCGGATGCTGGACAGTGTTCCGCGCTATTTCTCGGTCGACAGCTTTCGCGTGATGGTCGAGCGCCGGCACAATTCGCGCGGCAAGCTCGTCACGGTGTCGGAAGCGATCGTCAAGGTGTTCATCAACGGCGACAACGAGCCGTTGTGGTCGGTCGGTGAGGGCAATGGTCCGGTCAACGCGCTAGATCGCGCGTTGCGCAAGGATCTCGGGCGCTATCAGAAGCACATCGAGGGCGTCGAACTCGTCGACTACAAAGTGCGTATCCTGACGGGCGGCACCGAGGCCGTGACGCGCGTCCTTGTCGAGAGCCATGACACCGTCACGGGCATGCGCTGGTCGACGGTCGGCGTGTCGCCGAACATCATCGATGCGAGCTTCGAGGCGCTGCTCGATTCGATCAACTACAAGCTCATGAAGGACAACGCGCAGGCGGCCTGAGGCCGACGTCGGCGCGTTCCCGATCCTCAGCGCACGCCGCCCATCAGCTGCTTGATCCAGGGCACCAGCAGGAACAGTGCCAGCGTCGCGACGCCCACCATCGCTGCCTGCTGCAGGAAGAACTGCGTCAGTGCGGCGGGATCGGCCGCCGTAAAACCGCCGCCGAGGATGCCGGCCAGCTTGTTGCCCCAGGCAGCGGCCAGGAACCAGATGCCGAGGATCAGCCCGACGAGCTTGGGCGGCGCGAGCTTGGTCATGGTGCTGAGGCCGACGGGGCTCAGCAGCAATTCGCCGACCGTCTGCAAGAAGAACAGGCCGACCAGCCAGAGCGGGCTCACCTTGCCCTCCGCGGTCAGCATGGCGGCGGGGACCATGAGCAGGAACGACAGGCCGAGGAAGAACAGCCCGAGCGCGAACTTGACCGGGCTCGAGGGCTGGCTTGGTCCGAGCTTGATCCAGAGCGCCGCAAAGAGGGGGGCCAGCAGGATCACGAACAGTGGGTTGAGCGACTGATACCAGGCTGCGGGGAAGGTCCAGCCGAACAGCTCGTTGCGTGTGAGGTCGAGGCCGAAGAGCGCTATGGTGATGCCCGCCTGCTCGAAAATGGCCCAGAAGATCATCGCGGCGATGAAGAAGACAAAGACGGCCGCGAGCCGCTGTCCGTCAAGGTCGGAGCGCATGGCGAACCAGACGACGGCTGCGATCGGCACCAGTAGAAAGGCCGCGCGGAGCCAATGGAAGCTCGGGTGGTCGGAGAGGAGCGTCAGTCCGAGCACCGCGAGCGTGCCCAAGATGACGAGGACGCTTGGCATCCACGCACCCGGCGTCACCTGCGGCCGGAGGCCGACGCTGCCGAGGCGCGCGCTCTGGCGCGCAAAGGTCAACAGGCCGATGCTCATACCCACGCCGGCGGCGCCGAAGCCCCAATGCCAGCTCATGGCGGGGTCGAGCCCCCAGCTGCTGAGCAGCGCCTTGAACTCAGGGGCTTGTGCAAGGAAGCCGGTGATGATCGGGGCCATCAGGCCGCCGATGTTTATTCCCATGTAAAATATGGAGAAACCGGCATCGCGTCGGTCGTCGTCGGGGCGGTAGAGGTCGCCCACCATGGCACTGATGTTGGGTTTGAAGAGGCCGGTGCCGATCGCGACGAGCGCGAGGCCGAGATAGAACGTGGTGGTTGTGGGCATGGCCAGCGAGAAATGGCCGAGTGCAATGATGCTGCCGCCGATCAGCACGGCCTGCCGGGCGCCCAGGTAGCGGTCGGCGATGTAGCCGCCGGGGATCGACAGCAGATAGACGGCCATCGTGTAGTTGCCGTAGACGCGCGCGGCGTCGACCGACGAGAGCCCCATGCCTCCGGAGGCGATCGGGGTGACTATGAAGAGCGTCAGCAGAGCGCGCATGCCGTAGTAGGAGAAGCGCTCCCACAGCTCGGCGAAGAACAGGGTCGAGAGCCCGCGTGGCTGGCCGGAGAAGGGCCCTCGCTGTGCGGTCACATCCATGCTGCTCGTCGCCATTCAGTCTCCGCCCGCCTGTTGCTCCACAGGAACTTTCGTCAAACGCAGTAAGCACGACAAGCAGTTTTGCTTGGCGACTGGTGATTCGGGCGTAGCTTGGTTGATCCGCATCGGTTCCGACGCGCTGCGATCTTGCTGGGCGAGGGCGCATGCCTCGCGCATCCTGGGAAGGCAGCTGCGATGGTGATCAAGACGGCTCTGGTGACGGTAGGCCTGCTCGCAATGAGCAACCTGCCGAGTTGGGGTCAGGTGAGAAACTGGCTGGCAGTGCCAGAGACGAAGAGCACAATAGCGTCCGATGTGCCCAAGTTTGTGGACACATCGGTCAACTACGGTCCTCGGGCGATGGTGAGAATCTACCGGCCTGAGGGCGTCTACGAGATCGATAATTCGTCCGCCGGAGCCCTGGAGGGGGAAGGCGCCAAGAGCGAGACGCAAAAGCGCTGAGTTCGTTGGAACAAGTTGCGGCGCATCGGGCGTTGCCGCGCCCCTTGCGCTCGGCTCGCACTGGCCGAAGTTGCGATCGCCGCTGAGCGCTGCCGAAGATGTCCTAAGCGTTTTCGTTCGCAGCGATCACGGCTTGTCGAGCAAGCGCTTTGCAGCTTCCTCAGGGCCCAGCGTGCCGCCGAGGACCTGATCGGCAAGCGTATCGAGCGCCGCAGGTCCGCCAGCGCGCACGCGCTCCGCGACGAGATCCGAAGCGGCGCGCGCAATCAGGTATCGTGCGCGCCGACGGCGGCGAGCGAGCGGGCCGGCGCTATCATGTTCCGCGCCCGAAGCCTGCATGGCGGCGACAAGCTCCGGCACACCTTCACCGGTGGTCGCGGTCGTCTTCAGAACTGGAAGCGACTGACGGCGCACGGCGCGAATGGACAGAGCGCCGAGAAGCTGCTGCAGGGTCTGGTCGGCGCCGGGACGGTCGCCTTTGTTGACGACCATGATGTCGGCGATCTCCAGCAGGCCGGATTTCATCGCCTGGATGTCGTCGCCCAGACCGGGTGCGGAGATGACGACGCGCACGTCAGCGACCTCCGCGACGTCGATCTCATTCTGGCCGGTGCCGACCGTCTCGAGCAGGATGACGTCGCGCCCCGCCGCGTCCAGCGCGTCGATGATGCGAACGGCTGCCGGAGAAAGGCCGCCGAGATAGCCACGGCTCGCCAGCGAGCGCACGAATACGCCGTCGTCGTCCAACGCTGCGGTCATGCGGATGCGGTCGCCGAGGATGGCGCCGCCGGAGACGGGGCTCGATGGGTCGACCGCGATGACGCCAACCGTCTTGCCGGCGCGGCGCAGCTCGGAGATCACGGCGTTGACGAGGGTGGACTTGCCGGCCCCGGGCGGTCCGGTGAAGCCGACCACGAGCGCGTGCCCAAGGTGTACCTGCATGGCGCGCAGCAATAGCGGTGCGGCTTTCGACAGGCGCTCCAGCTCGGTGATCACGAGGGCGGTGGCGCGGCGCTCGCCAGCGCGCATCCGCGCGATGAGCGCGGCGGCCTCCTGGTCGGTCTCGATGCGCTCTCGTGCGCCGGTTGTCGTCATCTGCGCCATGTCCGGCTGATAAGCGCAAACAGGCGCTTTCTGCAAGCTCGGCCTCGTGCCGGGCCTCGGTTGGTCACAGCTAGAACCATACACCGGGCCAGCGGTAGCGCGGTCGCAGCTCGATGGGACCCACGCCGATGAGCGAGATGCGGGGGCCTTCGGTGGTGTCGAGGGGAGGCATCGGCGGAGCCTCGAAGGCGGTTATTCTCGATATGCGCCGTTCCGTGTCGGTCGACAGACGCAGCATCGAGGGGAGGGCCACTTTGCGGGCCGGGACGGGCGGGAGGAGGTCGTCGAGCGGCTGGCCGGGAGAATTGTCGATGCGCGAAATAGCGGAGGCGACGCCCAGCGGGTCGCCGGTCAGCAGCGCGGCCGCGCGGTCGGCCTCCTGCTCGCGCGTGTGCGAGACCAACAGTTGCAGCAGGTTCATCAGGGCCGGCGCAAGCACCATCAGAATGATGCTCAGCCAGGGCGTCCGCTCGCCGCCGCTGATGGCTGCCAGAACATTGAGCGCGGCGAGCAAAAGCCCGACGTAATACAGCCCCTGCGCACAGCGGGAAATGAGATCGGTGATGCCGTAGACGAAGAGATCGCCGCGCTGGGCGTGGGCCACCTCACGCGCGATGACGGCGGCAACCTCCCGCATCGTCAGTCGGCGCAGCAGTCCTTCGGTGAGCGCTGTTGCGAAGCGATGCCTGTTGCCGAAGGAAAAGGCGGTGACGAGCATGCTCGGTACGACGTAGAGCTTCGGGGGTGCTGCGAGACCTGCGCGTCGCGCCAGCTCGCTCGCAATGCCGTCGAACTGTGCCAGGTCTCCCGACTGATAGGGACGAGCGCCGTAGATGCGCATTGCGGTCGTCGCCGGGAGGCGCGCGGCGACGATGACCATCGCAATAGCCGCAACTGCCACGGCGGCGACTGCGGTGGTGCCAAGCTGCGGCCACAGCGCGGCGGCGAGCAATGCGCAAAAGCCCAGGAGCAATAAGCCGGCCTGCAGGTAGTTGGCAAAGATGGCGCCGCGCGGCACAGGGCGACTCGGGGTATTCTGAATATCGAGAGTCATAGCGCGCATCTGAGCCTAAACCGCGAGCGATTGCATGGAGTTCTTTTTCGCCTTCTTCAATTTCGGGCTCGCGATGTGGCTGGCATGGCGCGCTTCGGCTCGCTTCGCGGGCTACGTCTTCTTCGTAGGGCTGGCGTTCATGGTGGCACTCTACCTGCGTCACGCGACCGACGAGCTGGCGTTGGCGTTCTAGGGGGAGGATGACCGTGGAAATGACCGCCAAGACAGCGGTGACGCTCAATGCCTTGGCGCTTTATGGCATCTCGGCGGTTCTGATTATCGCTTTCTACTGGCAGCTGGCAGAGGGCGAATTGCCGTGCCCGCTATGCATGCTGCAGCGCGTGGCGTTCGCGGCGCTGACGGTCGGTCCGATCCTGGCCATTAAATTCGGGCCGCGGCCGAAGTACATGGGGCTGGTTATTATCGCTGCGGTGCTCGGAGCTGCGATCGCCGGCCGGCAGATGCTCATTCACATCATGCCGGGGGATCCAGGGTTCGGATCGACGCTTCTCGGCCTCCACTTTTACACCTGGGCCTTCCTGGGGTTCGTGGTGGCGTTGCTGGCGGCTGGGATGATGTTGGTCTTCGGCCCGCAGCAGACCGAGCCGGAGCGCATCCCGAGGCGGGGGCTGATCGAGGATGGCGCTGTCTGGCTCGTAATGTCGCTGGTGGCGCTGAACGCGCTCAGCGCGCTGGTGCAGTGCGGGTTCTCCGGATGTCCGGCGAACCCCGTGCGCTATGAGCTGCTGGGCTAGTCTCTTTCAGAACTTAGCCAAGAGCGCTTCGTCAGAGGTCGCGGGACGATGGTCCCACGTGGCCGAGATGGCGGGCACGATCTTCGCCGCGTCATCGACGACGGTAAAACGCACGTCGAGGCCTGGCCGGATGAAGGTGTCGGTCTTCATGTGCGTCAGAAGGCTCAGAAAGGGTGTCCAGAAGTCGTCGATGTTGGCGACGACGACTGGCTTGGTATGGCGTCCAAGCTGTACCCAGGTGAGTTGCTCGACCAGTTCCTCGAGCGTGCCGATACCGCCGGGTAGCGCCACGAATGCATCGGACCGATCGAACATCAGCTGTTTGCGCTGGTGCATGTTCTCGGTGACGATCACCTCGTCCACGTCGCGGAGCATGGCTTCCTTCTCGACGAGGAACTGCGGGATGATGCCGGTTACACGTCCGCCGTTCTCCAGGGTGGCGCGGGCGACCTCACCCATGAGGCCGAGGCTTCCACCGCCGTAGACGAGGCCGATGTCGTTGTGGGCCATGGCGGCGCCGAGTGTCTGGGCCGCTTCCTTGTAGGCCGGGTTCAAACCCAGCCCTGAGCCGCAGTAGACGCACACGTTGCGTGCCCCATCTGCGATCTTCTTTCCGTTCAAACGTCTGCTACTCATTCAAATTTCCGGCGTTGCTTCAAAATTCCCACTGTGGGGACAGGCTTATATGGGGATTGGTTTGATCGTGTGACAGCTCATTCTAGCCGCACGGGCAGCGTTAATTGCGGCAGTCGCGCCATAGCTCGGGCGGCGCCGTTATCGGTTTTGCGTTCGTGGTTTGGCGGCCTGCCGGAGTTGTGCTTAAAGGACATAGGGCAGGCGGCATCTCATAGAACCGCCAGAAAAAACAGGTGTCCGCGTCGCGTTCTCGGCGTGGATTATCGGGAGCGTCGACGGGGATGACGAGTATGCGTTCCCTCTTCGTGCTAGCGATTTCGCTTGGCACGCATGGAGCTGTCGCGGCCGAGGGGCAGCCGAACACCGATACGCCGGAGCTGCGTCAGCGTGCCGAGGATTTGGCGCGGGCGGCTTCGGAGCGGTTCACAGATATTCTCGATGGCGACCGAAAGGCGGTCGCGCAAGCGAAGGAGCCGCCGCGCCCGGAGCAGCCGCAGGCGCATGGCGATGCCCGCATGAAGCAGGTCTGGGATTGGCTGGAGCGTTCGGCGCAATCCTATGACGACGTGGTCGTCGCGCAGCTCAAGAGCAAGGACGACACCTGGACGACGATCGTCGAGGGGCCTGGCGGGGCCGGGGCTGCCAGCGAGTCGGCGCCCGAGCTGCGCGGCTGGAGCGGGCTCATCGAGCACGTCCGACACTGGTTGGCGCGCGCCAACCGCGCCTATCGCACGCAGATCGTGACGCCGCTCAGCACGCGTGACGGGCAGACATTGCCGGCCGAGGCGGAGCCGCGGGCGCCGATTGCCGCTTCTGCATCGGGGTCGGGAGCGCAGACGGCACCTGCTTCGGCGATGGCGCAGGAGCAAGCGGCGGAGGCGATCCGGCGCGAGGCAGAGGCTGCGGATAAACTGCGTCACGAGGCGCAGGCGGCGGAAGAAAAGCGCGCCGCCGAGGAAGCGGAATCGAAGAAACGTGCGCAGCTGCAGGCGGCCGACATCCAGCGCCGCGCCGATGAAGAGAAACGGCTTGCCGCTGCCGCAGCTGAAAAACGCAAGGCGCGGGAAGAGGCGCGTGCCAGGCTGATCAAGGAAGCCGAGGACAAGCGCGCGGCCGACGAGGCAGAATCCAAGCGTCGTGCGGAAGCGCAGGCAGCCGAAATCCAGCGTCGTGCCGATGAGGAAAAACGCCGCGAGGCAGACGCTGCCGCCAAGACGAAGGCGGATGCGGAAGCCAAACGGGTCGCGGAAGCCGCCGAGGCGAAGCGGAAAGCGGATGAGGCGCGACGGCAGGCCGAGGAGGCCGATGCTGCCGAGCGTGTTGCCGTTGCGCAGTACGAGGCTGAGACCAAGCGCAAGGCTGACATCGACGCCGAGGCGACGAAGCGCATGGAGGCCGCTGCGCGCTCGAAAGAGGCGGCGCGTGCGTCGGCGGTTGCTCCGACGCCAAGTGGTGCGGGCCCCTCGAAGGGGCCATCGGCGTCTGCGGCAGCCGCGCCGGCGAAGAACTCTGGACAGCAGCAAAGTGCTGATGCTCGCTCTGGCAAGGGCGTCGTGTCCGAAGATTCGAGCGTTGCCATGCCTGTCGTGCCGGAAAAGAAGCCGGCCGACGACCGTGGTGCAGCCAAGGCGACTGCGAAGTCTCGCGAGGATGCGGTTGACGAAGCAATCGCCGTTCCAACGCGCACGAAAAAGACGAAGTCCGCTTCGCGCGCTGCTGGCAAGGGCAAGTCGTACGCGTATGCGAAGAAGGCGAAGCGCCACGCGGCCTACAAGGCTGGATTTGGCAAGCGCCCCAAGGCGCATGTTCGCAAGCGCCGGTGGGAGCATGGGACGATATTCGTCGTGCGGCACTGCGCCTGTCGCTGTGGCCGTCAGCTGGTCAGACCGCGCACGTACGGAAGCGCTGGGCGTCATGTTCGCGTAAAACGTGGGCACCACGTGACCGGCAAGCATCGCGGAGGCCGGGTTACGCACTGGCACCGCCGTCACTATATTGACTGAGGCGGGACGCGGACCTAGCGGTTCTGGCGCGCGCTAAGGCGCCTTTTTCAGAACAGCAGGTTGCATGTTATTTCGCTCCGCCAGTCCGGCTGCCCCAAACGATCGCGAGGGTCGCTCTGATGCGCGCCTCAGCCATTGGGAGGGCTTGCTCGGACTGCTGCCGCTGATCTGGCCTGCAAACCGCCCGGACTTGCGGGTTCGCGTGGTCTTGGCTTTCGGCGTGCTTCTGGTCGCGAAGCTGATCACCGTCGCGGTGCCGATCTTCTACAAGGACGCCACCGACCTGTTGACGGCGGCTGCGGGGAGCGGGGCTCCGAACACCGGGCAAATGATGGCGACCGGGGTCATCATGCTGATCCTGGCGTACGGCGTCGGGCGCATCCTCATGATGGCGCTGACGCAGGTGCGCGACATCATCTTCACGGAGGTCGGGCAGAACGCCGTCCGCCTGCTCAACAATCGGACGTTCGAGCATCTGCATCGGCTGTCGCTGCGCTTTCATCTGGAGCGGCGCACGGGCGGCCTGTCGCGGGTGATCGAACGCGCAGCGCGCGGCGTCGAGCTGATCATCCGCATGGGCATTCTCAACGTTGTGCCGACGGCGCTCGAACTGCTGCTCGTGTCGGGCATGCTGCTCTACTATTTCAACTGGCGCTTCGTTGCGATCGTGTTCGCGACCATCGGCGTCTACATGTGGTTCACGTTCGCGGCCAGCGAGCGGCGCATCGCGATCCGTCGCGAGATGAACGACAGCGACACCGAGGCCAATACGAAGGCGATCGATAGTCTCCTGAACTTCGAGACGGTGAAGTACTTCGGCAACGAGGAACTGGAGGCGCGGCGGTTCGACGTGTCGATGGCGCGTTACGAGCGGGCTGCCATCAAGACGTTTCGCTCACTGGGCGTGCTCAACACGGGCCAGACGCTGATCTACACGGTCGGCATGACCGCGTGCATGCTGCTTGCGGCGCGCGGCGTCGTGCAAGGCACACACACCATCGGCGAGTTCGTGATGGTCAACGCGCTGCTGATCCAGCTCTATATGCCGCTCAACTTCCTCGGCATGGTCTATCGCGACATCAAACAGGGGCTGGTGGATCTCGAAGCGATGCTGTCGCTGCTCGGGGAGCGCCCTGAGATATTAGATCGGCCCGGAGCCGAGCCGCTCGATGCGAGGCGCGGGGAGATCCGTTTCGATCATGTGACCTTCGCCTACGACGAAGACGGGCGTGACGTTCTGAAGGATGTGTCATTCGAAGTTCCGGCCGGAAAGATGGTCGCGATCGTCGGTCCATCGGGCGCGGGCAAATCGACCATCGCGCGCATCCTGTTCCGCTTCTACGACATCCAGGATGGACGGGTTACGATCGACGGAGAGGATATCCGGGACGTCACGCAGAAGAGTTTGCGCCAGGCGATCGGCGTCGTCCCTCAGGACAGCGTGCTGTTCAACGATACGGTTTTCTACAACATCAAGTACGGCCGGCCCGATGCGACGGACGAGGAGGTCTACGCGGCGGCGCGGCTCGCGCGGATCGACGGGTTCATCCGCTCGCTGCCGCTCGGCTACAAGACGATGGTCGGCGAAAGGGGCTTGAAGCTGTCAGGTGGCGAGAAACAGCGCGTCGCCATTGCGCGCACGATCCTCAAAGGTCCGCCGATCCTCATCCTGGATGAGGCAACGAGCGCGCTCGACAGCCATACCGAGCGCGAGATTCAGGACGCGCTCGATCAGGTGGCGAAGAACCGGACCTCGCTCGTCATTGCGCACCGGCTGTCGACGATCATTCACGCTGACAACATTCTGGTGCTCGAGAAGGGCCGCGTCGTCGAGCAGGGCACGCACAGCGAGCTGATCGCCAAGGGCGGGCTCTATGCAGGCTTGTGGAACCGTCAGCGCGAGGCTGAAAAGGCGCGCGAGACGTTGGTGCACGTGCTGGAGGACGCAGAGCGCGAGGGTGCTCTCAGTGCGGATGACGTGCGCCTCATGACGACGGTCAAATAAAAATGCCGGCCGCTGGCGGGCGGCCGGCACGGGCCGAACGACGATGCGGGATGCCATCTGGGAATCGTTCGCCGGCTCCGATCTCTTTACGGCGTGTTTTGCTTGAGGAGCTCGTCCCACCTCTTTTTGGCTCCGCCGGGTGCCTTGTAGGCGTCCAGCTGTGATTGGTTTTCCGGTTTGCCGGCAACGATGAGCGCCACCATGCCCATGGTGTAGTGCGGGTGACATTTGATGCCGTAGTAGCCCGGCTTCTCCACCACGAACTCCGCGTCGTGGTTCATCTCGCCCTTCAAAGGCTCGACGCCTTCGGGCCAGACGTCGGCGATCGCCTCGGCGTTGTGGTTCTTGTCGACGAGCACGAACTTCACCGTGTCGCCCGGCTCCACCTTCAGGAAGTCGGGCTCGAACACCATGAACTTGCCCTTTCCGTTGCTGTTCTTGATCTTGATTTCGTGGTCGGCGGCGGAGGCAGCGCCGGCGGCGCAGGTCAGTGTCACAGCCAATAGCGAAGCCAGTCTCAGCGGTCTCATCGGCGCCTCCGTGATTCTATACAAAAATAGTATAGATATTGTGCGTCAGTCGTCAACGCGTGATTTGTTGCCATCCTCGGCAGAATGGGAGTTTGTTCGCGTTAGGGTGACGGAAGCGTCTTGGCCGCTACCTTGTCGAGGCGCAGGGAGGCGCTGAGCGGATGTGGGAGCAACTCAGGCCGAGGCTGGACGCGATGGTGCGCGAGCTTGGTCATATTCTGAGCGAAGTTGCCCTGCTGCTCGGGCGCCTGCTAATGACGCTGTGGGAGATCGTGCGTCCAAGCGTGATCTTCCTGCTGAATGTCGTCGCGGCGCTGATCCTGATCTTCGAGGAGTGGGGTTGGCGTCCACTCTCCGACCTGCTCGCGCGTCTTGCTCGCTATCCGCTATGGGCGAAGCTGGAGCGGTTCATTGCGGGGTTGCCGCCGTACGGCGCATTGCTGGCGTTGGCCATTCCGAGCGCGGTCCTCATTCCAGCCAAGCTGCTCGGCGTCTATTTCCTGACGACAGGTCACCTCATAAGCGCGGGCATCGTGATCTTCTTCGCCAAGATTGCGTCGACCGCGCTGATCGCGCGGGTGTTTCTCCTGACGAAGCCTGCGCTCATGCAGATCGGCTGGTTTGCACGCGCCTATGAGATCTTCGTGCCGTGGAAGGATCGGCTGTTCGCTTGGATCCGTGCGTCGTGGGTTTGGCGGTATGGCCGTGTCGTCAAATGGCGCGTGCGCAACGCTGTTCGCGAGCGATGGATGCGGTTGAAGCCGCACGCGGACGAGGTGTTGCGCATCGTGAGGGCGCGCGCCGTCAGGTTTCGGCACCAGATCGGCGTCGTATGGCGCGAGGGCAAGGAGCGTATCGCGCGGCTAAGTCACGATTCTTCGCGGTAGCTGCCGCCGCGCGACGGCGGCTAAGAGACGTTGAGGGGTAGCTTCTCGACCGTGGTCGTGCCTTCATCGTCGAGCCAAGTCAGTGTGAGCGTGCCGGGACCTGGTACGCGCATGAAGAATGCGATGTAGGGATTTGCTGCGACGCCGGAGCCTAGCGTCGCTGAGAACACTTCCTGGTCCTCGAAGCGTGCCGTGAACGTGTGGATGATGTCGCGCGGAATGACGTTTCCGGCCGCGTCCTTGCGGTTGCCCGTCTCCATGATGTGCGTCGCGAGCGTTTTGATCTCGATGATCTCGCCGGTGTTGATCGTATCGGGCAATTTAATGCGCGGTGGCTTTTTCATCATGATGGATGTCCTCAGATCCCGCAGCCGCCGACTTTGACGTCGACCTTGCGGCGCGTCAGCAGGATGCGGCCGTCCGAGAGCTCTGCGACGGCAACGACGTCCTGCGTCTTTGCGAGGCGCATGCGGCTGGTGACGCGCGCCTTACCGGACAAGAGCGTGAACCGAAATGTCGCCACTGCTGCGCGTGGATTGGCGGTCGACAAAAGGTGCACCGCCTTGACGTGATTTTCTGCCGTCATGGGGCTCTCGACCGCCAACGCGACCGGCACATAGTCGCCATTGTCGACGCTCTCGGGCAGGTCAAGGACAAGGCTGCCGTCGTCGTGTGGTTTAGCGTTTGCGAGAAGCGTTTCGAGTGTGGTCTTGAACTCAGGTGTTTCAGCGGCTGCCGGCTCCGCTCGCACGCCGGGAATGCCGACGAGCAGCGCCAATACCGCTGCTGCAGCAGAGCCCTCAAGCAGGAATGTCCGGCGGTTCAGCACGATGGCCTCTTGTGTCCGGTATAGGGCCCGCGGCTCACCAAAGGGTATGTTGCGGGCCACTGGGCGGGAAGCGTACGATACCGGCAACGACGGGCCGGCAACAAGGCACCTGGAAATGATCGATCGCAGGGAGTTCGGGCGTCTCCTGGGGGGGATGGCGCTGGTAACGTCTGGGGTTCGCGCGGTGACGGCGCCGGCTCTCGCTACCGGCAAGGCAAAGGTCGTCATCGTGGGCGGCGGCGCCGGTGGTGGTACGGTCGCCCGCATTCTCAAAACAGAAGCGCCGCAGCTCGACGTAACGATCGTCGAGAAGCGGGAGATTTATACCTCGTGCTTCAACTCCAATCATTTCTTCGGCGGGTTCCGCAGCTTTGCATCGCTGCAGCACAGCTACGACGGCTTGCGGAAACTAGGCATCACAGTCGCCAATGACATCGCGACCGATATCGACGTCAGTGGCAAGACGGTGAAGCTGGCGGGAGGCGGGACGCTCGCCTTCGACCAGCTGGTGTTGTCGCCGGGCATCGGATTCAACTACAGCGCGATCGAGGGGTATTCCGCGGAGGCCGCTGAGATCCTCCCGCACGCCTGGACGGCCGGGTCGCAGACACTGCTTCTGATGCAGCAGCTCGAAGCGATGGATGATGGCGGGGTCGTCATCATGACGGTGCCGGGTAACCCCTATCGCTGTCCGCCGGGACCGTACGAGCGCGCGTGCATGATCGCGCACTACCTCAAGATGCATAAGCCGAAGTCGAAGCTCGTCATCTTGGATGCGAAGACGACGTTCTCGAAACAGGGTGCGTTCGAGGAGGCGTTCGACAAATACTATTCGGGTATCATCGATCTGAACCTCACCAATGAGATCGACGACTTCCGCGTGGTGCGGGTCGATGCGAATACGCGCGAGGTCGAGACGGCGTCAGGGCTCAAGCTCAAGGGCGCGGTGGTCAACGTCATTCCGGTCCAGACGGCAGGCGAGATCGCCATCGCCGCGGGGTGCGCCGATGCCAAGGGGTGGTGTCCGATCAAGCCGCAGAATTTTGCCTCAGCGCTGGTCGATGGCGTCTACGTCCTCGGCGATTCAGCGATTGCCAATGACATGCCGAAGTCGGCCTATTCTGCGAACAGCCAGGGACGGGTCGTTGCTGCCGATATCCTGGCGGCGTTGACGGGAGGGGAGCCGGGCGTCGCGCGGTACCGCAACACGTGCTGGTCGCTGCTGGCGGCGGATGATTCCATCAAGATCGGAGCCGACTACACGCCGGGCGAGAAGGACGGCAAGCCGATCCTCGTTCCGCATGACCCGTTCGTATCGCAAAAGGGTGAGACCGCAGAGATGCGGCGGAAGAACTACGCCGAGGGGCTGGCGTGGTATCACGCCATCATCTCCGACGCGTTCAACGACAACGCCGCGCTCACGCAGAAGGGCTGAATTCGGCCGGGCGTCTCGCGTCCCCCGAGAGAACGTCGTTTTGGGTCTCCGCTGCAACATGAAGTGCTATACAAGACGGGCTTTGGGCGTTTGACGTGCCCTGCGCCGTCCGGTTGCCATATTTGGCACGTTCGGAAAGCTGACATTGAGCTTAACGCCAATGCAATGTCCGGCACGTTAGGTTGCCGTCTGAACCCGTTCCGCCCAAGTTACGATCGCGGAGGCAAAAATCATGATCGAGCTTCTGTTCTGCATTGCGCTGCTGGCCGGCACCGTCGCGCTCGGTATGTACAAGCCGCCGATTTGGGTGTGGGCAGGAGCGCTCGCCATAGCCGCCCTGGTCTGGCAGTCGAATGCCGTGCACGGCGAAACCGGCTTGTTCGGAGCCATCGTTTGGGCGTTCGCGGGCATCTTTGCTTTGCTCGCCGTTCCTGCCATTCGCCGCGATCACGTGAGCAAGCGCGTCCTCAAGTTCGTCAAGGGCACGCTGCCCAAAGTTTCGGATACCGAGCAGCAGGCGCTGGAGGCCGGTACGGTCGGCTTCGACGCCGAACTTTTCTCCGGTACGCCCGATTGGAACAAGCTGCGGGCTATCGCGCCGGTCGTTCTGACGCCGGCCGAGCAGGCGTTTCTGGACGGACCGACTGAAGAACTTTGCAGGCTCGTCGACGATTGGCAGATCCGCCACGAGAAGGAAATTCCGGAGAACATCTGGGATTTCATCAAGTCGCGCGGCTTCCTTGGCATGCTGATTTCGAAAGAGCACGGCGGGCTCGGATTCTCGGCGCAGGCGCAGTCCCTCATCATCGGAAAGATTGCGTCTCGTTCGCCGGACGTCGCGACCGTCGTGATGGTTCCGAACTCACTTGGTCCGGGAGAACTGATCGAGAAGTACGGCACCGAGCAGCAGAAGAAGTACTACCTTGCGCGGCTGGCGCGCGGCGAGGAGATCCCGTGCTTTGCGTTGACGGGGCCGACGTCTGGGTCCGATGCCGCGACGATGCGCGATATCGGCACCGTGTTTCGTGGTCCTGATGGAAGTCCGGCGATACGGTTGTCGTGGGACAAGCGCTACATCACGCTCGGGCCGAAGGCGACGCTGCTCGGCTTGGCATTCCGCTTACATGATCCGGAGAACATTCTCGGCAAGGGCGAAAATCCCGGGATCACGCTTGCGCTCATCCCAACGCGCCATCCCGGCGTTCAGATCGGACGCCGGCATCTGCCTTCGGGCAATGCATTTCCGAATGGTCCGAACTGGGGGCGCAATGTCGTCATTCCGCTCGATTGGATCATCGGCGGACAGGCAATGGCCGGCAACGGCTGGCGCATGCTGATGGAGTGTCTCGCCGCCGGGCGCGCCATCTCGCTGCCTTCGACTGCAACGGCTGGCGCGAAGGGCGTGCTGCGCACGTCGAGTGCCTATGCGCGCCTGCGCAAGCAGTTCGGTTTGCCGATCGCGCGGATGGAGGGCGTCGAGGAGGCGTTGGCGCGGCAGATCGAGACGGCTTACGCGACGGAGGCGGCGCGCGCCGTCACCGCAGCGATGGTTTCGCGCGGTGAGCGTCCGTCCGTCATTTCGGCGCTGATGAAGTATCAGACGACAGAGCGCATGCGGCGCTCCGTCAACGATGCGTTCGATATTCACGGCGGCCGTGCAATCTGCGATGGGCCGTCGAACTACCTTCAAGCGGCCTACCAGATGGTGCCCATCGGCATTACGGTCGAAGGTGCCAATATCCTGACGCGCACGCTGATCACGTTTGCGCAGGGCGCGCTGCGCTCTCACCCGTATCTCTACCGCGAGATCCAGGCGGCTCAGGATCCAGATGACCGTCGCAGCCTTGCGGCCTTCGATGAGGCGCTGGGCGAGCACGTCTCGTTCTCGTTCGCGAATGCGTGCGGCGCATTCTTCCATAACGTCACGGGCGCGATGTTCGCCCCGGTGCCGCAGAAGTCTTTCGATACGGCACAGTGGTATCGGGAATTGGCACGTTCAGCGCGCAGTTTTGCGTTCGTTGCAGACGTGACCGTCGCGACCCTCGGCGGTAGCCTCAAGACGAAGCAGAAGATTACCGGGCGCCTCGCGGATGCGCTTTCGGAACTCTACATTCTCGCCTGCGTACTGAAGCGCTATGAGGATGACGGTCGGCTGTCCAGCGACCGCACGTTCGTCGATCTTGCTGCCTTGAACGGGCTCTACCGCTTCCAGGAAGCGCTGCGGGGCGTCGTCGACAACTTCCCGGTTCCTGCTGCGCGGATCGCCATGCGCGTCGTGGCGTTTCCGCTCGGCGCCCGGCGGAGACCGGCGCCGGACTTCCTCGGCCACCGCGCGGTCAAACTGCTGCTAGAGGCGCCGGAGACTCGCGATCGGCTGACGCGGTTCATATATGTATCGAACAATGCGGACGATCCGACGGGATTGCTCGAAGTCGCACTCCGGAAGGCCGTAGCCGCCGAGGAGGCGGAGAAGAAGCTGGAGCGTGCCATCCGTGCAGGTACGCTGCAGCGCTATCACGGGGTCGATTGGATCGGCGATGCCATCGAGAAGGGCGTCGTGACGGAGAGTGAAGGGCAGCAATTGCGCGAGCTGGAAGCTCTTACGGCGCGCGTGATTGCGGTCGACCATTTCGATCCGGCGGCCGTGAAACCGAACTATGGCTCGAGTAGCAGCGCCGTGGTCAAGACGGCCCGCAGCATCGGGCCAGCCGCCGCCGAATAAAGCGATCGCAAGTGTCGGCGTCACCCGGTAGTGCCGACAGCGTCAGGGGAGTTGCAATGTTCAAGGCCGTATCGCGTCCGTTGCCGGACCTGAAGGACTGGCGCTTCTCCGTCGATCAATGGGGTATCGCTTGGGCAGAGCTTGACCGCGAAGGCGAGAGCCAGAATTCGCTCGGGCGGCGCCCGCTGGAAGAGTTGGCTGAGATTGTTGCGGCCGTGGAGACTGGCGCACGGGACAAGAGCATCGTCGGGCTTGTCCTCATATCCGGCAAGGAGCGCGGATTCATCGTTGGCGCCGACATTCGCGAGTTTGCCGACATCAAGACCGAGACGGACGTCGTCGAGCGGCTGCGCCCGGTCACAGCACTGTTCGACCGGATCGAGAACCTTCCGGTGCCTGTCGTTTGCGCCATCAACGGCTTCTGCCTGGGCGGCGGTCTCGAGTTGGCGCTGGCGTGCCATTACCGCATCGCGACGCGCGATCCTTCGACGAAGCTCGGCTTTCCCGAGGTGAAGCTCGGCATATTCCCCGGATTCAACGGGACGGTGCGGGCGATCCGCCAGGCTGGCGCGCCAGCGGCGATGCAGACGATGTTGACGGGGCGCATGCTGTCTGCATCGGCGGCGCGCGGCATGGGACTGGTCGATCAGCTGGTCGACACGCGCGGCGCGCTTCCCTGGGCGGCGCGCAAGGCCGTGCTTCGCAAGCGCAAGTCGAAGCCAGCGGGATTTGTCAAGCAGCTGCTGACCAAATGGCCGGTTCGCGGGCTTTTGGCTTCACGTATGCGCTCGGAGGTCGCGCGGAAGGCGCGCGAGGCGCACTACCCTTCGCCGTATCGCCTCATAGATCTCTTCGAGCAGTACGCCGGCAACGACGAAGCGATGAAGGCTGCCGAGACGCGTGCGTTCGCGCCGCTGATGGTTTCGGAGCGGTCGCGCAATCTTCGCCGGGTGTTCTGGCTTTCTGAGCTGCTCAAAGGCCAAGCGCCGAAGACGCTCGGCTGGCGTCCGCAGCGCGTTCATGTGATCGGCGCGGGAACGATGGGCGCCGACATCGCGGGCTGGTGTGTCGCTTCCGGCATGGAGGTGACGCTTCAGGATGTGTCGCCCGAGCAGATCGCTAAGGGCATCGCAGCCCAGGGCAAGCTCATTGCGCGCAAGTTCAAGACCAAGGCGCAGCGCGATGCGGCGAAGGCGCGTCTCATCGCTGATCCGGGTGGCGAGGGCATTGCTCGGGCTGACGTCGTGATCGAGGCCATCGTCGAGAAACTCGACATCAAGAAGACAGTGCTCGCGGATGTCGAAGGCAAACTGAAGGCTGGCGCGGTGATGGCAACGAATACCTCGTCGCTGCAAATCGAGGATATCGCAGCCGGTCTTGCCGATCCCGGGCGCCTCATCGGGTTGCACTTCTTCAATCCCGTCTCGCTGATGCCCCTCGTCGAAGTGGTGCGCGGCGAGCAATCTCGCGAAGACGAGATCAAGCGCGGCGCGGCGTTCGTTGCTGCGATCGACAAGCTGCCGCTGATCACCAAGAGCGTGCCCGGGTTCCTCGTCAATCGCGTGCTGACGCCATACATGTTCGGCGCCATGAAGCGGTTGCAGGAAGGCGAGAGCAAGGAGCGCATCGACGAGGCTGCGCGCGCCTTCGGTATGCCGATGGGCCCGATCGAGCTGGCGGACACCGTCGGCCTCGACGTCTGCGCGCACGTTGCCAAGATCCTCAATTATCCATCGGCCGGATCGGCGCTAGAGCAGCTCGCTGCTGCCGGCAAGCTGGGCAAGAAGACCGGCGAGGGCTTCTACGTTTGGCAGGCCGGAAAACCGGTCAGGGATCCGCGCCGCACCGATCCGCAGGAGATGGAAGAGCTTGGCCGCGCGCTGATCAAGCCGCTCATCGAAGAAGCGCAGAAATGCCTCGACGCGGGGATCGTCGAGAACGCCGATCTCGTCGATGCGGGGGTGATCTTCGGAACGGGGTTTGCGCCGTTCCGGGGCGGGCCGCTGCATTACAAGGCGTCGATAACGCCTCAGCCGCCGGTGCACGCCGAGGCGGCGGAATAGCAAAGGATAGAGGACGCCTTATGCAACGTTTCCTGAGACGGGTCGCGGTGATCGGCGGGGCGCGCATTCCGTTCTGCCGCTCGAACACGCTGTACGCCGACCTCTCCAACCTCGACCTCATGACTGGGGCGCTCAATGCGCTCGTCGAGCGCTATAACCTCAAGAGGCAGCACATCGACGAGGTCGTCGGTGGCGCGGTGATCACCCACTCGAAGGATTTCAATCTGACGCGCGAGGCCGTGCTCGGCACGCGGCTGGCGCCGTCGACGCCCGGCATCACCATGACGCAAGCGTGCGGGACGAGCCTGCAGGGCGCGCTTGGTAGTGCGGCGAAGATCGCGACGGGCGACATCGACTGCGCCATTGCGGTGGGGTCGGATACGACGTCGGATGCACCACTCACCGTGTCGAAGAAACTCGCGCAACGGCTGATCAAGCTGGGGCAGCAGAAGTCGTTCCTGGACAAGCTCAAGCAGTTCAAGGGTTTTTCGCCAGCTGAGCTCGTGCCGAACGCGCCGGCGAATGCCGAGCCGCGGACGGGTCTGTCGATGGGCGAGCACGCCGAGCTCATGGCGCAGGAATGGGGTATTACCCGCGCCGAGCAGGACGCTTTCGCCCTGGAGAGCCATCGCAAGACTGCAGAGGCATATCGCTCCGGGTACATGGACGATCTCGTGACGCCGTTCTCAGGGGTGTTCCGTGACAACAACGTGCGCGCCGATGCGACCGCGGAAAAGCTTGCGACGCTGAAGACGTCGTTCGAGAAGGGCGAGCGCGGCACGCTGACGGCAGCCAACTCGACGCCATTGACTGACGGTGCGGCGGCTGTGCTGCTGGCTTCGGAGGACTGGGCGACCAAGCATGGTCTGCCCGTCCAGGCATACATCACCTATTCACAGACTGCGGCCAACGACTTCGTTGGTGGCGACGGCTTGCTGATGGCGCCGACCATCGCGGTCTCGAAGATGCTCGAACGTGCCGGGTTGAGGCTGCAGGACTTCGACTATTACGAGATCCACGAGGCATTCGCCGCGCAGGTTCTCGCGACGCTCAAGGCTTGGGAAGATCCGGACTATTGTCGTGACGTTCTGGGCCGGGCGGAGCCCATGGGATCGATCGACCGCTCGAAACTCAACGTGCGTGGTTCGTCGATCGCCATCGGACATCCGTTCGCGGCGACCGGCGCGCGCATCGTCGGGAACCTGGCGCGGCTGATCTCCGAACACCACGGTCGCGGGCTGATTTCGATCTGCACGGCGGGTGGGATGGGCGTAGCGGCCATTCTGGAGTCTAAGGACGCTGCCGAGCTGCATCAGGCCGCCTAGGGGCGGTATGGGTGGCCAAGCGTTTGGGATAGCCTGCGACCGGCCTCTCGACAGAGGCGGGAAGGTATGCGAGCACCGCGGGGCTGGGGCGCGACGAATTCTGGTTGCATCGTGATCCGGCTTCTTGATGAGACCGATGATTGAGCGCCGGCCTTTTTCCGGCCGGCAATCGTGGTCCAGATCAACGCGGGGCGCGCATCCGGTATGAGCAAGAACGATAGCGGTAAGGCTGAGCGGCAGCTCGCGGCGGCGAAGGAGCTGGCTCGCGAGCTTGGAAGCAAGCTCGATATCAATGCCTCGCTGCGTCTCTGGGACGGCTCCGTAACCCCGCTGGGGAAGAACGTCACCGGCCCGTTCGAGATTTCCATCGCCAACGCCGGCGTCATCGGCTCGTTGCTGCGCTGGCCGACGCTCGATAGCTTCATCAGCCAGTACGTCAACAAGGGTATCGACTTTTCAGGCGGGACGCTGATCGACCTCGGCTCGCAACTGAACAAGGGCGGTCGCTCGGTCAAGCTCAAAGGGCGCGATGCGCTGAAGCTCATCGGGAAGCTATCGCCGTTCCTGCTCGCCCGCTCCGACGAAGCGTCTGACGATCAGGGCTTCGAGGGTGAGATCACTGGACGCAAGCGCAAGGTCGCCGACAACAAGGACTACATCCAGTTCCACTACGATCTGTCGAACGACTTCTACGCGCTCTTCCTCGATCCGGAGATGGTCTACTCCTGCGCTTATTACACTGATTGGAACAACGACATCGCGCAGGCGCAGCTCGACAAGCTGGAGATGATCTGCCGCAAGCTGCGCCTCAAGGCGGGCGAGCGGTTCCTAGACATCGGCTGCGGGTGGGGTGGGCTCATCTGCCATGCGGCGAAGAACTACGGCGTGACCGCACACGGCATCACGCTGTCGGAGGAGCAGCTGGCGTTTGCGAAGGAGAAGATCAAGCGGCTCGGCCTGGAGGGTCGCGTCACCGTCGAGCTGAAGGACTATTCGATGATGACGGGGTCTTTCGACAAGATCGCGTCCATCGGCATGTACGAGCACATCGGGCTCAAGAACATTCCGGGCTACATGGCGAAGATGCAGGATCTGCTCGCGCCTGAGGGGCTGTTTCTCAACCACGCGATTTCGCGGCGGGCCCCCAAGCAGGGTTGGTTCAAGCGGCGCATGCGGCCGGAGCAGAAGGCTATCGCGAAGTACATTTTTCCGGGCGGTGAGCTCGACGACATCGGGCACTCGGTATTCGCGATGGAGCGCGCGGGCTTCGAGGTTCTGGATGTGGAAGCGTGGCGGCTGCATTACGCGCGTACATGCAAGCTGTGGTGCGAGCGCTTGACGGCACGGCGCGAGGAAGCGCTGAAGCACGTGAGCGAAGAAAAATATCGCATCTGGGTGGCGTATCTCGCCGGTGTGTCGCTCGCGTTCTCGCGCGGAACGCTGCGCATCAATCAGACGCTGGCGTCGAAGAATGCCAAGCGCCCGCCGGCTGTGCCACCGACGCGCGCCGATCTTTATCGCTGACCTTCGTCGCGCGAAGCGACAACGAGCGAAGCACGTTCGCGTGCGCGATGCTTGCGCGTGCTGACATTTTTTCTGCGCAATCAGGGAGCACTTTGAACGACGAGGCGTTCTGCGTTGACGAATTGCGGGGGAATGCAATCATCAACAAAGGGGGGAAACGCCATGTCACTCAGACGTGCTGCTATGCCTGCCGTGCAAGACACGGCGCGTGGAATCGTTCGCTTCGTCATGAAGGACGGAACGAAACGTGTCGATGTCATCGTGTCTAATGCCGCGCTGGAAGACCTCGACGACGTGTCGGTGCGTGAGTGCTCCTACTTCCATCGCTTCAAGGAGCATCGGTTGCACTTCGAGACGATCGCACGAGACAAATACGACAAGGGTTATGTCGAGACGGATGGGACGGTCTGCATCCGCACGGCTGATCTGCCGTTTGTTAGTGCCGATTGAGCGCCGGGCGATCAACGCAGGTCCAGCGGTCTGCGCCGGTAGTTCGCAATCGACAACGAGACGTCACGCGGCAGTCGTCGACTGCTGCCGCGCGGCCTCTTCCGCCTTCAGCTCCTTCTTGGAGAGCTTGCCGATCATGGTTTTCGGCAGCTCGGCGCGGAACTCGATCTCGGAAGGCATCTCAATCTTGGAGATGCGCGTCGAAAGGTGCTCGAAGATGTCGGCGCTGGTGGCCGTCATGCCTTCCTTCAGGCGCACGAACGCCTTCGGGGCCTCGCCGCGCTTCTTATCCTTGATGCCGATGACGGTCACTTCGGCGACGGCTGCGTGCTCGTAGATCGCTTCCTCCACCCGGCGCGGGTAAACGTTGAAGCCGGATGAGATGATGAGATCCTTGATGCGGTCCTCGATGAAGAAATAACCCTGCTCGTCCATTCGGGCGACGTCGCCGGTACGCAGAAATTCGCCGACGGTCTGGTCGGCGGTCTCCTGCGGGCGCTTGTAGTAGCCGCGCATGACTTGTGGGCCCTTGACGCAGATCTCGCCCTTCTCGCCGATCGGGACTTCCTTGGTTGGGTCGCCGAGGTCGCGTAGCGAGACGATCGTGCCGACCAGCGGCATGCCGATGGAACCGGGCTTGACCGGGCCTTCGAGCGGATTGGAGGTCACGACTGGAGACGTCTCGGACAGGCCATAGCCTTCGACGACCTTGCAGCCCGTCACGGCTTCAAAGCGCTGCTTGACCTCGAGAGGCAGGGCGGCGCCGCCGGACAGGCAGAATTTCAGGGAGGAGAGGTCGACGCTGGCAATCCTCGGGTGATTGAGGATGGCGTTGAAAAGGGTTGGGACGCCGGGAAGGATCGTCGGCCTTGTCTTGTCGATGAGCTTCAGCGCCTCGTCGAGGTTGAAGCGGGGCATGATGATGATCTCGGCGGCGCGCGCGATGCCGAGGTTCATCACCACGGTCAGCGCGAAGACATGGAAGAATGGTAGCACGCCGAGGACGCGCTCGACGCCGTCCTCAAGCTCTGGCGCAGTTGCGCCGACCTGCTGAACGTTCACATACACATTGGCGTGGCTCAGCATTGCCCCTTTGGGAGTGCCGGTCGTGCCGCCTGTGTACTGCAGCACGGCAATATCGTTCATCGGATCGATCGCGACCGGCTCGGGCTTGCCTCCGCCAGTCATGACCTCAGCGTCGAGCACGATCTTGTCTCGGACCGGCGAACTGAGCGGGTGCGCCAGCTCCTTAGACCGGAAAAGACGAAAGAGGGTGGCTTTGGTCAGGGGCAGCAGCGGTGGAAACGGGGCGACCACCGCGCGCTTGAGACAGCCCTGCTGCAACAGGGCCTCGACCTTGTCGAAGAGCACCTTGAGGTCGAGCGTCACCATCAACTCTGTATCGCTGTCCTTGACCTGCTGGCTCAGCTCGCAAACGGTGTACAGCGGGTTGAAGTTGACAACCGTGCCGCCGGCCTTGAGAACCGCGAAGAAGTAGATGATGAAGGTGGGAGAGTTCGGGAGCAGCAGCCCGACCTTCGTGCCCTTCTTGACGCCTAGTCGCTGCAACCCGAGGGTCGCGCGCTCGACTTCGTGTCCAATTTCGGCGTAAGTCAGTGTTCGGCCGAGGAAATTGGTGCAAGGCAGCTCGCCGTGCCGTTCGACGGCGTCGTCCAGCAACTTATAAAGTGGCGCGACCAAAAGAGGCATATGCCAGTCCACGCCACGCGGGTAGTGATCCAGCCAGGGCATGGACGGCTGCGACGCGTTGGCCGGAGGCCGGGTGCGGACCATCGTCGACATCCTCGAGCGTCTCCCGGGCTAGACTACTGGTCGCAGTATAGCGCCAAGCCTATTGCCGGACGGTTGCGGCGGCGGGAGTTCGTTACGAATAATAGTAACTTGAAAACCGCTTTGTTATTGAACACCTTCCGCACTCCCGGGCCAATCTCCGGGTTGCTGCAACTCACGGCAAAGCAACGGTTGTGAAGAGGTTTTGCTGTACCTTGGATGACAGCTGACGCATGGAAAACCCTCTATGCGATCTCCCCATCCGGTCCCTCCGACCGGCTGGCGGCCCTCGGCTAGACTTGCTGGACGTTTAAGGATATGTGACGCCTCAGCTTGTTGTGCTAGTGGGCTGGCACTAGTTAGAAACGAAGTAATACGGGCCCCAGGCTTCTCTCGAGCGTGGGTGGGAGACTGATATGGACGAAGTTGGCACCAAGATCGTCGAGATCCTGAAGAAGCACATGAAGGAGCCGCGCGACGACATCTCCATGTCGACGCCGCTCACGGATCTCAAGATCGAGTCCCTCGATCTGGCGATGATCGTATTTGATATCGAGGACACGTTCGGCATCGAGATTCCCTACAATGCCAACGAAGACGTCGAGGACTTCAAGACCGTCGGTTCGGTCGTCGATCGCGTCAAGGACCTGGTGGCCAAGGGTCCAGCAGCGGCCGGCGCCAAGGCCTGATCTACTTCGGCAGGGGCGCAACTTGCGCCCTATGCCTTACTGAAGCGAGCTCCCCCCTCTTAAGGCATTTTGCCGGCTCGCGTATTAGCTTGTACGCGGCGCCCAGGCGTCGCCTCGCAACCGGCAGGTAGTATATGTCAAACGCGAACGGCGAACGCCGCGTCGTGGTCACCGGAATTGGCGTGGTTACGCCGATCGGTCTCAACGTTTCAGATTTCTGGACTTCGATGCGCGCCAGCAAGTGCGGCGTGAGCGAGCTCGGCGGCTTCCCTCTCGATGATCTGAAGATCCTGATCGCAGCCCAGATCAAGGACTTCGATCCCAAGCAGCGTCTGAAGCACTTTCAGCGCGACAAGCTGGTGATGCATGCCGACCGCTTCTCCTGGTTTGCCGCTGCAGCTGCCGATGAGGCGGTGAAGCAGTCCGGCCTCCAGTTCCCCATCGCCAATCCCTATCGCTCGGCTTGCATTGTGGGTTCCGGCGCCGGCGGCCTCGTCACGTACGAGCAGTCCTATCGCTCGCTCTTCCTCGAAGGGAAGCGCGCGACACATCCGCTGACGCTCCTGCGCATCATCGGCTCGTCGGCGAGCGCCCACGTCGGCATCGAATTCGGCATCAAGGGCCCGACGTTCGCGACGTGCTCGGCCTGCTCTACGGCGACGCACGCCATTGGTATCGCGCGCGATTACATCAAGAACGGGGTGGTCGACGTCGCGATCGCCGGCGCCTCGGAATCGGTGATCAACTACGGAACGATGAAGGCTTGGCAGGCGCTGCACGTTCTGTCGCCTGAGGGTTGCTTCCCGTTCGCCAAGAAGCGCAACGGTACGGTGCTGGGCGAGGGTGCTGGCATCTTGGTGCTGGAATCCTACGAGCACGCCAAGGAGCGCGGTGCCACGATCCTCGCTGAGATCGTCGGATACGGCACATCTTCGGACGCCAAGGACATGGTCAACCCGGACATCGAGGGTCCGAAAGAGGCCATGCGCATGGCTCTCGACGACGCGCAGATTTCGGCCTCTGACATCCAGTACCTCAATGCTCACGGTACCGGAACGACCATCAACGACGCGAACGAGACCCGCGCCATCAAGGCGGTGTTCGGCAACCACGCCAAGAACCTCGCCATCTCGTCGACCAAGTCGATGACGGGCCATCCGCTCGGAGCCGGCGGCGGCATCGAGGCTGCGGCGTGCATCAAGGTCGTCAACGAGAATTGGGTTCCACCGACGATCGGTCTCGACGATCCAGACCCGGAGTGCGATCTCGACTACATCCCGAATGTCGGTCGGGATCTCGAGGTAACGTACGCTATGTCAAATTCCTTCGCGTTCGGCGGCCTCAATGCCGTGCTGGTGTTCGGTCCGCCGCCGGCCTGACCCTGGGCAAAGCAGGTTGAGATATGATGCGCCACGCCTTCGGGCGTGGCGTATTTGCATCTGATGCTTTCAGACATCTCGACGATTTGCCAATCATCGGCAAAGCTATTCCTATTGGCGATAACGACTTGTCGTCGCAATGTGCGCCACCCTCGGAGCGCGTGCCCGGACCGCTGGCTCCTCAGGGTATTGATGGCAGTTCAGGTCAATGACAGATTGTCTGCAACGGCAGCATGAGACTGGCCGGCTTGGGAGACGGGCGATGCGCGAAATCGTTATCCGTGCTGGCAAGGTTGCCATTCGCGCAAGGCTATTGGAGACGCCGACGGCCGAACGTATCTGGGCGGCCCTTCCAATTCATGCCGAGGCCCGAATGTGGGGGCGCGAAGTCTACTTCAACGCGCCCGTCCGGTCCGAGCCGGAACCCGGCGCTCGCGAGATCGTCAATGCCGGCGAGATCGCGTTCTGGCCTGACGGGGAGGCGATCGCCATCGGCTTCGGTCCGACGCCAGTGTCTCGCCGCGGCGAGATCCGAATGGCCAGCCCCTGCAACATCTGGGCGATGGCGCTGGATGATGTCAGCAGCCTTAAGTCGGTTCACGCTGGCGAGGGCATCTCCATCGTCGAGGCGGCGGTCCACGACGCTTGAGGCGCTGAACGGGACCCCTGCAAACGTTCCGCGCGCGGCGAACGTTTCGGCCCGCTTGTGCATTTCCTAGGCAAAGCTTTGCATTCCGCTGCGTCTTGTGCGGTGCAGCGAATGTGTTAGCCTTTTGAAGTCACCTCCGTGGGTCTTTGCGTCGGCTCTGCCGTAGGGAGGATGCTCGTGGACATCGTCGTGCGTTTTCTCGTCGGGGTCGCCGCGGCCTGGATCACGCCAGACCCTATTCCGCAAAACACGCATCCGTCAGCGTATGAGGAGCGGTGCGTGGAGCAACGCTGCCATCTGCGGCTCGTCAGATAGGATGTCCGATCAGGCCGTCGCAGCCTCGAAGATCATCGAGGTCGCCATCCCATTCAGCGCCAGGTTGTTGCACATGGCATGTGCCACGTTGCGGCGTCGCGACGTGAGAGGCGTGTAATCGAGATCGCACCTGGGGTCGGGATCGTCGAGCGCAATCGTCGGGGGGACGATGCCATGCTGGATCGACTTGATGCAGGCGATGGCCTCGATGGCGGGTGCGGCGCCGAGGGCGTGTCCGTGCATCGACTTGGTGGATGATATCGACAGATCCTGGCTATGGCCGGCGAAGACATGCTTCAGCGCATCCGTCTCGCGCACATCATCGTCGACGATGCCGTCGCCATGGGCGTTGACGTAGTCGATATCGCGGGCGGTGAGGCCTGCATCGTTCAGCGCTTCGGTCATGACGTGCGTCGTGGTGTCGGTATCGACGCCGAACATGAAGCCTGATCCTGTCGCCATACCGAAGCCGCTCAATTCCGCAAGCGGTTGCGCGCCGCGGGCGCGGGCGTGGCTCTCAGCCTCCAGCACGAGAATACCTGCAGCTTCGGCCAGCACGGTTCCGTTGTGTCGCTTCGAGAAAGGGAAGCATCCGTCGGGCGAGAGCATGTTGAGGGCATCGCAGGCGAGAAGCGCGCTGTAAGTCACGGCGCTGTCGGAGCCGCCAACGATGGCGACATCGGCCAGGCCGCGGCGAACATGATCGAAGCCCATGCCAATAGCGTGAGAAGCGCTGGCGCCGGCACTGCAGAGTGCGAGCGTCGGACCGCGAATCCCATATTCGATTCCGATATGCGCGGCGGCTGTCGAAGCGACGATGCGCGGAAGCAGCATCGGGTGTACGGCGCGTTTACCCGCGAGATAGCGGTCACGGCCGGCGATCTCAACAGCGATGTGCCCGCCGGCTGCCGAGCCGATGAAGCATGCAATGCGTCTTGGATTCTCCAACGGCAAGGCCAGACGCGCCTGCGTGACGGCTTCGTCGGCGGCTGCCGCGGCGAGCCAGCAGTAACGGCTCGAATGGAGAATGGATTTATCACGGGACCACTTGGCGAGGCGCTTGCCATGATCGAAGCCGACAATCCGCGCAGCAATCGACACGGGGGTTTCTTCTGCAATCCCGTCTATCGGGGCGATGCCAGTCGTTCCAGCGCAGAGCGCGTGCCAGAAGTCATCGGCGGTCTGGCCGATGGGTGTTACCGCGCCCATCCCCGTTACGACGACGCGCCTATGTAGGTTAGCCTGCAGCATGACGAACGCACGCGTTGTTTGGGCGGCGGATAAGAACAATCGTCAAAAGCTACCGCAGCAGCGTTGAGGCCGGATTACCCGGATCGATAAAGCTCAGTGTAGAGCACATACAATTGCACCGTTTGCGGATGATCAACTTTTTACCCTAGCGATTGCGATAATCGGGATCGTTGCAGGCGGTACACTTTCGTTCACAGGTGCCGCGGCAGGTTGCGCGATCAGTCACCCGCAAAGGACCATGATGTCTTTCGAACGCGTGCGGCGGACGCAAGAGCCGGACTTGTGGGACGCTGAGTTCGTTCGCGCGGTCGAGGCGGAAATTTCGCGATTTCAAACGTCAAACAGCGCCACTTTCGCCGGCGGGATGGAGCGGCGATACGAGCGGGACACGCACGACGCACGTACGCAGAGCCTGCAGCTGACGATGGTTCTTGGTGGGATCTGCTTCCTGCTCACCTCGCTGACCGATATCGCATTCGTACCGGATATCGGCTGGCGCGGCGTACTGATGAGGGTGGCGGCGTTTCCGCTGTTCATGATGGTCATCGTGCTGGGACCCGGCATGGAGCCGTTGCGTCGCGAAGTGCTGATGGTGACGGCCGGTGTGGTTCTCGTTGCGCTGCTCGCTTTCATTCCGCTGCTGTCGTCGGCACCGCAAGCTGCGCTTTCCTTCATGTGTGCGATCTTTGCCGTCGCATTCGGCAATACGGCGGTTGTTCCACGCTTCCGTCATGCGTGCATTTTCACAGCGCTCTGCGTGGTCATCATCGGTGCGCTTGCGATCTGGCAGGGACCGTTCGGATGGGCGATCACCATCGAACTCGTGCTCGTCGCCGTTTTCACGCTGTTTGCGAACTACAGGATCGAGCGAGGGGATCGTCTGGAGTATCTTCTCGGCCTATACCACGCCAAGCGTGCTGCCGATCTCAATGCTGATCGGGAGAAGCTGAAAGAGCTGGCGGAGACGGATGCGCTGACAGGCGTGCCGAACCGTGCCGCATTCAACAACTATTGCGCGGCTCTCTATGACGACCCAGCTAATGATGGACGGCAGGTGGTTTTGCTGCTCGCCGACGTCGACTACTTCAAGGATTACAACGACCACTACGGGCATGTGGCGGGTGATCTGTGTCTCAAAGCGATCGCGGAGAAGCTTGCCGGGACACTGCGCAACCGCGGTGATCTTGTGGCGCGGTTCGGGGGCGAGGAGTTCGTGGCCTGCATTCTGGATGTCGGAGGGGCGCATGGCGAGGCCGTGGCGCGACGTATGTGCGATGGTGTGAGGAGCCTGAAGCTTCCCCATGCCAATCGCAAAGATGGTGATAGTTTCGTCACCATCAGTATCGGTGTTGCGACCGGGCGTATCGAGGCAGGCAGCGACATCGATGAGCTCGTGGAGGCTGCCGACAAAGCCCTCTATGCAGCCAAGCGCAATGGCCGCAATCGGATCGAGATCTCCTTGCAGACCGCCGCCTGAACGGGAGTGGGCTGGGACGACCGAAACGAGGCCACGGTCGCAGAGGTCGCTTATACGTGCTCGGAGGGACTGGTTGCCGAACTCCAGATCATGGTGGTGTTGCGGCCGCTGTGTTTGGCCTCGTAGAGCATCTGGTCGGCCCGCCTTACAAGCTCGCTCGGGGGCTCGCCTTCGCGGATCTCCGCAACGCCGAACGATGCGGTCATACGGCCGAGGTCGTTGACGACGGCTTCGTCGACCCCGCCGTTGCGCTCGAAGGTGCAGCGGATGCGCTCGGCGATGCCAAATGCGTCGCCCATGGGAGTCTGCGGAAGCACAACTGCGAACTCCTCGCCGCCATAGCGCGCGACGAGGTCGCCGCCGCGCACGCTGCGGGACAGCAACTCGGCGAAGGCCTTCAAGACGCTGTCGCCGGCCGAGTGGCCATAGCGGTCATTCACCTTCTTAAAATGATCGATGTCCGTCATGATCAGGCAGAGGGGCGTGCCGAGCTGATGGGAGCGCTGAACTTCGTCCGCGATGAACTGTTCGAAGCGGCGGCGGTTGGCGACTGAGGTGAGTGGGTCCAGAGAGGCCAGCTTTTCAGCTTGGCTGAGGCGCTGTTTCAGCACGGAAGCCTGGTCCTGCGCTTCCTTCAGTCGCTGCTCGAGGTCGCGCGTCTGACGTTCGTTCGTTTCGTTTTTCTCAATCAGGGATTGGACGACGTCGCGGATTTCGGTGACGTCCGTGACGGTGGCCAGGTGTGCATTGGTGTCTTTCAGCGAAGCGACATGATCGGTGGAGTTCTTGAGCTGGCTGGCAATGAGAACAATGAGGCGGCCTAGTTGGCGCTCCAGTTCGTCGCGGACTGCGGTTACCTCGCGTTGGCTCCGCAGCCCCCTGTCGGCGGCGTTTGGGCCCGACCGCT
Organism: Hyphomicrobium sp.; assembly: GCA_030148725.1. Taxonomy (GTDB): domain Bacteria; phylum Pseudomonadota; class Alphaproteobacteria; order Rhizobiales; family Hyphomicrobiaceae; genus Hyphomicrobium_A. The sequence goes on from JASBSU010000040.1 coordinate 71,153, forward strand.
GGGTCGGCGTACCGGTGCCCAGTACGCGGCTGGCCAATCGGGCAGCGCTATCCCAATAGAATGCCAGCAGCACGAGCGCGGTAAATGCAACGATGGCGGGACTGACGACCCGGAATACGGCTGCGAGTTCGCGATTGCCGAACAGGGTGACGGGAAGCCAGGAGGCCTGGTTGATTGCGGCGATGGCGCCGAGCGAAAAAATGCTGCCGGCGCAGAAACAGAGCAAATAGTTTACGACGACCCTGTTCATCGTGCCCCCGAGGCAATGGGCGCCTTTGTAGCCGCTACGGCGTCTCAAACCGATAATCCGACCGGGTCGGCCGACCGTCCGTTCACCGCCAGAAAATTGCGGCTCTGTTTCCGGGCCAGCAGGCCAGCGGCGGCGACGGCCGCTGAGCGATCGGGAAGAACTCTGAATGTCTTGAGTTATCCTTTAAACGTTCAATTATTGCTAAATGCTCAATGGTCAATCGGGCGTGCCTGCGTCTTCACAGCGCGGTGCATAGGTATGAGCGCGGTCTGAAGCCCGAAGGCTTGTGGAGGTGCCGCCCCGTTTTCGGCTGAAGGGCGTCCGGCTAGCCCTGCGCGGCGGACATGGTGCGCCGGAAGCGCCAGACGGCGAGGGCGAACAACAGCGCCCCGATCAGCGTCATGGCGGCGAGCTGTGGCCACACTACGTCGAGCCCCGCCGCGCGATAGAGCACGGCCTGCGAGAAGCTCGTGAAGTGCGTAGACGGCGCCGCCTGCATCACGATGCGCAGCGCTGTCGGCATGGCCTCCTGTGGCGTCACACCGCCCGACAGCATGTTCATGACCAGGAAGAAGGGGATAGCCAGCAGCCCGAACTGCGGCATCGAGCGTGCGAAAGTGGCGAGCACGATGCCGAGCGAGCACATGGAAAACAGGAACACCGCCGCGCCGCCTGCAAACAGCAAGGTCGAGCCCGGCACGGTGATGCCCAGTATCCACTTCACCACCAGGTACAGCGAGAGCACCGCCGCGGCGACGATGACAAGGCCGTTGGCCCAGATCTTGGCCAGCATGATCTCGATGGGCGTGACCGGCATGACCAGCAGATGCTCGATGGTGCCGTGCTCGCGCTCCCGGATCAGCGCCGCGCCGGTGAGGATGACCGAGAGCATGGTGACATTGTTGATGACCTGCATGACCGCCATGAACCAAGCGGACTTCATGTTCGGATTGAAGCGTGCCCGCACCACCAAGGCGATATTGTCCTTAGGCGCCAGGGTCGGATAGGCGGCCAGC
>JASBSU010000043.1 GCA_030148725.1 Hyphomicrobium sp.
GGGGAAGGCACTAGAGAGGCCAACTCGTTCGGGGGCGCCAGACGCCCTCGAATTCCCAACGGTCGGGGCCATAGCTCAGCTGGGAGAGCGCTTGCATGGCATGCAAGAGGTCAGCGGTTCGATCCCGCTTGGCTCCACCAATCCCTAACGCCGTTTCCAGAACTCATTCGGGACCACCACACACCGCCGCTGCATTCCCAGCGAACGTATGAGTGCGAACGCCCGCGAGCATAGATTTGTCGCGCCGCCTGACAGCGGCCTCGCGACCACGATCAATCGAGCCATCACAAAGTCTCGCCCCAGTGTCCGCAAGACACCGGGAAGCATTGGAGGCCGTGCGACGGGGCGCAGCCAGACCAGCCGGCCGGTACGGCCCTCGAGTATTCCCGAATAATTATGGGAATTATTCCCGTTTCACTTTGCCACGCATTCCTGACTCGCCAACGATGACATTATTAACGCCGCGGTCCTTTTCGACCGCTCCCACCCTGAGGAGAGACAAGATGAAATTCGCGGCAAAACTGCTCGCTTCCACGTTGTTCCTGGCTGCCACCGCCGTGGCACACGCCGATGTCGATGCTGCCCTGAAGGCGCTCGACCCCGACAACGATGGGACGATCGACCTCGCCGAGGCACAGGCCGGCGGCAAGGCAAAGTTCGCCAAGCTGGATCCCGACAAGGACGGCACCCTCGACGCCAAGGAACTCTCGGGCATCCTCGACGAGGCCGCCCTCAAGGCCGCCGACCCGGACAATGACGGCACGCTCGATGAGAAGGAATATGCAGCCGTCATCGAAGCCAAGTTCAAGGCCGCCAACCCGGATGACGACGGCACCATCGACGCCAAGGAGCTGGCGTCGCCGGCCGGCCAGGAACTGCTCAAGCTGATCCACTGATCCTTGACCAGCGACATCTGAAGGGGTCGGCCGCGAGGCCGGCCCCTTTTTCTTTGGGCGGGCGAACGGCAAAAGGAAATGCGGAAGGGAAGAAGGACGCCCCGGCCCGAGTCGGCGCTCGGCCGAGGCGTCCACGGCTGAAGGGAGGGGTTTGCCCCCGATCCGCCGGTCTCTTGCAGTGCGCAGCGCCATCGCGAAGCCGCACTGAAACCCCGCATCGGTATAGACAGCCCGCTGCATAAGTTCTAATCGTATATTATTCGGCATCAGATCAGAGTTTCTTATGCCTCCACACGTTACCCTCAAGCAGCTCCGGTATTTCGATGCCCTGGCCCGCGAGCAGCATTTCGGCCGCGCCGCCGAGGCGTGCTCGGTCACCCAGCCAGCCCTCTCCATGCAGATCCACGAACTCGAGGAGCAACTCGGCCTGATGCTGGTCGAGCGCACGCGCGCCGGCGTCCTCCTGTCGGACAAGGGACGCGAGATCGCAGCTCGCGCAGCCCGTATCCTCGGCGACGTGCACGAGATGGTCGAATACGCCCAGCACTGCAACAACGTGCTTTCAGGCTCTCTGCGCCTCGGCGTCATCCCGTCGATCGCACCCTATATGCTGCCGCCGTTGCTGCCGTTGCTGCGTGAAGGATATCCGCAGCTCGAGCTTCACGTGCGCGAGACGCAGACGATACCACTGCTGCAGGAGCTGTCGGATGGGAAGCTTGATGTTCTGCTGCTGGCTCTGCCGATCGTGCAGGCAGACCTTTCGACGTTGACGCTGTTCGACGACCGTTTCCTGCTCGCGCTACCCTCGTCGCGGAAACTCTCCAGCCGCGTCCGTGCCACCAAGGATCTGCTCGAGCACGAGCGGCTATTGCTGCTCGAGGAAGGGCATTGCCTGCGCGAACAGGCGCTCACTTATTGCAGTCTGCAGCAAGTCTCGACCGTCAACACCTTCGGCGTATCGTCACTGTCGACAATAGTCGAAATGGTGGCCGCCGGGTATGGCATCACGCTGCTGCCCGAGATGTGCCTCAACGTCGAGGAGCGCGGCCGCGATATCGGCATCACGCGCTTCGTCGAGCCCGAGCCATTCCGCACCATCGGGCTTGCCTGGAGATCGACTTCACCGCGCGCCGCCGATTTCCAGGAACTCGGCCGGCTCATCAAGCTGGCGTGGTCGCAAGGCTGCGTGCCACCGGGACGCAAGAACGCCCGCCACACCAAACCTCTCAGCGCGCCGTCGTCCTGACGGCTCGCGACGTCAGCCCAGACGCCGCGCGCGCGGCATCGTCGGAGTGCTGCGCCGAGAAATCCACCGCACTCCCATGGAACTGCTGCGCCCACGACACCTCGGAAATCTGTCCGCCGGGCCTGAGGCGCATCGGCAGTACGATCTCCTTGTCGTCGAGCAGTTCGAGCGTCCGCTGCAGGTTCGGGTGCACGATCTTCACCAGCGCCACGTCGTCGGCCGAAGCGGACTCCGTCAGTAGCGGCGCCACCGGGAACGGCCGATACGAAAGCTCCTCGGGGTGATCGTCGTCGAACTCCGGTGCTGGCGTCCAGTTGCCGCTGACGCTCTCGGACGATGACGAAGTTGTGCCGGGCTGGGGCGACGCGCCGAGCGAGGCAACGCGCGCTTCCGTTGCGGGCTGGGCAGCTGGCGCGTGCGCTTCGATCACAGCGTTCGTCACCATCGCGTTCAATCGCTGCCGCTCGGCATCAACTGACGGCCGGGGACGTATCAGCGCATCCGTCGGGTCGAGCGAGGCGAGTGATACGAGGTGGTTGAGCCGCCCGCGTTCTGAATCGGACGGCGGTCGCACCGCCGGTTGCGGCGCCTGTGCGAGCTTCGGCATCGGCGCAGCAATAGGGCTCGCATCGAGCGGCACGTCGGTTTCGAGCGACGCGACGCGGATCTCCGGCCGCGCCGGTGAAGCCGGGCGTGCCACAGGCATCGGAGCGGATTTCAGGATTGGCGCAGGCGCTACGATGCCCGCCTCCGCGAACCGGATTTCTTGCTCTGTGCGCGGATGGCTACGGCGCTCGAAGAACGCTGCCATCTGCGTCCTGAGGTCCGAATTCTGTCGTGCCTTGCGCACATCGTCACGGCTGAGCGAGCCGCCATCCGCCGGCGAATGCTGCGTGCGCCCATCCGGGAACAGCATCGCGAGTTCCTGACGCGGCAAGCGCGGCCATGCGCGCACCGGGCCGGAATCGACGTGAACGAACGGCACGCCCGACGTCGGATAATAACCGATGCCGCCGACCTGCCGGATCGTCGCCGACCAGCGCAGCTGCTTCAGCGGCACATCGGGGAACATGGCGTCGACCGCCTGTCCCGTCATGTGCTTGCTTTTCTTCGCCTGGCCACCGCGCGTGCGCCGGAGCATCTCGTTCGTCGCTTCCGAACGATGGCCGCAAATGATGTTGATCGGCTCCTTGCTGCCGAGTTCGGTGTGCATCTCCCACAAAAGGTCGATGGTCTTCGGATCCATGCGCACGGCCTTGTTCTGCCGCCAGTCGCGCATGATCCAGTCGATCTTCTTCATCGCCTCGCGATCGTAGACGCCATCCTTCTTGTAGGTGATGGTCAGCGTCTCCTTCGTGTGGATGTGATAGAAGGAGATCGTACGCGTCGCTCCAAAGGATGCGACGACGTGGGGCGAGCCTGCGCTCAAACCCAATATCGCGGCGGCCAGACCGCCGAGGATAGCCCTTTTACGCAATACCAACGTGCCACCCCGTGCTCTGACCGGTCGGAGCGTCCCGGGCGCGAACGGCCAAGCGGGGCGCCGGATTGCGACCGGCATTCACGTTCCCTCAGGGTTAACCGACAACCATTAATTCTCGGTAACTCTGCTTCCTAAGGGTGGAATGGGGGCTCAGCTAGGCCCACATGCGGCAATACGGTGGCAACGGAAGATCCAATTAACTCACTGTTGTGACTAACTGAATCGCTACGATTTTAGAATCCGCCGAGCGCCTGACTGATGAAGTCGCCGACGCTCTTGGGTGACTTGCCGCCCCCGCCCCACGACCAGGACGAGGCGACGTTCTCCGGCGCCCGCACCGGCGCCAGATGGTTCGGCCCCTTGTCGATCTGTGCCCAGCGGCCCTCGAGCGCGAGGCTGACGCGCTTCTCGTGGCCATACACATCGCGCGCCGTCTGCAGCTCGCCCTTGTCGTCGACCCACGCCGTGAAATACGTGATGTGCACGCCGACCTTGCGATCAACCGGCACCTCGTTGTTGGGCGGCCCGTTGGCGATCAGATCGGCGATCTTCGCGCCATCCCAGCCTTTGTCCTCGTTGAGGATGATCTCCGCCATGCGGCGCGGATCACGCACGCGCACGCACCCATGACTGAAGGCGCGCGTCGTCTCCTCGAACAGCCCCCGCGCGTTGGTGTCGTGCATGTAGACTGTGTGCTTGTTGGGGAAGTTGAACTTCAACTCGCCCAGCACGTTGCTGGCGCCTGGCGGCTGATAGATGTCGAACTTGCGGATGTCGGTGTATTCCCAGTCGACGCTTTCGGGATCGATGTCGCGTCCGTTCTGCGACAGCCGCAGTCCCTGTCGCTGGAAGTAGGTGCCGCCGCGCGCCAGGCTCGGGTAAAGCTCGTTGACCTTGATCGACTCCGGCACGTTCCAGCGCGGCTGGAAGGCGATCGACTTGATCGTCTCCGAGAACACCGGCGTCTGCTTGCCGACGAGCCCCGTGATGACGCGCTCGGTGTGGATCACGCTGCCGTTCTTCACGATCCGCAGCGTGAACTCCGGAATGTTGACGTTGACGTAGAAGTCGCCGAGGTCGTCCGGCATCCACCGCCATTCTTCCATGTTCGCCAGCAGCTTCTGCGGGCTCAGCACCTCGACATCGTTGAGCAGCGCCCGCGTGGCGTTGCCGACGTAACCGTCGGCGCGTGTGCCGGCCTCGGTCTGGAAGGCGATGACGGCAGCTTTCAGCGCATCGTCATAGAGGTTCGGATCGGCACCCTCCGGCAGCGCCACCTTGAGACGCTGGCGCAGCAGCGCCACCTGCGGGTCGCTCTTGCCCGGCGACAGGATCTTCCCCGGCGGCAGCTTGACGACCTCCGCCTGCGCCTTCGCCTGACGCAATTCCAGATACTTCTGCCGCAGTTTCTCGAATGCCGGATGCTGCGGATTGAGACCGCGCAGATAGGTGTCCGGCTCCCCGGCAGCGGCGAGTTTTTCGACGACCACCTTCGGCTCGATGAGCTGCGGCTTGCGGTCGAGATACGATGAGAGCTGCGTCGCCGGATCGATGATGCGTCCGCCGCGCGCATAGCGGGCATACTTCAGCGCCGAGAGCGACAGCATCAGCTCCGCATCGGCGAGCGCGTCAGGGGCCAGCTCGGCAGAGCCGGCGGCGGGCGCGAGCGTTGGCACCGCGAAGTCGGCGGGCGCGAGCCCCCACTCATCGGCTTTGGCGAATGCGGTGACCATCGCACGGGCTTTGTCGTTCAGTCCGGCCTTGCTCACCCACAGCGGCGCATAGGTGTGCGCGGCGTAGTACGAGGCGAGCGCCGCACGGTCCTGCATCGCACCGTCATCGGCGCGCACGCGGGCGGCGAGCTTCTGCTGCAGGGCAATGCCAATGGGATCGGTCGGAGCAGGGGCCGGCGCGACGGCGGGAGCAGCAGCAGGCGGCGCCTCTGCGGCGGCAACGCGCTTGGCGCTCTGCTGCGCGTTCGCAGCCGGCACGGCGATGAGGCTCGCAGCGATGCCGAGAGCCAGGAAACGCAGACGAACCATACGCAATACTCCAACAGGTCCTTGCCGCACACGCTACCCGAGGGCGCATATGCTCGCCACTGACGCTAAGCGCCAGGGACAATTCGGCGGCACGCTGCACCCCGACTGTTGCGCAATTGCGACGCCGGAGGATCGGCATATTGCCGCGCCGTTCGCGGCCAACGGATTGAATGGATTGCCTGCGCCGACGTGCCCGGCGGCTTTTCAGCCCTCGGCTTTGCGGCAACGGGGAGCGGGGCGGTTCTGGCCCTCGAACTGTTTGATTTGGAAGCAGCCATCGCCGCCCCACCCGGCAGGTACGCAGACCGACCATCATCCCCGGATTGCTTCCCTGCCCGGGGCCCACCGGCATTTTCGCGCCGGCGACAGTAGGGTCCTGGGGATAGCTTATGTCCCCAGCGTAGTCCTGCCGACCCATCTCCTGCACATCCGCCAGCGCACGTCTGCACCCCGGTCATCGAGTGGGCTGCCGGGATTTTATGTGGCGGTTGGGGTGAGGGGGATAAGTGGGGGACGTGCGGCCACTCGTGTCGAGGTCCCAACCCCCGATGATGGCACCTACAGCGGCAGCGTGATCGTCGCCTCCAAGCCACCAGGACGCCACGTCCTCTCGATGGTCGAGTTCAGGCTCGGACTGAGGCTCTCGACGAGCTGTGTCCCGAACCCCTTCTTTGACGGTGGCTGCACCACGGGGCCGCCGGACTCCGTCCAGGTGATTTTCAACATTCCATTTTCTTCGCGAGCCTGCACGGTCAGCACGCCGCCGGCCGATGACAGCGAGCCGTACTTCACGGCATTCGTTGCAAACTCGTGCAGCAAGAGCGCGAGCGGAGTGGCTTGGCCCGGCGTTATTGGGCAGTTCTGGCCCGAGATTCTAACTTGGTCGCCGTAAGGGGCCAGCACCGTCTCCAACAGGCTGACGATGGTTTGGTCGGCATGCTCCCCAGCTCGGCCGTCTCCAACGTAGCGATGCGCTGCGGCGAGCGCGTGAATTCTGGAGACAAGCTTTTTCGCGAAGGGTCGAGACGCTTCGTCTGTCCGGGCGGCAAGTGAGATGAGCCCGCTCACCAGCGCGAAAATGTTCTGTATCCTGTGCGAGAGCTCGTGCGATATCAGATCGCGGGCCGCTTCAGCCTGCTTCAAGTCATCGATATCGGTGCATGTGCCGAACCACCGATCGATCCGGCCACTCTCGTCGCGCAGCGGGAGCGCCCGCCCCAGTGTCCAGCGGTACGCGCCACTCCTGTGGCGCAGACGATATTCGATTTCATAAAGCTCGCCGGTCGCCAGCGCATTCCGCCATGCGTTCCACGCGCGCTCCTGGTCGTCGGGATGAAACATCTCGTTCCAGCCCTCGCCATCGGTGGAGCCATAAGGAACGCCGGTGAACTCGTACCAGCGATCATTGTAGAAATCGTGATGCCCGTCGGGAAGCGTCGACCACACCATTTGCGGCATGGTGTTGAGAATCTCACGCCAGCGCTTCTCGGAAATCGACAGGCCGATCTGATCTTCCACGATGTCGGCGAGGTCGCGCAGAACGCGCTCGTCCTCTTCGGACCATGCACGCGGCGTTGATTGGATCGCGCACAAGGAACCAATGACGTGGCCGCTCGGCGCGCGCAGCGGCATACCGAGGTACGCGATCACACTCAGATCCGAAACAGCCGCGTTGTCCCGGACAAGGGGATGACGTCTCGCGTCCTCCACACGCAACGGTTCGGACGTGATGACGACGTGCTGGCAAAAAGAGTGGGTCAGCGGCGTTTGTCGATCACTTGCCCAGGGTTCGGAGAGACCCACCTGGCTCTTGAAGAACTGCTTGCTGTCATCGACGATGGAGATGAGAGCCACGGGCACTCCTATGGCTCGCGACGCAAGCCGCGTGACCCGATCGAAGCGCTCTTCGGCGCGGCTCTCCATGAGTTGCAGCTGGGCCAGCGCAGCCAGGCGCGCAGCATCGTCCAAAGACATTGAAAGCGTATCACACCTGTTTGCCGCACGTCGGCGGACAATACCGCTTCGCGGCTATGGCCTGCAACGGTCCAAGCCTGCGATTGGCGAGCAGCAAGGTTAATCAACACGCCACGCGGATCGTTGGGAGCGAACGTCGCCGAGACCGTCCGTGAGCACCGCCCACGTCGGCCGCATGGCAGCGATTTGAGGTTACGCCGCGTGCAAACGACGACGCCGCGCCGCCCTTTGTCAGAGCGCGGCGCGGCGTGTCTCACGGAGCCAGGAGCCCTGTGCCCTACCGGTTAGGCACGCGGCTCGAGGCCGTATTCCTGCATCTTCCTGTAAAGCGTCGAGCGACCGATCTTCAGGCGCTTCGCCACTTCCGTCATGTGCCCGCGATAGCGTCCGAGCGCGAGGCGAATCATATCGGCCTCGATCTCGTCGAGCGGACGGATGTCGCCGGCTTCCGTGACCACCGGAATGCCGAGCGCGCTATCGGCGCCGTTCGAGCGGATTTCCATCGTCTGCGGAATGATGTCTTCCGCACCCAGCACCGCCGGTCCCTTGTAGGTCGGCTGCTTGGGCGCCGGAGCCGGAGCCGCCGGCACCGCCGTATCGAAGCCGGTGACGTGTGCAGCGATCTGCGGGAACTCCGCAACCGTCAGCTCCGGACCATCGGCGAGCACCACGGCCCGAAACACCGCGTTCTCCAGCTGCCGCACGTTGCCCGGCCACGGATAGCTCTTGATGAGCCGCAGAGCATCGTCGCTGATGCCGTTGATGCGCTTGCCCTCTTCCGCCGCAAAGCGTGCCATGAAGTGCTGAGCGAGTTCCGCGACATCGCCCAGGCGCTCGCGCAGCGGCGGCACCCAGATCGGGAACACGTTGAGGCGGTAGTAGAGGTCCTCGCGGAACTTACCCGACCGCACCATCTCGATCATGTTGCGGTTGGTCGCGGAGATGAGACGGAAGTTGACGCTCACCGGCTTCTTCGATCCGACCGGATCGATTTCGCCTTCCTGCAGCGCGCGTAACAGCTTCACCTGCGCGTCGAGCGGCAGTTCGCCGATCTCGTCGAGGAACAGCGTGCCGCCGTCCGCTTCCTGGAACTTGCCGATGCGCTTGTCGGTGGCGCCCGTGAACGAACCCTTCTCGTGCCCGAACAGCGTCGACTCGACGAGGTTCTCCGGGATGGCGCCGCAGTTTACGACCACGAACGGCTTGCCGGCGCGCTCGCTCTCGCCCTGGATGGCGCGGGCGATCAGCTCCTTGCCGACGCCGGACTCGCCTTCGATGAGCACGGGAATGTTGGAGGCTGCAGCGCGCTTGCCGAGCGCCACGACGCGTTCCATGCCCTCGCCGCGAATGACGAGGTCGGCAAACGACAGCTTGCCTTCGACCTTCTTCTTGATGCGCGTGATCTCGTCCGCGAGCGCTTCGATCTTCAGCGCGCTCTTGATCGACACCTCGAGCCGTTCCGGAGAAACCGGCTTCACGACGAAGTCGACGGCACCGGCGCGCATGGCGCTGATGGCGGCATCGATCGAGCCGTTGGCGGTTTGCACGATGACCGGGGGCGCACCGGGCTTGCCGGAAAGCCTTTCCAGCACACCCATGCCGTCGAGACCTGCCATCACCAGATCGAGGAGGACCAGCGAAATGTCGGCGCGCTCTGGACCCTCGAGGATCTGCAGGGCTTGCTCACCGGAGCCGGCGGTCTTAGTACCGAAACCCAGTCGCTTGATGGTTTCTTCAAGAATGCGACGCTGGGTAGGATCGTCATCGACGATAAGTAAACTCTTGACCATGAGGCACTCGAACTCGACCTAAAACGGACCGCCCCGGTGCCTCGACCCGCCCAACACCCGATTGCTTCAGGATTGGACACTCAGCCACCGTCGGCTCACTCAACAAGGGCAAGAGTGCCCAACAAGGGTAAACAACCTGTTGCGAGAAAGCCCATGTTGAGCCTTTTTTGGGCAGCAAGGGTCTTCACCGCCACGCGCAGTGCCCCGCAACGGAGCAATGCAAAGCCCCCCGATCACACATAACCGGAGCTAATGATGCGATTTAGCGGCGATCGAGTGCGAGCAAATCACAACCCGCAGGATGCAACAGCCACCAAAGCAACGGCGGCCCTCGGCGCGCTGCCGGAGTGGAATCTGGCGGATCTTTATCCCTCACCAACCGCCCCGGAGATTGCCCGCGACCTGCAGAAGGCAGCCGAAGAGGCAAAGCGCCTCAAGGACAATTACCACGGCAAGCTGACCGCCATCGCCGCAGACGGGGCCGCGCTGGCCCGCGCCATCGCAGAGTTCGAGCAGTTCGTCGAACTGACCGGCCGCCTCGGCTCCTTCGCGGGCCTGCACTACGCCGGCGATCGCGCCGACCCCGAGCGCGCCAAGTTCTACGGCGACATCGCCGAGAAGCTGACGGCCATCTCCACCGACATCATCTTTTTCGAGCTGGAGCTGAACCAGATCGACGACGCCGTGCTCGAGGCGGCGATGAAGAACGAGAAGCTCGCGCACTACAAGCCGTGGATCGAGAACGTCCGCAAGGAGAAGCCCTACCAGCTCGAAGAGAAGATCGAGCGCCTGTTCCACGACAAGGGACAGACATCCTCCGGCGCCTTCAACCGCCTGTTCAACGAGACCATCGCCGCGCTGCGTTTCCCGGTCGAGGGCGAGCCCGAGCCGCTGCCGCTCGAGATGACGCTGAACCTCTTCTCCGACCCCGATGAGAAGAAGCGTCAGGCCAGCTCCGAGGCGCTGTCGAAGGTGTTCAAGGAGAACGTGCGTCTCTTCACGCTGATCACCAACACGCTCGCCAAGGACAAGGAAATCTCCGACCGCTGGCGCGGCTTCAAGGATGTTGCGGATTCTCGCCATCTCGCCAATCAGGTCGAGCGCGAGGTCGTCGACGCTCTCGTGTCGAGCGTCCGCGCGGCCTACCCGCGTCTCTCGCATCGCTACTACGCGATGAAGGCGAAATGGCTCGGCAAGGATCGTCTCGCCCACTGGGATCGCAACGCACCGCTGCCCGAGCGCCCCGAGCGCATGTTCGCATGGCCCGAGGCGCAGCAGCTCGTTCTCGGCGCCTATCGCGATTTCGCCCCGCAGATGGCCGATGTCGCCGGCGAGTTCTTCGATAAGAACTGGATCGATGCCCCCGCGCGCCCCGGCAAGGCATCAGGTGCGTTTGCTGCCGCCACCGTCCCGTCAGTGCATCCGTACGTGCTGCTCAACTATCTCGGCAAGCCGCGCGATGTGATGACGCTGGCGCACGAGCTTGGACACGGCGTCCACCAGATGCTCGCACGGCCGCAAGGCGCGCTGCTCGCGTCGACGCCGTTGACGCTCGCCGAAACGGCATCGGTGTTCGGTGAGATGCTGACGTTCAAGGCGATGCTCAAGCAGACCACCGACGCACGCGAGCGCAAGGCGCTCATCGCCGGCAAGGTCGAGGACATGATCAACACCGTCGTGCGGCAGATCGCGTTCTACACCTTCGAGCGCAAGCTGCACGAAGCGCGCCGCAAGGGCGAGCTGACACCCGATCAGCTCAATGCCATCTGGCTGGAGGTTCAAGTCGAGAGTCTCGGGCCGGCAATCGAATTGAAGCCCGGCTATGAAGTGTTCTGGACGTACATCCCCCACTTCATCCATTCGCCGTTCTACGTCTACGCCTACGCGTTCGGCGACTGCCTCGTGAACTCACTCTACGGCCTCTACCAGGAAGCCCACCCTGGCTTCGTTTCGAAGTACTTCGATATGCTCAAAGCCGGTGGTTCGAAGCACCACTCCGAGCTGCTGGCACCATTCGGCCTCGACGCTTCTCAGCCCGAGTTCTGGAACAAGGGCTTGAAGGTGATCGAGGGCATGATCGACGAGCTGGAGGCCGCCGACGCTGGGGCTTGAACGTCGGACAGAGGCCTCCCATACATTGGCGGATCGCAGCGGGGCGAGTTTGCAGGCGCAAACTCGCCCCTTCGCTTCTGCGTCCGTTCAGAATCTTCGGTTATTGTCAAGCCTACAAAGCTTTGTACTGCGCCGCTATGGGACATTCCCATGCGCGCCGTTAGGGATTAGAAGCGGCCGCCATTGCTGCAATGCAGCCTGCAAATTGTGAGGTGCCGACGTGGCACAGTCGCAGTCGGTCGCTAAGGCCACCGACCAGGGGACGTCAGATGGCGTTCCGCACGGGAAGTTCTGGGCGCTCGTCGTCGGATCCATCGGTGTGGTCTACGGCGACATCGGCACCAGTCCCCTCTACGCCTTCAAGGAAGCCATCGTCGCCGCCAAGGGTGGCAGCTTCGCGGGCCGCGAGGCCGTCTTCGGCGTGCTGTCGCTCATCACCTGGGCGCTGTTGCTGATCGTCACCCTGAAGTACGTCTTCATCCTGCTCCGCGCCGACAACCGCGGCGAGGGCGGCATCTTCGCCCTCATGGCGCTCGCGCAATCGGTCGCCACACGCAGCACGGGCGTGATCATGGCTCTCGGCATTGCCGGCGCCGCGTTCTTCTACGGCGATGCCGTCATCACGCCGGCGATCTCCGTACTCTCCGCGGTCGAGGGCCTGCATCTCGTCTCGCCGGCATTCGATCATGCCGTCCTGCCGCTGACGATCGTGATCCTCATCGGGCTTTTTGCAGTCCAGTCTTATGGGACCGCAAAAGTGGCCGCCTGGTTCGGCCCGATCACGATGGTCTGGTTCGCCGTGCTCTTCGTCGGCGGTCTCTCCAACATCGTCACGAACCCCGATGTGCTCGTTGCCCTCAACCCCTATTACGGCATCCAGTTCGTCATTAAGCACGGCGTCATCGGACTGACCGTGCTGGGCCTCGTTTTCCTTGCCGTCACCGGCGCCGAAGCCCTCTATGCCGACCTCGGCCACTTCGGCCGCAAACCGATCCAGATGGCGTGGCTGACTTTCGTTCTCCCCGCACTTCTCGTGAACTACTTCGGCCAGGGCGCGCTGGTGCTGACCGACCCGCAATCGCTCGAAAGCCCGTTTTATCTGCTCTATCCCGAGTGGGCGCTCGTCCCCGTCGTCATCCTCGCGACGGCAGCGACCATTATCGCCAGCCAGGCCGTGATCACCGGCGCATTCTCGCTGACGCGCCAGGCCATTCAGCTCGGCCTGCTGCCGCGCCTCAGCATCAAGCACACCTCCGAAAGCATGGCCGGCCAGATCTACATGCCGCGCGTCAACTGGCTGCTGCTCGTCGCTGTGCTGTTCATGGTGCTGATGTTCAAGACGTCCAGCAGCCTCGCCGCTGCCTACGGCGTCGCCGTGACCGCCGAGATGGTCATCACCTCGCTCATCGCCTTCTTCGTGATCTGGCGCATGTGGGGCTGGAGCGTTTGGCACACCGCGGCGATCATCGTTCCGCTGCTCTTCATCGAGCAGGCGTTCTTCGCGGCCAACATGCTGAAGATTCTCGAAGGCGCGTGGGTGCCTCTGCTGATGGCAGCCTTCGTCGGTCTCGTCATGTGGACGTGGGTCCGCGGTTCGCGCCTGCTCGCCAAGCAGACCCGCAAGAACGAAGCGGATCTCGACTGGCTGCTGCGCAAGCTGGAAGCCAAGCCGCCGCACCGGGTACCCGGCACCGCAGTGTTCTTCACCGCCGATCCGACCGCCGCTCCGACTGCGCTCATGCATAACCTGAAGCACAACCGCGTACTGCACGAACGCAACATCATCCTTTCGATCCGCACCGAAGACGTGCCGCGCATACCCCGATACGAGCGCGTCACCGTCGATCGTGTCTCCGACAGCTTCATCCGCCTCGTCGCGCGCTACGGCTTCATGGAAACCCCGAGCGTGCCGAAGATCCTCGATGTCTGCCGACGCAAGGATCTCAACATCGACATGGGCGCAACGTCGTTCTTCCTGTCACGACGCAACTTGCGAACGACGCCTAAGTCCGAGATGCCCGGCTGGCAGGACAAGCTGTTCGTCGCTCTCGCCCGCAGCGCCCAGGACGCAACCACCTACTTCCAGATCCCGACCGACCGCGTCGTCGAGGTGGGGACGCAGGTCGCGGTTTGATGCATATCGGCAGGTGCGCCTTGCGTTTGCGCGCCGCGCGACCGATATGCGTTGTCGATGAACAATGAAGAGAACCGCTTTTCGGCACGCGCTGCCCGCTACGTGAAGGTGGGCGCCAACGTCGGCTCCATCGCAGCGCGCGTTGCGGGCCAGCGCCTTTTTGGCGGCGAGCAGGACCATTCCCGGGCCGCTGCCGATCTTGCCGCGGCACTCGGCGGCCTCAAGGGGCCGCTGATGAAGGTGGCGCAGCTCCTGTCCACCATCCCTGAAGCCCTGCCGGCAGAGTATGCCCGCGAACTGACGCAGCTCCAGTCGGCCGCCCCGCCGATGGGACCGGCCTTCGCCAAGCGCCGCATGCAGGCGGAACTCGGTCCCGATTGGGCTTCACGCTTTGCAGCGTTCGATGTCGAGGCGACGGCATCCGCTTCGCTGGGGCAGGTGCACCGCGCTACAGCCCCCGACGGCCGCGCCCTCGCAGTGAAGCTCCAATATCCGGATATGGCATCGGCCGTAGAGGCGGACCTCGTGCAGCTGAAGGCGATCTTCGCGATCCATGCGCGCATGAACCCGGCCGTGGAAACCGGAGAAATTCTGCAGGAGATCTCCGCACGCCTGCGCGAGGAGCTGGACTACGACCTGGAGGCTCGCCACACGCGGCTGTACGGCAGCATCTTCGCCGACGACCCGCTGGTGCGCGTTCCCGAAATCATCGCCGACCTGTCGACCAAGCGCCTCCTGACGATGACATGGCTCGAGGGGCGCAAGTTGCTCGACTACAAGCCGGCGCCGCTCGAGGACCGCAACAAGATCGCCCGCGCCATGTTCCGCGCCTGGTGGTTCCCCTTTAGCCATTACGGCGTCATCCACGGCGACCCGCATCTGGGCAACTACACGGTCTTCGAGGAAGACGGGCGCCCGGCAGGCATCAACCTGCTCGACTATGGCTGCATCCGCAGCTTCCCGACGCCGTTCGTTCAGGGCGTGATCGACTTGTATCGCGGCCTCTTGGCCGGCGACCGCGACCGCATCGTGCACGCCTACGAGACCTGGGGCTTCACCGGACTGTCGAGCGAGCTCATCGACGGCCTGACGATCTGGGCGCGCTTCATCTACGGACCGCTGCTCGATGACCGCGAGCGCACCATCGCCGAGGACACGACGCCCGGAGAGTACGGTCGGCGTGAAGCGATGACCGTGCACCGCATCCTGAAGGAGAAGGGCCCCGTGAAGGTGCCGCGCGAGTTCGTATTCATGGATCGCGCCGCTATCGGTCTCGGCGGCGTATTCCTGCACCTCGGCGCACGACACAACTGGTATCGCCTTTTCAACGACACCATCGACGACTTCGACCTCGCGACGGTGACGGAACGCCAGCGCTCAGCGTTCGCCGCATCGGGCGTCCCGCTGCCGCAATAGAGATATCGCAACGAGCAAGCCATCGCGTGACGCGTCAGGGACCGCCGAACCGGTAGCTGATGCCCGCGGTCACGCTATCGAGCGCGACGTCTACTTTATGCGATCCCGTATAGACCGCACAGATGGCCTCGTACGGCGATGGGCAGATGCCGACGCTGCCGCTGCTTGCGGATCCCAGGTCGACATGCAGGTACTGAACTCTGATCGACCATGCCTCGTCGAGGGCGTGCTCGGCTCCGGCGCCAAGCACCCAGCCTGTTTTGGTATCGTTCGACGACCCTGTCTCGACGTACGGAAAATTGAGCTGCACGATCGACTGGCTGAACTTCACCGCGCCGAACGCCAGACCGCCCGTGACGTAGACGAGACTGCGATCGAAGGTGATGCCGAGCCGTCCGCGCGCCGTACCAACCCAATCGACATCGGTCGACGTCTCCAACCGATATGGACTAACCGCGGTAACTTCCGCCGTAGTGCTGTCTTTGCCATCGAGCGCACTGTAGTCGGCCTCGACGCCGAGCACGAAGCGTTCCACCTGCCAGTTGTAGCCAACGCCGACGCCGCCGGCCGCACTCGTGCTGGACATCCCACGGTTCAGAAGAGGCAAGATGGCGTCGCGGTCGATCTGGTTCAGCGGATTGAGCGTGTTGCCCCACTCGCCGGAAAGCTCGCTGTTGAACGAGCTATCTGTCCACGCGGCGCCTGCGAAACCAGCGACGTACGCGCCGCGCCAGTCGACGCCCTGCGCCGCGGCGGGGAGACACCAGGTCAAGGAAGCGAGAAGAACTGCAACCCGCCGCACGGCACCCCCCTTATTTCGAATCACTCATAAAGTAGCAGTTTCCTCCGTGGACCGCGCGTTGCAAGTGCTGGGCTCGAGCCCAGTCGAGCGTAAGCATCTGCTTGGCTCGGGTGAGGGCGCGACTGATGCGCATCAAGGCGGACGCGGCGCACGGCGTCATGATCGTCCGGCAAGTCGATTCCCGATTTGCATCGACGCAACTTAGGAGATGTCGCGATGTCCCTGCGCTCGGGCGCCAGTCTCCTGATGCTTGTCGCGGCCGCCCTCCTGCAGTCCGCACGCGCTGACGACACGGCGAAGGGTGAGCAGCTCGCACGCACCCTCTGCGCCGAATGCCACCTCAACCCGGACCAGGGCGAAAAGCGCGGGCCGATGGGCGTGCCGGGGTTCGTCGCCGTCGCCAACCGTCCGCTGCAGACGTTCGATGGCGTCGTCGCCTGGCTCCAGTCGGTGCCGCCGATGATGCCGAACCACCACCTGACTCGCGACGAGATGGAGGCGCTCGCCGCCTACATCATGTCGCTGCGCGGCTCGCCGAACCGCTGACGCAGGAAGCCCCCGCGTTCGCCGTTACGGCAAATAGCACCGCTGCCCGTTCCATTTCAGTCCGTCCTGGCAGGCGCACCTCTGTTGGCTGAGGCTATAGAGCTGCCCGCCCGTGCACTTCACCGGCGGTTTGAAATCCGGCTCGTCCTCTTTGACGCATTTCCCGTTCTTGAGAACGCTGTCGCCCGGACAGTTGTCGGCGACCGGACGCTTCGCCTGTCGCCGGACGCACTTGCCGTTCTTCATGTCGTAATTCTTGTTGCAGTAGCAGTCGCCTTCCGGGCTGCGGTAGGCGTTGGCGCCGCAGTTCTGCAGCATGACGCACTCGCCGCGCACCTTCTTGTAGTTCTTGGCGCACTTGACCTCCGCTGCGCGCTCGGGCTCGCGATCGCGCACCACCTTCTGCGCGGCCGGCGGTGGCACGAACGGCACGGCAACCGAGCCAGGCACCCACCCGTCGATCAGATAGACGACATTATCCGCCGCCACTTCGTTGCCGCGCGATGACACGACAGCCAGCGTACCCCCGATGGCGAGGATGTCATGCGGCTCCATCGACGTCGCCGTCCTGATGGTGCGCACCATCGAAAAATCGGTCGCGGACAGCACGAAGATCGTACCCTGGCGCCCCGCCGCGATGACGTAGTCCTCGGTCGCAGCGAGCGCCGCAATCGCCTCAGGCAACTGCACGCGCGCAGCGAAGTCCGTCTCCTCGGACGCGATCTTGACGATCACGCCGGTGTTGGAATCGAGCGGCGCGCCACCGACGAACACGGCTCGTGCGTTCGCCGCAAGACGCGGATAGTGCAGCGGCAGATCGGATGTCGCGACGGACGAACCGCTCTTTGCGTCGACGATCGACACGAACGCTGCCCGTCCTCCGACACCCATGTGTCCGACATAGACGCGGCCATGCTCGACCTTCATGTCCGTCGGCCCGGCCGTGAGGTCGGCCACCTTCGCCGTGCGGCCGTTGAGGTGCGAGACGCGCGTCAGCACGGCGGGCGCGCTGCAATCGAGGTTCGAGACGACCCAGAGATTGTTGTCGGCATACGCCATGATGTCCGCGCACCTTGGCACCTCGGCATATTCACCCGCCTTGGCCTCTACCGACGCGACCGCGTAGATCATGTTGTCCGTTTCGGAGAGCGCATAGACGGTGCCGTTCTCGGTCGCGACCATATCGACGGGAAGCCGTCCGACCTTGAGCCGCTGTTCGACGCTGCGTGTCTCTAGATCGATCTGCGCAATCGAGCGCGCACCGCTCTCGCTCACCCACAGCGACCGTCCATCGAACGCGGCACGCTCTGGCCATTTGCCGACGCGGATCGCCGTCGCACCCAATGTCACGCTATCGGCAGCCGGTCCCGACTTTGGTGGCGCGCTGGCCGGGGGCGCCGCTGCAGCGGGTTGTCCGGGCGCTGGTGCTGCGGGCGCTGGCGCGGCAGCCGCTGCCGGCTCGGCGAGCTTCTTGACGTACGCACGCGCGAGATCCGAGTAGAATCCTTTCGGATAATTCGTCAGGAACGCATCCCACGCCTCGACGGTGCCGAGTTCTTTTGCGGCTTCGAAAGCCTGCCGCTCACTCGCAGCGGCATCCTGCGCGAGCGCAGCTCCCGATTGGTGATCGAATCCTGGCGGAGCGAAGAGCCCGAGCGAAAGTGTGGACACGAAGAGAAACTTCGCGAAGCGCGTCGGCATCGGCCACTCCAAATGAATAAATGTATAGTCTCAAATGAGAGATTACACGGCACCCTGACGCGGACCCGATGAGCCCGCAAGGGGCGCGCCTTGTAATTGTCGGGCGTGTACCTCAACCGACACTCAAACAAAGCGAAACCGGCCCTTAACCAGCAAGAGCGCCTGCGCACCTCCGTTAAGCAGCTTTTATCGGCCGAGGGGCTCAATGGGGGAAAACATCCGCCCACATATAATTGTGTCCGCCCGATGCTCGAACCGCCGCCTTACCCCAGAGAGGCCGAGCGCTTAGCTACGCTAAGGTCGCTCAATCTGCTCGACACGCCGATCGAGCAGCGCTTCGAACGCATCACCAAGCTCGTCTGCCGCCTTCTGGACGTCCCGATCGCGCACTTCAATCTGCTCGACGAGCATCGCCAGCACTTGAAGTCGGCTCAAGGTCTGAACGCCGTCGACGTTCCACTTGCCGGCGCGTTCTGCTCGCATTCGATCCACGAGGACAAGATGCTGGTGCTGCCGGACGCCAGCAAGGACGTCCGCTTCTGGGACAACCCCTTCGTCACCGGCCGCCTCCTCAACATCAGGTTCTACGCAGGCTGCCCGGTGCGGGCGCCGAACGGACTGCCCATAGGCACGCTCTGCGCCATCGACACCAAGCCGCGCGAGATGAGCCCCGAGCAGCTGACCATGCTGCGCGACCTCGCAGACATGCTGGAACTGGAACTCTGCGTCTCCGGCCTCAACAATGCGCACGCCGAACTCGTTGCGCAGCTCGACGCCGCCGAGCGCCTGGCACGCGTTGATTGCCTGACACGGCTTTGGAACCGCACCGGCATCCTCGAGATCGTCGAGAAGGATTGGGCGGAGGCTCAGCGGCACGGCCGCCCGCTCGCATTCGTCGTGGCCGACCTCGACCACTTCAAATCGATCAACGACACCTACGGCCACCAGGTCGGCGACGCTGTCATTTCCATGACCGCGAAGGTGCTGCTCGCCAACACGCGCGGTGGCGATTCCGTCGGGCGCATGGGCGGCGAGGAGTTTCTGGCCGTGTTGACGTCGTGCGAGCCGACCACCCTGATCGATGCCGTCGAGCGGTTGCGCACCGGCGTCATGGAGAACGAATACATCGCCGGAGGATCGCGTCTCCCGATCACCATCTCCTGCGGCGCTGCCGTCACGATCCCCAGGAAGGGCACCGACTGGGCAACTTTGGTGAAGAAAGCGGACGACGCCCTCTATGCTGCGAAGCGCCAGGGTCGCAACCGTTCGATCATCGACAGCGCGATCGACGCGGCCGCCTAGGTCACCACGCCAGCCACAGCCCGAGACCGCCGGCAAGCAGCGACGCACCCAATGCCGGCAGCAACAGTCTGCCAAAGGCCCAGCCCCCGGCACTCGTCGCGAGCACGACCTTGGCAGCTGAATTCACGGCAACCGCAATGAGGATCGCAATGACGGCGCTCATCGCCGTGAGCCGATCCGGCGCCAGCCGCGCCATCGACAGGCTGATCGCATCGACATCGAGAATACCTGACGCGGCCGCCAGCACATAAGCGCCCGCCGACCCCGCCCACGCGGCAACGCCGTTGGCGAGCGCCATGATCACCGCCAGCAACGCACCGAACTGCAGCACCGACTTCAGATCGAAGGGATTGCTCAGCGACAGCGGCGCCGCGGCTTCGTTGCCTACATCGGCTCGCCATGCGTACCAGGCGCCGAATCCCGCCTGTGCGGCAGCCCCAAGCACCAATGCCGGCAGAACCGCCGACAGCAGGTCGGCGTTCGCCACCGCAACGATCACCATCACGCGTGCCATCATGGTCGCGCCGGCCAGCATCACCGCGGCGGCGCACGTCTCCTGATGCGAGCGATGCTGACCCGCCAGGTTCGCCATGTTGATCGTCGTCGCGGTCGAGGAGACGAGCCCCCCGGCAATCCCCGACAGCAGGATGCCCAGTTCCGAGCCGGCGATGCGGATCGCGATGTAGCCCGCGAACGACAGCGCGGCGATGAAGATGGTCATCAGCCAGACTTCGCGCGGATTGACCTGCACCCACGGACTGATCGCGCGGTCGGGAAGCAGCGGCAGCATGATGACGGTCATCGCCAGCAGGATGAGGCCCGACCGCAATTCCTCCCACGAGAGCTTCTTCAGCGCCGCGTGCATCCAGGACTTCATCGCCAGCAGGATGGCCGTCGCCACGCCGGCCGCGGCAGCGACACCTGGATCAACGAGGACTGCGAACGCGCCCAGAGTAAATGCCAGCATCGCTGCGACGATGGTGGTCGCCCCGAGGCTGCCCTCGCGCACCATCTCGCGGTAGCGAAAGACGGCGATCACGATCGAGTACGCCGCGAAGGCCAGGCCTAGGCCGATGACGCCGCCCGCGCCTGCGCCATGCGCCAGAGCCCCCCAGATGCCGCCCAACAGTCCGGAAAGCGCCAGCGTGCGCAGCCCCGCAGCGCGCTCACCCTCGGGTTCCTCGCGCTGTTTCCACCCGCGCTCGATCCCGATGATGAGCCCTATCGCGAGGGCGACGGCGAGCCGTTGACTGAGTTGGAAGGCATCCATGGCAATGCAGCACTCGATCCGGCCGCTACATTACCACCGGTTCCTCTAACAACCCGTACGAATGGACGATCATGAACGGCGCCCGGCGCTTGATGGCGGACACTACCTGCGGTACCAAGGAAGATAACGTGCAAAAGACTCTAGGGAGAAAGACAGTGGCGATCGATTTGTCGGGCGGGAATCCGGAGATGGACTACGCCCAGGCCGAGCACACCTACAAGCAGTTCATTACGTTCACGAAAATCTCGATCGTCTTCCTTGTCGTACTGCTCGCCGGCATGGCGTTCTTCCTCACCTAAGACATCTCAAATCGTACCGCGCGCCGCAGCACGCCCCTATCCATGGAGTGTGCTCCGGCGGCGCGAGAACTCTCTCGCGATCGGACGAATTCATGGTCACTATTGCGGTTACGGCCGAGCCTGCGGATGAGCCGCGCGTTGCGGTATCACCGGAAACGGTCAAGAAGCTCGTGGCGCTTGGCGCTCGCGTAAAGGTCGAAGCCGGCACCGGCGCCCGATCTCGCTTCTCTGACGAGACGCTGCGGACTGCTGGCGCGGAAATCGTGCCGAGCGCTGCGGAAGCATTGAGCGATGCCGACATCCTGTTGAGCGTCCGCCGGCCTTCGGCGGCTTCGGTCGCAGCGTTGAAGCCGGGCGCGCTCGTCGTGGCGATGCTCGACCCCTACGGGGACAAGACCGCGCTATCCTCTCTGGCGGCCGGCAAAGCCTCGCTGTTCTCGATGGAATTCATGCCGCGCATCACCCGCGCCCAGTCCATGGACGTGCTGTCGAGCCAGGCCAACCTCGCCGGCTACAAGGCCGTTGTCGACGCCGCGGCGATGTTCCAGCAGGCCATGCCGATGATGATGACCGCCGCCGGTACCGTGCCGGCAGCCAAGGTGTTCGTCATGGGTGCCGGCGTTGCCGGCTTGCAGGCCATCGCCACCGCCCGCCGCCTCGGCGCGCAGGTCACGGCCACCGACGTCCGCCCCGCCGCCAAGGAGCAGGTCGCCTCGCTCGGCGCCAAGTTCGTTGCCGTCGAGGACGATGAGTTCAAGCAGGCGCAGACCGCCGCCGGTTATGCCAAGCCCATGTCGGCCGAGTATCAGGCAAAACAGGCCGAACTCGTCGCCAACCACATCAAGGGTCAGGACATCGTCATCACCACGGCCCTCATCCCGGGCCGCCCCGCGCCGCGCCTGATCTCCCGCGCGATGGTGGAGAACATGAAGCCGGGCTCGATCATCGTCGACCTCGCCGCCGAGCGCGGTGGCAACTGCGAACTGACGAAACCGGGCGAGATCGTCGACCACAATGGCGTGCGCATCTACGGCCCGCTCAATCTGGCGGGCGACCTCGCGATCAACGCCTCCAGCCTCTACGCCAAGAACCTCTACGCCTTCCTCGAAACCTTGTTCGACAAGAAGGAAAAGAAGCTGGCCATCAACTGGGACGATGAGATCGTCAAAGGCACGCTGGTCGCCCGCGACGGCGCCATCGTCCACCCGAGCCTGCAGGGAGCGGCCTGATGCAACGCACGTTCCTCAAACTCGCAGCCCTCGCCGGCCTCGCTGTTATCGGCGCAGCGCCGGCATTTGCCGCCGGCGGCATCGGCGGCGCCATCGACCCGGTCGTCTACGAGCTGATGGTGTTCGTAATGGCGATCTTCGTCGGCTACTACGTCGTGTGGGCCGTCACGCCCGCGCTGCACACCCCGCTGATGTCCGTCACCAACGCCATCTCGTCGGTGATCGTGGTCGGCGCTCTGCTCGCTGTCGCGGTGGAGCATGGCGCGGTCGACGGTTTCGTTTCGGGGAACACCGTCGCCTCCAAGACCTTCGGCGTGCTGGCGCTGATCATGGCCGCTATCAACATCTTCGGCGGCTTCCTCGTCACCCAGCGCATGCTCGCCATGTACAAAAAGAAGGGCGACAAGAAGTGAGCACGCTCAACACTACCCGCGGGGAATAGCGCAATGCTGACGCCAAATCTCATTGCCGGCCTCTATCTGGTCTCCGGCGTGCTGTTCATCCTTGCGCTTCGCGGCCTTTCGAGCCCCGCGAGTTCTCGCCAGGGCAACTACCTCGGCATGACGGGCATGGGCATCGCCATGGCGACCACGCTCGCTGTCGCCGCCCCGCAATCCGTTTTGACCTGGATCCTGCTCGCAGTCGGCCTCGGCATCGGCGGCACCATCGGCGCCGTGACCGCCCGCCGGATCGCCATGACGGCGATGCCAGAGCTGGTCGCAGCGTTCCACTCGCTGGTGGGCCTTGCCGCCGTGTTCGTCGCCGCGGCCGCGCTCTATGCGCCAGAAGCCTTCGGAATCGGCACGTCAGGCAACATCCACTTCGCCTCGCTGATCGAGATGTCGCTCGGCGTCGCCATCGGCGCCATCACCTTCACCGGATCGGTGATCGCCTTCGCCAAGCTCTCGGGCCGCATGTCCGGCAAGCCGATCATCCTGCCGGCGCGCCACCTCATCAATCTCGGCCTGTTCGTCGGCCTCGTGTACCTGATCTACCTGTTCTGCCAGTCGGGCGGCTCGCCGCTTCTGTTCTGGGCCATCACCTTCGTCGCGATGCTGTTCGGCGTCTTGATCATCGTCCCCATCGGCGGCGCCGACATGCCCGTCGTCGTGTCGATGCTCAATTCCTATTCGGGATGGGCCGCTGCCGGCATCGGCTTCACGCTGTCGAACATCGCGCTCATCATCACCGGCGCGCTCGTTGGCTCCTCGGGCGCCATCCTGTCCTACATCATGTGTAAGGGCATGAACCGCTCCTTCATCTCGGTCATTCTCGGCGGCTTCGGCGGCGAGACGGCCGGCCCCGCCGGTGGCGGCGAGCAGAAGCCGGTGAAGCTCGGCTCGGCCGAGGATGCGGCCTACGTGATGAAGAACGCGTCCAAGGTCATCATCGTCCCCGGCTACGGCATGGCCGTCGCCCAGGCACAGCACGCGCTGCGCGAGATGGGCGATCAGCTCAAGAAGGCCGGCGTCGAGGTGAAGTACGCCATCCACCCCGTCGCAGGCCGCATGCCCGGTCATATGAACGTGCTGCTCGCCGAGGCGAACGTACCCTACGACGAGGTCTTCGAACTCGAGGACATCAATTCCGAGTTCCCGCAGGCCGACGTCGTCTACGTCATCGGCGCCAACGACGTCGTCAATCCGGCGGCCGAGACGGACAAGACCTCGCCCATCTACGGCATGCCGGTGTTGCAGGCATGGAAGGCCGGCACGGTGCTGTTCAACAAGCGCTCGCTCGCCTCAGGCTATGCCGGCATCGACAATCCGCTCTTCTACAACGACAACACCGTGATGGTGCTCGGCGACGCCAAGAAGATGACCGAAGAGATCGTCAAGTCGCTGGCGCATTAGTCCGCCGATCGCGGTCGGCGGACGGCACGACGCGCAACTGCCTTCGGTGTGGGACCATCAGCGGGAATTCTCTCCCGCTGAATTACGCACCCGGGAGGCAAGATGCGCGTTCTGATGTCCATATTCTTCGCTGTCGCGATCGCCGTCGCGGCATCTGCCGCTGACGCCGCCCCGCGCTACAAGGCCGTCGCCTTCGACTATTTCGTGCTCGTCAACGCCAATTCCGTCATCCCCAAGGTCGAGAAGGAATTCCCCGGCAAGGGCAAGGCATTCACGCTGGCCTGGCGTGCCAAGCAGTTCGACTACGGCTTCCTGCGCTCCATCACCGGCCGCTATGAGGATTTCTTCCAGGTCACCGAGGACGCGCTCGTCTACACGGCGGAAGCCATGCAGTTGCCCCTGCCGCCCGACGTGCGCGCGCGCCTCCTCGACTCCTACCTCACCCTCGAGCCATGGCCCGATACGGTCGCCGCGCTGAAGAAGCTCAAGGCGGCCGGCGTGCGCATCATCACCATCGCCAACTTTTCGCCGCTGATGCTGAAGCGGAACGCCGACGGCGCCGGCATCACCGACCTCTTCGACGAGCTGCTCTCGACCGAGGTGAATCACAGCTACAAACCCGAGGCACGCGCCTATGCCCTCGGCATGGAGCGGTTGGGGCTGGCAAAGGACGAGATCGTGTTCGCCGCGTTCGGCGGCTGGGACGCCTTCGGCGCCAAGAGCTTCGGCTATCCGACATACTGGGTGAACCGCTTCGGCCTCCCCGCCGAAAAGCTCGGACTGGCCCCCGACGGCACCTCAAGCGACATCGCAGGGCTCGTGCGTTTCATCCTCGGCGACGATCAGCCATAGCTGGACACGCGCGTCGCAATCGGTTTTCGTAAAGCTCAGCGCACGCAGCAACGGAGGCCAGCCAGGAATGGTCCGCGTTACGTTCACGCCGACCCTGCAGCGTCACATCGCCTGTCCGCCTGTCGAAGTCGCCGCCGCGACAGTGCGCGAGGCACTCGACGCCGCGTTCGCCGGAAATGCTCGCGCTCGCACTTACGTGCTCGACGACCAGGCGGCGCTCCGCAAGCACATGATCATCTTCGTCGATGGAAAACGCATCGTGGATCGCGAGCGTCTTTCCGATCGCGTCCTCGAAAACGGCGAGATTTACGTGCTACAGGCGCTGTCGGGCGGCTGACGCCCCAACCAACGATGCTGCGGGAGCAAACGCCGGGGAGAAATGCCATGTCCGACCGCATTCACGTCGCCACGCGCAAGGGGCTTTTCACGTTGGAGCGTCACAGCGGCGCATGGGCGATCTCCCGCGCCGACTTTCTCGCCGATCACGTCTCGATGGTGCTGTCCGATGCGCGCCACAGCACGCTCTATGCCGCGCTCGACCACGGCCATTTCGGTGTGAAGCTGCACCGCTCCAACGGCGATGGCGTATGGGAGGAGTGCGCAACACCGGCTTACCCCGAAAAGCCCGAAGACGAGGACGACAAGGATATGTGGGGCAAACCCATCCCTTGGTCGACCGTGAAGATCTGGGCTCTGGAAGCCGGCGGCACTGACGAGCCCGGCGTCCTATGGTGCGGCACCATCCCGGGTGGCCTTTTCCGATCCGATGATGGCGGCACGAACTGGGCGCTCGTGCGCACGCTCTGGGATCACCCCAAGCGCAAGAAGTGGTTCGGCGGCGGCGCCGACCTGCCCGGTATCCATTCGATCTGCGTCGATCCCCGCGATGCGCGGCACATCAAGCTCGGCGTATCCTGCGGCGGCGTGTGGACCTCGACGGACGGCGGCGGCAGCTGGAATTGCGAGGGCGAGGGCATGCGCGCCGCGTTCATGCCGCCCGACCAGATGTACGACCCCAACATCCAGGACCCGCATCGGCTGGTACAATGCCGTGCGCGCCCGGAGCGCCTCTGGGTACAGCATCACAACGGCATATTCCGCTCCGATGACGGCGGCGCGCACTGGGAGGAGATCACCGAGGCTGGCCCATCGGTGTTCGGCTTTGCCGTCGTTGTTCACCCGCGCGAGCCTGACACCGCTTGGTTCGTGCCAGCGATCAAGGACGAGAAGCGCATCCCCGTCGCAGGCGAGGTCGTCGTCACGCGCACCCGCGACGGCGGCCGCAGCTTCGAGACGCTGCGCAACGGGCTGCCCCAACAGCATGCCTACGATCTCGTCTACCGCCATGCGCTCGACATCGACGCAACGGGCGAGCGCCTCGTCTTCGGAAGCACCACCGGCAATCTCTGGATTTCCGAAGACCAGGGCGACAACTGGAATTGCCTCTCCCAGCATCTCCCGCCGATCTATAGCGTAAGGTTCGGCTAAGACGGATTGGAGCAGGGCGCCTGGCGTCACGGCCGAGGTGCGCTCTGGTGGGGGAGCCTTGCAAACGTATCGTTCGAACGAAGAGCCGCCGCGTGCGAAATCCCAGGGCATGTGGGGGCTCGTCCGCCGCCTGCCATTGCGCGCGCTTTGCTTCGGCCTCCTGTGCGCAAGCACCGCCATCGCTGACGCCGCCGAGGGCTTCTTCACCGATCGCCAGCCCGCCGCGGTGCGCCAAGTGTGGCCATCCGTATTCGCATTCGTCTGCGAAGGACGTGGTGTTCGCTATGTCGCCACCGCTTTCGTCGTGCGCCGCACGCCGCGGGGCAAGAAGACAGACTATGAATTCGTCACCGCCGGCCATGCCGTCGAGGACTGCAAGGTGCCGCGCCGCTATCTCGTCGAGGACTTCAACCAGCAGCGCTTCGAGCCCGACGGCATAACGCTCGCCGCCCCTCCGCTGAAACTCTCCGACATATCGGTCGTCTACGTCGACGAGACCTATGACATCGCCGTCATCCGGGCGTCGGCCCCGGCGAAAGCCACCGTCGGCGCACCGCTTGCCGTGAACGCTCAGTGTAATCGCGCGCTGCGGCGCCCGGTCTACACCATCGGCTTTCCCGGGGTCACGCAGCGCAGCTCCTTGCGCAAGCTGCGCGAGCAGAAGCGCTGGAGCGGCGGCGAATTCGTCGGGCTCGGGCGTGCCGAGTTCCGCGGCGCCGAGGAGGTCTACATAGCTTCCAATGTGGACTCTCTCCCGGGCAGCTCCGGAGGCCCGGTGATCGACGAGGCCGGCACCTTGATCGGCGTCGTTGCAAAGGGCGCCGCAGCCCCTGAAAATGGGTTCCGCTACGACGTCGACCCTAAGAAACCCGCCGACTGGCAGACATTTCTGGTCCCCTGCGAGGCGGTGTTACGCATTTTTCAGAGGAGCGGAATAGCGTCGGCGCGTCCCGAGCACTGACGCGGTTTCGCGGCCTGGCTCATCGGTAAACCGGACCTTGCATTTGTTTCACCAGGACGACAACCTTGGCGGCAGCGCATGGTCTTCGAGACTAGGGTTCAAAAATGATTTCGATGCGTGCAGGCCTTCTGGCCCTCATTGGCGCGTTGGCCGCATCTGCCGCCACCGCCGCTCCTGAAGTCACTGATCCTCTGGTCGGCACCACGCAGGCCACGGAAGGCACCGCGCGCAAGGGCACGCGCAACTTCCGCGCCGGCGAGGACGCCGCAGCGGCGACCACGACGACGGCCCCCTTGAAGAGCGATGGCCTCTCCCAGAAGGACAAGCTCGCGCAGTGCATGGACACCTGGGACACCGGCACGCACATCACCAAGAGCAAGTGGCGGGAGATCTGCATCCGCCAGCTCAACGAGCGCTGACCGCGGGTTCCCGAAAGGGCGCCCCACGATCACCCTTGCACCTTGACGCTGCCGCAGCGCTCCATCGGCAGCGCTGTCGTCGTCCAGCCGTCTTTCACAACCGTGACGACATAACGTCGGCATCCATGCGCCGCGCCCGGCACGAAGTGCACGCGAAACAACGCCTGCTCCGGCTTGCGCTGCCGCGGCCATACGAAGCTGCCTTCGTCCGCCGTTTTGGCGACCGCGGTATCGACGGCGTATCCGGCATTTCGGTAATCGGCTGACGTAAGACGCGCCAGCAGCACGCGTGACAGGTCGGGATGCAGCCCCACCGCCACTGCGCGACGCTGGTAGGCATCCGCCGGATCGATACGCATCGGAGGCAGCGGCTGAGCCTCGGGAGGTTCTGCCGTATCGCCCGCAGCGCCGAGCGCTCCAGTTTCTAGGGGAACGGCATCGGGCGGCAGCGCGGCATCGCTGCTTCCGGGCGCCGTAAGCGGAGCCTCGACAGGAGGAAGGGCCTCGTCGGGATGCGCGGGCGCCTCGGCAACGCGTGGAGCCTCCGGCGTCGGCATCGCGGTTGCAGCCCGATAGTCGCGCACCGGGGTCAGGAGCGCGGCGGCGCGCTGGCGAACCATCTCCAACGATCCTTCAGGCGCCTGCAGCACCGCCCATGCGCCGCCGAACAGCACCACCAGCACCAGCGAAGCGCTGAGCATGCTGCTGCGCGGTCGCTCCAGCGGCGGCCCGATACGCTCCCCTGCATCCAGCGCATTGAGGAAGCGTGGTCGCTCGAAATCGAGTGTTTGAGGATCGGCAGGCGCCTCGTGGCGCCCGCGCAGCGCGGGAACGGACATGATTACCCCCTGATATCTCTCAAGGATATCGGTCCCGCTTGAGGCCATAAGCGACCTCCGACTTCGTCAAAATGATGACCACGGATAAAGGGCGGTCGCGGCGCGAGCAAATCGCTTCAAATGCTCCCCGCCCCCTATCGATCTTCTTCACGTCTGGCCGCGAACTATCCGCGCCGCCGAGGCGAGAAGCGTCGCTGACCGGCGTCAGAACAAGGGAGATATCGATGAACTGGGATCGCGTGGAAGGTAACTGGAAGCAGTTCTCCGGCAAGGTCAAGGAGCAGTGGGGCAAGCTCACCGATGACGACCTCGCCCAGGTCAACGGCAACCGCGAGCAGCTCGAAGGCTTGATCCAATCGCGCTACGGCTTCGCCAAGGACCAGGTGAAAAAGGCCGTCGACAACTGGCTGAAGACGCACTGACGCGCCCACCCTCCAGCGAAATAGCGCGGCCCCGCCGCGCTATTTTTTTGTGCGCAATCTGAGGCACGCGCCTGCGCCTTCCACCCCCAATCAAGTGCCGCGGTTCGCATTTGCGAGCCTGGGGAGAGCCAAAGAACGCGGTTTTCTATTACAGCGCCGCCCAATAGGCTTGCCGACAGATGGCGGCGAGGAGACGGATTACATGCGCATCGGCGTTCCCAAGGAGATCAAGGTTCACGAGTACCGCGTGGGCCTCGTGCCGGCGAGCGTGCGCGAGCTCGTCTCCCATGGACACGAGGTCTTCATCCAGCGCGACGCCGCTGAACGCCTCGGCATCTCCGACGATGACTATCGCCGCGCCGGCGCCACCATTCTGCCCGACGCAGCCGAAGTCTTTGCCACCGGCGACCTGATCGTGAAAGTGAAGGAGCCGCTGGCGGTCGAGCGCGCGATGCTGCGTCAGGGCCAGACGCTGTTCACCTACCTGCATCTGGCACCCGACCCGGCGCAGGCCAAGGAGCTGATGGCCTCCGGCGTCACCGCCATCGCCTACGAGACGGTCACCAGTCCGCGCGGCGGGCTGCCGCTGCTGTCGCCGATGAGCGAGGTCGCCGGTCGCATGTCGATCCAGGCCGGCGCCCATTGCCTCGAGATGGAGCAGGGCGGACGCGGCATGCTGCTCGGCGGCTCTGCCGGCGTTTCCGCCGCCAATGTCGTGGTGATTGGTGGCGGCGTCGCCGGCGTCAATGCCGTGCGCATGGCGATCGGCCTCGAGGCTGCCGTCACCTGCATCGACGTCAACATCGAGCGCCTGTATGCGCTCGACCAGCAGTTCGGCGCCTCGCTCAACACCATCTTTTCCACGCGCCAGTCGATCGAGGACTACGTGCTGCAGGCCGACCTCGTCGTCGGCGCGGTGCTGGTGCCGGGCGCGGCTGCGCCGAAGCTCATCACCGCCGATCTCGTGAAGGCAATGAAGCGCGGCTCGGTGATCGTCGACATCTCCATCGACCAGGGCGGCTTCTCCGAAACCTCGCACGCCACCACGCACGCCAATCCGAGCTACGTCGAGCACGGCGTCGTCCACTACTGCGTCGCCAACATGCCGGGCGCCGTGGCGCGCACCTCGACCTTCGCGCTCAACAACGCGACGCTCCCCTTCGTCCTCGCGCTGGCGAACAAGGGCACGCTCCCCGCGCTGCGTGCCGATCCGCATCTGCTCGCGGGGCTGAACGTCTATGAGGGGAAGATCACCTATCCCGCCGTCGCCGCAGCATTGGGCCTGCCGTACCTCGACCCGGCCCGCGCCATCGCCGCCTGAAGCGGCCGGGGCCATAGGTTGCAGCTCCGATCCATCGAAATGTCAGGGTTCGGCAAAGCCTTAAGCGATCTTGTTATGGCAGATTGAGGAACGTTTTCGCCACCTCGGGAGCTTCGGTCTATGCTCGAAGTGGTACCGAGCGGGGAACGCACCTTTGGCCGAGCGGATTGAATGCACATGCAGCTGATCATGAAGCTCGCGTTGGGGCTGTTCGCCCTTTACGCCGTCATCGCGGTTGCGGCCTTCGTTCTTCAGCGCCGCCTCATGTACTTCCCCGATCCAGAGCGGGTCTCACCCGCCACTTTCGCCTTGCCGGGCGTAAAAGAGCGCATCATCGACGCCCCCGATGGCGCGCGGCTGATTTCCTGGTACGCACCCGCGGCTCCCGGCCAGCCGACGATCCTCTATTTCCACGGCAATGCCGGCAACCTCGCCACCCGCTCCGAGCGCATCCGGCGTTATGTCTCGCGCGGATACGGCGTGCTCTTCCTCAGCTATCGCGGTTACGGCGGGTCGACCGGCACCCCGAGCGAGCAGGCCAACGTCGCCGACGCCAAGCTCGCCTACGACACGCTGATCGCAGACGGCCTCGAGCCACAGGACATCATCGTTTACGGGGAGTCGCTCGGCTCTGGCGTGGCGGTCCAGGTTGCAGCCGACCGCGAGGTCGGCGGCCTCGTGTTGGATGCGCCCTACACCACCATCGTCGACGTGGCCGCCCTCGCGTATCCCTATCTGCCGGTGCGGCCGTTCATGTTCGACCGCTACGAGAGCGTGAAGTATCTGCCGCGCGTGAAGGCGCCTCTATTGGTGCTGCACGGCGAGGCGGATCGCGTCATACCGGTCGAGATGGGGAGGGCGATCTATGCCGCCGCGAACGCGCCCAAGGAGATCGCCACGTTTCCGCGCGCCGGACATTCCGACCATCACCTGTACGGCTCGTACGATGAGATGTTCCGCTGGATCGATGCCTTGATGCGCAGCCAGGTGCAGGATACCGACCAGCGTCTCAAGGGCGCTGCGCAGTAGCAGCTGCCGCGACCAGGCGGACGCCAAAAATTCGCCAACGACAAATGCGCCCATGAGCA
This sequence comes from Hyphomicrobium sp., assembly GCA_030148725.1. Taxonomy (GTDB): domain Bacteria; phylum Pseudomonadota; class Alphaproteobacteria; order Rhizobiales; family Hyphomicrobiaceae; genus Hyphomicrobium_A. The sequence goes on from JASBSU010000043.1 coordinate 31,486, forward strand.
TGGCTCAGGGCGCATTCCGAAACTTCAGGCCGCAGAAAACTTAGCGGCGCGGACCAGCGGCAGCAGGAGCGGCCGCCTTGCCGGGAAGCAGACCCTCGCGCTGAGCCCGCTTGCGCGCCAGCTTGCGGGCGCGGCGAACGGCTTCAGCCTTCTCGCGCGCTTTGCGCTCGGAGGGCTTCTCGAAATAATTGCGGAGCTTCATCTCCCGGAAAATGCCCTCGCGCTGCATCTTCTTCTTGAGCGCCTTGAGAGCCTGATCGACGTTGTTGTCGCGGACGAGAACCTGCAAGCGGCTGCTTCCTTTGCCTGACCTTTTGACCAATAGAAAATGCGGCATCGGGACGGCGGCTGAGCCACCAGCATCCTGTCTGCCGTTGAGGATGGCCGCTTCACTAGCAAAAGGCAGTTAAATTGTCCATGCGCCGCGTCGAGACTATTTCTCAGCCCACGGTGGATAGGGGGAACAGCCTGTTGACGTGGCCCATTTTGCGGCCCGGACGGGCTTCGTTCTTCCCATAGAGATGCACGCAGACACCAGGTTCGGCCGCGAGCTGAGGCCAAGCGGCCACATCATCCCCGATCAGATTGGTCATCTGGCAGTCGGAATGACGCTCGGTCGCACCCACAGGCCACCCGGCAACCGCCCGAATATGGTTCTCGAACTGACCGATGCCGCAGCCGTCCATGGTCCAGTGGCCGGAATTGTGCACCCGCGGGGCGAACTCGTTGAGAAGCAGCGGCGTCGGCCCCTCGCCGACATAGAACATCTCGACCCCGATGATGCCCACGTAGTCCAGCGCCGCCGCCAGCTTGCCGGCGATATCGCGCGCCAGCGCCTGATGCGCCTCAGGAAGAGCGCTCGGCACGGTCGAGGTGCGCAGGATGCCACCCTCGTGATGGTTCTGAGGAATGTCGTAGAAGGCCGTCGTGCCATCGAGCCCGCGCACCAGCAGCACCGACACCTCGAACTTGAACGGCACCATCGCTTCGAGCGTCGCCGGGGCGCGCCCGATGGCGTCGAAAGCAACGGCGATGTCGTCAGCCGATTGCAGGCGCGCCTGTCCCTTGCCGTCGTATCCGAGCCGCCGCGTCTTGAGGATCGACGGCGCACCCACCTTTGCCACCGCCGCCGCGAAGTCGTCCGGGCCATCGACGGATGCAAAGCGGGGGAGCGGCAGGCCGAGCGCTTCGATGAAGCTCTTCTCGAGATAGCGGTCCTGCGCCACTTCCAGCGCCTTGAGACCAGGCCGCACCGGACGCACCTGTTGCACGGCAGCGCCCGCCGCGACCGGCACATTCTCGAATTCATAGGTGACGACGTCCGTCTCGGCAGCGAACTTCGCGATCTTTTCCAGATCCTCGTAGGGACCGATGGTCGTCGCGACGGACACGTCGGACGCAGGTCCGGGCACGTCGCTATAGATGCGGCACTTGAAGCCGAGCTGCGAGGCGGCAACTGCCAGCATGCGCCCGAGCTGTCCCGCGCCCAGGATGCCGATGGTCGAGCCGGGAGGAAGTGGCTGCATCAGAACCGCCCCTCACGCATTCTTCGGAGCCTCGGCGACGCTCGCGGTGCGCGCGGCACGGTAGGCTTCTACGCGCTTCATGAGATCGGCATCGTTGGTCGCGAGGATCTGCGCGGCAAGGATACCGGCGTTCGTGGCCCCGGCCTCGCCGATGGCCAGCGTTCCGACCGGCACGCCTGCGGGCATCTGCACGATGGAATAGAGCGCGTCTTGACCGTTGAGCGCCGTCACCGGGATCGGCACCCCGAGCACCGGCACGAGTGTCATCGAAGCGGTCATGCCCGGCAGGTGTGCGGCGCCACCGGCTCCGGCGATGATCACCTTGAGGCCGCGCGATTGGGCTGATTTTGCATATTCGTAAAGGCGATCCGGCGTCCGGTGCGCCGAGACGATCCGCGCCTCGTAGGGGACCTTCAGCTCATCGAGGATTTCGGCAGCCTTCTTGAGCGTCGGCCAGTCGGACTGGCTGCCCATGATGATGCCGACGACGGCTTTCCCGGTGCTCATTTTTGCTGCGGCTTTGCTTCGGCGGGCCGAAAGAAAGCGCGGGATTACAGGAGCCGGACGACCAAGACAAGTGTCTCGTGCGACTTGGCGGTTTCTTAGCCTCGCCACGCCAGTATCCCGGAACTGGCGAACCGATGCCCGGAAGGGCGGGCGTCCACGTCCGCCAAGCTACCGAGGGATGTCGGAGGGACGCACTAAAATGGACGATGCGCGCACCCGGAGGGCGATCGCCGCCGGCATGATCGGCAACGTTCTGGAATGGTATGACTTCGCCATTTACGGCTTCTTTGCCGTATCGATCGGCCACCACTTCTTTCCCAGCCAAGATCCCCTCGCGCAGCTCCTCGCCGCCTTCGGCGTTTTCGCTGCTGGATACCTCATGCGCCCGCTCGGCGGTATCCTGATCGGTCATGTCTGCGACAGCTTCGGACGCCGCGCGGCGCTTGTCGTCTCGGTGACGGCCATGGCCGTGCCGACCTTCCTCATCGGCCTGCTGCCTGACTACGAGGCTATCGGCGTGATGGCGCCCATCGCGCTGACGGCCCTGCGCATGTTGCAGGGCGTCGCCCTCGGCGGCGAGTACCCGAGCTCGATGGTGTTCCTCATCGAGCACGCACCGGAAGGACGGCGCGGAAGAATGGGCGCGCTCGCGGGCATCGGCGCTGTCTCGGGACTGCTGCTCGGCTCTCTTGTCGGAACTCTTCTCGCCGCGCTGATGCCTGCCGAGGCTCTCGAAGCCTGGGGCTGGCGCATCCCGTTTATCGCCGGTCTCGGTATCGGCCTGCTCGGCAACCTCCTGCGCCGCCACATCGCCGAAACGAGCCCTGAGACGCGCAATGGCAGCCTGCCCATAGTCGAAACGGTGCGCCACCATTGGCGGCTGGTCGCACGCATCGCCGCGGTCGCAGCCTTCAACGCCGTGCCGTTCTATTTGCTGTTCGTGTTCCTCGTCAGCTCGATGCAGGTGATCGACGGCTTTGCGCCCGAGACCGCCCTCAAGATCAACACGCTGAGCATGACGACGCTCATTCCTTGGTTTCTCGTCGGCGGCTGGCTGACCGACCGCTATGGACGCAAGCCCGTGATGCTGGCGTCCGCTGCCGTGGGTTTCGTTGCGGCGTGGCCGCTGTTCTGGCTGATGAATGTGCCCGACCCTGCCGCGGTCCTTGCAGGGCAGCTCGGCTGCGCGGCTTTCATCGGGATGTTCAGTGCCGGACTGCCCGCGATCATCGTCGAGGCCGCTCCGGCGCATGTGCGCTGCACGGCTGTTGCTCTCGGCTACAACCTCTGCCTCGGTATCGTCGGTGGATTAACGCCGTTCGGGGCGACGCTGCTCGTCGAGCGAACCGGCGACAACCTCGCGCCGGCCTTCCTCGTCATGGGCGCCGCCGTCGTCGCGTTCCTTGCCGTCCTGACGTTCAAGGAAACCTACCGCGAGCCCCTGGAGGGAGCGGTCATCGATCCGCACGCCTCGAAGGCTACGAGGCCTCTGCGCGATGCGTCTGTGGGGAGCTGGGCCGCGCCAGCTACGCGATGATGTCGGGGAGAAGCTGATCCTCGACCGCCATCATCCGATCCTTGATGGCGAGCTTGCGCTTCTTCAAGCGCTTGACCAGCAGCTGGTCGGCGGACGCTGAATCTTCGAGCAAAATGATTTGATCGTCCAGCTCGCGGTGCTCCGCCCTGAGCCGGACGAGCTCATCCCGAAGCTCTCTCTCGTCGATGCGCTTCATTAGCCGGCTGGTGACGCCCCTCTTCACGACCGCGCGAGCGGGCGGACTATCATCCTGTTCCTACAATATAGCAAGCGGTTGGCACGAATGATGCGGGTCCCGCAACGGGTTTGTCGCGAGCCGCGCCGACATAAGCATCACTAATGCGCGAGCAGCCATTTTCATCAAAAATTCCACTCCAAGGGAACCCTTCTCCCGTTGGACATCGCCACAATCCTCTGGCACGCTGTGCTGTGTCTTCAACAACTCATGGAGGTCCATAATGGCGCTTGCAGCTCATATCGCAGAGCTATCCGAGAAGCACCGGCTCCTCGAGCGTAGAATTGAAGAGGAGGTCTCTCGCCCCGGTTCCGACGACCTCGAAATCTACCGCCTGAAAATGGAAAAGCTGAAGCTCAAGGACGAGATCGTTCGTCTTTGCGACGGTGAGACAAGGCACTAGCAGCCGCCAAATCCCTCCAATCCAACAGGCGAGCGGCCACCGCTCGCCTCTCTATCGTGCCCCCATACGCCGTGCGCCGGATGAGCGCCACCTGGTGAGCGGACGTGCTTACGCGTCCTTGGCCATCTCGCGCAGCTTGAACTTCTGGATCTTGCCGGTCGACGTGCGCGGCACTTCCGCAAACACGATGTGACGCGGGCACTTGTACTTCGCGAGCCGGTCGCGGCACCACGTCATCAACTCATCCATCGTCGCATCCATGCCGGGCCGCAGTTCGACGAACGCGCACGGCGTCTCGCCCCACTTGTCGTCAGGCTTTGCGACCACCGCGCAGTAGGCGACGGCCGGATGCTTGTAGATGACATCCTCGACCTCGATCGAGGAAATGTTCTCGCCGCCCGAGATGATGATGTCCTTCGAGCGATCCTTGAGCTGGATGTATCCGTCCGGATAGAGCACCCCCAGATCGCCCGAATGGAACCAGCCGCCCTCGAACGCTTCGGCGGTCGCGCTGGCGTTCTTCAGGTAGCCTTTCATCACGATATTGCCGCGGAACATGACCTCGCCGATGGTCTGCCCGTCCGCCGGCACGCGCTCCATCGTCGTCGGATCCATGACCGTCAGATCCTCGAGCGCCAGGTAGCGCACGCCCTGCCGCGTCCGTTTGAACGCCCGGCCGGCCTCGTCGAGATCGTTCCAGTCGACATTCCACTCGTTGACGACCGCCGGCCCATAGGTCTCGGTGAGCCCATAAAGGTGCGTCAAATGGAATCCGGCTGCCGCCATCGCGTCCATAACGGACTGAGGTGGCGGCGCTGCCGCGTGATTGAACGAAACTTTGTGCGCGATCTCCCGCTTCTCGTCCGGCGTTGCATTGAGCAGCGTCGCCATGACGATCGGCGCGCCGGAGATATGCGACACGCGATGCTCAACGATGGCGTCGTACATAGCCTTCGCCCGGACCCAGCGCAGGCAGACGTGCGTTCCGGCGACCGCTGACAGCGACCACGGGAAACACCAGCCGTTGCAGTGGAACATCGGCAGCGTCCACAGGTAGACCGGATGCTGCCCCATGCCCGCTTCGAGATTGTTCGCGTAGCACATCAGTGCCGCGCCGCGGTGATGGTAGACGACGCCCTTCGGGTTGCCTGTCGTACCGGACGTATAATTGAGCGAGATGGCGTTCCACTCGTCGGACGGCATCTTCCAGTCGAAGTCCGGATCGCCGGTCGCCAGGAACGCCTCGTATTCGACATCGGAAAGGCGTTCACCCGTCTGCGGAAACTCCGAATCGTCGTAGTCGACGATGGGCGGCTTCACCTTCGCCAGCTCCAGCGCCGCCTTCGACAGCGGCGCGAACTCGCGGTCCGTGATGTAGAATTTTGCTTCGGCGTGATCGAGCTGGAAGGCGACGATAGGCGCATCGAGGCGCGTATTGATCGTATGCAGCACCGCTCCGATCATCGGCACCGAGTAGTGCGCTTCGAGCATCGCCGGCGTGTTCGCCAGCATCACCGACACCGTATCGCCCTCGCCGATCCCCGCCTTCGCCAGCGCCGACGCGAGCCGCAGGCAGCGCCCATAGAACTCAGCGTAGGTAAAACGCTGGCCCCCGTGGATGATCGCCGTGTGGTTCGGGTAGACGAGCGCCGCCCTCTTGAGGAACTGCAGTGGCGTCAGCGGCTGGTAATTGGCGGGGTTCTTGTCGAGATTCTCGTCAAACGGATTGGCGATCATGGGCAGCCGGCGCTCACTGAAGGTCCGCAGCGGAATATCTGCTCTATTGCCAAAACGCTAGCGAAAGCAACTCGCTCTATCAATGTTCATCTGACTGCCCAAATGCTGGGCGGTGCCGCGCTGCAATCCTCCAGATTTTTAACAGCGCCGTCTGTCGCGACGGAAAATAAGACGCTAGGCTGTTCTCCGGTACATGGTCCGCTATGTGGGAGAAGGCCATGAGCGAGCTCAAGCAGCAGTCCATCGCACTTTGGATCTTGCTGATGCTGCTGATCCTGGTGCCTTGGGCATTCGAATAGCCCAGAGCTTCGAATAGGGCGGTGCTGACGTTTCGTTGATTGTCGCTGGCGGGCGCCGCGCGCCGGTCGTCCATTTTGCGCGTCCCGCAAAGGACCGTTGCCCCTACCCGCACCGCCTCTTCGCTGCGCAGCGGCAAGCGCCCAAGGGCGCCGCGCCTAGGCGCGGCCATCAACGCGCGCGACAACACCCGCAAGAAAAGCCTGTCTCCGCTCGTGTCGCTAGCAAAAAGCCGCCGCGTAGCGGCAAGGGCGCAAGGCGCCCCGCGCCTTAGGCGCGGCTATCCACTCGCACCCGCTCAAAGCACAACAAGCTTCTCTCAGCTTGTGTCAGCGCTAAACTAGTTCTCTTCTTCCTCTTCGCGGCGCTCGCCGCCGGACATTTCCTTGAGCTTCGCGAACACGCGCGCCTGCTCTTCCTGCTCCGTCTCTTCCCGAGCTTCCTCATGCCGCGGCTGCATGATCTCCACGCGGCGTTCTGAGGTCGTCGTCTCCTCGGTCGGGAGCAGGGTCCCGGCCTTCTCCATATCCGGCATGTCCTTGCGGTCGCGTTCGGCACGCCGGGCCGCCTTCTTGACCTCTGCGTCGAGGTCGATCTGCGAGCAAAGGCCAAGCGTCACCGGGTCCTGCGGCGTCAGGTTCGGAGCGTTCCAGTGGCTGCGCTCGCGGATCTGCTGGATCGTCGGCTTGGTCGTGCCGACGAGGCGCATGATCTGGCTGTCTTTCATTTCCGGGTGGTTGCGCAGCAGCCAGAGAACGGCGTTCGGCCGGTCCTGGCGTCGCGACACGGGGGTGTAGCGCGGTCCCTTGCGGGTGGGCGTCTCCGGGACGACGACTTTCGGCTCGGCGAGGCGCAGCGCTCGGGCCGGCTCACGCTCGGCGTCCTCGATCTCCTCACGCGTCAGCTGGCCGGAGGTGACGGGGTCGAGGCCCTTGATGCCCTGCGCGACGTCGCCGTCGGCGATTCCCTTCACTTCGAGCACATGCAAACCGCAGAAGGCTGCGATCTGGTCAAACGTCAGCGACGTGTTCTCGACGAGCCATACGGCCGTCGCCTTGGGCATCAGGGGCTTGCGATCGCTCATGGGGGCTTAACCTCCGGCTTCCTGCGTCGGTCCGCAGGGCCAAGTATTTTGGGGCAACTGGGGAATGGGCGCCTTATAGACTGTGAGGGCCCGCGCGGCAACCCAAGCGTCGGCCTTTGGTTGAGGCGCAGTTCGCGCCGTAAAGTTGCTGACAAAAGCCCGTGTTGCCCCTGGGAAGCGGCGCAGATAGTGTCGCCGCCGGCCGCCGGGGCGGCACAAAATCTGGAAGGGCTTGAGAATGGGCGAGACGCCGAAGAGCGTTTATTTCGAAGATCTTAGCGTTGGGCAGGAGGCATCCTCCCACAACACGGTGACGGCCGACGTCATCCGCGCCTGTGCCGACGTCTCGGGCGATCGCAACCCGGTCCACGTCGACGCCGACTATGCGGCAAAGACGATCTTCAAGGAGCGCATCGCCCACGGAATGCTCTCCGCCGCCTACATCTCGGCCGTATTCGGCATGCAGCTTCCCGGGCCCGGTGCGATCTACATTTCGCAGACCATGAACTTCAAGGCGCCGGTCAAGATCGGCGATGTGCTTGTAACGACGGTCAAGGTTGCCGAACTGAACCCCGACAAGCGCCGGGCGAAATTCGATTGCGTCTGCTCGGTGAACGGCAAGCCGGTGGTGCAGGGCGAGGCTGTGCTGATGGTGCCCTCGCGCCCTGCCTGACGAGACCGCAACGCCCGCCCCCGCGGAGGCCGAATGCTCACCGTCCATGGCTACAAGGATGTGCCGCAGAAGGCGCGCGGTGCCGTGCTGGCGATCGGCAACTTCGACGGCGTGCATCGCGGCCACCGGGCACTCCTGAGGGCCGCATCCGCCGTCGGCCGCGAGCTTGGTGCGCCGTCCGGCGCGCTGCTTTTTGAGCCGCACCCGCGCGAGTTCTTCCACCCCGAGGAGCCGCATTTCCATCTGACGCCGCTGCCGCGCAAGTTGAAGCTCCTGGAAGCCTCGGGCCTCGACCTCGCGGTGGTCCTCAAGTTCGACGCCGCCCTCGCGACGCTCTCCGCCGAAGACTTCATCGCCCGCGTCATCGTCGACGGGCTGGCGGCCCGCCACGTCGTGATCGGTCACGACTTCTACTTCGGGCGCAAGCGCACCGGCACACCCGAGACCATGCGCGCCGCCGCCGCCGAAGCAGGATTTGGCGTCACCGTCATTCCTCCGGTTGCCGAGGACGGCGAGGTCTTCTCATCGAGCGCCATCCGGCTGCGCTTGGCGCAAGGCGACGTCAAAGGCGCCGCACGCCCGCTCGGACGCAACTGGTGCGTCGAGGGCACCGTCGTCGGTGGCGCGCATCGCGGCACCGGTCTCGGCTTCCCGACCGCCAATATTCCCCTGCCGCGCGGCACAACGCTCGGACACGGCATATATGCGGTGCGCGTCAACGTGGACGGCCGCAGCCACCAGGGCGCCGCCTACCTCGGCACGAGGCCCACCTACGATAACGGCAAGCCGGTGCTCGAAGTGTTCCTCTTCGACTTCGACGAGGACCTTTACGGCCGCGAGATCGAGGTGGAGTTCGTCGACTTCATCCGCGCCGACCGCAAATTCGATTCGAGCGAGGCGCTGGTCGAACAGATGCAGAAGGACGTTGCCCGCGCCCGCGACATACTCGCGACCGACTAAGCCCTTCTCCCCGCATGGGGAGAGGGGGAAGCGGGCGCCTAGATATGCCGGCGCCATGTTGCTAGAACGCGGCCAGAAACCGGAAACCCCGGAAACCCGGAAAGATTGACACGATGGCCAAGGACAACGGCGGCGGCGACGCTGCCCAGGGAAAGCACAGCAAGCCGTCATCCGGCGCCTCATCGGGCGAGGCAACGTCCGGCGCGGAAGGCCGCGACTGGGGCAAAACGCTGTTCCTGCCCAAGACCGATTTCCCGATGAAGGCCGGCCTGCCCGACCTCGAACCGCGCCTGCTCGCCCGCTGGGCTGAGATCGGCCTCTATGACCGTCTGCGCGAGAAGGGCCGCAACCGCCCGAAATTCCTGCTGCACGATGGCCCGCCGTACGCCAACGGCCACATCCACATCGGTCACGCACTGAACAAGATCCTCAAGGATCTCGTCGTCAAATCGCAGACGATGCTCGGCAACGACAGCAACTACGTGCCGGGCTGGGACTGCCACGGCCTGCCGATCGAGTGGAAGATCGAAGAGCAGTATCGCGCCAAGGGCCTTAACAAGGACGCGGTGCCGATCAACGAGTTCCGCAAGGAGTGCCGCGACTTCGCCGCCCACTGGATCGACGTGCAGCGCGAGGAGTTCAAGCGCCTCGGCGTCGTCGGCGACTGGGCGCACCCTTATAAGACGATGGACTTTCCCGCCGAGGCGATCATCGCCGGCGAGATCACGAAGTTCGCGATGAACGGCACGCTCTATCGCGGGTCGAAGCCCGTGATGTGGTCGGTCGTCGAGAAGACCGCCCTCGCCGAGGCCGAGGTCGAGTACCAGGACTACCAGTCCGACATGATCTGGGTGAAGTTCCCGGTTAGGTTCGCCACGCGAGAAGGCGCAACGGTCTCCGACCTTCTTGGTACGTCAGTGGTCATCTGGACGACGACGCCGTGGACCATCCCCGGCAACCGCGCCATCTCATTCTCGTCGAAGATCGCTTACGGCCTCTACGAAATCACGGCAGCGCCCGAAGGCAACTGGGCCAAGGTCGGCGACAAGCTGATCCTCGCTGACAAGCTCGCCGCCGACGTCATGAAAGCAGCAAAGGTTGATGGCTTCGAAAAGGTCCGCGGTGTCAGTGCAGATGAAATTACAGGCCTTGGCGCTCGCCATCCGCTAGAGCAACTCGGCTATGACTTCACCGTACCTCTCATGGACGGCGATCACGTCACTGACGACACCGGCACCGGCTTCGTGCACACTGCACCGGGACACGGTTCCGACGACTACGCAATCTGGATCGAGCAGGCCCGATTTAAGGGGGTCGACACCACCATCCCCTTCACCGTCGACGCTGATGGCGTGCTCACCAAGGAGGCCCCGGGCTTCGAGGGCAAGCGCGTCCTCAACGAGAAGGGCGACAAGGGCGACGCCAACGACGCCGTCATCAAGGCGCTGGCCGATGCCGGCAACATCATCGCGCGCGGCCGCCTGAAGCATCAGTATCCGCACTCCTGGCGCTCCAAGAAGCCGGTCATCTTCCGCAACACGCCGCAGTGGTTCATCGCCATGGATAAGCCCGTGAAGGGCATTCCGAAGGGCAACAACCAGACGCTCCGCCAGCTCGCCACAAAAGCGATCGAAGAAACCGAATGGGTGCCGGCGACCGGCGAGAATCGCATCCGCAGCATGGTCGAAGGGCGCCCCGACTGGGTCGTCTCGCGACAGCGCGCCTGGGGCGTCCCCATCACCGTCTTCCGCCACAAGGAGACGGGCGATGTCATCCCCTCGCAGAAGTTTCCAAAGTCGAAGGAACTGATCTCGCGCATCACCTTAGCCTTCACCGAGCGCGGCGCCGACGTATGGTTCGAGGAGGGCGCCAAGGAACACTTCCTCAACGGTCTCGTCGACGACCTCGGCGAATGGGAGCAGGTGCGTGACATCCTCGACGTGTGGTTCGATTCCGGCTCGACGCACGCCTTCACGCTGGAAGACCCGCAGCACTTCCCGACGCTCGCGGGCCTGAAGCGCGTGCGCGACGGCGGCAAGGACCGCGTGATGTACCTGGAAGGCTCCGACCAGCACCGCGGCTGGTTCCAGTCGTCGCTGCTGGAATCCTGCGGCACCCGTGGACGCGCGCCCTACGATATCGTCCTGACGCACGGCTTCATCCTCGACGAGAAGGGGGATGAGAAGATGTCGAAGTCGAAAGGCAACGCCCTCTCGCCCCAGGACGTGATGAAGACATCCGGCGCCGACATCCTGCGCCTCTGGGTCGCCTCCGCCGACACGACGAACGACATCCGCTTCGGACCTGCCATCGTGCAGTCGGCGGCGGAAGCCTACCGCAAGCTGCGCAACACGCTGCGCTGGATGCTGGGCGCGCTGGCGCACCTGGGCGAGAACGAGCGCGTCAAGTTCAAGGACATGCGCGAGTTCGAGCTGGAGCGCCTGATGCTGCACCGGCTGACCGAACTCGACGCAGAGGTCCGCGCCGCCTACGCCGCCTACGACTATCGCAAGATCGTCGCCGTGCTCTCGCAGTTCATGAACACCGAGCTGTCGGCTTTCTATTTCGACATCCGTAAGGACACGCTCTACTGCGAGCCGTACTCCAGCATGAAGCGGCGCGCAGCGCTGACCGTCATCGACGAGATCTTCTCCGTGCTCGTCGCATGGCTCGCCCCGATCCTCTCGTTCACGGCCGAGGAAGCCTGGCTCGCCCGCGTCCCTGGCCGCGACGGGTCGGTGCACGTCGAGACCTTCCCGGTCCTCGACAAGGCGTGGCGCGACGACGAACTGGCGAAGAAGTGGGAGAGCGTGCGCGACGTCCGCCGTGTCGTGACCGGCGCGCTGGAACTGGAGCGCGCCGCCAAGCGCCTGGGCTCGAGCCTCGAGGCCGCCCCCGAGGTCTATGTGGCCGACAAGGAACTGCTGCGCGCGCTGGAAGGCGTCGATCTCGCCGAGGTCTCGATCACCAGCCAGGCGCGTCTCATCGCCAAGGCCGCACCGGACGACGCCTTCACGCTGCCGGACGTCCCCGGCGTCGGGGTTGTCCCGAAACGAGCGGAGGGCAAGAAGTGCGCCCGCTCCTGGCGTATCGTGCCAGATGTCGGCGCCGACCCTGCCTTCCCGGACCTGTCGCCCCGCGACGCCGAGGCCGTCCGCGAATTCGACGCCCGCGCCGGAGGTGAGGCATGAGCGCCGACAATCCCCCCGCCACGGGCAGCTGGGTCTGGGGCCCTTATTCGCGCCTCGGGCTGATCGTGTTCCTGGTCACCCTGGTGCTCGACCAGGCCCACAAATGGTGGATGCTGCTGGGCTACGGGATCGCAGACAAAGGCCGGGTCTACGTCACCCCGTTCCTCGACCTCGTCTACGTCAAGAACACGGGCATCAGCTACTCGATGTTCGACCAGGACAGCTTCGCCGGCCAGCTCATGCTGGCCAGCTTCGGCCTGCTCGCAACCATCGCCATGTGGATCTGGCTCGCCCGCGGCGGCACCGGGAAACTGCTGGCGGTCTCCCTCGGCCTCATCATGGGCGGCGCCATCGGCAACGCCATCGACCGCCTGATCCTCGGCGGCGTCGCCGACTTCTTCTCCCTCCACGCCTTCGGCTTCTATTGGTATGTCTTCAACATAGCCGACGTCGCCATTGTGGCCGGGGTCCTCGGACTGCTATATGACTCGCTGATGGCGAGTCGCAAAGACGCCGCAAAGTCGTTGTAGCGCAGGACATTAGCGTCAAGTGCTGCCGCGACTCGAAGCGGGAGAGGCGCCCCAAGGGTGCCACGGGGGATGAAAATGCCAGCCAGATTCCGTCGTGCCAGCTTTCCCCTGCTTGCCATCGGCCTTGCAGCAACGCTGGCCGGTTGCGGCACCGACGACATCCAATTCAACGGCGGTATTTTCGACGCGGTCGGTCTGTCCGACAACGCCAAGGCAAACTCGGGCACGCCGAAGGTCGCCGAGCGCGCCCCCCTTGTCGTGCCACCGACGCTCGACCGCTTGCCCGCCCCCGGCGAGGCGCCGGCCGCCCCTGCTCAGATCGCCGGCATCAACGACCCCGACGCTGCCAAGCAGAAGTCGAAGGCGGAGCTTGAGAAGCAGCAGACCGAATATTGCGACAAGCACTATCGCGACGCCGGCATGCGTGGCGAAGAGACCGCCATGGTCGAGGGCCCGCTTGGGCCGTGCCGTCCGTCCGTTTTGACGGCGATCAAGAAGTGGAATGCCAGCGACGACGCCGAAGGCCAATAACGCGCCCAATAACGCGCGTTGCCACTTTTTCTATTGCGCTGCAATGCCCGCTCTTTCTACGAGCGTGAATGAATATCTATAACCAAAAGCGCAAGAATCCGGTTGCGAGCTAGGGTGCGGCAACTTATACGCATGCGGGGGGACGAAGCCGCTTTCGTCCTCCGCATAAGGAGGAAACTACCAATGAAGATCTGGAACAAGCCGCAGGTGCGCGAGCAGGAAGTTGGCCTCGAAGTCACTTCCTATATGCCGGCCGAGATCGACATCATCTAAGCTGTCGACTTTCTGCGGTAACGATACGGCGGTCGAATTTTCGACCGCCGTATTTTTTTTGTCTGCTGGCTTCGTCAATATCGCGCGGTGCGAGCGCAAAGAGTTACTTGTCGAACTTCTGTTCGACTTTCGCGACCCACTTCTCGAAAGACGTCCGCAGGATGTCGACGTCGAAGTGCAGGCCCTCGATCACGCCCGCCGGATGATCGTCGCGTGCATCGAGCTTGCGACGGATGTCCGAATGCTTCTCGACCATCTTCGTCCATTCATTCTGCGCCTCGTCGCCCAGCTCTCCCGTCGCGCCCGGCGAAGCCTTTGCCGCGTTGATACGCTGCTCCAAGTCGTCAAGCTTGCGCTTGGTGTCGGCGAAAGGATCCTGGCTCATGTCGTTCTCCGAGAGTTGTCCATTGTCGTTTGCCCCCCACACCTGAATGGGTGGACTTGGCGCGCAGCCTAGCCGCGACTTTTATCCATTTCGTCAAGAACGGTTGCGGGGAGCCGCAGGTAAACAAGCGATGACCGCGTTTGGTTCGCATTGTTGGAATGCGCGGCGCTCAAGCAGGGGACGGGCCCATCACGGCGCGAGTTGCCGATCCCATTCGGCAACCGGCGGGAGAAGGCCTCTAGGCTGCTGACGATCCGCTCGCCTCAGCTCATGGCGACGTGACCGAGCACGCCAGCCGTTGCGGCGATCAAGAGAAGGCCGACGAAGAACCAGACGATAGCGCTGTGGCTCAGGCTTTCTAAAGCCTGCGTACGTTTGCGTGACATGGCGTCTCTCCGTACCGCCCATCCACACGCACGTTCTTCCGTGTACGCGAGGCCCGAACATCGCTGATTTGCTTGCATGTGCGCCACTTAAATTAGCGCTTTGCGTTCAAGCAGCTTCGCAGTTGCGATATGGGTGGCCCGACGACCTGCCAACAGGATTTGCACAGCAAATTTGGCGCCGTACACATGCAGGAAGCCCCCGCTCCTGTTGGCGCCTCGGCAAATCAGATAGCCGGGAGACAGGCGTGAGGCTCCGGATTTTGAGCATCGCGCGGACTTTGGGGGCCAACATGATGCCGACAATCCGGATGAGCGCGCTACTGATCGGCGTTGCAGGCGCCGCGTTCCTCGGCGGCTGTGCGGCCGACGCGATCCGGACGGGTCAGGTGACGAAGCACTATCGCCGCGCCAAGTCCGACACCAACGTCGCCCGCAGGCAGACGCCTTCCAACATCGAGACCGGCTCGGTCGATACGCAGACGACGCCGGTCACCTCGAAGACCGATCCGCGCTGGCAGTGGTGCGAGCAGCGCCACGTCGACCACCAGGCCGGAAAAGCCCCCGGCGGCGCGACGGATCTCGCCAAGAAGCTGGAAGACGACCGCATCTGTGCCGCTGTCTACGGCCAGCTGCAGTAGCGATCAGACCGGCGGCACAGCGATCAGATAGACGAGCGCCACGCCGGCCGTGCCAGCGGTGAATGTCGCCAGCACCAAAGCAAGATCGACGATGAACCCGCCTGATGCCCGCGCACACGCGAAGACACGCGGATGCACCATGAGGTGCCCGGCCGTCACCGCTGCATGGCGAACGTCCGCACTGCCGCTCGCGAGCCTCTGACGGGCACGCCGAATGGGCGACACCCGTTTGCGCCGACGCCGCGCAACAATATTCCCACCACGTTCCACACGGCTGGCCTGCCCGTTGACCGCATCGCGCTCCAGAAGCGCCGCGATAAGCTCGATATCATCGAGCCTCGATGCAGCATCGGTACGGAAGACGTCTCTTCGCTGCGGACGCATCGTTTCAACTCTGGCTGAGAAACGATTGTGTGCCCTCTGCTGCGAATGATCAACGCGCGATCGCGTACGTTCTGCACCAACTCACGTAATTCTGATCGCGAACGACGTCACGCACCCGGCGCGCGACTGTTGAGATCGATCTCGCTGATCACCGCACGGACAGCCGTCATCACCGTCTCGACCCAACGCCCTGCCGCAACATTGTCCTGTCCGATGTCGTGCATCGCACTGGCATAAGCCTGATGCGCAACGTCGAGCGCGTCCTCGCGTGCATGCGGGGGCAAAGCGGCAATCTTCTCCGCAGTGCGCTGAATGCTGGCGAGCGTCTGTCCGACGAGTTCGTGATTTTCCAAGCGCTGATCCCCCGATCGCATTGCGTACCCTCAGCGAGCGAGACGGCGCTTATGAGGCGTACGCTGACAGCCTTCCGACGACATCTCGACAAAAATCCGCCGCGGATGCGTGCGCCAATTGCGCAGCGGGGAATACACCTAAACAGCCCATTTGTAATGCGCTCGACGAGCGTAGGAGGTGACCTCGTGTTCAACACCGACAACAACAACGGCCTGCCGCAGCCCAAGCTCGGCCCCACGCCCTTCGGCAACGGCGCCGCGCCGAACCCGGCCCAGCGCACAGCGCCATCGCCGTTCGAGAAGGCCGCATCATCACCATCCGGCACGTCGGTGATCGGCACCGATCTCACCATTCTCGGCGACCGCATCACCATCATTTCCGCCAACAAGCTTCAGGTGGACGGCGACGTACGCGGCAACGTTCACGGCAAGCAGGTGGTTATCACGGAGGAAGGCTCGGTCGTCGGCTCGGTGTGCGCAGAGGCCATCGAGGTGCGGGGCGGCGTGCGCGGCTCGATCCGCGCCGTGACCGTGAAGCTGCTCGCCTCCGCACAGGTCGAAGGCGACATAACCCACCAGAAGCTCTCCATTGCCGAAGGCGCCGAGTTCGACGGCCGCATCAAGCTGTCCAAGGACGTCAGCGAGCTGATGCCCGTGCTCGATCCGGAGGTGCTGGAGCGCAATCGCATTGATGCCGGCGGCTTTGCCGCCACCGACCAGACGAGAGAAAACTAAAAGAATTGATGGAGAGGAACCATGACTTTGGCCGAGGCGCTCGCTGCCGAGCGCGAAAGAAGCCGCCGCGAATATGAGGAAGCGATCACAAGGCGGGAGGTTGGTCGAACGGTGCTGCAGGCACTCGCGCAGCGTCTCAATGCCGAACCACTGCCGTCCTGGTTCTTTATCTCCAAGGGCGACGAGATTCTCGTCGCCCACACCAGGAACGGCGCAACGATGCGCCAGCACGTCGGCACATGGAGCGTTGCCGACGATATGCGTCTCGTCTTCGACGAGGACTCGACCGAATGGATTACCGCTGAAAGCTGCGCCCGTGTGCTCGATGAAGCCGTGAAGATCACGGCGCGGTTCATTCTCGCGCAGGAAAGCCGCTATCAGCCGGCCGTACGCGAGCTGACCCAGTTGCCGCAGCGCGCCTGACGCTGCGGCGGCGCGTGCCGTTACTCGGCCGCGATCATCGCTTCGACGACGGCGTCATGCGTGGCGCCGTCCGTCTCACCGAGCATGCCGAGAGCGTGCAGATAAACTTCCAGCACCGCGTCCTCTTCCTGACGCTCCGTCGCGCTCTTCTTGCGCAGACGCACCACCTGGCGCAGCACCTTGACGTCGAAGCCCAGGCCCTTCGCCTCTAGAAACTTGTCGCGAATGTCGCCGGCCAGCGCCTTCTTCTCTTCCTCAAGGCGCTCGATCTGCTCAACGAGCTGACGCAGCTGTTTCTGCGCTGAGACCTGTAGCGTCGTCATGCCTCTACTCCCCGCATGCTGATGAGCCAAAACGCTATTCGGGCCGCCTTGCCTCTTCAAGGCGAGCCGCCGATCCATCCAGAGGAATCTTGATTTGCTCCTGCGGCGTGTAGGTCACACTTGACGCTGCATCTCAACCCCACGCACTCGCACTTAGAGCGCCGCTCTTGTCAGCTCACCAACCCGCCGCCAAAGGCGGCAAGGGCGCAAGGCGCCCCGGCGCGAGCGCCGGCCATCAGCTCGCGCAACGACAGCCGCACACAATGCTTCCCGCCACTCGTGTCACGACTTATGACTACTTCCGAGCTTCGCCAGCGCTTCGGGTGAAGCATCTTTCTGATAGCGCTGCTGCCATTCCTTGTAGGGCATGCCGTAGATCAGCGCCCGCGCCTCGTCCTTGCTCAACGCGATGCCGCGTTCCCCAGCAGCTTCCTGGTACCAGTTCGACAGGCAGTTGCGGCAGAAGCCGGCGAGGTTCATCAGGTCGATGTTCTGCACATCCGTGCGCTCGCGCAGGTGCTGAACCAGCCTGCGGAACGCCGCTGCCTCGAGCTCCGTCGTCGTCGCTTTATCGATCTCGCTCATGTTCCGCTCCTGTGCGTATAGGGAGGTGTCCCCTCGCTGTCGGTGTGCGAGCCGAAGTACTGCACGCGCGCCATTGCCTCGCGAACGTCGGAGCGCGCGAACACCGCCTCGACCGCGCCGGCGAGCCGTTCGGCCCACGCGAGCTGCCCTTCTTCCGTGCGGATGAGGTCCTGGCGAATTTCGATGATGGTGTGCGCCAGCCCGCGCCGCGTACCGTGCTGCCACATGCAGTCCCCGGCGAGCTTGCCGTCATAGGGCTCATTCTCGCCGACCACGATGCCCTCGTCGCTGCGCAGCGCCTCGAGCAGCGGCACGGACAGGCGATAGTCCCGGTCCCACAGGATGGCCGCATGCCAGGGCCGCGGGACGCCCTTCCAGTTGTCGGTGAAACTGTGGATCGACAGCAGTGCCGGAGGCACCCCGGCCGCGACGCAGTCCTCGATCAGACCGTCGATCCTCTGGTGGTAGGGCGCATAGTACCGGCTGACGCGCTGCTCGCGCTCGCCCCCGTCGAGATGCCGGTTACCGGGAACCACGGCCCCGTCCGAGATGCGCATGATGAGCGTCGGGTCGTCCAACCCTCGGTTCGGGTCGATCAGCAGCCGCGAGAACCGCGTCAGGATGGCCGGTGCGTGCAGCATCCGCGCAACGTGTCGCGTCACCGCCGCCGCACCGACGTCATAGGCGATATGGCGTTCCAGCTCGGTCGGCGGCAGCCCCAGCGTCCCATACGGCTCCGGAATGGTGTTTTCCGCATGGTCGCACAGCAGCAGCAGACCGGCATCCAGTCGGCCGGGCAGTACCTGATAACTGTCAGTCAGGAGGGGGCCGTCGAGCTCCAGGGGGGCGCGGCCATTGGAATCTGGCATGGCGGAAATATAGCCGCCTCGCCGCCTCGCGAAAACTCCCCGCGTCGCAGCGCCGCTTGACGACGCAATGGCATTTGCGCAAACCAGCGGCCGGGGCACGGGAACAAGGGAATGCAATTGACCGCAACAGCCGTTTCAGCGTCTCGATCGCGACTCGGCGGATGCGGGAAGATCGGCGACCGGCCCGCAGTTGCGGGTGCGGCCGGCCAGGTCCAATCGCAATGCCGCCAAGTTCCTGTAAAAGAAACGTTGCACCTATCTTTTCGGGACGAGCCACCCCGGCCCGTCCTCCCGATTAACTTTCGATCGCGCCGTTGCCGCAGGCACGGCGGCACAGTGCGCGCCAGACGCGCCTCGCCGCCAACTGCACGGCATGGGCGCGCAGAGCGGAACCAGGCTTTGGCCCAGCGCGGAAATCGGATGCGGCATCGGTGGCCCAGGCAGGCCGCTTGCCTGATCTTGCCGATGCTCGCCTTCCCGGTCGAGGCCCATGCCGACTTGAAGCTCTGTAACTCGACATCCAGCCGTGTCGGCGTCGCCATCGGCTATCAGGATGCGACGGGATGGGCCACCGAGGGCTGGTGGAACATCGCTTCCCAGACCTGCGAGACCCTGCTCAAGGGCGCCGTGCCGAGCCGTTTTATTTACGTTCACGCCCTAGACTACGACCGCGGTGGCGAATGGATCGGCACGCACTACATGTGCACCGACGACAAGTCGTTTGCCATTCGCGGGGTTCAAGATTGTCAAACGCGCGGCTTCAAGCGCACCGGTTTCTTTGAAGTGGATACGGGCGAGTCGCAGGAGTGGACCATCCGCCTCACCGACCCCGAGGCGAGTGAAAAATGAGACGCAAAAGAAGGGTCAAGGTCGTCGCGACCCTGGGGCCCGCCTCCTCTGCAACAGAGATGATCGAGCGGCTTTTCCTGGCCGGCGTCGACGTCTTCCGCATCAATATGAGCCACTCCTCGCACGATACTGCACGCGCGCTGCAGAATTCGGTGCGTTGGGTCGCTAAGCGCCACCGCCACCCGATCGGCATTCTGGCTGACCTGCAGGGTCCCAAGTTCCGCGTCGGCGAGTTTGCGGGCGGCCGCGTATTCGTGAACGACGGCGCCATCTTCCGCTTCGATCGCACCGAGAAGCCCGGAAGCTCCGAATCCGTCCACCTGCCACACCCGCAGATCTTTGCGGCCGTCGAGCCAGGCCATGTGCTGCTGCTCGACGACGGCAAGCTGCGCATGCGCGTCATCGAGAAGAAGAACAATCAGATCGCCGCAGAAGTGCTGGTTGGCGGTGCATTGTCTAGCCGCAAGGGCATCAGCCTTCCCGACACGCTGCTGCCGGTTGGCCCGCTCACTGAGAAGGACCGCTCCGATCTCGCCTACATGCTGAAGATCGGCGTCGACTGGATCGCGCTGTCGTTCGTGCAGCGCGGCGAAGACGTCCACGAGGTCCGCAAGATGGTCGGCGACCGCGCCGCCATCCTCGCCAAGATCGAGAAGCCCTCCGCCATCGCCGACCTCGACGCGATCGTGGCTGCCGCCGACGGCATCATGGTTGCCCGTGGCGACCTGGGCGTCGAGATGCCGGTGGAGCGCGTGCCTGGCCTGCAGAAGCAGATCACGCGCACCGCGCGCAACGCCGGCAAGCCGGTAGTCGTCGCGACGCAGATGCTGGAGAGCATGATCTCCTCGCCGATGCCGACGCGCGCCGAGGTATCCGACGTCGCCACCGCCGTGTTCGACGGCGCCGATGCCGTGATGCTGTCCGCTGAATCCGCCGTCGGCCAGTACCCGATCGAGGCGATCCAGATGATGGACCGCATCGCCATCGAGGTGGAGGCGGACCCTGGCTATCCCGCCATCATCCACGCGACGCAAACAACCCCGCAGCCCACCGGCGCCGACGCCATCGCGACGGCCGCATACGCCATCGCCGACACGGTGAAGCTGTCGGCGATCGTCTGCTACACCGCCACGGGATCGACCGCGCTGCGCGTCACCCGCGAGCGCCCGAACCTGCCGGTCATGGGGCTGACGCCCGTGGAATCGACCGCCCGCCGGCTGTCGCTAGTCTGGGGCCTGCATTCGGTCATGACGGGCGACCCGGCAACGCTCACCGATATGGTCAGCAAGGCCTGCCGGATCGCGTTCGATGAGGGCTTCGTGCCGCCTCACGGCGGTGTCCTCATCACGGCTGGCGTGCCGTTCGGCTCGCCCGGAGCCACCAACATGATCCGCATCGCCTTCGTCGACGAGCACGGCGCCCCCTCGACCGAAGTCCGCTAGAGCGACACCGCGTCTCCCGGCGGTCGGAAATTACGCGTTTTTCGCAGTTGCGAACGCGTGCTAGCCTCTGGCGTGGCCGGAGGGGCAACGTGTTCTTCGAAAGTCGCATCTTTCGCCGGTGGTACATCGGCATGATGACGCTGTGGCTGGTGCTGTTCACCAGCCTGAGCAACCTGCCGTTCCTGCTTGAGCACTGGTACTACCCGGCAATCATGGTCCTTGGCGCGTTCGTCGCCGGCCTGACGCCAGAGGGCGGCGGCGCCGTTGCCTTCCCGGTGCTCAGCATCTTCCTCGACGTCGATCGCACCATGGCGCGCGACTTCAGCCTCATGATCCAGAGCATCGGCATGACCAGCGCCAGCATCTGGCTGCTGAGCCGCAAGAACGCACCGCTGCGCGCCTATGCGCCGGTGCTGTGGTTCATCCCGATCTGCTTCGTCGGCTTCGTGTTCGGCATGAACACGCTCCAGCACATACCCGTCTACGTGATCCAGGCTTTGTTTCTGAGCCTCATCCTGACCTTTGCGCTGGCGTATATCGTCAGCAAACACCGCGGCACCGGACTGATCCTGCCCGCCAACTTAGGCCTGACCGACCGCGCCCTGCTGTGCCTCATTCTTTTCGCCGGCGGCATATGCGCCAGTCTGTTCGGCACCGGCGCTGACATCGTGCTCTACACGCTGCTCGTCACCCGTTTCCGCATGGACGAGAAAATCGCCACCCATCAGAGCATCATGCTGATGGCAGCGATCAGCGTGCTCGGCTACGGCTACCGCTTCTTCTGGGATCAGTCGCTCACCCAATACCAGGTGCAGACGTGGCTGTGCGCGTACCCGGTGGTGCTCTTCATGGCGCCGTTCGGCAGTTACATTCTGAGCAAGCTCAACGTGGAATGGATGCTGCGCGGCATCGTCCTGCTCAACATCTTCCAGATGGCGTACTTCAATCTGAAGGCACCGACCCTCGCAAAGCTTGGCTACTCGGCCGGCTTCTCGGCGATCTTGTTCATGGTGTTCTGGTTCACGCTTGCGCGTCTCGCACGGCAAGCGCCCGGCGAGGCAAAGTTGCAGACCACCTGATCTGAGAAATGGCTCCGGCGACGCGGGTGCGCCGCCGTTGCGCTCAGATCCCCTGGCCCTCGACCTCGACCGAGAGCTCCTCGACGGCCGACTTGGCGCCGTCCTGGTAGGGGTTGATCTTGAGGATCTCTTTGTAGGCCTGCAGCGCCGGCTTCTTCTGCCCGGTCTCGCGCAGGATGCGCGCCAGGCCTTCGAGCGCCTTGAAGTGGTTGGGATCGAGCGCGAGCGCACGCCGCAGATCGCCGACCGCGCCTTCGTAGTTGTTCTGCATGAACTGGACGTAGGCGCGGCGGTTCCAGCCCTCGGCATAGTCGGGGGCGAGTTCGGTCACGGCATCGAGGAATTGCAGCGCCAGTTCCGGTTTCTTGTCGTTGATGGCCTTCGCCGAGCGGCTCATCAAAAGGCCGACCGTATCGCTGCCGGACTGCTGCCAGAGCGCCTCGATGGCGTCAGCGATGGGTGCTGCCTCGGTGGCGTCCTGGGCTTTGCCGAGGTGCGTGTAGAGCTCGGCGAGCAAAGCCTCGCGATCCTGCGGCACCTCCTCCGCCTGCGGCTTCGGCTTGGCGCCGGGAAATTCGGCGCCCGGCAAGGCCGGCACAGGTGGCAGGTCGTTATGAGGCGCGGGTAGAGGCTTGAGCTGCTCGCTGCCCGGCAGTCCCTGCGCGATGGCAGGCGACGGCTCAACGGAAAAGCCCGCTACCGCGAGCAGGCCCGAGAGGACGAGAGCAGAGGTAAGACGAAGCATGGGGCTGCGCATCCATCAAACATAGGACGCTGCAGCGTAGGCGTCAAAAGGCGGCGAAGATACGCCGCCGACGATCAACCCTGCCGCGCTTTGAAGCGCTTCTGCACCTTGTTGATGATGTACACCTTGCCCTTGCGACGGACGAGGCGGTTGGCGCGATGACGGCCGCGCAGCGATTTCAACGAATTCCGGACTTTCATTTCAACACCGAGTGGCAAATGACCTAGCGCGCAGTTGGCCTGGGCTGCGTGCAACAGAAGTGGTGGGCGCGACAGGGATCGAACCTGTGACCCCTACCATGTCAAGGTAGTGCTCTACCGCTGAGCTACGCGCCCCAGAGGCGCGGTTCTATGCGTTCGCCCCCGTCAAGGTCAACAGCTGATTGCAGGGTGCGGCGAACTCTTGCGTCAGGCCGCCAGCAGCCTGTCGACTTCCCGCACCAAATCCTTGAGATGGAAGGGCTTGGAGAGGACTCGGGCGTCCTTCGGGGCAGCCGTGTCGCTGTTGAGGACGACCGCCGCAAAGCCGGTGATGAACATGATCTTGAGGTCGGGATCGAGCTCGCTGGCGCGCCGGGCGAGTTCGATTCCATCCATCTTCGGCATGACGATATCGGTGAGGAGCAGGGTAAACGGCTCCGATTTGAGGCGCTCGAATGCCTCTTCACCGTTCGGGAATGCGATGACGTCGTAGCCGGCCTTCTTCAAGGCCCGAACCAAGAAGCTGCGCATCGAGTCGTCGTCTTCGGCGAGCAGGATGCGGGAGATCGTTACGCTGGAAGGCTTTGCGGTCATGGCTACTCTGGAACTGTTCGATCAACGCATTCGGCCGAGCGCCGAGCGAGGCTCGACTGTTGTTCGACTATAGTAAACGGGAGGTGAAACTTTTCGCAGCTAAGCTGACGAAGTTCGTTCCCCCACCCTGGGACTATCAGCCTAGCGCGCCCCGGTGGACATATTGCGGCGGCGTTGGCACAGTGAGCAAGGGCGATGGTATCGTTTGTGACGCATTGTCCTGCCGGTGCGATCTTTGGGCTTCGATTTCGCCGCCGGCCTGTGCCGTGACGAGCTGCTGCAATCAGTCGATCCAGCGAGCAATAAGGACAGCGCAAGAAGCATGCCTTTCCGCGACGGTCCCGCTATTCCTGCGGATCTTCTCCCGCCGTTCGTCGTAAGCGCACCCAAGACGCCGGTGGCGCCGTTCGTCCTGTGCTCGCCGCACTCCGGGCGCACCTATCCCGAGAGCTTTATCGAACAGTCGCGGCTGAGCCCGCTTTCTCTCCGCAAATCCGAGGACTGCTTCGTAGACGAGCTGTTTGGGCCGGTCGCCGATATCGGCGTGCCGCTGATCGCTGCCCGATTTCCGCGCGCCTTCCTCGACGTTAACCGAGAACCTTACGAGCTCGACCCCGAGCTGTTCCTGGGACCGCTGCCCGATTTCGCCAATACGCAGTCCGTGCGCGTCGCCGGCGGCCTCGGCACGATCGCGCGCATCGTTGCGGATGGCGAAGAGATTTACCGTGGACGGCTGCAGCTCAGCGACGGCATAGCGCGCATCGAGCACCTGTACGTGCCCTTCCACACCGCCCTTCGCGAACTGATCGAAGCAACCCGCAAGCGCTTCGGCTACGCGATCCTCATCGACTGCCATTCGATGCCTTCGGCCTCCATGGCGCCCAGCGGCGGTCCGCGACCTGACATCGTGCTCGGCGACCGGTTCGGCGCATCCGCCGATAGCCGCATCACCCGCTACCTCAAGGATGCACTGACGGCGCTCGACTACGAGGTGCACATGAACCGGCCTTACGCCGGTGGCTATATAACGGAGCACTACGGGCGCCCGTCGCGTAACGTTCACGCCGTGCAGATCGAGATCAATCGCGGGCTTTACCTCGATGAGTTGACGCTGCGTCCGACGGCAGGTTTCGACGAGCTGCAACGGGATCTGCTCAGCCTGGCGGCGCCGCTGTTCAACGACCTGCCTGCGCTGCTCGAACATCGCGCAGCCGCGGAGTAGGCACCACGACCATTACCCACGTCGTTGCAAAGCTATGCAAAAATTTCATGCTGCAACGCAGCAATTATTGGAGCGAATGACCGCGGCAGGGTTCGTTCCAGGCGTACGCAGTCGATGCCAGGAGTTACGGCGGCAGCCAGCCGACTGCCCCCGAAGCCCTTCCGCGCAGGTTCCGCAGCGGTGGAAGGGGAGCGGGCAAGAAAAAAGGGCCGTCCGGGTCTCGAACGGCCCAAGTCTAGGGAGGAAACGCCCAAGGAGGGCTACAACACCGGAGCCGAGCTCACGATGTCGCACTGCAAAAGCTACGGGTGCGTCGCAGCAAAATCAAATGCGTTTTTTGCAGGGCTGCTCTGTCGAAATGAGAGGCTATGCGTTCCCTAGGGGTCCAGACATGAAAAAAGGCCGTCCGGAGGTCGAACGGCCCAAGTCTAGGGAGGAAACGCCCAAGTGGGCTGCGATGACGTGGAGCGACCAGCATCAGCGCGCAAACCAGATATGATCCTGTTCGACGAGCGCGGCAACCCGAGGCGGACCATCTGGGCTATCATTGCGGGTATGATGTCGCGAGCTGGCAACACTTATTGATTGTCTGCCACATTTGTGAAAGATGCGCACTGCAACGTGCAGATAAATCGCCTTTAAACACGGCACTTCTACTCTCAGTAAACCTAATCGGAGCCGGCGCAATACTGTGGCAAATCAGACTCAGGCCGAGCTGCAAGAGCTCGTAGATTTCGCCCACACGCTCGCCGATGCCTCGGGCGACGCCATCCGACCCTTCTTCCGCGTCCCGATCGGTGTGGCCAACAAAGCTGGCGCTGGAGACTTCGATCCCGTCACGGCCGCCGACGAAGCCGGCGAGCACGCCATCGCCGCCGCGGTGACGGCCCGCTACCCCGCCCACGGGTTTGTCGGTGAGGAGCACGGCTCTCGGCAGGCCGACGCCAAGCTGCGTTGGGTTGTAGACCCCATCGACGGCACCCGTGCCTTCATCATGGGATCGCCCATGTGGGGGACCCTGATCGGCCTGCTCGAGGACGGCGCGCCAATTCTCGGCCTGATGGACCAGCCATTCACCCGCGAGCGCTTCTGGTCGGGCCCCGACGGCGCCTATATGCGCACCGCATCGACCGGGCCGTCCCCCATCAAGACCAGGGCGTGCGCGTCGCTTTCCGACGCCGTTCTCTCGACCACCCACCCCGACCTCTTCGGATCGGACGGCGAGACCGAAGCTTTCGGCCGCCTCAAATCGCAGGCGCGCATGACCCGATACGGCGGGGACTGCTACGCCTACTGCCTCCTGGCGGCAGGCTTCGTCGACCTGATCGTTGAATCGAACCTCAAGACCTACGACATCGTCGCGCTGATCCCGATCATCGAGAAAGCCGGCGGCCGCGTCACCACCTGGGAAGGCAAGCCGGCCACCGAGGGTGGACGCATCGTGGCGTCAGGCGATCCACGCATCCATGAAAAGGCGCTGGCGGTTCTCGCCGGCTGAGGTGTCGCGCTACGTGCCCCCGGGTCGCCTCCCGCTCAGGCGACCTTCATCTCCACCCCGAGATAGGCATCGAACGCCGCCCAGAAGCGCGTCCTGACGGCATCGTTCTCCTGCAGGATCTCGTGCCGCGAGCCCGGCATCAGGATGCACGAGGACACCTTCGCGCGGACCGCGAAATCCTCCACGGCGCGCGTCGAGACCACGCTATCGCTGCCCGCCGCGAACATCAGCAGCGGAATATTGATGCGGCTCGGAAAATCCGCAGCGCTCAGCGCGCGGCATGAACGCAAGGCGCTCCGCAGCCAGCCGATGGTCGGCGATCCGATCCCCAGTGAGGGTTCCAGTTCCAACACCGAGCGCGTCCGCTGCCAGCGCTCCTGATCGGACGTCAACGCGTTGCCTTCGAATTTGCGCAACGCATAGAGGTCGTCCGAACCGCCGAGAACATAGGACGTCGACATCCCGAGCAGCGAGGCGACCTCGCAATAGATCCGTGCCCGCGCTGACGTCGAACCGAGGCTTTCCTCTGCGATCGCAATCATCGGCGCCGTCAGCACCAGACGCTCGAACCACAGTCCCGGCATCGTCGCGTTGCGCAGCAGGATGTTGCCGCCCATCGAATGCCCAAGCCCGATGAAGGGCGGCGGACAGTCCGGCAGCACGATGTCCTTCATGAAGCGGATCATGTCGCGGTCGTATTCCCAGAACCCGCGCACGTGCCCTTTGCGCGGGTTTGGCAACATGCGTTGCGAGCCGCCCTGGCCGCGCCAGTCCATGGTCGCGACAGCAAAACCGCGTCGACGCAGATCCGCGATGACCTCGAAATACTTCTCGATGAACTCGCCGCGACCTGGCAGCAGGCATACGGTCCCGCGCCGCGGCATGCGCGTGGCATCCCAGCGCGCAAAACGCAGCTCCGCCCCGTCATATCCCTGGAAGGACCCGACGGTTCCCCCGCTCGGAACCGGATTCTTAGCGAGCGCCACCAGCTTCATCGCACCTCCAGATGCCCGGCCGACTCTTCGCCGCATCATACAGACGGCGAAGAGCAACCACCATGCTGGCGCTTTGTCGGTGCGGCCCGGTTAACGTTCGCAGCCGAGAACTTAGTATGGCGCCCAGTGGCGGCGCGGCGGACCGTACGCGTATGGCCCCCAGCGACGCGGCTCCAGCGGCCGTGCATCGACGATCTGTCCCGAGCAGCGGTCGATGGTGAGATCGAACAAGCGCCCGCGTCCGCGGCGCGCCTTCACGAGCACCACGTCCTCGCGCGGCTCGAGCGCGTGGAAGTCATACCATCCCGCTTCGCGCAGTCGGTCGCGTGCCTCCTCGCGAGGGATGCAGCCGCGCTCGGCGTGTCGTGCCGGATAGGGCGGCTCGAAATCCTCCGGAACGTCCGCGTAGCGGTCGCGCGGCGGAGGTGGAGGACCTTCGCCATAGGTATCGTAGGGCGGTTCGTAGAGATCGGCCGCCGAAGCCGGAGCGACGGCAAAGGCCAAAGACACGGCAAGCGCAGAAGCCGCGGCGAGACGGGCGTACGCTGACATGCATAAAACTCCATTGAGCTAGAAGGGGTTGCAGGCCGCTTCAATGCCGCGCGAAGGTGAGCCTCGCCACATGAACCGGAGCTGAAGGCCCTCCGGTTTTTCGTTGCATAGGGGCAACTTGGCGATCGCAATCCAATCGATCGAAAGGCCGGCGCCCACCGCTTGAACGGCCTCGCGACCCTCCTATCTACAGACTGTGCGCATGCCCTTCGGGGGTGCGCCGATGACGAGCCGCCTGGCCATCACGGCAGGCGACCTGCATGTCGCTCAACTCTTGGAGGATATGTCATGCGACAGTTTGATTTTGCCCCGCTCTATCGTTCCACGGTCGGCTTCGATCGCCTCGCTCAGCTGCTCGATTCCGTCGGCGGCTTCGATAGCGACGGTTACCCGCCCTATAACATCGAGCGCCTCGGCGATAACGAGTACCGCATCACCATGGCGGTCGCCGGCTTCGACAAGGACGAGTTCAAGATCGAGGTCAAGGAGCAGTCTCTCGTCGTCTCTGGCCAGAAGCGGCCCGACGACAAGGAGCGCGTTTTCCTGCACCGTGGCATCGCCGCCCGCGCGTTCGAGCGCCGCTTCCAGCTTGCAGACCACGTCGAGGTCCTGGGCGCCGACTTCAAGGACGGCCTCCTGCACATCGACCTCGTTCGAAACCTGCCGGAGCGTATGAAGCCACGGACGATCTCGATCGGCGTAGGCCCGAAGCAGATCGAAACCACCGCCTAAACGCCCGCATTTTCGGCTAACTCCCAGATGAGGCGGCTGCCCGGCACAGGCGGCCGCCTTTTCTTGCCTCGTAACCCGCCCGTCGGGCCGCGGTGCTGCTTGTATACCCAGCAGAAATCTGCGAAGCTCAGTGAAAGGTCAGTAGTCCTGTCCTTTATGGTTTGCCGCGGTAGCTGCCTGGCGGGGCACTGCCGTTGTCGCCGTAGGGGGACAGGAGCGAGCGAGGTGTTCAAGTTTGTGCGTCACGGGGCGCCTGCCAGCAAAGCTGGATAGGTTCCGTTGCGGCACCAGGGCAGCAGCTGCCCTTAATACCGTTCCGCTTCGTCCTGACATTCTTGACTAACGCCGCTCGAGGTCGATCAATCGATCTTTCGCGGCGTCCCGACCCGTCCGCCAGACCAGTGAACACTGCAGCGCCCGCACCGAGGTCGCAGTATGACGAAGACCCACGAGATGAGCGAATTCGAAGCCGACATGAACGACTACGCGACACCGCCGGCGCAGGGCCTCTATGACCCCGCCAACGAGCATGATTCCTGTGGCGTTGGCTTCATCGCGGACCTCAAAGGCCGAAAGTCGCATCAGATCGTCTCTGACGCTCTCGAAATTCTCGCCAATCTCGAGCATCGCGGTGCCGTGGGTGCCGACCCGCTCGCGGGCGACGGCGCTGGCATCCTGATCCAGATCCCGCACGACTTCCTGAAGGAAGAGTGCAAGAAGCTCGGCTTCACGCTGCCGCCGACCGGCCGCTACGCCGTCGGCAACATCTTCATGCCGCGCGACGAGCGCCTGCGTGAGCACTGCGAGCGCGTTTGGACCCGCATCCTCAAGGAAGAGGGTCTGGAGCTGCTCGGCTGGCGCTCCGTACCGGTCGACAACTCATCCCTGTCGGAAATGGTGAAGGCCACGGAGCCTGTTCACCGGCAGATCTTCATCGGCCGCCCCTCGACCATCCTCGACCAGGATGACTTCGAGCGCAGCCTGTACCTGACCCGCAAGATCGTCTCCAACTCGATCCAGCAGGCCTACAAGAACCGCGACATCGGCCACTACACGGTTTCGCTGTCCTCGCGCACCCTGGTCTACAAGGGCATGTTCCTGTCCTACCAGGTGAAGGCCTACTACACCGACCTTTCCGATCCGCGCTGCGTGTCGGCGATGGCGCTTGTCCATCAGCGCTTCTCAACCAACACTTTCCCGTCGTGGAAGCTCGCCCACCCCTACCGCATGGTCGCCCACAACGGCGAGATCAACACCCTGCGCGGCAACGTCAACTGGATGGCCGCCCGTCAGGCGTCGGTGTCGTCGCCGCTCTACGGCGAGGACATCTCCAAGCTGTGGCCGATCTCCTACGATGGCCAGTCTGATACCGCCTGCTTCGACAACGCGCTCGAATTCCTCGTCATGGGTGGCTACTCGCTGACCCATGCCGCGATGATGCTCATTCCCGAGGCGTGGGCGGGCAACCCGACCATGGATCGCAAGCGCCGCGCCTTCTACGAGTACCACGCCTGCCTCATGGAGCCCTGGGACGGCCCAGCCGCCATGTGCTTCTCGGACGGCCGCCAGATCGGCGCCACGCTCGACCGCAACGGCCTGCGCCCTGCGCGCTACCTCGTCACGAAAGACGGCCTCGTCGTCATGTCCTCGGAGTCGGGCGTGCTGCCCATTCCGGAGGAAAAGATCGTCCAGAAGTGGCGCCTGCAGCCCGGCAAGATGCTGCTCATCGACCTTGAGAAGGGTCGCATCGTCTCCGACGAGGAGCTGAAGGCCGAGATCGCCGCTTCGAATCCGTACGAGACGTGGCTGAAGCGCACACAGATCCTCGTCTCCGATCTGCCGCTGCCGAAAAACCGTCCCGCCGCGAAGAAGTCCAACGTCTCGGTCTTGGACCTGCAGCAGGCGTTCGGCTACACGCAGGAATCCTTGAAGCTCCTGATGGCGCCGATGGCGCAGAGCGGCCAGGAAGCCGTTGGCTCGATGGGCACCGACACGCCGATCTCGGTGCTGTCGTCGAAGTCGAAGCTGCTGCACACCTACTTCAAGCAGAACTTTGCCCAGGTGACGAACCCGCCGATCGACTCGATCCGCGAGGAGCTCGTCATGAGCCTCGTGTCGTTCATCGGTCCGCGCCCCAACATCCTCGATCTGGAAGGCACCTCGCGCCAGAAGCGGCTCGAAGTCTACCAGCCGATCCTCACCAACGAGGACCTGGAGCGTATCCGCCAGATCGGCGAGGTGAAGGACAACGAGTTCTCGTCGATCACCATCGACATCACCTATCCCGCCGACAAGGGCGCGGCCGGCATGGCACCGGCGCTCGACTGCGTGTGCGCCGAGGCCGAGGAGGCCGTGCGCTCCAAGGAATACAACATCATCATCCTGTCCGACCGCAACGTCGGCCCGGATCGCATCCCTATTCCTTCGCTGCTCGCGACATCGGCGGTCCACCACCACCTGATCAAGCAGGGCCTGCGCACCTCCGTCGGTCTCGTCGTCGAGACGGGCGAGGCGAACGAGGTGCATCAGTTCTGCACCCTGGCCGGCTATGGCGCCGAGGCGATCAACCCCTACCTCGCCTTCGAAACTCTCGAAGGCATGCTGCCCGATCTCGACGAGGACATCACCGCCGAAGAGATCAAGAAGCGCTATATCAAGGCCATCGGCAAAGCCATCCTCAAGGTGATGGCGAAGATGGGCATCTCGACCTACCAGTCGTACTGCGGCGCGCAGATCTTCGACGCGGTCGGCCTGCGCTCCTCGTTCGTGAAGAAGTACTTCACCGGCACGCACACTCAGATCGAGGGCATCGGTCTGCGCGAGATCGCGCAGGAAACCGTCGACCGCCACAAGGCGGCATTCAGCGACGTGCCGGTTCTCGAGAACGCGCTCGATGTGGGCGGCGAGTACGCTTTCCGCGTGCGCGGCGAAGCCCACGTCTGGCGCTCCGGCGTGGTTGCCGACCTGCAGCACGCCGTGCGAGGCAACCTTCCGGACAAGTACCGCTCGTTCGCCAAGCAGGTGAACGAGCAATCCGAGCAGCTGATGACCATGCGCGGCATGTTCCGCATCCGCTCGGCAGAAGCGCTCGGCCGCAATCCGGTGCCGCTCGATGAGGTCGAGCCGGCCGCCGAGATCGTCAAGCGCTTCGCCACCGGCGCCATGTCCTATGGCTCCATCAGCCGCGAGGCGCATACCACGCTCGCCATCGCCATGAACCGCATCGGCGGCAAGTCGAACACCGGCGAAGGCGGCGAGGAGACGGACCGTTTCAAACCGCTCCCGAACGGCGACTCCATGCGCTCGGCGATCAAGCAGGTCGCATCCGGCCGCTTTGGCGTGACGACAGAGTACCTCGCCAACTCCGACATGATCCAGATCAAGATGGCGCAGGGCGCAAAGCCCGGCGAAGGCGGACAGCTGCCCGGCCACAAGGTCGACGCGGTCATCGCCAAGGTGCGCCATTCGACACCGGGCGTCGGCCTCATCTCTCCGCCGCCGCACCATGACATCTATTCGATCGAGGATCTGGCGCAGCTCATCTTCGACCTGAAGAACGTCAACCCGAAAGCCGCCATCTCGGTGAAGCTCGTCTCGGAAGTCGGCGTCGGCACTGTCGCCGCCGGCGTTGCGAAGGCACGCGCTGACCACGTGACGATCTCCGGCTTCGAGGGCGGCACCGGCGCCTCGCCGCTCACCTCCATCAAGCACGCGGGCTCTCCATGGGAGATCGGCCTCGCCGAGACTCATCAGACGCTCGTGCTCAACCGTCTGCGCGGCCGCATCGCCGTTCAGGTGGACGGCGGCGTCCGCACCGGCCGTGACGTCGTCGTCGGCGCGCTGCTGGGAGCCGACGAGTTCGGCTTCGCCACCGCACCGCTGATAGCGGCCGGCTGCATCATGATGCGCAAGTGCCACCTCAACACCTGTCCGGTCGGCGTTGCGACGCAGGATCCTGTTCTGCGCGCCCGCTTCCAGGGCAAGCCCGAGCACGTCATCAACTACTTCTTCTTCGTCGCCGAGGAAGTGCGCGAGTACATGGCAGCGCTCGGCTTCCGCAAACTCGACGAGATGATCGGCAAGACCGAGGTGTTGGATAAGGATCGCGCCATCGAGCACTGGAAGGCGCGCGGCCTCGACTTCTCCAAGGTCTTCTACAAGCCGCGCGTGCCGAGCAGCGTCGCGACGCATCATTGCGAGTCTCAGAACCACGGCCTCGAAAAGGTCCTCGACAACAAGCTGATCGCCGCCTGCGAGCCAGCGCTCACCAGCAAGAAGCCGGTGAAGGCCGAATTTCCGATCGTCAACGTCGACCGTAGCGCCGGCGCCATGCTGTCCGGCGAGGTCGCCGCACGCTTCGGCCATCAGGGCCTGCCTGAGGACACGATCTGGCTGACGCTGACCGGCACCGCCGGCCAGAGCTTCGGCGCCTGGACCGCGCGCGGCGTGACGCTCGACCTCGTCGGCGAGGGCAATGACTACGTCGGCAAGGGACTGTCGGGCGGCAAGATCATCGTTCGCCCCAACGCGCTCTCCGGCATCAAGCCCGAGGAAAGCATCATCGTCGGCAACACGGTGCTTTACGGCGCCATCAACGGCGAATGCTACTTCCGCGGCATCGCGGGTGAGCGCTTCGCGGTGCGCAACTCGGGCGCCACCGCCGTCGTCGAAGGCACCGGCGATCACGGCTGCGAGTACATGACCGGCGGCGTGGTCGTGGTGCTCGGCCCTACGGGTCGGAACTTCGCGGCCGGCATGTCGGGCGGCATCGCCTACGTGCTCGACGAAGCCGGCGACTTCGAGCGCAATTGCAACCTCGCCATGGTCGAGCTCGAACCGGTGGAAGCCGAGGAAGAGGTCATGCAGCGGCTGATGGGCCAGCAGGGTGACCTCGAAAGCCACGGCCTCGTCGAGGTCATGAGCGACATGACCAAACACGACGCCGAGCGCCTCTACGCGCTCATCGCGCGCCATGCGCACTACACCAACTCGGCCAAGGCGAAAGCCATCCTGGCCGACTGGCGGACGTACATGGCGAAGTTCAAGAAGGTCATGCCGGTCGAGTACCGCAAGGCACTCATCGCAATGGCCAAGGCGCAGGCAGCCGACAAGGACGGTCTCGAGAAGATCGAGATCGGCCTCAAGCTGGCCAAGGCTTGAGGATCTGCGCTTCTACGTGAAACGATGGCCCCAATAAAATGACGTCCGGGGCAACGGCAGCAGCTTCACCGCTTGCTGCCGCGGATAGGGATAGACGATGGGCAAGGTTACGGGCTTCCTCGAGTTCCAGCGGGCCGAGCGCAAGTATGCGCCAGTCGGCGAGCGCCTGAAGCATTGGCGCGAGTTCGTTCAGGCGCTGAGCGAAGAGGAAACGAAAGTCCAGGCATCGCGGTGCATGGACTGCGGCATCCCCTATTGTCACACGGGTTGCCCAGTCAACAACCAGATCCCGGACTGGAACGACCTCGTCTATCACAACGACTGGAAGATCGCGGCGCAGAACCTGCACTCGACGAACAACTTCCCCGAAGTCACCGGCCGCGTGTGCCCGGCTCCTTGCGAAGCCGCGTGCACGCTGAACATCGACGACGTGCCGGTCGCCATCAAGACCATCGAGTGCGCGATCGCCGATCGCGGCTTTGAAGAGGGCTGGATCGTACCGCAGCCGCCGGAATCGAAAACCGGCAAGCGCGTCGCCATCGTCGGCTCGGGCCCCGCGGGACTTGCCGCCGCCCAGCAGCTCGCGCGCGCCGGCCACGACGTCCACGTCTACGAGAAGCACGCCAAGCCCGGCGGCCTCCTGCGCTACGGCATCCCCGACTTCAAGATGGAGAAGGGCATCATCGATCGCCGCGTGAAGCAGATGGAAGCCGAGGGCGTGACGTTCCATTGCAACGTCCACGTCGGCAAAACGATCACCGCGACGGAGCTTGAGCAGCAGTACGACGCCGTCCTGCTTGCTGGCGGCTCGGAGAAGCCGTTCGACTTCTTCGCCGCCGCCGAGGGCCGTTCGCTCGACGGCATCCATTACGCAATGGAATTCCTGCCGCAGCAGAACCGCCGCGTTTCCGGCGAGACGCCGCCGGCCATCACCGAGCCGAACGCGATCTCCGCCAAGGACAAGCACGTCATCGTCATCGGTGGCGGCGACACCGGCTCCGACTGCATCGGCACGTCGTTCCGCCAGGGCGCCAAGTCCGTGACGCAGCTCGAGATCATGCCGATGCCGCCCGAGAAGGAGAACAAGGCGCTCTCCTGGCCGCACTGGCCACTGAAGCTGCGCATCTCCACGAGCCAGGCCGAGGGCGCCAAGGTCGAGTATTCGGTTTCGACGACGCACTTCTCCGGCGAAAACGGCAAGGTCGCGAAACTGCACTACGTGCAGGTCGATCAGAAGATGCAGCCGGTACCCGGCACCGAGGCCGCGCTGCCAGCTGATCTCGTGCTCTTCGCGATGGGCTTCTCCGGCCCAGT
Source organism: Hyphomicrobium sp. (assembly GCA_030148725.1). Lineage (GTDB taxonomy): Bacteria > Pseudomonadota > Alphaproteobacteria > Rhizobiales > Hyphomicrobiaceae > Hyphomicrobium_A. Next base: position 66,433 of record JASBSU010000043.1, read on the forward strand.
GGAGGACGATCTCATCAAGGAGCTGGGCCTGCCCGTCGTCGGCCGCGGTCGCTTCAAGGGCGTCGAAGCCAACGAGCAGGACTACAAGGTCCCCGGCCAGCAAAAGGTGTTCGCCGCCGGCGACATCCGCCGCGGCCAGTCGCTCGTCGTGTGGGCCATCCGCGAAGGTCGCCAGGCGGCCCAGTCGATCGACAAATTCCTGATGGGCGAAAGCCTCCTGCCGCGCTGACGCGTCTGGCTTGGAAGCTGGAGCGCTGCGACGTGGGCTGAGAGCGGTGACGCTGCGGCGGCTGCGAAAGCGGCCGAGCGTCTGGCTTAGTCCAGTCCCGCACTCGCGATACAAAGCTGCGCCAGACGCGCGCTGAGCCGCCGCGCGCGATTATCCGTGCCCCTTCCAATTCTCGCCAAGTATCGCTGCCACCTTGCGAAGTCGCCAACGTCAGGGGGATTTTGACGATGAAAGCGCTTGCTAGACTCGCACTTGTTCCGCTCGCCGTCGTCGCCACGGCTTCATTGGCCGAGGCCGCGAGCAGAGCGACGCACACAGCCGTGGGCGCTGTGACGGGCGGCCTCATCGCCGGCCCGGTCGGATTTGTCGGCGGCGGCGTGCTGGGCTACGTCGGCGGCCGCAAAATCAGCTGCGATCTCGGCATCGAGCGTTGCAAGCGCTATCGCCGCTACCATCGCCGCCGCTGAGGCAGAGCCCACCTCATCCAGAAGAGGCCGCTTGGCCGCCGAAGGCGGCAAGGCGCCAAAGGCGCCCGGCGCAAGCGCCGGCTATCCACTTGCTCAACGACGGCCGCACACACAGCTTCTCGCAGCCCACTTCCCCAAACAAGAACGCCGCCGAAGGCGGCAAGGCGCCAAGGGCGCCCGGCGCAAGCGCCGGTGCTCAACGACGGCCGCACAACAAGCCTCTGTCCGCTTGTGTCAGTAAAAAGAACCTACCGCGTCGCGCCTGTGCTGCCGTCGCCCGGCACCATAGCGGGGGGCTCGCCACCGCGAACCTCGGCGGTCGCCTGCGCGCGCGGCCATGAGAAATCGTCAGCACGCCCCGGCTTCGGTGGCAGTCGTTCGCCCTTCTCCAGCACCCGGAAATAAGGGCTTTGCGTCGGCGAGCGGCGCCGCGAGCCGTCAGCGTTACGCGCCGGCGTGATGGAACTCATCACCGTCAGGCCGCCTGGAATCTGGTCGACCAGCACGTCGCCCATCATCGCGGCCTTGTCGTTGCTCTGCTTGCGCGTGACGAGCGCCACGATCGACGCTGGAATGGCCGGCCGCACGATGTCCACCGTCACCACCTGTTCGGTGCCTTCCGGACCGGGAATGCGAATGTCGACTTTGCCCGTCTCAAGCTTCTGGTCGCGCGCGCCATCCGGCCCCTCGGCCGGTGCCGCGGCAACCGTACCGCCCTTGGTTGTCTTGGCAGCCTGCTGACGCGCCGCTTCTTCCGCCCGCAACCGCACCTTCTCAGGATTGACGCGCGACTGCTCGGCCGGATCGCCAGCCAGCGGAATGGAGCGCTCGGTGCGCGCCTGCGCGATGTCGCGCTTCAATTCGCGTTCCACGAAATGCGCCAGCTTCAGGTAACCGGCTTCCGTGAAGTGCACGCCATCGCTGTCCCGCAGCCGCCGGCTCTTCCCGGTGACATCCGGACCCCAATCGCTGTAGCCACCGCTCTCGTCGATGAAGCTGGCATAGGCGTCAACGTAACGGACGCCATTGAGGTAGGCCCGCTCGCGGATGACGTCGTTCATCTTCTGCGCGCGCTCGTTATCCTGCCAGCGCCGCATGTTCGGCAACCCGACCCAGTAGACCGCGCGGTTGCTCTTCCTCAGGGCGCGCATCACGCGATCGACCCGCGCTGCATATTCGTTGCGCCACTCGTCGGTGTTTTCCGAACGCCGCCGATTGAGGCTGTAGCGATCCTGCGCACCCACCATGACGATCGCGATGTGGCTGGGATCGGTGGTGAAGGCCTGCTCCAGTGCTGCAAGCTCATTGGGCGAGTTGCTGCGCATGATGCCGGGGAGATCATAGCGCTTGCGTATGATCGACACGCCGGGTCCAGCGTTCAGCGCCTGCACGAGCCCGCCCATCAGTCCCTCGGCGAGCCAGTCGCCGACGATCTGCACCTGATAGACGTCGTTATCGGGGAATGGGGTGATGAAGCTGCCGCCAGGACCCTGCTCCTGCGCACCAACAGGCAGCGCCCGCACCAGGAGGAGCGCCGAGAGTGCCAGGGTGAGAAGCGCGCGCAGCATTGGGTTCCTCTGCCGTGCCGGCCACTGAACAGGTAGCGGCCGAATCCGTCGGCGACGCAGCGGCATAATCGCCACTGCGTCGCCTAAGGACAAGGCAGAAACGTGACCGGAAAGGCGGGGGAGGGCCATTCCGCGCAGCGTTAAGCTGCGCGCCTCGGCCGACGCGCGCCTTTCATACGAACCGCAACGCTCTTGGGGCGTGCGGCCTGCCACTTTAGCTCTTCGAGCTCCGAACCGCGGTGATGAGTCTTCACCACCACGTCGCGAACGCTGAAGGCTTCGCGCAGGATCTCGATGCACTTCTCCGGTTCGGCATCTCCACACATGAAGACGTCGAGGGCCGCATAATCGGCCTCGGGCCAGCTGTGGATGGAGATGTGGCTCTCCGCGAGAACGGCAACGCCTGACACTCCACCGTTCGGGGTGAAGTGATGCAGGTGAACGCCCAGCAGGGTTGCCCCAGCCGCTTTGGCGCACCGCTTCAGCGTTGCATCGATGTGTTCGAGATCATCGAGCCGTCGAGCGCCGAACAGGTCCACGATGAGGTGGGTTCCTGCGTAGCGCTTCCCGTCACGCTCGATGAAGTAGTCCTTCCTGTCTTCGTGCGCTACAGGCGCAGCTACACGACGATCTTCCTCTTGGGCGGTGCTTGAACGAGTCAAGTCCATCCCCAATTGGAAGAGGGTGTCATTAAAGGCCATATGACCCTCCCCAACCAGCAGATAGAGGTGACCCGTCCGCTCCTTACCTTGGGGGTTCTGGAAAACCTCGACCTTAAGGGCAGGTGGACGAACGGAGACGGGTGATATGAGGCCAACCCCCCCCCTACGCAAGAAGTTTTTCGCCCCCAGGGACAAAAAATTTCGTCGCACGCTCTTTCAGTGATTCTCCGTGCGCTCTCAGCGGGCTGCGACGAGTTGAACCCGTAACGGCGACGACGACGCCGTCACTGCTTTCCAAACAGCCCGTCGAGCAGCTTCTGCGCCTTCGACGGGCCGCCATCTTCGCTCTTTCCGAACAGATCTTTGACGACCTCTCCGGCGTTCTTGCCTTTCAGCTGCTTGCCGATCTGCTTCACCGCGTCGACCGTGCCCTGGCTATTGATCGCTCCGGCGATATCCGGCGCGAACTCCGGCTGCTGCCACGAGCCGGTGATGTGCACGGGCACTTCGATACCGGTCGCGTTCGCCTCGCCGCCATCGCCCTGCAAGTTGGCGACCAGCTTCGGCTTCACCATGTAATCGAGGCTGCGGTCGGGCAGGTTGACGGAACCGGCGCCCGTCGCGTGCAGATGCGGGCTGTTGAGCTTGAGGTCGGTGTTCGTTGCGATGCCGTTGCTGATGGCAAAGCTGCCGGTCAGCGAGCGGAACACGGTGCGTTTCGACGGATCGTGCTTGAAGTTCGGGATGCTGCCTTCCGACAGCTGGCTGAGCGCCTCGCCGATATCGAAGCCCGAAACGGCGCCATTGTTCACCGAAACACGCGAGGTGCCGTTCAGCGAGGCGATGATCTGAGCCTCCGTTGCCCCACGGCCGTTGACGTTCCACGAAACGTCCGCTGTGCCGTCAAGCCAGTCGACCCGCGCCGCATCGCGCAGCAGGGGCCCCGAGGCGATGCCGGTCAGTGAGATGTCGGATGAGAAGGCAGCGTCGCTGTTGGTTGCATCGACCGTGACCACACCCTTGCCGATGCCTCTGTAGAGCCGCACCTCGGCGAGATTGATCGTCGCGATCTGGTCCCTGAGGTTCAGCGAAACCTGTGCCGCGTCGATCTTCGTCCGCCCGTAAGTGACGTCAGCGAGTTGCAGCCGCGCATCCGCATCGACGAGGCCCAGCGCCTTGATGTCGATGGGCTCCGTGCTCCAAGTGCCTGCGCGCTGCGTATAGCCTTTGACGCGCGGTCCGGGCCGATCGAGCAGGTCCTCGATGGACTGCGGATTTTCGGCCGGTGCCGGCTCTGGAGCGTCGAGCGACAGCGGCGACGGCGCCGGAACCGCGCGGCCGCTCCCCGCAGTTGTGCGCAAGTCCGCACCGAGCGGCAGAGCCGCAACGTCGAGACCGGAGACTCTGAGATCCGCCGAAACGAACGGACGATCGCCGGCCCGCTCCTGGAACGATAGAGCGCCGGAAGCAACCGCACGTCCGGCTTTGAGATCGATCTGATTGAGTTCGGCCAATTTCGCCGTCGCGTTGAGCGTCGCCGAGAACGACACGGCACCCTCACCGACGTCCGGCGAAACTGGCGTGCCCCACCACTGTGCGAGCGCCGACAATGATGGCGCGTTGGCGGAGATGGCGCCGCTCGCCGCGCTGCCGCCGACCGTTCCGTTGTAGTTGAAGGACAGCGGCATGCCGGAAACTTCGAGCGCCAGCTTGGCCGTCTGCTGGGCTGCCAACTCCGCCGGGGTCGTCAGCGTGCTCACGAACTTGAACGTCTCCCCGTCGGCGAGGAAGCTGCCGGTTCCGGTAAGCGGCTGGTCGAGCGCTGGCAGGGCGAAGCGTGCATTGATGCCGTCGAAGCGGCCCCACGCGCCATTGCGCTCATCGTTGTAGCGCACCGCGCCATTGTTGATGGAGATGTCGTTGAGTGCGAGCCCGGCAAGCTCGCCTGGCGCCGCATGGGCAGCCGGAATGATCAGGTCCGCAATGCCGCGGTCGCCCGACGCGCCAGCAAAGCGCACCGGCAGCGCCTCGCCGGTCATGGAGGCCATATCCCAGCTGCGCCGCCCCTCGCCGTCGACGCGCAGGGCAAATGTCGGATCATTCAACGCCACACGCTCGACGATGATCTGCTGGCGCAGCAACGGAAAGAGCCGCACGCCGACGTCGAAGCTGGAAGCCTTGACGAGTGGCTCGCCGCCCATTGTGGGAGGCGCCGACAGCGACACGTCGCCCAGCCTCAGGCCGATATTGGGAAACACGGTGAATGACACCAGGCCGCCGATGATGAGGTCACGCCCCGTCTCGGCCTTCACGCGCGTCACGATCTCGCGCCGGATGTAGTCCGTCGGCGGCGACATGATGAAGATCGTCGCCGCAAAAACGCCGAGCGCCAGCACGCCGACGCCACCGAAAACCAGCACCTTGCCGATGAACGAGGAGCGTCTCGGCGGCGGCGCGGAGGGACGGCGCTCACCGGCGAAGCCATGCGGAAGATTGGCGCCATAGCGCTGATCGCCGAGCGAATCGCGCCGCGGCTGATATTGCGGCCCCCTGCCTGGCGGTCTCGTATTGGTCATGACAGCCCCGAATGGCTCCTATGTGCTGAGCTGCATGTAAGCAACCCGAATTGGCATCCCAGAGTTACAGCAAACGCCCAATAATGGCCGATTGTGGTGCGGTGCGGGGAGAAGCCGTGGTTTTGCTCGAATGCTTAAGAAATCGGCAACCATGCCGAAAAGGGCGCCAACAAGTGTCCGGAAGGGAACAGTTTCTGTGGCGAAACCCTATATTATCAGCCATGGCTCTGACAGCCATGTGACGTTCGGGACACTGCCAGACTCGCACGCATCGCTGCACTGCAGCAGAGGGCAAAGCCATGCACTACTACGCCTACGAGTTCGCTCATACCTTCCTCTCGCCGCTCCGCCTCGGTGTCAGCGGCCTTCGTAGCGTACTCGATTGGCCGATGAATCCGATGGGGGCGACGCCGTACGGTCGTCATCTGTCGGCCGCCTGCGAGGTGTTCGAGAACGTCACCCGGCGCTATGGCAAACCGGAGTTCGGCCTCAAAACCACCCGCGTCGGCGGCGTGGAGGTCGCGGTCCGCGAGCGCATCGTCGCTTCGACGCCGTTCTGCAATCTCATTCACTTCAAGCGCGACGAGGACGCGCTCACCGGCGCCCGGCACGATCCCAAGGTGCTGATTGTCGCCCCGATGTCGGGTCACTACGCAACGCTGCTGCGCGGCACTGTGCAGGCGATGCTCCCCGACCACGAGACATACATCACCGACTGGGTCGACGCGCGGGACATCCCCCTCGCAATGGGCCGCTTCGACCTCGACAGCTTCATTGATCACGTGATCGATTTCATCCGCGTGCTCGGACCCGATACGCATGTCATGGGCGTCTGCCAACCGGCCGTCCCGGTGCTGGCCGCCGTTGCACACATGGCGACAATCGACGACCCCTGTCAGCCGGCCTCGATGATACTCATGGGTGGTCCGATCGACACCCGGCGCAACCCGACCGGCGTCAACAAGCTCGCCGAGGGCCGTTCCATCGAATGGTTCGAGAACAATGTCGTCTCGACAGTGCCGCTGCCGCACGCTGGGTTCATGCGTCCCGTGTATCCCGGCTTCATGCAGCTCACCGGCTTCATGACCATGAATCTCGAGCGGCACATGACCGCTCACGTCGACCTGTTCAAGAACCTCGTCAAAGGCGACTGCGACTCCGTCAAGCAGCACCAGACCTTCTACGACGAATATCTCGCGGTCATGGACCTCACGGCCGAGTTCTACTTGCAGACCGTCAAGACCGTGTTCCAGGACCACGCGCTGCCGAAGGGCACCATGATGCACCACGGCGTACGCGTTGACTGCTCGGAGATCCGCGACACGGCACTGATGACGGTCGAGGGCGAGCGCGACGACGTCTGCGGCATCGGACAGACCGAGGCGGCGCAGGACCTGTGCAGCAACATCCCCGACGACCAGAAGGTGCATTACATGCAGGAGGGCGTCGGTCACTACGGCGTCTTCAATGGCACCCGCTGGCGCACCGAGATCCAGCCGCGGATTCGCGAGTTCATCCGCGCCATCGAGTATGAGCGCGGTGACTTGCCGAACGGCCGCACCGCGCGCCGCATGCACCACCCGGCCGTCGCCGTTTCGCCGGTATGACCCCGCGCCGTCGTCGCGGCGTGCGCACACTCGCAGCGTTCGCCGTCCTCTGTGCAACGGCCGTGACCGCCGCTGCCGAAGTGTGGATGGTCAAAGGCGCCGACGCTCCGGCCTGCCGTGACCGCGACGCGCTCGTAGCCCTCGATGCCACCACCAAGCCCGAGGGTACATCTCGTGCGTTGCCGGCAGGCTGCATCGCGCTTTACTCCGGCGAGCGGCTCTTGGAACAAGCGCAGCTGGGACAGGGCTTCGCCAAGTACCTGAAGGTCGAGCGCGGCGACGGCACGCTGCTGTTCGTCCGCAGCGCAGATGTGGTGTCCGACCCCGGCATCGGCAGCGTCTCCGAGGATCGCCCCTGAGGACACTCTGCGCGCCTTAGCCAGCTCTTAGCTTCTCTCTGCCAGCCTTCCGCCAAACATGCCGGGAGAAGCCATGAGCCGCCCATTGACCGCAGCCGCATATGCTCTGCTGCTTGCGCCCATCGGCGCGCACGCCCAAGACCTCGAAATCAGCTTCAACGACCACTGCCGCGAGTGCCATTCCTTCGTGAAGGATGACAACCGGCTCGGACCTTCGCTGTACGGCGTGGTCGGCCGCAAGGCCGGAACGGAAAAGGGCTACGCCTACACCCAGTCGATGCAGGACTCCGGCATCACCTGGACCGAGGCGACACTCGACAAGTGGATCGCCAATCCCGATGCGGTCATTCCTGGCAAC
>JASBSU010000059.1 GCA_030148725.1 Hyphomicrobium sp.
GGCTCTGCTCGGCATGCGCTGACTGAAGCGCCAGTCGTCAATGGTGGCGAGCTCCTCGTCATTCAGCATGATCTGGAGCCTGGTCTCTCGCGTAAGGCCGTTCATCGGAGCCTCGTCGCCGTTGAATGAGTAACAAACTACTTAGGCGCTAAATCAGTTCCTCACCCATAACCCCGCTCGCTCTCCTTATGCCCATTCTGGGATTTTCGCGGATTGAGGAGCGCCGGCAAGCGCCTATGTTTGGGCATTGAGGAGTAACCAAAATGCTTATTGATAAGGAATACTATGATCCCGACGAACTGGCGGTGATCTCGATATCGTTCAACGACGCATGCAAAATGCTGACGTTGACGCAAGAGGAAGGGCCTCGGCGGGAGCTTGCGGCCATCATGTTGCAGCTCAACGGCTTGGCGCAGCTCGGTCCAAGGCAGCTCAAAGCAACGGCCGCCCGCCTGTTCCGCGAGCGTTGCCGCAAGGGCGAGCCCGTCTAGCGGCAGGAAGCAAAGCTTCTTGGCTTATTGAACGGCTGTTGAGCGCCTCCGCTGACGGCCGCCATCGCAACCGTGACCGCCAATCGATCGCGGGAACCCTGCCAAGTCCCAGTCGTTACACGGCAAAACAACGACTGGATCAAAATGAACCCCACATCCGACATCATTGCTCTCTCGCGCGCCGAGAGGGAGACGATTGCTGCAGAACTGAAGGATTTCGTCGCTCAACCGGACTTTCCTTGCGTCGGTGCTAAGGCCGCGTTGCGACGGCATCAGCTCGAGGTCTTGGTGGCGTCCGATATCCGGCGCGATGCCTACGACCGGCTCATCACACGGCGACTGCAGGATTTTGCCTCGCAGTATGACCCGGATGAGAAGATGTTCGTCAGCCAGGCGATCATTTACCGTAACGATCGCGCGGTCAGCGAAGCCGAATTCGAGACCTACCTTTGGCAGCGACTGAGCGCGTTTCACGCGATAGACGCCGAGGACTTCCACTGGGATCCGAACGTCGATTCCGATCCCGGCTCGCCGCACTTCAGCTTGAGCATCGGCGGTCGCGGTTTCTTCGTCGTCGGCCTGCACCCGAATGCCAGCCGCCTCGCGCGGCGCTTCAAGTATCCGACGCTCGTCTTCAACCTGCATGCCCAGTTCGAAAAGCTGCGCGAAGAAGGTCGCTATGAAACCATCAGAAGCGCAACCATCGAGCGCGATGTCGCGCTGCAGGGATCGGCCAACCCCATGCTCGCCCGACACGGCAAGGGGTCAGCCGCCGCTCAGTACAGCGGCCGCGAAGTTGGCAGCAACTGGAAGTGTCCGTTCCGCCATGCGTGAGCGGATCGCGCCGCGTACCGGGCGCGCTTTTGTGGTGCGCCGGGGGCAGACGCTGACCGTGATCGATCCGTCCGGCGAACAGGTGTCGGATATGCTGGCGTTCGCCCGTGACGACAAGCGCGAGGTCATTTCGTCCGGGCGATCGCTGGACTATGCGAGCCGGATCTTTCTCACGACGGGCGATGCTCTCTATTCCAATCGCAGCAGGGTGATGCTGCGCATCGTCGAGGACACGGTCGGCCGGCATGATTTCCTGCTCACCCCATGTTCGCGCGATACCTTCCGCATCATCTACGGCGATCAGGCTCCGCATCACGGATGCCAGGGGAACTTCGAACGCGCGCTGGCGCCGTACGGCATCGATGCGGACGACATCCCCGTTGCATTCAACATCTTCATGAACGTGGCGCTGGACGGCGATACGGGAGCGCTGAAGGTCAATCCCCCAATGAGCCGGGCAAACGACTACATCCGGTTCGTTGCCGAGATGGACTTGATCGTCGCCCTGACTGCTTGCTCGGCACCGCAGTCCAACAACGGCTCGTTCAAACCCATCGACTTCGAAGTCGTGTGACGGCGGGAGACCATTAAGCACCGCCGTGGTCATTACACGCCCGTATTTCACGTAAACTGGGCGTAAACCGTCGCCACGTTGCGGCCGGAACGAAGGATTCCCTCTGGCATTGCTCCGTTCAGTTGCCTGCGCGCTCACTCAATCTTGGCGCGGGCTCCGTCAGACTGGAGGAACACATGTCCAATCTCATCTATCCGGGAATACCAGGTGCTCCTGCCTACGCCGATACGACGTCGCCGTCGGGGTCATCAGGCCATCAAGCACCGCCGCCAGATTCCAATGGTGATGGCGGCTCGAATGCACCCCCGACGGACACCGGCGATAACTCATCACCGCCTGACAGCGGCGGCGGTCTCATCAGCGTTGACGGTTCGAACGGCGGCATCGATGTGGACGTCGTCGACACAGACGGAGACGATCACGGTCTGATCGACGCGCATAGTGACGTCCCCGGTGGCATCATCGGTGACGGGCTCGACGGAACGCACATCGACATCGTCAACGCGGACAGTCTCGTTGACGCTCACGTTCCCGGGGTGCTCGATGCGACCGTCGGGGACGGTACCGTTGCTGACCTCATTGGCGACGCCACGAGCGGCGACGGCGTCGGCGGCCTGGGTGGCCTCGGCGGACTCGGTGACCTCAGTGGTCTGACCGACGGGCTGCAAGGCATCCAAGTCGATGCTCTTCAGAATGGCAACATTCTCGAAGTGCATGCGGGGGATGCTGCTGACATCGTCGTCGGCGGTGACACCGGCCTCGGCAATCTCCTCGGCTCGGCCGGCGAGGCCGGTGATGGCTCCACGGGAGGAATTACCGTTGAAGCGCTCAACGGCGAGAACATCGCCGAAGTGCACGCTGGTGACGGCATCAACGCAATCGTCGGTGACGGCTCAGACGCCGGCGGCCTTCTGGGCAACATCGCAACGCTCGGCGATGCCGGCGACGCTGTCACTGGTCCGCTGGGCCTGAATGTCGAAGCGTTGAATGGTGAATACGTCGCCGAGGCTCATGCTCCCGGCACGCTCGATGCGACGGTCGGAGGCGCGGAGCTTGGCAACCTCGTCGGTGGCGCTGAGTTGGGCGGCATCCTCGACGGCGGCCTTCTTGGCGGCGACGGGCTGCTCGGAGACGCGCTGAACGTCGGGTCGATCGGTGACATCGGCGGCCTCGACATCGGCCACACGCTCGACAGCGCTGTCAGCTGACGCAATCGGGAGCGGCCGCCGCCACGGTGGCCGCTCCTCTGCATTCCGAGGTGAGAGCATGTCCATACAAATGCAATCTCCGTCCGGTTTCGAGTTCTTGCGCCGCAAGCCGGACGCCGTTCCTGAGCAAGTCTTCAGCGAAAAACGCCGGTGGGCGAGCTTTTTGACCTGGGCGTTCGTGCTGGCCGAGATGGCCGGCCGCGACGCATTTCTTCCGACATCAGCGCACGCGGCTGACGCGGAAGCGCCGCAGGATGGTCACGGCAGCTCCGACGGTAGCCCCATCGCCAATGCGCTGCCGAACATCGACGTTGCAACGCAGAGTGAAGGGCCGGACCCCATCACCTACCAGCACGCGGCGCCGATGCCCGCCTATGCGGCCGACGCTCCCGTCAGCGCACTTTCGGAGGCGAAGGAAATCCCCACGGCTGAGCTTGGGCCGCAAGTGCACGTTGGCGCCGGAGGCGGTGGCGGCGGTGGCGGAGGTACTGCCTCCGCAGAAGCGGGCGCGTCAGATTCCGTCGGGCACGATCAACCGATCCTGGCCCTAGGCGATGGCGCGCAGGCCTTGGATATTGGTCTGCATCTGAATGCGGGTGACACCCTGCACGATCTCCTCGGTCTTGTTCCCAACACGCTTGGCGGACTGCCGATCGTCGGCGACACGATCGGAGCAATTGGCGGTACTCTCGCCTCGACTGTCGATGGTGTTCTTTCCACGCTGCAGCCGTTGGTGTCGCTGGTCGGTGTCGGCGATGAGAGCCACGGCGGCTTTGGAAATAATCTCGGACTTCCGGGCCAGCTGCTTTTCCCCACGGCAAATGAGACGTCGCTGGCGAGTGAGCTTGTCTCTTCACACGGAAGCTACACCACTTACGGAATGGC